>NZ_MCRI01000031.1 GCF_001720165.1 Methylophaga muralis
GCTAGTTTACCTTGATTATTTGTTGCTATCTAAAGCCATAAACGTTTTGATAGTTGGTAAAGGATTACTGTTTGAACTGTCATCGAGCTCATATCCTACAGTGGTTCCAACCGTAATCCTTTTTGTATTTTCAGAATCACTATATAACTGTTTGCTCATTTACTAAATAGGCTTGCCCTTAGATTTCAATGCTTACTGAATCATTGAAATGTTGGGTCACCTTACCAGTGAAAGGGAATGAAACCAATGCATAGATAGTTACACTAAAACTAAGCAAAAATAGTGTCAGTAATGTTTTCATGATTTTTAATATTACCTGAATTGGAAATCGAGTTGGCGCCATGATTGTCTTCCCTCAAATCCAGGACCAGGATTTTCCACAGTTACTTCGATATTGCCTGAAGAACCACTGGTATATTTAAATTCACGCTGCCCCCCTGCTTCACTTGCAATACTTGGTGTTGGAATAATGCCCACATCAGATTTTTTACCACTTGCAGGTACTAAAACTCTGTTTGGATCAGGGTTGCCATCCGCATCTAGCTCGCAATTCGCAATACAAATGAAATCTTCTTCATTAAAAATGCCATCGCCAGTAATATCGAAAGGAGAATAAGATAATCGTGCACCTGTTGCATAATTTAATTCCATTAACCAACCGGAACCACCAGGTAAACATGGGTCAGTGGAAGGCAGTAATGTTGTAAAAATAACTCGCCCATTACGAATAATAGAATTACTAACCTGTCTTTCACCCAGATTGTCAGTGGTGTTCGGGCTCAGCAGGTCAATATACCAACCCAAATCATTAGTCCAATTAATACTGTTATCTGAAGTTACACGATAACTTGTCCCATCCACGGTAACTTCTTGGGTTACTTTTTGTTCCAACAACTTTAACCGATTAAACGGTGTTAACTCATCTTGGCGTTTATCCCATATCGCATAAAAAGTTTGGGTAGTTTGATTTATGGCGCTGTTATCTCCAACCTCAAGATATTTACCGGTCCCAAACAAAACTAAAAATCCATTTGAAGTGGGGTGGCGAACTACTTGAGGGCGGGTTGTGATTGGTTGGATATTGTCTGAGTCACAAGTGTTGCCAAAACAAGCATTAAAGAGTGGTTGTGGGTTACCACCATTTTCATAAGCTACGCGCCAGTCTGAAGGTGAACTACTAGTTAAATCAAACTTCCACATATTGCCAAACAAGTCTCCGGCATAGACATAATCAACAATAAAGTCACCATCAACATCTACTGCTGCAGGTGAGGCTAGGCCATTTGGACGACTTTGACCTGTAGGGTCTTGAGCTGTCCCTACTTCAGTATCAATAGTCTCAATTAACTCACCATCGGATAGGCGTACAATAAATAAAACAGCATTTCCAGTGGAGCTATCAGCAGTATTTCCATCACCATTGTTATCGATGGTATTGTTGTAACCACCACTAAATATGGCTGCCCACTCGCCATTTTGAAGTCTGACGATACTCGGGTCCCCATAAGTAAATCCTAAATCGCGACCATTTTTTTCTTCACTCACATAATATTCATCGGTGAATTCCCACAAGACACGACTGGCAGCTGTTCCTTCGTTTAAAAAATCACTGGGATTTGTAACATCTAAAGCAAATACGCCTTGTCCGCCGCCGCCTAAACCGGATACTAAAATACTACGCCATTGATTGTTGATAAAAGCATCAACCACTGTTGGGCTGCCATCAACATAGTATTTGTGGCCATAATTGGGATTAGTTAGATCGAGCAGGTTGTTATAAACCACTCCTGGTACATAGGCGAACCATTCGGCTCCTGTAACGGCATTAAATGCGTGTAGCATTCCATCATTTGCTCCGACATAGATAAGAGGTTGGCGATTGCTGTTTGTTGCTTTGAACGATGAATAGGGACTAGCATTTTCTGCTGCACCACTTCCCCAATTGTCCGGATAACGTTGGAATGGCGCTGCAACAAAAGCTGGGGCAGAATTAATGATATCGCCAAGCAAGTAATTACGATTTCTTAAGTTTCCACCATTACTTTGCTCGTTACTTTTATTGCCGCGAAGGTAATTCAGGTTGGCTTCTGAAATTAGTAAGGCCTGTTGTTCATTAGAAATACTCGACCAGCGAAATGGACGTCCTTCAGTACCATCAAAGGTCAAAATTCTCCGGTCATTTGCTGCTGGTATGAGATTCCTGGCATCCCATGCAGCTGGTGATGAAAGGTTACCGAAATTTTCATTTCCACTGTCATTAATAATTGGAAAAGCGAGTAACTGTCCAGTCCAGTCACCACTATTAAAACGCGCTTGGAAAACCTTACTATCGGTTGAGATAGATCCTGAGTTCAAAGCAACAGATGAGGCAGAAGAGGTCCTATCAGCGATATTAGAGAGTATCCCGGCTAATTCTGTGGCGAAGGTATCAGGATCTGCTGCACTGAAAAAACCACCTCGAGAGTTTAAAGCTGCGTGTAAAAAGTCATCCTGTCTGGCCGTACATGTTGCACCCGTACAATTTGCATTGGAATAGTCGGGATTACCCCAATTAATGGATGCACTGGTAGCAATGGCGGCAAAAGCATCGTCAGGGTCAATTGAACCCGACACGCCCAAACCAACAGTAAAAGTAACCATATGCTGCCAATACGCAGGATTGATTAAAGTTGTAGGGACTTTATTTTCAAGATCAGTACGTAGATCACGTTTCCAATAATACATAGCAGCATCTGCTAGTGTGCCACTTATATTATCCTGGAATGGATTAATTGGACTGTAACTATAATCTGTGCCATCTGGGTTAGAATTTTCGGTTGAGTTATCCGTTGTTCCATCGTTGTTTTGAGAGGCGTTTCCGGCAGCAGCATTTGTTGTGGTCCCTGATGCTGCACCATCAGACATTAGAATGGTATAACTTTGGCGACAGATAAGATCTTCACCACCTGCCTGTCCAGGGGTAGTACTCCAGGGGCCACGTTCATCTGCACGACTAAAATATTCACCAGCAGCCCCTAAAGCCCGCCTTAATGGTGTTCCAAGTGCTGGAATATCTCGTTGGTAAAGCTGAGTGTAAAAATCTGTGCGGCTACTACCGGTAAATGGACGCACCCCATTGATAATGGTATTGGTGGAAACAGAGTCAACAGAACTTGCACTTTTATTAATAGCGCCATAACCAACCCGCATAGTTTCAGATTGCGTGGCAAATGCACGTCCAATGCCTGCACGGGAAGCAAAAATACGGTTCCGATGATAGCTATACCAATTGGCAAAATTTTGGATTTCCTGCTCGTAAGTGCAAACCCCTCCGGAGCATTCTGTTCTGTTTTCTCGACCATGTCCGCTATATGTTGTGGTTGAAGATCGAATCTCAGTTCGAGTGTAATTTGCTGCAACCCACAACGCGCTATTGGCATCAAGGATTGCAGCATTCAAATCAGCAATAGCTGGTCCCGTATATGTCCAATAGACGGCTGGATAAAAAGTGCGAGATGCATTTGTTGAGCTATTAGTCCGGTTATCCATCCATGGAACAGTTTGTGTGTTATCGGCCGTCAGATTACGTGTACCAAAGCCGGGAAATAGTGGCCGATTGGGCGCTGCCGATGGGGAGGCATTGGGCATTGATGTTCCATTTGCATTTACCCAAGGTAAATAAGTGATTGCCGGATTGTAATAAAGCGTATTCACATAGGATGAGCGAAATGCACGATTCATGATGCTATTTTCAGTAAAAGAGGGCACACGTGTTGCCGCATAATCATCAGAACCATGTAAACCATTAACGCGGGGATAGACCCACATTTGGTAGTTGGTGCAACAAGATTGAGAGAACATATTGGTCAATGCGTCCGGCATTGTTTCAAACTGCATCGAGCCAGAGTCATCCAGAATAAACATAATGTTGGGATTAACATTCCCGCCAAGGTATAAAGGAACATTGCTTAAATTCAATGGTGCAGAGAAAATTGCTGTTGGACTGAGAAGCAATAAAAAAAGAGGTTCAATAAATAAGCTAACTTGTTCATGATTAAAACCTCTTAGCCATAGTGCTTTGCAGCAGGATTCTTGATTGATCACTACCACCCGTACCACGAGCTGTAATTCGATAATATACGCGGCCGGTAGATGGACCGCCGCCAGTGCCAACTACCAGATCGTCGGTGACAAATTGTTGATATTCGATGATGTATCGTGGCGTTGTAATAGTAGTGGCACCTGCATTGGTTTCAAAAGTAATATCTGACGGAGAGGCAATACCATTTGCTGCCCACCAGTCTGCACCACGTTCATGCCACCAGCTTTCAACATTATTAAGTTCTGGATCCATTGATTCTGCAACCCAGATGTTATTAGAGCCGCTATCATTGGGATCGGGTTCGACGGTTAGAGATCCAATCCAGGATTCCGCACTGCGTAAAGCGATTTCAGTAGCTTGGAAGGCTATTTCAACATCCATTGTATTGGCTGCCATTTTTTCTGCCATAGAGCTGGTTCGCATGGCTGCTAGTCCAATCATTGTCATTATTAACAAGATGACTAAACTCACCATCAACGCTGCACCAGTTTGTTTTTTCATCGACTGATTCCTGCTATGAAACACGATTACGTAATGTCACTGTTCGTGTGAATACGCGTCTAAGACGGCGATCACCAGGTGTAACGGTGACCCCCTCCAAGTTATAGGGTTGGGCACCATCTACCGTGAGATTATTTTCCACACTGACCATCACTAAACTAATACGAACACTTACTATGTTGTTCCAGTTGCCAATTTGATCTGCTGTTTGATATGTATCAGCAGCACCATTTCCAGAGGTGTCTACGCCGTATTGAACTTGCATAGACTCAATACCTTCAACAATCTCTACCGGGTCAGTCGTGCCATTTTTGAGATATAAAGAGGGAACATTGGCGTTAGCGCGTGTCCGGATATAAAAACTGTTAGTAGCAATTTTATTAACCCAACCAGCACCAAAGTTATAACCTAACGTTGCCGTAGAATTTCCGGGAGTGTCGGACGTTCCGGTACCTTGTGCATGCTCCAATGTTCCATTGTTTGGGGTCGCTGAAGTTATCTCAAAAATTGCTCCTGCAACACAATCATGAGCTAAGACAATATCTCCAAGAGCAAGTCCATTGCCACTATTAACCGTAATAGCTGCGCTGCCTGGTGCACCAGTAGTAGGATGCGATACCACTCTCAGTTCTGGCGGTTCAATGGTGCGAATAGTCAGAATATCCGACCCACTTGTTGGAGAGGTAATAAGTACATCACGAGTCGGGGTCCATTGGTTCTCCCCAGTCGCTTCATTGCCTTCAATTGGTGTAGTGATATCCCATAGATAATCATTCGGAGTATTCAATATATTATTTATGTTTAGCGCAGAACGTGTTGCACATCCAAGATAGCCTGCGCGTTCAATCGATTGGGTGATCACCTTCATCGCGTAGCGGCCATTTTCCTGCAAGCGGGACTGAGCATCTTGAACACGATATACCTGACGATTATTAACAAATAACTCGATAACACCTGCTACCAAAATTAATCCCAGGACGATGGCAATCATTAACTCGACTAACGATAAGCCTTGTTGTTTTTTTACAGGAGTCATCAAATGGCCCCACTGAGAGTGAAAGTAGAAGTGCCTAAATCGCCGTAATCATCCCCATCGTTCTGGGTTTCGGTCCAGCTAATCGTAATGTCACAAACAAACTCGCTATTCACATTAAATGCCCCACATGCGATTTGTCCTGACCCATTGGGAAGATAGGAAGAAAGGTTTTCAAGCCACTCGACAATGTCAGCATCGGCAATTGTATTGGCACTGCTTGGGGGCTCGTCCCCTATAGCTATGGCATAATTTCCATTCTGAGCCGCTTCTCGGTTTGCCCGCATTCTGTCCAGCATATCTGCTGCCATCATGGCCGATTGTGTACGAAACTCAGCACTTTGATTATGTTTTAGCGAGGTGATTTGTAAGTGGGCCATGCCTAGCAGACCGATGGCCAATACAAATACAGCAACCATGACTTCTAAGAGAGTAAAACCACGTTGAGTTAAGGGCATAAATCCCCCTCAGCAATGCGGGCTCTACCAGTGAGGTTTATAACAATGCTTCGTTGATTAGTGTCCGGAATACACAAAGTAAATGTATCGCTTGGACTGCCGCCTCCTAAACGTCTCACTTCACCTGAAGGTAAAAATGTTAAACCTACTGTAAGCACGCCCCCCGTCCTTAGTGAAATATTGTTGCCTAGCGGTTGCTGCTCCATTAGTAAACAATCCTGACCTTCTATACTGCAATCCTTTTCATCCAAATCACCATCAAAAACACCATCACCATCCCAATCGGTAAAAATACGCCAGCCATCTTCCCAGACACTATTGGTGTTACTGAGCCGACGCATACTCACCCGAACACTACGATTAATGGCTTCGGAACGAGCGACTTGAAGAGATGAAAGGAGGTTGTTGGCTTGAGTGGCTGCACGGTTTTCCCTGATCATGGTGCCAAAGCTTGGAGCGGCGATTGACACTAAGATGACAACCACCACCAATGTGATCATTAACTCTATCAGTGTGAAACCATGATTTGCCGCAAACTTTTTCACTTTGGTGTCGCTCCATATATGATTTCGGTTTTAACGCTAAAAACATTGTGGGTCAAGAACTTATAAGCTTCGGCCACTATCTATTTTTTAAATACGTGAGCCAGTTGGCAAATGTATCGACCACAGCAGGATTTTCTTCAATTGACGCCTCAAAAGTATCGGGATTATAGCAGCTGTAATCCATGGTTTATGCCGAGTGGCAATAGCTTGCCGCTTTGGTTTTTTGAGTTTGCCGTATAACTTGTAACCAATTGATAATTAATGAAAATAATTTATGGCACGCATGATGCTTATGGTAAGTGAAAGTGAATGTTTGTGGTGGAGAAACAGCATGCCAATAAATTTTGATTCAGCCCTGGGAATTCATGCAGATGCATTAAGAATCAGGACTCAGCGTGCAGAAATGCTGGCGACCAACTTGGTGAATGCAGATACGCCAAATTACAAAGCAAAGGATATGGATTTTCAAACGGCATTGCAGATGGCGGCGTCTGGGCAAAAATCTGCCGCTTTAAACACAACTCATCTAAAGCACATTGCCGGTAACGGTGAAAACCCTTTTGAAGCGGCAACGCAGTATCGCACAACACTTCAGGACTCTTTAGATGGCAACACCGTCGATGAGCAAGTAGAACAGGCACAGTTTATGCAAAATGCGATTCAGTATCAGGCTAGCCTGGAGTTTTTAGGCAGTCGCTTTCAAGGTCTGACCAAAGCGATCAAAGGAGAATAAACTGCCATGTCATTATTTAATATTTTCGATATTGCAGGCAGCGGCATGAGCGCGCAGTCACTGCGTCTCAATACTACAGCCAGTAATCTGGCCAATGCGGACAGTGTCAGCAGCAGTGTGAATGAAACTTACCGTACTCGCCAGCCAGTCTTTGCGACGGTTTTGGATGATGCCCAGCAGGGTTTTAAATCCGGATCGGTTCAGGTTTTGGGAATAACAGAAAGTCAGGCCCCAGTTCGTCAGGAATACAATCCTTCACATCCGTTGGCGGATGAAAATGGTTATGTCTATCACTCAAATGTGGATGCCATTGCAGAAATGGCAAATATGATGTCGGCTTCTCGTTCGTATCAGAACAATGTTGAGATTGCCAACACTTCCAAACAATTGCTGCTGCAAACTTTGCAGCTTGGCAAATAACGACAGGGAGTTATTCAAATGGCAATTAATGGTGTAAATGATAACCCGTATGCTTTTCTCAACAGTACGAATAACTCAACTGCGAAGGATGAAGAGAGAGACCCGGGTAAGTTGCAAATGGAGGATTTTATGTCCTTGATGACCACGCAGCTGATGAATCAGGATCCGCTTAAACCAATGGAGAGTGGTGATTTTCTCGGGCAAATAGCTTCCTTCAGCACAGTCAGTGGTATCAGTGATTTGCAGGATTCATTCGCCAGCTTTGCTAAGGCGATGCAATCAGATCAAGCCTTGCAAGGTTCTTCATTGGTTGGCCGTTCAGTGATGGTTCCATCATCAATCGGTGTAATGACTCCTGATTCACCAATGCGTGGACAAATTAACGTCGCAGAGCCGGTTTCAAATTTAGAAATTAAAATTTACAGCGCTAATGGAGAATTAGTCAGAACCATTCCAATGGGGCCAGCGTCGGGCTATACCAACTTTGAGTGGGATGGCTTGAATAACGATGGTGAGGCCTTACCTGAAGGTGTTTACCAGTTTATGGCAACGGGTTCAGTGAATGGGCAAAACACCGCATTTCCTACAGCAGTTGTTGCCAAGGTAGATAGCGTATTAGTTGGCTCAGGCGGTCAAGGATTGACCATCAATCTGGCCGGTATCGGTTCGGTACCGTTTAGTGAAGTTCAAGAAATTATTTAAGGGGTAACATCATGTCATTTAATACAGCATTAACAGGCCTCAATGCCGCCACTGCCGATTTGAATGTGAAGTCAAATAATATTGCCAACATTAATACCATTGGTTTTAAAGGTTCTCGAGCAGAATTCGGTGATGTTTATGCCTTATCAACTTTCGGTAATAGTAATACGGCGATCGGCACTGGTGTTGTATTGAACAATGTTGCCCAGCAATTTAATCAAGGGAATTTAGAAGTCACCAATAATTCTCTTGATCTGGCAATTAGCGGTAATGGTCAGGGCTTTTATGCTTTGTCTCCAGCCCTGGATACGCAGCAAGTTATATATAGTCGGGCCGGTGCATTTAATATCAATCGTGATGGCTATATGACCAATAGCTCTGGCCAATATTTGCTTGGGTTTCCTGTTAATCCTAATGGCAGTGTGTCGTCTACGGCCCTCGGTGGAACAAGCCCTATTCGTTTACCTGCAGCCGCGGGGGTGCCACAAGCGACAACCGAAGTAGATATTGCGGCAAATTTACCGTCAACGGCACCGGGGTTTGATCCGTTAGTCACTGCAATAGATCCAACAGATCCAACTACTTATACCAATTCAACCTCCAGCAATATTTTTGACTCGCTGGGTAATGAAAGTACGCTTACCTACTATTATCAAAAAACGAATGTTGATAATGAATGGCTAGTCGAGGTGTATATCAATGAACCTGTAGGCAGTCAGACGCGTTTAGAGTTTGGTGCTGGTCAGACGAGTAAAACATTAACATTTGATCCTGCTTTGGGTGGTGCTTTGGATGCTGGAGTAACACCAACTGAAACTTACACTTTTTCAGGTTTAAGCAGTGGTGCTGTCGATTTAAATCTTGAGATAAACTTTGCCGGCTCAACCCAAAACTCAGCAGCTTTTACAATTTTAGATACCGACCAAAATGGATTTCCAACTGGCCGACTAACCGGATTGGATATAAATGATGTTGGTTTGGTGCAAGCGCAATACTCAAATGGCCAAACCGTCAATATCGGCAAAATTGTATTAGCTGACTTTCCGAACCCGCAAGGTTTGAAACAAATCGGTAATACTTCCTGGGAAGCCACTTTTGCTTCTGGAGATGTGCGTATTGGTGAAGCGGGAACCGGAAGCTTTGGCCTGATTCAGTCAGGTGCCTTGGAATCATCAAACGTTGATTTGACCAAAGAGTTGGTGGGCTTGATCACAGCGCAACGTAATTTCCAGGCCAACTCAAAAGCCATTGAAACCAATAATGCCATCACCCAAACAATTATCAACTTACGTTAGTTTGTTAATGATTAATGTTGGTTTTGAAAAGTTAAGAGGTTAATTATGGATCGCATGTTGTATATCTCAATGAATGCCGCTCAGCAAACCATGCTGGCGCAAGCGACCAATGCCAATAATCTGGCTAACGTTAACACCACGGGGTTTCGTGCCGATTTAGAACAATTTCGTTCGATGCCGGTGTTTGGTGAAGGTTTACCAACACGTGTGTATTCAATGACCGAACGGCCTGCCACCGATTATCAGCAAGGCAGTGTGCAATCAACTGGCCGAGAACTGGATATTTCTGTTCAAGGCGAAGGCTTTATTGCTGTCATGGGTAAGGATGGTCGGGAAGGTTATACCCGTGCCGGTGATCTGCATGTCACAGAATTTGGTCAATTAGTCACCGGTACCGGTTTACAGGTGATGGGTGAAGGTGGACCAATTGCTATCCCACCTGCTGAAAAAATGGATATCGGTGTTGACGGTACTATTTCTATCCGGCCGATTGGCGGAGCAGAAAATGAATTAGCAATAATTGACCGGATTAAATTGGTTAAGCCTGATCTACAAAATGTCTTTAAAGATAGCGATGGCCTGATGCGTATGGCTGATGGAACTGAAGCACCATTAGACGCTACGGTCAAAGTAGCGTCCGGCACCATCGAAGGCAGCAATGTCAATGCGGTGGGTGCTTTGGTGAATATGATTGAGCTACAACGTAAATATGAGATGCAAGTCAAAATGATGAGCACTGCAGAAGAAAATAGCGCCGCGTCGGCACGCATGTTGCAGATAAATGGTTAGTAACATTGCAACAGCGTTTTTAGGAGAGACAGTATGAATCAGGCATTGTGGATTGCGAAAACCGGACTGGATGCTCAACAAACAAGAATGTCGGTTATTTCAAATAATCTGGCAAACGTAAACACTACCGGTTTTAAACAGGATCGGGCCGTGTTTGAGGATTTGTTGTACCAGACCATCCGCCAGCCAGGCGCGCAAACTACTACGGACAATCAATTACCTTCCGGCCTGATGATTGGTACTGGTGTGCGTACAGTTGCCACTGAAAAACTGCACACCCAAGGTAATATTATCCAAACCAATAATGCATTAGATGTTGCTATTGATGGTCGGGGATTCTTTCAGATCCTGCTTCCAGATGGTGATATTGCCTACACACGCGACGGCAGCTTCCAGATTAACGCCGACGGCGATGTAGTCATGTCGAACGGTTATCTTCTGGATCCAGGTCTGAATATTCCTGATGACGTACAAAGCATTACGATTGGTGTTGATGGAACCGTCAGCGTAACCCAACCAGGCGATAATGAACCGACAGTGATTGGTGAAATTGAGCTGGCAAATTTTGTTAATCCTGCCGGTTTGCAACCTGTAGGGGAAAATTTGTTTAAAGAAACAGGTGCCAGTGGAGTACCTATTGCCGGCACACCTACCCTGGATGGTTTTGGTCGTTTAATCGGTGGTGCTTTAGAGACCTCAAACGTTAATGTAGTCACCGAGCTGATTAACATGATCGAAACCCAGCGGGCTTATGAAATGAATTCCAAAGCCATTTCGACAGCGGATCAAATGTTGCAATACGCTAGTCAAAACCTGTAATCAAATAACACTAACCCCGATAGAACAGCTCATGTTCGTCGGGGTTTTTTTATGGCTATTATTCATCCATCAATTTTCTAAGTTTCGACAAATTCTGGCATGGACTCTGCAAGATAATTTTTGTACACAAGTTTGTCCTGGAGACACGTATGAAATTCATTTACCGACTGCTGACAATTACTTCTCTTGTTTTACTTACCGCATGTGTCAGTAAAGAAGTAAAACGCGATCCTGCCTATGCTGCAGTACGTCCGGTAGCCACCGCTCCTGTGGAACGTAATGATGGCGCCATCTTTGATGTGCGTAACAATATTACGTTGTACGAAGATTACAAAGCCCGCCGGGTAGGTGATATTTTGACGGTGCGTTTGCAGGAGCGAACTGACGCCGAAAAAGAAGCGACTACATCCGTTTCTAAAAGTGGCAGCAACAATATCAACAACCCAACGATTTTTGGCTCAACACCCCAATTCAGCCTGCCAAGTGGCTTACCTCTGGCAAATACGGATAACAATAATTTAGCCTTTGGCACCAGCTCAAATCACAGTTTTGATGGTGAAGGTGAAAGTGAACAAAACAACCGCCTGTCCGGTGATATCAGTGTTTCAGTGGTTGAGGTGTTATCTAACGGCAATATGATTGTCCGAGGTGAGAAGGTTGTCACCATTAATCAGGGTAATGAATATGTGCGTTTAACCGGCATGATCAGTCCTCGCGATATTGATGCTACCAATACCATTTCATCCATTCGTATTGCCGATGCCCAGATTACCTATGTTGGAGATGGAGTTTCTAATGATTCAAACACGATGGGCTGGCTCAGTCGGTTCTTCATCAGTGCGTTAATGCCTTTCTAAGAGGTTAGAGTAATGAAAACAACAATAAATACCTTATTTGCCGCTTTATTAATGTTAATGATGACGGCTACTCAGGCAGTTGAACGAATCAAAGATTTAGCCTCTATCGGCGGTGTGCGTAATAACCAACTTGTCGGATATGGGCTGGTCGTAGGGCTAAGCGGAACCGGTGATAAAACGGCTTTTACCGGCCAGACGTTACGCAGTATGTTGCGTGAGATGGGAGTGACCTTACCGGCAGGAGTGGATCCTAAAAGCAAAAATATAGCGGCAGTTTCTGTCCATGCCGATTTGCCGCCTTTTGCCAAACCCGGGCAAACCATTGATATCACAGTGTCATCACTTGGTGATTCCAAAAGCCTGCGAGGCGGCAGTTTAATCATGACACCACTTAAAGGTGCTGATGGTCAGGTCTATGCGATGGCGCAAGGTAATCTGGTAGTAGGTGGCTTTGGTGCTGAGGCGGGAGATGGATCGCGGGTAACGGTAAACATTCCCAGTGCAGGCCGTATCCCCAACGGTGCGACAGTTGAACGTACTGTGGAAAATGCATTAAATGTCGGTGACTATATTATTTTGAATTTACATCAAGCCGACTTTACTACGGCAAGTCGTTTATCTGATGCGATTAATCAAACCTTGGGTCGTGGCACAGCAAGCTCCATGGATGCTGCATCCGTTAGAGTCAATGCGCCGAGAGATCCGAATCAACGCGTTCCGTTTTTATCGTTAATTGAAAACCTTGAGTTGAACCCAGGAGAGGCGGCAGCCAGGGTGGTCGTAAACTCACGCAGTGGTACGGTCGTTATTGGACAAAATGTTCGTGTCAGTCCAGCGGCTGTAACACACGGCAGCTTGTCGGTAACCATTTCTGCGAATCCGGAAGTGTCTCAACCCAATGCTTTTTCAGCAGGTGAAACCGTCATTACACCTAACTACAATATCGAAATCACCGAAGAAAATAGCCGAATGTTTGTATTCAATCCTGGTGTTTCTCTGGATGAAATTGTCCGTGCGGTGAATCAGGTAGGTGCTGCTCCAGGCGATTTGGTCGCTATTCTGGAAGCATTAAAACAAGCCGGTGCTTTACGCGCTGAGCTGGTCATAATTTAAGTAAATTGATTAAGCCATGACTATCCCTGCAGATATTCAGCAAAACGCCACGGATTTTCATGGGCTTAATCAACTGCGTCAGTCGGCATTAAATTCTGACAATGATGCGGCAACAATGCGGCAGGTTGCTGCTCAATTCGAATCCTTATTCACCACGATGATGTTGAAAAGCATGCGTCAGGCCAGTCTTGCTGAAGGCATATTTGATTCTAATCACAGCAAAACCTATCGCGATATGGCCGACCAGCAGCTGGCAATGGATTTATCCAAACGTGGCGGGCTGGGCTTGCAGGATGTGATCCTCCGGCAGTTGGGAGGCGAGGTCCGTTCAGATATTCCAACTGGCGGTGAAACCTTTAGTTTTGATACGGTCACAGTGCGTCAAGACTTGCGGCGCATGGTCAAAGAGATCCATGAAAAGGCTGACAAGGTTAATGAAGACAGTATTGATGAAGTTGCCGCCAGCACGCAAATGAAGGTTATGCCGCAGCGGTTTAAGTCACCGGAAGATTTTGTTGAAAAATTATGGCCGCTAGCTCAGAAAGCGGCAGAAAGATTGGGTACTTCAGCAGATGTCATTTTGTCACAAGCGGCGTTGGAAACGGGCTGGGGCCGATATGTGCTCAAAGATAATGAAGGGCAATCAAGCTTTAATTTATTCAATATTAAAGCCGACAGCCGCTGGGATGGTGATTTTGTCGCGAAAAATGCGTTGGAATATCGCAATGGCAAACCGGTTACCGAACAATCCCGATTCCGTTCATATGATGACTATCAGCAATCATTTGATGATTATGTCAGCTTCTTGCAGTCTCAGCCGCGTTATCAGGAAGCATTAAAACATGTCGCCAGACCGGAAAGATTTGTCGAAAAACTGCATGAAGCTGGCTATGCCACCGATCCGCAATATGCCAATAAAATCAAACGCATCATGAATGGCGACACACTGGCACAGATTTCGCATAAATATATTCAGAATCTGGGGTATTAACCCAGCAAAAGCTCGCAGAGGATGATCTAAATGAGCATGCTGAATATTGGTAGTTCCGCTTTATTAGCCGCCCAAACGGCACTGGCCACCACCAGTCATAACATCAGTAATGTGAATACTGCTGGGTATTCACGACAGCGCACTGATCAAGGCACCCAACCTGCCAATTTTGAAGGCGGATATTACATTGGCAACGGTGTTGGAATCACTGGTGTTGATCGTATTTTCAATCAGTTTTTGATCAATCAGATTCGAACTTACACTTCGGCAGAATCTCAGCAAGACGGTTTTTTGACATTTTCCAAACAGGTTGATGATTTATTGGGCACTTCCTCATTAAGCATCAATGGTGGTCTGGAAGCATTTTTTAACTCTGTTCAAGAAGTTGCCAACGATCCGACTTCCATTGCTGCCCGGCAAGTAATGTTAACGCAAGGGGAATTGCTGGCGAATCGTTTTAACACGATGAATAGTCAATTAAGCGAACTAGATCGACAAATTGATAACACTATCTCAGTATCCATTAATGATATTAATGTGTTGTCTCAAGGCATTGTGGATTTAAATAAGTCTATATCGGAATCTCTGGCTGCAGGCTATCAACCCAATGATTTACTCGATAAACGCGATAAATTAATCAACGATCTTTCTGAACTGGTTTCAGTCAATGTGGTTGAGCAGGCTAATGGTTCAGTCAATGTGTTTATCGGTAATGGGCAAGGTCTGGTGGTTGGCAATACGCGGACTGTGCTTTCCGCCATTCCTGATAACAGCACAAATCCTCCACGAACCGCAATTGGTTTTGGCTCTTCACAGATAAATGTCACCCAACAAATTACCGGTGGTGAAATCGGTGGAGCTTTGCTTGCTCGTACCAGTATCGTGGATACAACCCGTGCCGAACTAGATGTGCTGGCTGAAGCTGTTGTTACAGCATTCAATGATGTGCATGACAATGGTATTGATCTGAACGGCAATGCCGGTGTTGATTTCTTTGATGCTGCAGGAATTACGGCAGGCACGATGCGGATGGCTATCACCGATACCAGATTAATCGCGGCTTCATCGACGACCAATTCCGGTGTCGGTAATAATGAAAATGCCTTGGCAATGGCCGCTCTGCAAACAGACAAAACCACTGTGGTGTTGGATCCCGGCCCACCGGTTATTTCTCGCTCGTTTAATGAACAATATGGTTCCATTGTTTCTCAAGTCGCGACAAGAACAAATCAAGCGTCTGTAACCCAGCAAACACAGGCAGGATTGGTCAGTCAAATTCGTCAACGTGCTGAGAGTGTTTCAGGTGTCAACCTGGATGAAGAAGCTGCTAATCTGATCAAGTTTCAACAAGCCTATCAGGCTGCCTCACAGATCATTACCGTTTCTAATACGGTATTTAATTCATTACTTAATGCTTTATAGGAGATGGACTAATGCGGATCTCCACTAATTACATTACACAGCAAAGCCTGGAAGCGATGTTGCGGCAACAAAATGAACTTGCGAAAACGCAATTACAGGTTTCAACAACTAAACGAATTCTAACCCCATCGGATGATCCAATCGGTGCCGTTAAAATGCTGGATTTGCAACGTCAAATCGGTCTTGCCAAGCAGTATCAGGACAATGCGGATGTTGCAGAGAGTCGTCTTAGCACCACTGATGGGGTCCTCAAAAGTGCCGGTGATATTATGCAGCGGATCCGTGAGTTGGCTGTGCAAGGGCTGAACGATACCAATAGTGATAACGCACGACAAGGTATTGCCGAAGAAATTAATCAGTTGAACAGCTCTTTGGTTGCCTTGGTGAATAGTACTGATGCCAATGGCGAATATTTTTTCTCGGGTTATCAATCCGATGTACAGCCATTTGACACAACAACTTTTGCATACAACGGTGATGGCGGACAGCGCCAATTGCGTGTCAGCGATGGCTATCTGGTCGAAATTAATGAACCCGGTAATACTTTGTTTGTCACCCAAACGGTCGCTGGGCCCAATCAAGCCATCTTTCAAACCATTCAGAATTTCAGTAATTCATTATCTACCGGTACGGTCGGAACGCCACCGAACAATGGCGATTTTCTGGCAAATATGGATTACGCTATGGATGCCTCTCTAGAAGCACGAACGCGAATTGGTACACGCCAAAATGCTATTACCATGCAACAGGATATCAATGAAAGTTCTAAGTTCAGCTTAGAGACTACTCTTACTCAGATTGAAGGTTTGGATATGGCTGAAGCAATCAGCCGTTTAAATCTGCAATCGGTAGGACTTCAAGCGGCACAGCAGGTATATGTTAAAGTTCAGGGATTGTCGTTGTTTAACTATTTGTGAAACACTTTAGGCCCAACTTAATCACATTGGACCATCTATGAAAGCAGTCATTCTTGCCGGCGGTTTGGGCACCAGAATCAGTGAAGAGTCACACCTAAAGCCCAAGCCAATGATTACGATAGGTGGAAAACCCATTATTTGGCATATCATGAAGCAGTACTCTCACTATGGAGTCAATGACTTTATTATCTGTCTTGGCTACAAAGGCTATGTAGTAAAAGAATATTTCGCCAATTACTTTCTGCATATGTCAGATGTCACTTTTGATATGGCAAATAACGAAATGCAAGTTCATGAAAAGCATGTTGAGCCATGGAAAGTCACTCTGATTGAAACGGGAGAAGACACTCAAACAGGTGGACGATTGCAGAAAGTAAGAGAGTATATTGGGAATGAGACATTCTGCTTTACTTATGGTGATGGTGTATCTGACATTAATATTCAGAAACTGATTGAGTTTCACCAAGCGCATGGAAAATTAGCTACAGTCACTGCCATCCAACCGCCAGGGCGATACGGCGCACTTAATCTAAATAGTGAGAGTGTCGAACAGTTTCAAGAAAAACCAGCAGGTGATGGCTCATGGATCAATGGTGGTTTTTTTGTGTTGGAACCACAAGTCATAGACTTTATTGATGGACCTAACACAGCATGGGAAGAAACCCCGCTAAAAAAACTGGCAGACCAGCAGGCTTTAATGGCCTATCGTCATACAGGGTTTTGGAAAGCAATGGATACGCTACGAGATAAAGTCAACTTAGAAAATCTATGGCAGACAACAGCTCCCTGGAAGGTTTGGGAGTAATGTTTGCTGATATTTATCGAGATAAAAAAGTATTAGTTACCGGACATACTGGTTTTAAAGGAAGCTGGCTGGCATTTTGGTTATCTCAGATGGGGGCAAAAGTTTATGGCTTAGCTTTGGAGCCAGATACAGACCCCAATCATTGGTCTTTATTAAATCTCGATATACAGCAAAAAATCATTGATATTCGTGATTATCAAACTTTAACGGAAGTTATTTCCGTCTGGCAGCCCGACATGGTTTTTCATTTAGCTGCCCAACCCATTGTCAGACTTTCATATATTGAGCCTCGCGAAACTTGGTCAACGAATGTAATGGGAACGGTTAACCTGTTAGAAGCTTGCCGACACATAACATCTGTTAAGTCCATTGTGGTTATCACCAGTGATAAGTGCTATGAGAACCATGAAAAAAAGGAAGGTTACACGGAAGCTGATCGTCTGGGTGGTCATGATCCCTACAGTGCTTCCAAAGCAGCTACAGAACTGGTAGTTGATAGTTACCGAAAATCTTATTTTGAGCAGCAAGATGTTTTATTAGCCACTGCCCGAGCAGGGAATGTTATTGGAGGAGGAGACTGGTCAGTCGATCGATTGATCCCTGATGCTGTCAGAAGTGTCATGACAAATATGCCACTAGAAGTTCGTTCTCCCCAATCCTCAAGACCTTGGCAACATGTTTTGGATTCATTGAGTGGTTACCTGTTATTGGGGCAAAAGTTATTGGAGAGGCAGGTCGCTTATGCACAAGCCTGGAATTTTGGTCCTGACTCCGAGCAATTTGCCACCGTGAGCGATGTGTTGGAATCCATCCATGCACATTGGCCAGCGTTTTCTTGGCATATTTCAGATGATGCCTCACTACATGAGACGATCTGCCTTGGTATTAATAGTGATAAAGCACGTAAACAATTAGCTTGGAAATCAGTGTGGGACTTGAATCAAGCCACTGAAAATACAGCCCTTTGGTATAAAAAATTTGTAGAAGAGGCCCGGGTCGATACGGCAATACAATGGCAACACTATGTCGATGATGCCAGCAAGTCAGGGGTCAGCTGGTTATGACCATGCAATTGACATCGCTGGACATTCCAGATGCTTTCGTTATTAAACAGACTTCGTTTGCAGATGAGCGAGGCCAGTTTTCCAGATTGTTTTGTCAGAAAACACTGGCTCCTATTCTTGCAAAACGTGAAGTCAAGCAAGTGAACTTCAGCCGAACTACTACTAAGGGTACTGTTCGAGGCTTACATTACCAACGCTTTCCTGATGCGGAAATGAAATTTATCCGCTGCGTTAAGGGGGCAGTGTGGGATGTCTTGTTGGATTTGCGCCCTGAGTCGCCGACCTTCCTACAATGGCATGCAGAAGAATTGAGCCAGGAAAACAACACGATGATAGTTATCCCGGAAGGTTGTGCTCATGGTTTTCAGGCTTTAGAGGCGGAAAGTGAGTTAATTTACTTTCACACTGCGTTTTATTCTGCAGAAGTTGAAGGTGGAGTTCATGTTCAGGATCCTGAGTTGGCTATTGATTGGCCATTACCGGTAGATAACTTATCGGTAAGAGATTCCTTACTGCCAACAGTGGAAGAGTGGTTGAAGGATTAATCTTGATGAACTGCAGACATTGTGAAAAACCATTAACTCATACGTTTCTGGACCTTGGTCTGGCACCACCCTCCAATGCCTATTTAAGTGCTGAGCAACTTACCCAGCCAGAAACCAAGTTTCCATTAAAATTGTTTGTATGTGACAAGTGTTGGTTGGTGCAGACAGAAGATGTCACTGCTGCGGATAACTTATTTACCCATGATTACGCCTATTTTTCTTCAGTTTCACAGGGCTGGTTATTGCATGCTGAGCGCTATTGTCAACAGATTACCCAACGGCTGAAATTGGATCAGCATAGCCTGGTAGTAGAAGTCGCTGCGAATGATGGTTATTTATTGAAAAACTTCGTGGCGGCAGCGATTCCTTGTATTGGTATTGAGCCTACAGCCAGTACTGCTGCCCATGCTGAAACATTGGGGATCCCGATAATTCGTGAGTTTTTTGGTCAACAATTGGCACAACAGCTTATTGAACAAGGCAAACAGGCAGACCTCATCATCGGCAATAACGTTTATGCACATGTACCTGATATTAACGATTTCACAGCGGGATTAAAGACCTTACTTAAAAGTGAGGGAACCATTACGTTAGAGTTTCCGCATTTGCTTCAGTTAATACAGCAACGACAGTTTGATACGGTTTACCACGAGCATTTTTCTTATCTGTCTTTGACTACGGTCTGTCAGATCTTTGACAGCGTTGGATTGCGAATTTTTGATGTGGAAACACTTCCTACTCATGGGGGTAGCTTACGTATTTATGGTTGCCATGACGGTGATAAACGTAGCACTCAATCTGCTGTCAGAAAATTATTAGAGGAAGAAAAAACGTTTGGTTTAACCAGCTTGCATACCTATACCGGATTCCAATGCTATGCCGATCATATTAAACAAGCTTTACTTGAATTTTTAACAGAGCAAAAGCATTTAAATAAATCAGTAGTAGCTTATGGAGCCGCAGCGAAAGGCAATACTCTGCTTAATTATGCTGGTGTCTCAACCGACTTACTACCTTTGGTTGTTGATGCTGCCGCCTCAAAACAGGGTAAGTTTTTGCCAGGTTCGCATATTCCGATTTTAGCGCCAGAACAAATAGCGATAAAACAACCGGATTATGTATTGATTTTGCCGTGGAATATTGCTGAAGAGGTGATGCTGCAGCAGGCACATATTCGCCAATGGGGCGGGCAGTTTGTGACCGCTATTCCGCAGTTGAACGTTTTGCCATGAAATTACTGGTAACAGGGGCGACCGGTTTTATCGGAAATCATTTGGTTGCTCAAGCGCTTCGACAAGGGCATGAAATCACCGTTATTGCACGCGATAAAACTGCTGTTTTAAAAGCGGACTGGGGGAAGCAGGTTGCTATTATTGAAGCTGATATAGAGCAATCTGCAATGCAGTGGCCTGACTCAATAGCGAGTCATGATGCACTCATTCATCTGGCATGGAGCGGGTTGCCGAATTATCAAGCAAACTTTCATCTGGATCAGGTTTTACCGGCTCATAAGCAGTTTTTACAAAGCATGATTGAGGCAGAGATAAAGCATATTCTGGTTACCGGAACCTGCCTTGAATATGGTAAACAGGAAGGTCAGCTGACTGAATCTATGCAGGTATTTCCAGATATTCCGTATGCTCAGGCAAAAGAACAGCTTAGGCAATGGCTGGTTTCCATGCAGAAACAGCAATTTTTTAAGCTTCAATGGTGTCGTTTGTTTTATACGTATGGCTCAGGTCAAAATCCTAAAAGTCTGTTATCTCAATTAGAAAAAGCAATTGAAAATGGCGACCCTTTTTTTAACATGTCTGGTGGTGAACAGTTAAGAGACTATTTGCCCGTTGAGGTGGTGGCGCAATACTTGCTTAAAGTCTTAGAACGCCAAGATTTCAATGGAATACTCAATATATGCAGTGGCCAGCCGATAACCATATTAGATTTAGTGAAACAGTTAATTAATGAACGTCAAAGTAAAATAAAACTTAATTTAGGCTATTACCCATATCCAGACTACGAAGCAATGGCTTTTTGGGGCGATGCAAAAAAATTAAAAAAATGGGTAACATCCTGAATAAAATGACATTAGGGGACACAAATGAAAGCTGAAGTTAAACCCAGAATTAATCTAGAGGAGCGCACTCCTTTACAGGATGTCATTCCTTTAGCTACACCGATGATCTTATTTGTCGATCCTGCCAGTGCCTGTAATTTTGAGTGTACTTTTTGTCCTACGGGCCATAAGGATCTGATTAAAGATACTGGCCGTTTTGTCGGAAGAATGAAATTCGAAGTCTTTCAGAAAGTGATTGATGATCTGGCAGGTTTTGATAAACCGATAAAAGTGCTCAGAATGTATAAAGATGGTGAGCCGTTATTGAATAAAGAGATGGCGAAGATGGTTGCTTATGCTAAACAAAGCCCATTTGTTGACTATATTGATACCACAACTAACGGTTCTTTGATGACACCAGAGCGCATGGGACCTATCCTTGAGGCCGGCTTAGATAAAATTAATATCTCTGTTGATGGCATGAATAAAGAGCAGTACAAAAAATTCACCAATTTCAACTTTGACTTTGAACAGTTTGTTGAAAACGTCAAATGGTTATATGCCAATAAAGGCAATTGTGAAATTGTGATGAAAATTCCTAAAGAGCTGATTACTGAAGATCAGCAACAGGAGTTTTTTGATGTGTTCGGCGATTATTGTGATCGTATTTCCCTGGAAAACTTTGCACCTTGTTGGCCTCAATTTGATGTCGAAGAAAAAACCGGGATAAAAATTACCGAAGGTATTTATAACCAACCGATTACGCGAACGGATACTTGCCCATATATTTTCTATGGTATGTCGGTCAATGCGGATGGTTTGGTTAGCTCATGCTTCCTTGATTGGGAGAGACGCTTGATTGTAGGTGATGTGCGTGAACACAGCTTACGAGAAATATGGAACTCGACCGAATTTAATGAACTACGCCTTCAACATCTGGAAGGAAGACGCAACGAACATCCTGTCTGCAATAACTGTGGTCAGCTGACTCACTGCTTGCCAGATAATATTGACCCTTATCAACCTGTTTTACTGAAAAGATTCAAGGCACATTTGGCGAACCGGTAATGAAAGTTCTTCACCTCACGCCACACCTTGGTGGTGGCGTTGGACGGGCATTATCAGGTTTGCTCCAACCATCGGAACATAATGTGGAGCATGTGTTTGTTTGTTTGGAACAAGCCGAAAAAGATCATTTTATAAAGTTGATCATCGCTGCTGGCTACCAGGTAATAGTCGACCCTGATGAACAACATCTGAAACAACTGATAACCGATGCGGACATCGTGCAACTGGAATGGTGGCGCCACCCAACAACGATTTCGGCTTTATTAAAATGCTGTCATCTGCCAGTGAGGCTGGTGGTCTGGTGTCATGTTTCTGGCTTATATAATGAGATTATTCCCCATGCTTTATTGGAAATGTCCTCACGTTTTATTCTGACTTCAGCTTGCACCTACCAAGCTGAATCAATACAGTCTTTGCCGGAATTACACAAAGCAAAGTTGACGGTTATTCATAGTAATAACGGACTGGAAAATTGGCCCAGATCGACAGCTTGTGATTCACAACAAGAACTTTCCGTAGGCTATCTGGGAAGTTTTAACTTCTCTAAACTGCATCCTGACTACATTTATTATCTGGATAAAGTTGAATTAAAACCATTTGAAGTGACGATGATTGGTGATGCCTTGAATGCTGACAAATTGACAGCTCAAGTTAAGGCTCTAGGTCGAACTGATTTGTTAATGTTTACTGGTTACATTCATGATGTCGCCAAACCGTTAGACAAAATCAATGTTTTGGCGTACCTGCAAAACCCGAGACACTATGGTACGAATGAAAATGCCTTGCTTGAAGCAATGGCAATGGGCATCGTTCCGGTGGTGTTAAATAACCCGGCTGAATGTGAGATTGTAGAAAACGGTAAAACCGGTCTAGTGGTTAATGATCAGGCGAGTTTTGCTGAAGCCATTCTGTGGCTGCAACAGCATCCCCAACAACGAACAGAAATTGGGGAAAATGCAGCAGCATTTGTTCGGCAGCGTCATTCATCAGGGAAAATGCAGCGAGCCTTTGATGAACAATACAACTTGGCAATGCAAACACAAAAACAGACGATTGCCTTTGACCAAATTTTTGGTGATACGCCTTCAGAGTGGTTTTTATCCTGCCAACAACATGCCGACTTGTTTAAAAAAGATGGCTCTGTTGAGGCACCCAAGGACGATTATCTACGCTACAGTATGAGTGAAGAGACTAAAGGGTCGGCAGTACATTTTCATCGATATTTTCCACAGGATGAATTGCTTGCGAAATGGGCTGGAGGAGTAGCTTCATTATGCTGAGGCGATTTGATTCATTACCCGATATGAAAATGGTTGACCAATTGCTATACCAACTGGTCGACCAAACCATTGCTGATCCAAGCCGTCAAGTAGATAAACCACTTGTTTTATATGGGGCCGGAAATTTGGGCCGGATGGCGAAAAAGTATTGCGATCGGCTAGGTATTGCTATCGAAGCAGTGGTTGATCAGCAAGCAGAGCAGCATCGCCAAGATCCATTCTGGCAGGATCTGACCATACTGCATCCGGAGCACGTTTCTGAGGAAATAAAACAATCATCCCTATTGGCTATTTGTGTTGCTAATAGTGTGTATTCACAGTTATGGAAAACGTTAACTGAACAGGGCTGGCAAGATGTGGCTCATTTCTACGATATAACTGAAGCCTATCGTGATAAGCATCCACTTAGTAACGGTTGGTTTTGCTCTCAGCTTTCAGCTGAAGAGGGTGAACAAATTTTAGCTGTGATGGGCCAGTGGCATGATCCCATGTCCCGAGCTTATCACCTGCAGTTCATTGCCTGGCGGCACCTTCGTGAAGACTGGCTGTTCGCTGGGGCAGATATGCAACTAGATAACCGCTATTTGATTCCTGAAGTGAAGTCAGTCATGCATCAGCAAGAAGTCATTGCCGATATTGGCGGGCATCAAGGGGAAACATCCTTATTGCTATTGGACGCTGTCAATTATCACTATCAGTCGTTATGGATATTTGAACCTGATCCTGACAATCTGTCACTGATACAGGTTAGTTTGTCTAAATTGATAGAGCGTGATCAAGATAGAATTCATCTATATGACATAGCCTTGTCGGATATTTCAGGGGCAGGTCAATTTTTTGATGGCGCGGGATATGCATGCCAACTGACCGAAATCGGCGATAAAACCGTTACTGTTAAGACTTTTGATTCGTTTGACATCCCGGTAACTTTTATCAAGTTACATCTGGAAGGGGAAGAGTTGAACGCTTTGCAAGGGGCCGAAAAGACATTAATGAAATATCGCCCCATCGTGGCCAGCACGGCCTATCACAATAGCTTAGGACTATACAAAATGGCAGCTTGGTTAATGAAAACATTAGACAACTACCAGTTCTTTTTTAGACTGCACAGTGGTTGTGGCACAGGCGCTGTAATTTATGCGATACCAACGGAACGTTATCAGCGAACCACCAATGCTGGAGTCAATCATGAAAGCTGAAGTTAAATCAAAACTCAATCCAGAAGATAGGGTTGAATTACAAAATGTGATTCCATTAGAAACACCCTTCTTGCTGTATGTCGACCCTTCCAGTGCCTGTAACTTTCGTTGTCAGTTCTGTCCGACTGGTCATATTGATTTGATTAAAAACTCTGATTACAAGCGGAGTTTGATGGGCTTAGGGTTGTTCGAAAAATTAATTGATGAGCTAGCGGAGTTTTCGCAACCACTGAAAGTGATGCGAATGAACAAGATTGGTGAACCCTTATTAAATAAACAACTTTCAGAAATGATTGCCTTAGCCAAAAATAGTGGACGGGTTCAGCATATCGATCTTGCTACTAACGGTGCTCTGTTCACCGAAGAGCTGCTAACCAAAATGATTTCAGCGGGCTTGGATCGTCTGAATATCTCATTGGAAGGCATCAATGCAGAACAATATCTGCAACACGCTAAAGTGAAAATAGACTTTCCAGAGTTTGTTAGAAAAATCAAATGGCTATATGCCAATAAAGGTGACTGTGAAGTGACCATAAAAGTCCCCGGTAACTATCTTAGCCCTGATCAGCAACGGGAGTTTTACGATACTTTTGGCGAGTATTGTGATCGAATTTTTGTGGAAAGCATTGCCCCTATCTGGCCTGAATTTGATATTGAAGAAAGAAGCGGCTTTGAGGTCAAGATGGACCAAGGTCAATATCAGCAAAGTCTGGAAGAAAAAAGTGTGTGTAGTTATCTTTTCTACGCAATGGCGGTGAATGCCGATGGAACCATCAGTGCATGCTGTCCCGACTGGGATCAAAAACTTGTCATTGGGGATTTAAAGCAGCAAACGCTTAAGCAAATATGGAACTCTGAAAAAATGCTGGAGCTAAGAGTTCTTCATCTGGAAGGCCAACGAAAGACCAATCCGATTTGTCGTAACTGTGGTCATATTAAATATGCTCAGGTTGATAATATCGATCGCTACAAAGAAGTGCTTTTAACCAAACTAAATGCGAGCAGGTAAGCAAGTGAGAAAAGATGATATTTGTCCAGCTTGCTTGGCAGAGACCCATCATTTGACCGATTGGGAATATAGTGGTCTTGATGCATCAATCTTTAATTACACCGCCAAATGGCATAGCTGTAATAACTGCGGATTGGTGTATGTCGCGAATATTGACGATGAGACGTTGGCCCAATTTTATGCCAACGAATGTAGCTATTTTGAAAATGATCATTTTGATATTACCTCACCTGCCAATGTAGCTAAATATCAGCATTACTTTGATTTTATCTCGAAGGCTGGTTTGGAAAACACACCTATTACGGATATTGGTTGTGGTCGGGGCGGGTTTTTGCAGTGGCTAAATAAAAAAGGCTGGCAAGCCAACGTTATTGGTGTGGATGTTGATATAAAAAGCATGCCTGATAACAGTCCAAAGCAAAATAGTGATGATTCACAAATCAGTTTTCAAACGGGTGGCGCATTATCATTGCCATTTGCGGTTAACAGTCAGAGTTTGTTGACTTACTTTCATGTCTTGGAACATATCCATGATTTAGATTCTGTTCTAAGCAATGCACATACAGTTTTAATGAATCAGGGACATATATTGATTGAAGTTCCGGATGCAGAAAACTATACACAACAGCCTGTCGGAACTGCTTTTTGGATGGGCATTCGTGAACATATCTACCATTATTCAGCTCAATCGTTAAGTAATGCTCTAAACAGACATGGTTTTGAAATCGTTTCCTGTCAAAGAGCGACTTTACCGACTCCTGAATTTGAGTATCCCTCGTTGATGATTTTGGCTAAAAAGACGGAGCATCCTTCACCTACTGTTTTTGAGCCGATTGGCAATATCGCAAACTACGTGACTTCTTCAAAGCTGGCGTTACAAGAACAGGCGGAGACACTTATCACTTTAGCTAAGCAAAATTCTCAACTGACTATATGGGGGATCTCAACACACCTATTTAGTCTATTGCCGAAACTAACAGGAATTGACTATCGATTATGTGATGCCAGCAAACAAAAACAACAAAGTCACTATCAGCAACAGTTGATATTAGATCCGCGGGAAATTGAGCCGGAAGCCGTGCTGGTTATTGCACCTTATTTACACGCTGAAAAAATCGAAAATGCAGCATTGTCTCTAGGCTGGCGCCCTCAGTCTATTCATCTGTTGCATTAACTAAGAATGGAATATGAAATGAAATATAAATCGGAAGATGTTCTTGAACTAGTTAAAAACCTGGGTCCTTTAGTGGATGAAATAGATCAAAGTTTTATCAACGGTGGAGTGATCTATGGTGCTGGATTTGTAGGAACGTGGGCGTGTGAGTATCTGCATAACCTTGGCGTTAAAGTGGACTGTTTTTTAGATAGGGATACTAGAAAAACAGGTTCAAAATACATAGCGTTTTGGTTAATCACCCTGAAC
>NZ_MCRI01000032.1 GCF_001720165.1 Methylophaga muralis
TTTCATACCCAAGACGATATACTGGAGCTTGCCTCAGTAGCCGGCGCAACAAACTTTAATTTAAAAGATGAGCAAGTTTTAAACTATTGTAAAGACGAGTCAAAAGATAGAATAAGACAAGGTTTGGATAAACTTAGCGATGAAGGAATGTCTGATGACATTATCAGTAAATTAAAAAAGAAATATGAAATATAAAAATGTTTCAAATTAGCACCTTGATTCTTAAAGTTGGACGGTTATTACACTGACTATAAAAATCCCTCAAGGAGTTATGTAGTGAGAGGTGGAAATGAATAAAGGGGTATTAACCTTTTTCTGTGGAAAAATGGGAGCTGGAAAAACTACAAAATCTCGTGAAATTGCATATAGACGAAATGCAATACTACTTTCAGAAGACGAGTGGCTTGAATCAATCTATCCGAATAGTATTGAGTCATTGGAAGATTACATTAAATATTCAGGTCTACTTAAGCCACAAATGAAGAAACTAGTTCAATCGATCCTGACAGCAGGAACTGATGTGGTAATGGACTTTCCAGCAAATACGATTTCGCAACG
Organism: Methylophaga muralis; assembly: GCF_001720165.1. GTDB lineage: Bacteria > Pseudomonadota > Gammaproteobacteria > Nitrosococcales > Methylophagaceae > Methylophaga > Methylophaga muralis. The sequence goes on from NZ_MCRI01000032.1 coordinate 559, forward strand.
AGATTGGTTTAGAAGCATTTTTTCAGAGATCCAGGCTCCGCATGAGCTAATCTACATCGACCGGCCAAATGAGGTTTGCATAGAGCAAATCGCAAAAAGGCGAAAAGAACAACCAGAGAGAGCGTCAACTGATACGAAAGAGATGTTTGCGCTGGTTACAAAGTACTTTGTTGTGCCAACACTTGATGAAGGATTTAACATAACTGTAAAGCAGTAAATCCATATCAAGTTACTGCACGCGGAAAAATTACTCCTTGTGCTCGCAATTTCCCTGTTAGCAGAAAAAAATCAAGGGGGAACTTATCAAGGCGGCAGCAACTTGATTTGGTTTGATCAAGCATTTCAAACAAAAGGGCCAGAGAATTTTCTCTGGCCCTTTTTTGTTGCCGATAACTTAGATGTTGGGTTATTTGATAAAAAGCGGATTTCAATGGGGCGCAAGGCCGCCTTTTTAATTAGTGGCCTATTGCCAGGTTTTATACCTGTAATTAATAATGTCTAATTAGTCGCCATAGCCGAGCTATTGAAGCGTTAGGTATAGCATCGAATTAATAAACTATAGGGAAATAAAATGGAGTTTGTACAAAAGAAAAAATCAAACAAGCTGACATTCACGCTTCATGAAATTATTTTAATTTTGCTTATAAGGATAAGTCTGGATCTGGGGATACAGACATGAACTATGCAGATTTTCCTCAAAAATCATCTGTTCAAATTGAACAAAATGAATGGCTAAGGAATGTTGGATACATCTGGATTGTCTTGGGGATTTTTCAGCTTTGTTATGCGATTTACTTGGAGACATCCCTATCTGGAGAAGGGTTTTGGTTAGCTATCGGAACTGTGTTTGTTATTTGGGCGCATTTCTCAAAGGTTAAATACACTGTGTTTCGCTCTGATCGCGGGAATATATTTGTTATTCAAAATAAAAAACACGACCAGATAATTAATGAGCTAAACAAAAGAAGGAAGGCCCAACTTCTGCAATGGTATGGGGAAGTTAATCCAGATAATGAGTTGGAAAATGAAATCCAAAAATTCAAATGGCTTGTAGAACAAAAAGTAATGACCAATGAAGAGGCGGAACAAAAAATTACACAAGCGGAATTTTTGAAAAAAGAAAACTATGTGCTAACGAGCGATACGCTGAATTAATATCTAACGAATTGCTGCTAGGGACACGCCTAAATAGCGTTAGGTTTAAATCAATTGTGTCTGACCCTTGTAGGTTATGAGGATAAAAGAATGACAAAATTTTTTACTTTTCTTGCTGTTCCATTAATTTTTTTAGTTGGTTGTGAAACAACACAAACATCATCGAAATCAGTTGCCATTGCTAAGCCAAACCTATCTATCTCTCAAGAAGATCAATGGCATTTGATGGTCGGTAAGTGGTATGGAAATCAACCTTCAAAGGAAGGGGGGGCGAAGCAATGGATCGTTGAAAGATATCCTAATGGTAATTACAGGATCGATTTTCGAACCATCAAAAATGATGGAAATATTGAATCCTCATCTGAAGTTGGTCAGTGGGGGGTATCAGGTCCAGTCTATTTTTCCTCGTTCAGGGGATGGCTTGAGGGAGATAACGTTAAGCCATCTGATCCTTCCGATCCATATAACTATGATGCGTACCAGATTATTAAATTAAATAATGAAATTTTTGAATACGAGCATTTTTTGACGGGTAACCGATTTACTCTCAAAAGAGTCTCATCTGATTTTAAATTTGATTGACTAATCCAGACGAATATTTAGGTTCAATGTAAAAACCCAAAAAAATATCCTTTTTTACACGGACCCTAAATATCCATTTTACTCTGGCCCAAATATGAGGTGTTCTACATTATGGCAACAATGATTGAAAGAGGAATAATATTTATTCCATTGCTTTTTATTATGGGGTGCCAAAAAAACTATGTAGTCAAGGAGTACATACCGCCCGAAAGCTCACAGGCTGCTTCTATTCATGCAACTACTGACCCATATCGGATCGATCATATTTATATAAGTTTAGTTAGTAGAGATTCTTGTGCGATCAATACAATTTGATGCAAATTAGCCATTTGCAAGCAAAGCCTTTTTGGGAAGAGGACATAAGAGAAGCAGATTTTTATTTGCCAGTGAGTAAAGTCATAAATTTAAGAATTACGAATTCAAGTGATTCCGGCTTTGTAATTATGAGTTGTAGCAACATCAAATCTTACAATCTAAAAGAAAATGAAAAATATGTGATGAAAATAAAAAATTGGTCCTCAGTAGAAGATCCTGGGGTATTCGAGTCATCCTTTGGTTGCAAATTTGATTTAATTAATTCAAGTGGAAACATTGAAGACGAAGTTACAACGGATTTACCACAATGCGAGGACTAACTAGTCGCTCAAGATTGGGGCGGCGCAAGCGCCACCTCGTGGCGACCGTTAGTAAAAGGGAATTAAGTGGTTTCTCGTTCCCATGCTCTGCGTGGGAACTAGAAAGATGCGGATTTTAAATCACCTTATTTCAACGCGGCATTACCCGGACGCTCATAAGTGATTCCAAAGGTTCTGGTCGTGACAGGTAAAAGCCTTGAACATAATCCACTCCAATCTGACGCAGGATATTCAGTGTTGCAGCGTCTTCCACAAATTCGGCAATGGTCTTTAAGCCCATAATATGGCCGATGTTGTTAATCGAAGCGACCATGGCTTGGTCGATGCGATTATTGGCTAGCTCCTGAATGAAGATACCGTCAATTTTCAGGTAGTCGACTGGTAATTGTTTGAGATAGCCGAATGAAGACAGGCCACTACCGAAATCATCCAGAGCGAACTGGCAGCCTAAGCCTTTCAGTTCGGTAATGAAGCGAGCAGCATTAGCTGGATCAGCGATGGCGGCGGTTTCGGTGATTTCAAAGCAAATATTATTTGCCGGTACTTTGCGTTTCTCCAGTTGCTCCTGAATTAACTGCAGGCAGTCTTCGCGACCAATTGAGGCACCAGATAAGTTAATCGAGCAAAACACGGGCTGCTGGTTCTGGCGAAGTTGATCGCCCATCCAAGCCAGTGTGTTGCGAATGACCCACTGGTCGATCTTGGGCATTAACCCAAAACGTTCGGCCGCCGGAATAAAGGCACCTGGTGGAATGATTTCACCTTGTGGACCGATCATGCGAGCCAGAATTTCATAATGCGGCATGGTGTTATCGCTGTTTTCCAGCGGAACAATAGTCTGAAAATAGAGCCGGAAAAGGTCTTTGTCGAGGGCTTCTTGTAACCTACTGGCCCACTGGATTTGACCTTGCCGCTCTTGGGCCTGAATGTCATCCGGCTGAAACAGATGAACCCGGTTACGCCCGCGATCTTTGGCTGCGTAGCAAGCAGCATCGGCATGGCTCAACACTTCATCCAAACTGCCACTGGCTTCTGTAATACTGACCAAGCCGATACTGACACCAACAGAAAACACCTGACCATCCCAGGAAAAACGAAAAGCAGTGACGGTTTTTCGCAGTGTCTCGGCAATGTCCAAACCTTTTTCAATAGGGCAATGAGTGAGCAGAACTCCGAATTCATCCCCACCCAGCCGAGCCAAGGTATCGCTCTGGCGAAGTACGGGTTTCAGAAGACTTGAGAGTTGCTTCAACAGAACATCACCGGCTCTATGTCCACAGGTATCATTGACCAACTTGAACTGGTCTAAATCCAGATAGCATAGTAGGTGCTCCGCTTTATCATGATGTGCCTCATAGATCAGTGATTCCAAACGCTTTTCAAATTCACGTCGGTTGATGAGACCAGTGAGTGTGTCATGCACCGCTTGGAAGGTGAGCATCTTCTCTAAACGGCTGTTTTGGGTAATGTCCTGTAGTGCTACCACCCAGCCTATATTCTGGCGGTTAGTATCGAGCAAGGGCGCACAGTTCAGTTGTACTTCAAATTCATCACCCTGCTTATTTTTCAGCAGAAATAGACGCTTCTGGCTGGTGTTAGGCGATTTATCTGAATACTCCTTACACAAAGCGTGATGTTAATTTGTGTCGCTTCAGTGTCTTCAATGAGAATAATCTCGTCAATGGGTTTGCCGAATGCTTGTTCAGATGTCTGCCCCAGTAGTTCACTGGCCATCGGGTTAAGGTAGACGATGTTATAGGCTGCATCACAGGTGACAACTGCTTCAGTGATGGCTTCCAATGTGACTTGAGCCAGCTCAGAATGACGATGCAGTCGAGCCTCCATCTTTTTTCTTTCGCTGATATCCCTAAGCATCGCACTGTATTGCACGCCTTCCTCGGTTGGGCTGGCGGTAGTGGTGACTTCTAGTGTGAAGGGGTTACCCTCATTGTTTTTAGCAACAATTTCATAAGGCCCTGGCTGTTGACTGCTGGCCAGCGTGACAAATAAATGCTCAGGTGGTGTGCCCGTAAACGTTTGTTTATTTTGTTCATGGAGCAACACTTCAGTTGGTTGCCCCACTAGTTGGTGGGCAGGTAGACCGAAAAGAATTTCTGCTCCTGGATTGGCACTGGTCACAATCCCCTGACTGGAAAAGGTGATAACCCCGTCACGCATATCACGCACAATTAATCGGGTGCGGGTCACCATACGGTTCAAGTTAGCAATCACCCGGTTGTATTGTGATGCAATCTGACCGACTTCTGTAAAAGGCTCAACCGGCACGCGCTGTTTTAGATCGCCACTACGTTCTTGAGTTTGCATGGCTGAAAGCAGATCGCTTAGTTCGGTTCTCGCACCATGTTCTGAAACATTCAGCCCCTGTTGCTCAGCTTCAAAACTGACGCGTAAAGGTATGTAACGATTTAATAGAAAAAGAAAAGTGAGTGACAGCGGGAAAATAAACAGCGCGCAGGTGAATATACCTAACAGCTGTACCTGCAATTGGCCTGCACGGCTTAAGCCGGTATCCAGCAGTTGCAAATCCCCAAAAATAGCAACGGCCAAAGTACCCCAGATACCGGCAGCCAAATGAACTGGCACAGCCGAAATGGCATCATCCAACTGCATCCGGTGCATTTGTTTTTCAGCCAGAAACATCACTAGCGCGCCAAGGCTTCCAATCATTGCTGCTTGTGGAGTTGAAACCACATGACAGCCTGCGGTAATGGCAACTAATCCAGCCAAGGTGCCATTAATAGTGAGAGAGGTAGTTTGGCTATTATCCTGTTGCGTTTTGGATAGCAGGATCGCAGTAATCCCGCCCGAAGCTGCTGCGATAATAGTGTTGACGATAATGCCGGCAATGGCTGTGGTAAAAGCCAATGTACTGCCACCGTTAAAGCCAATCCAGCCGATCATAAAGAACAGCATTCCAAGGATCGCCAGCGGCAGGTTGCTGCCTGGAATGTTTTGTACTTGGCCTCGAATGAAACGTCCGGCACGTGGCCCAATAACAATCACAGCGGCCAGTGCTACCCAACCACCGACACTGTGTACCACGGTGCTGCCAGCAAAATCGGTGAAACCCATGGCTTCCAACCAGCCAGGAGACTCATTAACGGCGCTACTCCAAACCCAGTGACCAAACACCGGATAGAGCAGCAAACTGATCAAGGCCGTGATGATGATATACACCACAAAGCGACTGCGTTCAGCGATGGCACCGGAGACAATCGTTGCAGCTGTGGCACAAAAGGTTAATTGGAAAAAGAAAAAACTGGCGTGCCAGAATTCGTCTTTGGAAAAATCGGCGATAAACCAGTGGGTATCGAGTGTCAGACCTTCATGGGCACCAAACATAATGCCAAACCCAAACAGCCAGAAGAGCATGGCAGCAACAATCAAATCAAACGCGTTTTTAAGTGCCACGTTAATCGCATTTTTACTGCGGGTAAGACCCGACTCCAGACAGAGGAATCCACCCTGCATGATCAACACTAGCATCGCTGCAATTAACAACCATAATGTATCTAGTGCACTCATATCTGACATTGACACCCTCCGAAAATGAAGTCGGCACTCTATCGGTGCGAGAGCTTTGCTTTCGCTGGAGATAAAGCGCCAGCCTGCCTCGTATAGAGTGTCGTCAGGTCTTCAATGAGCAGAATTTGTGCCAGTTCAGCTAGGGATAATTACCCTGAAAAAAGGGGAGGGATTTAAGCGAGGGAGTAAACAAACAAAAGCGCCAGAGAAAACTCTTTAATGCTTTTTGAATATCCAGTTTTCTACCTTGAAAAATGAGTAAAAAAGGAATAGTTTATACTCATGAACGATTTTGAGTACGATGACCATAAGAGTCAGGCCAATTTAGAAAAGCATGGGATTGACTTCGAAGCGGCTAAGGAACTTTGGGATGACCCAGATCTTCTAGAATTCCCTGCCAAATCCGACAATGAACCCCGATTTCTTGTTATTGGTCGTATCGCGACTAAGCACTGGTCGGCCGTGGTCACGTACAGAAACGAAAGAGTCCGCCTGATCTCTGTTAGGCGCTCTCGCCCAAAAGAGGTAGAACTATATGAAAGCTAAAGATTTCGATAAAAAATTTGATGAAGGTGCAGAAGATATTATTGACGATCTTGATCTTTCGCGTGGTCGACGCATCAATCAAGTGCAGAAGCGTATCAACGTCGATTTTCCATCCTGGGTGGTCGAATCCCTGGATCGTGAAGCGGCTCGTATAGGTGTTACACGGCAATCGATCATAAAAGTCTGGCTGGTTGAACGTTTGCAGGCTGAAGCTGCTAAAGAAACAAATCAAGTCTGACAAGTTCTATAGGTTTCAATGTTAGCCCATGAATTTAGAACCGCATAAAATTTCTAAATATAAAAATAATTTATCCGTAACAAATCTACTGTTCTGCATAGCTTTAATTTCGCTTGGGTACACTGATCCAGTGCCGTCAATAAAGTCGATGATTGGAATTATCTTTGCTACGTTATGCCCAATTTTATGGAATCAATGGCTGTATGGTGAAATGTTTCAAAAGAATGATGGCAAACCTTTCATGAATTGTCAGTCTTTCTTGTGGATCGGTTTTTCTATTGCCTTTGCTACGTCAGTGGTATTGGTGTTGGGGGTATTGCGTGGAACCTTGTAGAAAGGGTTGAAAGGCGAAAACAGCTTGTTTCAACATGACAAACAAAGGGGCCAGAGAAAATTCTCTGGCCCTTTTTTGTTGCGTGTAACTTAGAAGTTTATTTATTTAATAAACAGCATTTCACGGTATTTCGGCAGTGGCCATAAGTCATCAGCTACTTCCGCTTCCAATGCATCAACGTGAGTACGTACTTTCACCATTAAGCCGCGAATATCATGCGCACAGTAATTCATGTGTGCTTCGACTGAATCAAAGTCATGTTGTTTAATTGCTGAAGAAAGTTCGGCAACTGCTGCGACCATGGCGTTGGTTTCGTTGGCAATTGAAAGGGCGATAGCGTTATCCATTTCAATGCCCAGCTCAGCCATACCGTTATTGGCCATTGATAACTCAGCCAGGTATTGTGTTGCAGCTGGGTAAATCATGGTTTTGGCCATTTCAATAACCAGTTTGGCTTCAACTTCAATCGATAAGATGTATTGCTCGGCATAAACCTCAAAGCGGCTTTCCAACTCGACTGGTGAAAACACGCCAGTACGTGAGAACAGTTCACGAATCGATTCATCACGCAGGTATGGCAGTGCATCAGCTGAAGTCGGCAGATTTTTCAAGCCGCGTTCTTCAACCGCCATTCTGTGCCATTCAGCAGAGTAACCATCACCGCCAAACACAACGTTGCCATGTTCTTCCATTAAGGTTTTCAGTACGGATAACACAGCTTCTGTTTTACTGCCTGCATTAGCCAATTCTGTTTCCAGTTTGCCAGCAATCCAATCTAACGAGTCAGCCAGAATGGTGTTCATTGCGACCAATGGACCAGATACTGATTGTGATGAGCCGACTGCACGGAATTCAAAACGGTTACCAGTGAAAGCAAATGGAGAAGTACGGTTACGATCACCTGGATCACGTTCGAATTTAAGGATCTGCGAAAGACCTAAGTCCATTTCGCCGCCTTTAGACGATGTAGCAATTTTGCCGTCTTTAATATCCTGGAACACTTTTTCCAATTGGTCGCCAAGGTATACAGACAAGATTGCTGGAGGTGCTTCATTCGCACCTAAGCGGTGGTCATTTGATGCAGATGCAATAACGGCACGCAGCAGAGGTCCGTATTTATGAACCCCACGGATGACTGCACCGCAGAATAATAAGAAGTTAAGGTTATCGTGTGGTGTGCTGCCTGGATCCAGCAAGTTGCCTTGTGTGGCATTACCGACAGACCAGTTAACGTGTTTACCAGAACCATTAACGCCAGCGAATGGTTTTTCATGTAACAAGCACATGAAGCCATGTTTTTTCGCTGTGCATTTCATCAAGGTCATCATCAACTGCTGGTGGTCGGCAGCGATGTTGGCAGATTCAAAATACGGTGCGATTTCGAACTGGCCCGGAGCAACTTCGTTGTGATGGGTTTTGGCTGGAATGCCTAAGCGATACAGTTGATCTTCAAAATCCTGCATGAAGACTTGCACACGCTCAGGGATTGCGCCGAAATAATGATCATCAAATTGCTGACCTTTGGCTGGTGATGCACCAAACAATGTACGACCAGCTAACAATAAGTCTGGACGGGCATTGGCAAAGTTAAGATCAACCAGGAAGTATTCTTGCTCCGCACCACAGCTTGAATTCAATGTGGCAATTTCTTCTTCACCCATTAATTTCAGTACTTTGCGGGCGGCTTTATCCATTGCGGCATTAGAACGTAGTAATGGGATTTTCTTATCGAGTGCTTCGCCAGTCCAAGACATAAATACGCTTGGGATCATCAAAGTCGAACCATTTTCGGTGTGCATGATGAATGCAGGGCTGGTTGGATCCCAAGCTGTGTAGCCACGTGCTGCATTGGTCATGCGCAGGCTACCGTTCGGGAATGATGAACCGTCCGGTTCACCTTTAATCAACAAACTGCCAGAAAATTCGGTAATCGCATTACCTTCAGAGTTCGTCACAATAAATCCGTCGTGTTTTTCGGCGGTGATATTGGTCATTGGGTAGAAAATGTGTGAAAAGAACTTAACGCCTTTAGATAAAGCCCAGCTTTTCATCGCTGCAGCAACAACATCCGCTACGGCTGGCGCAAGCGGCGCACCGGTTTGCACTGTTTGTTTAACCGCTTTGAAGGCCGATTTATTCAACGCCTGTTCCATTGTCGCCAGGTTGAATACATCTGTTGCCCAGATTTTATCTAAAGGTTCAGGCGTCTTTACAGTCATCTTTTCACGGTTAGTAATTTGTGAAATGGCTGTCAGGCGCGATTCGTTTCCACTCATTTCGATATCCTTGTATGCGGTGATAGTTAATTCGTGTTTTATTTTTTATGAACACACTAAAAGAAGCTTAATTCAGTAAAGATTGATCATGAGCAGAACGACGAAACAGAACACGATCAATAAGTTCTTTTTGTCCAACCACAGTCATAAGCAATAAGCAGTCCAATTATCATAGAAAACGTAATATTCAGCAAAACTAGAACACGCGTGTGATCCCTAGAGTTTAAGGTAGCTGGGGGGATCAGAAGTGACTCAGGGAACGAGCGAATAAGGTGCGGGCGCACCAAAATGGAGCGATAAACTTACCAAGAGCTTAGCGAAAGAACAATTTCATTTAGCGGCATTTGGCAACGCAAAATTATCCGGCGAGCCGTTAGATTGTTAAATCTGTGAAAAGCCAAACAATATTTAATAGAGGTAATTACGTTGTGTATAAATATCTGAATTGATACACAGTTTTTCCGATGATTTAAGCGGATAAGTGATCTCAACAGAAGAAGCTTCTGTTGGTTGATTCAGTATCTCTCTCGTTGTCTTTTTGTCAGGCTTAGGCCTGACATTTTTTTATCTGTCGCCATAAATATTCACTTCCAAATCTGCTTTGCCGAGGAACAAGTTCACTTGGAATGATTTAGGTCAATGTCTGACACTCTTAAAAGGTCTATGCTGGTTTTATTGCTCTCATATAAACCTTTGCTTTGAGGGCATCCTATGCATTTATGAGGAGAAGAATCATGGCGAATATGATGAAAGCAGCTATTTTTGTTGAGCCAGGTCGGATCGAGATTGATGACAAACCCATCCCTGAGATTGGCGATAACGATGCACTTATTAAAATTACCACGACGACCATCTGTGGAACCGATGTGCATATTCTCAAAGGTGAATATCCCGTTGAAAAAGGTCTGACGATTGGTCATGAACCGGTTGGTGTGATTGAAAAACTAGGCAAAAATGTTTTGGGCTACCATGAAGGACAGCGAGTCATCGCGGGAGCAATTTGTCCCAGTTTTACTTCCTATGCCTGTCAGGACGATTGTTCAGCACAGGATGGTGGCTCACATTCTCATGGCTACAAACCTATGGGCGGCTGGCGCTTTGGTAACACCATTGATGGTGCACAAGCTGAATATCTTCTGGTCCCCGATGCCCAAGCGAATTTATCTCCAGTTCCAGATAATTTAACGGATGAACAGGTTCTGATGTGTCCGGATATTATGTCCACCGGATTTGCTGGAGCCGAAGCTGGCAATATCAAAATTGGTGACATAGTGGCCGTATTTGCTCAAGGACCAATAGGTTTATGTGCAACGGCGGGTGCACGCTTAAAAGGTGCCAGTCTGATTATTGCGGTGGATGGTGTAGATGAACGGCTGGCGATCTCAAAACAAATGGGCGCGGACGTGACTTTGGATTATCGGAAAGATGATATTGTCGCCGAAATATTGAAATTGACCGGTGGACGAGGTGTTGATGTGGCCATTGAAGCGCTTGGTCAACAAAGCACTTTTGAAGCAGCACTGCGTGTCTTGAAACCCGGCGGAACCTTGTCGAGTCTTGGGGTTTATTCCTCGGATCTGACGATTCCACTTAGTGCATTTGCAGCAGGATTAGGCGACCACAAAATCATCACCTCATTGTGTCCTGGCGGTAAAGAAAGGATGCGGCGTTTGATGGATGTGATTTCCCATGGCAGGTTGGATTTAAGCCCGATGGTGACGCACCGTTTCAAACTGGAAAATATCACTGAAGCCTATGATTTGTTTTCGCATCAGAGAGACGGCGTTTTAAAAGTCGCTATTGAAGCCTGAGTATAGTTTTTTATAACAAGCAAAATCCTGAGTCTAGCTAAGCATTTCACCTTATGGCATTTTTAAGAGGCGGCGTAATATATGAATCGTAAGTCAACTAAACAACCAAGAGGTGATTATCATGTGGACTAAACCAGAATATTCAGACATGCGTTTTGGCTTCGAAGTAACGATGTACATCTGCAATCGTTAAGATTCGAAACAACGCAAAATAAAAAGCCCCCGAAAGGGGGCTTTTTTGTGGCTGCCATTTAAAATTTGGTGAAAACTAAAGCCTAACTATTAAGTTCAATAACCACATGATGAACCTGCTGATCATTGATAACGGGGAATTTACCATTGTTAGCGCCCACTTCGCTTGCAGAATCTATTTCTAAATCATCCAGCAATAAACGTGTCACTTGTTTCGGCTGACCTGGTTGGCAGTTTATGGTGATGTGATACAGCGTTTCGTTATAACGGTAGTGCACCTTGAACGATGTCCAGTCGTCCGGCACACAAGGGGCAATTCTGAGATGGCCGTCTTCTAAGTTTATGCCTAATAAGGTTTCCACCGTCAGTCGATACATCCAGCCTGCTGCACCGGTATACCAGGTCCAGCCGCCTCGGCCGGTATGTGGTTCAGAACCATAAATATCGGCGCTCATCACATACGGTTCAACTTTGTAACGGGCTATTGCCTCAGCCGTATCACCATGATGAACAGGATTAAGCATGCCGTAAAACTCCCAAGCCCGCTCTTTATCGCCCATCGCGGCAAATGCCATGGTGGTCCAGATAGCCGCATGAGTATATTGACCGCCATTTTCACGAACACCGGGCACGTAACCTTTAATATATCCCGGTTCCAGATCCGATTTATCAAACGGTGGATCCAGTAACTGAATCAGCTGTGCATCGCGGCGTACCAGACGTTTATCAACAGCACTCATCGCTTGGCTGGCACGATTTTCATCACCACCTTTTGAGAGTATTGACCAGCTTTGACTGATCGAATCGATCTGACATTCATCATTGCTGGCGGAACCCAGCGGCGTGCCATCATCAAACCAGGCGCGTTGATACCATTCGCCATCCCAGGCATTTTCTTCAATGTTGTAACGCAGTAATTCTGCTTGTTGCTGACATTTATCAGCAAACTCAGCATCGTTGAACGTGATGGCGAGCTGTGAAAATTGCCGCAAATTGTCATATAAAAACCAAGCTAGCCAGACACTTTCGCCTTTGCCATGTTGCCCGACCAGATTCATCCCATCATTCCAGTCACCACAACCCATTAGCGGCAGTTGATGGGCGCCAAAACGCAGACCATGTTTAAGTGCTCTTACGCAATGCTCATAGACACTGGCGATTTCTGCCGAACGTTGTGGCTGGTCGTAATAGGCTTCCTCATCAGCACTTAATTCGCGGCCTTCCAAGAAATGAATCTGTTCATCAAGAATGCCGGTATCCCCGGTGGTCATCACATAGCGACAGGTGGCATATGGTAACCACAGATAATCATCAGCAAAATGCGTACGCACACCCTGACCATTAGGTGGATGCCACCAATGCTGAACATCGCCTTTGATAAACTGCCGTCCAGCACACAGCAGGATCTGTTCACGTGCAAGCCAGGGCGTGGCGTGAATTAACGCCATGGTGTCCTGTAATTGATCACGGAAACCATAAGCACCACCAGACTGGTAATAGCCGCTGCGTCCCCAAAGACGACAAGAAATGGTTTGATAAACCAGCCAACCATTGGCGAGTACATTCAATGCCGGATCTGGGGTATCGACATTAATGGTGCCCAAGGTGTGATTCCAGAATTCCCAGACTGATTCCAATGCTTGTTTGGCACCGACCGGCCCGCCGTATTGATTAATCAGTTGGTTAGCTTCATACACACTGGTTGCTGAACCAATGATAAACACCACCTCACGTGTTTGTCCGGCTGCTAATTCAATTTTGCTTTGAATCGCTGCACAGGGATCAAACCCCGCGCCCGTATTGCCGGACAAATGTTGTTTCGCCATTGCAGCTGGATTTGCCAACGAACCGTTACGACCAATAAATTCCGTGCGATTACCGGTCATTGATTGTTTTTGTTCACTGATATGCACAAAAGCCACTTGGTTTGCGTATTCACGGCTATAAGCATTACGACCAAATATCGCGCCTGAATGAGGCTCACTTTCCGTGACGATATGCATCAAATTACTATGGCGCCATTCACCTAACACCCATTCCCAATAACCGGTTAAGGATAAATTACGGGTTCGTTTTGACTGATTGGTGAGCTTCACCACTACAAATTTCACCGCTGCATCCATCGCCACATAGGTGGTGAGTTCAGAGGTGATTTCCGCTTCATAATGTTCAAATACGCTATAACCAAAACCATGGCGACAGACATATCCGGTACGGCCACGCGCCGGTAGTGGAGTAGGTGACCAGAATTCACCCGTTGCTTCATCACGGATGTAAATCGCTTCACCACTACTATCACTGACCGGATCATTCAACCAAGGCGTGAGTCGGAACTCATGGGCATTTTTCACCCAAGTGTATGAGCCGCCACCTTCACTGACTACAGTTCCAATATGTGGACTGGCAATCACATTCACCCAAGGTGCAGGAGTCGTTGTGCCGGGTTCGAGTTTGATAACGTATTCATGGCCATCTGGCGTAAAGCAGCCTAAGCCATTTTTGAAAATACCATCACGTGGCTCTAGCGATTTAACGGGGAATAAGGTTGGTTTTGCCGTTATCGTTAATTGGTCTGATGGTCGAGTAACTGACACCCGACGATCCACTTGCTCAATCAACGTGTCGTGAATATCACTGAACACAATACGGGCAACCGTTTGTAATAACACCCGCTCATCTTCAGTCAGCTCATCGGAGCGGCGTAAAAATACACCACCGGGCTTATCCAGGACTTGTGCTTCAGGACCTGTATTAATGAGGGACATAATGTGATCTTGAAGCTCAGCGCGATAGCTCGAATAGTCTTCATTGATAATGACCAAATCAGCAATCAGACCTTTCATTCGCCAATAGGCATGCGCCTGCAAAGCTTGTTTGACCAAGTCGATGCGATTGATATCACCAATACTTAATAACACGATAGGTAAATCACCGGAGATGGCAAAGCGCCACAAACGGGATTGTCCCAACTGATTGCGGGCAATGATTTCCGGTGCGATACGGCGCAGTCGATTGCCGAAAATAACCGAATTGGCTAAACGGCCATAAATCTGGGCATCGGCTTCATTAATATTGATATGACGAAGTACTTCCTGGCTATGGAACCAGGCCATCTCAAAAGCCCGCTCGACAAAATGTCGATCACAATATTTATCCACCAAAGCCAAAGCGGCTTCGCGGCTTTCTGCAACTCCGGAGATGATCTGCACCACGGTCGAAATATCCGGTGACAGCGTTAATGTACGGCGAATAGCGACAATCGGATCCAGTACCGGTCCATCAGTGTCAGATAGCCGATATGTTGCTGATTCAGTGTGTTCATTGTTAGTGAGTACTTCAGGATTGACGGTTGTTCGTCCTCGTCCAATAAATTTAGAGCGATCTGTTTCAAATGAAGGAGCATCACTGTCAGCACCTGGCGCAGACATTAAATGGAACATCCATGGCACATTCTCACCGGCGGTTCGCGGACGTCGTGTGCAAATAATCGCCTGTCTATCGGCCAAAATTTCGGTTTGAACAAACAGATTGCTGAACGCACGATGTGCCAGATCCGAGGTTAATTGTGCTAGAACCACTTCGGCATAGCTGGTGACTTCAATACGGCGCAGCTCATCTGATTGATTAGTTAACGTGACACGACGGATTTCAACATCATCTTCTGGTGAAACACTGATTTCAGTGTGTGCTTCAATCTCTAAATCCAATCTGCGATATTCGGCCCGTGCCTGTACAAAAATTGCTTCGTAGTGATCGGCTTTGCGTAATGTTGGTTGATAGGCAGTCGACCAATATTCGCCATTATCCATATCACGCAAATAGATAAAGGTGCCCCAGTTATCGGCGGTGACATCTTCACGCCAACGGGTAATGGCAAGATTATTCCAACGGCTATAACTGCCGCCCGAATTGGTGGCCATCACGTGATAACGACCATTCGATAGCAAATGCGCTTCGGGTATAGGCGTATTGTGGCTAAATACTCGCATCATTGATCGACTATCAGCAATCGGTGGCTTGGCTGTCGCGCTAACTTCTGCCGCATGTGGATGCAAGGTGGCGCTTTGTTTTGGCACCCGTTCTTGTAATAACAACTCGGTAGCACGTATCTGAGGATCAGACAGAAAACGCCGCTGCATCGGTTGATCTAACAACACATGAGCAAAAGACAGCAAACTCATGCCCTGATGATGGGCCATAAAGGCCTGCACAATTGCATAGCTTTTATTCCGCGGCACCCGCAGCGGGGTGTAATCAATGGCTTCATAAAAACCGAAATCACCTGAAAAACCCTGTTCTGCAAGGGATTGTAAATTCAGACAGGCTTCGCGAGGCATCACCATCAACGCTAACGCGGTGGCATACGGTGCAATCACTAAATCCTCACCCAAGCCGCGTTTAAAACCAAGACCCGGAACGCCGAACGCACGATATTGATAAACCTGATTTAAATCAGTTGTGTTGTAACACGACTCAGAAATGCCCCATGGCACTGAACGTTGCCGGCCATATTGAATTTGGCGTGATACGGCAGCCTTACAGCTGTGATCTAATAATGTGTCCGGATAACTAGGCATCATTAATTGCGGCATCAGATACTCAAACATTGAGCCGCTCCAGGAGATCAAGCTGATATCGCCACCGTGGCTGGTCAATAATCGGCCTAAAGCAAACCAATGTTTTTGAGGAACCTGACCTTGAGCAATCAACAGAAAGCTGGCGAGTCGGGCTTCCGAGGCCAGCAGGTCATAACACGACAGATCCCGGCGTCGCTCGGTGACATCAAAACCAATGGTTAATAATTCGGCTTTAGCATCATATAAAAAGCCAAAATCCATAATCGCTGCGGTATGGCACCGATGGATTAACGCATCTATCTGGTTCAGCTCTAATAAGGCCTGAACATTTTGACTGGCAGCTAATGCATGCAGCGTCGGGATCGGATCTGCTAGCGATGATTCAGCCAGCAAATTCGTATGTGAATCCTGTAAGGCACTGACCTGCTTGAGATAGGATTGTATCCAGTAACGACTTCCTGGATCGAAATCTGCCGCTAACATTTCAGCAATGACTTCACTGCTACGTTTGATGCTCTCTAAGACACTGGCCATTTCGCCGATGGTGTTGTCTTTTTGTTGTGAGGTAGATGATTTTAGGATCTCATCCAGATTGCTAATTTCACTGGCCAATGATTTTTTGGTTGTGATATCAAGTGATCCAACAAATACCTGAAAGGTATCCTGCAATCCTTCAAACGTCTTGGCAGAAAAAATGGGCTGATGTTTAAACTCGGCGAGGCCCGCTGCTAAGGTCAGTAAACTCCCTGCCAGATTGCCGCTATCGACCGATGAAATGTAATACGGTGGCAGTACTTGTAACGTGCGAGTGTCATACCAGTTATAAAAATGCCCGCGATAGCGTTCCAGCTTTTCCATCGTGGTTAAGGTGTTATCAATGCGCTCGATGCTTTGGCGGATGGTGAGATAACCAAAATCATGGGCAGCCAAATCCGCTAATAACGACATGCCCATATTGGTTGGCGAGGTTCGTGACGCAATTAACGGGGCCGGATATTGCTGAAAGTTATCAGGTGGTAACCAATTGTCTTCAGCATTAACAAAGTCATCAAAATAGCGCCAGGTTTTGCGTGCTGAGATCCGTAAAAACTGCCGTTGCTCTGGTGTTAAAGCTTTTGTCTTCTCAACAGCTGGTTGACTGATCCACCAGGCAACTACCGGCGATATCAGCCATAACACCAATATCGATAAGCAGAACAACCAGACAACCAATGGGTTTAGCGCATAAATCGATAACAAGCTCGGTGTTAATACAATGGCCAGCAGGGGGGCAATCCACATTTCCCTGAAATAATTCAGCAGCGTTTGGCATTTGTTACGTCGGGCATAACTTGGCAGCTGCCAGATTAATAAGCCCTTTTTGGTAAACAACATACGAACGCCAGACTGCGCAATGGCACTGATATTTATCAGCGCGTCATACGGCAGAAATATCAAAGTCGTTAATGCCTGCATAATCGGATGATCGGTGGATTTAGCCGTCATTTTTAAATGCAAAAACCAGTCACTTTGTTTAGGTTTTTTAACCATTGCGATCAGCGAGAACAGCACTGTTGGCAACAAAATGATGGCCAGCAACAGTACGGTCCAAAACCAGACTATTCCAGTGGTAAATAACCACCCCATCACTAACATAGCCAATAATGCCGGGGCGACCAGACTGCGACGCAGGTTATCCAAAAGCTTCCATTTTGATAACAGAGAAAGCGGGTTTTTCCGCCATGGCGTTAAGCTGTCATCCGTCCGGTTTGAGCATAAAACGTTGGGTAATAACCAGCCAATGAGTTGCCAGTCACCCCGAATCCAACGATGACGACGGCTGGCTTCACTGGTATAGGTAGCAGGGTGCGACTCGATGAGGTCGACATCAGTAATCAAACCTGAGCGGGCGTAGCCGCCTTCGAGCAAGTCATGACTAAGAATCAGATTTTCAGGCAAACGGCTTTCGGTCACTTGCCGAAACGCATCAACGTCATAAATGCCTTTTCCGATAAACGAACCTTCGCCAAAAATATCCTGATACACATCTGATACTTCACGCGTGTAAGGATCGATACCGGAAGCACCAGAAAACAATTTGCTGAATTTTGATTGGTTGGCGCTGGCAAGGCTTATCGATGCTCGCGGTTGTAAAATCGCATAGCCATCGACAATACGGCCGACATTGGCATCAAAAACCGGTCGATTCAGTGGATGTGCCAAATTGCCGATCAACGCATGTGCTGCATCACGAGGTAATTGGGTATCGGTATCCAAAGTAATGACATATTGGATGGTTGGTAAAATATCGGTATCACCGACGATAGTCGAAAATGCATTTAACGCTTTACCACGTAGCCGGGCGTTAAATTGTTCTAACTTGCCACGTTTACGTTCATAGCCCATCCAGATTTTTTCGTAAGGGTTCCACACTCTTGGACGATGAAACAGGTAAAAAATGCACGGCCGATCTTCATTTCGATAGGTTGTATTTAGCGTTTCAATCGCTTTGGTTGCATAACTGATTATCGCCGAGTCTTCTGGCAAAGTTTCGGTAGCGGCATCATGAAAATCGGTCAGCAGGGCAAAAAACAGATTGGCATCCCGATTGCCCAGATAGCGAATTTGTATCGCCTCAATCAGCTCATCGACATCTTTAGTGCTTGCCAGTAACGTTGGCACGATGACCATGGTGCGATGTTGCTGAGGAATACCTTGAGAAAAATCCAGCCTTGGCAAAACACGAGGCGGCAGTAATAAGGTAATAAAGTGATTAATCAGTGGAATTATCAACGCTGACACACTGATCAAAAGCGGAAGTGCCAATACGCCAAGCTGCCAGCCAGGGACATTTAGCTGTAAAAGCCAGCTTAATATTAGAAGCGTTGCAACCACTGGCAGAATGACTATCGGCGCAAGATACAGTGTTAATCGTGAACGTTTAATAATACGTCTGGCTTTTAACTTCCAGGAGATTTCACAGTTCACCGATTGTTCGAGCAAGTTACGGCCGTCATCAATCAAATAAAAACCAATATGAGCTTTACGATGATCAGCTCCGACAGCTAAGGCTGCCTGTGCTGCGAGCTGAAGACAGCCATGGGCAACTTCCAGCTCACTGCAACTGCTGTGACGGGCAATATCTTCGATAACGTGCCGGTAACGATCGCGCGTTGCAAAATCCTGTTGCGGATAAATGTCAGGATCGCCTTCGCGTAACGCCTGTTCAACCACGCTGAGTGATTCGACGTATTGTTTCCAGTCCATGATGCCGATGAAGCGCAAGCTGCTGAAACTGTTGGCAATGGAGATTTGATTAGCAGCCGCCACGCGACCAGAGGATTCAGATAGTTGGGTGGCTGTGACACCTTGCTCTAATAATTTATGTTCAACCCAGGTTTGCACAAAGGCCATGGCCGGGCCTTGCGCTTGAAGCCGGGCATAAAACTCTTCCACAAAAGACGCCGTTAAAGGCACATCAGCATCGGCAAACTCAGCCAGAAGATTAATCAGTTTTTTTGGTTCATCTTCCGCCATCGCCAGCATGCGATCAGCCCAGGTGATCGCGGCGTCGCGTTCTTCACGGCGTTGGGCGATGCGTACAGCCACCCGGCGTAAATTTTCCAATAAAGCCAATTGCAGCATAATTGGAAACGCCCACAACTCACCCAATTTTAACGGCTCAACCGTTTGATAAGCGGCAATAAACTGGCTGGCGTTGTCGCTGTCCAGGCGGCCATCCATATGCGAAATTAATTCAATGGCCAGGTCGTAAACTCTTGGATAACCAGCCGACAAGCCGTTAGCGAGTTTGGGTAATTCTCGGCTGTAGCCACGCGGTAAATGGTTTTTGGCTAATAGGATTTGCTGTTCGATAAGATAAAAATTATCCAGTAACCACGCTTCGGCAGGCACCATGGTTTGCCCTGCAGTCGCCGCTTTAGTCACCACGTCATAAGCGGTGTGCAATACGCGTGTGTTATCGGCTAAACGAGGGAGTAACTTATCTGAATCGAGCTTTGGATCTATTTGATGTTCATGCGCTAAGGTCATCGCATGGCGTTTGAGTTGTTCGATGCTTAATAACTCTGAGCGCAACAATTCCGTGTCCTTGTCATTTCTAAGGACATGTCGCATGCGTGCTGCCGATCCGAACTCTTTGATATCTATGTCGATCTCCTCGTTCGAATGTGATGTCAGCAACTGCAACCGGTAGCGGCAGATGCATCACAAGGGTCTATTTATCTTTCAGAGTCACAACAGAGGCGGCTATGAAAGATAAACAGTCCCTATAGTTTTGTAGAAAATAGGCGGGGTGTGGTCTCGCTTATCTAATGGGGACTATCTCAGTATGGGCTCAATACCGATGTTATGTATGATGAATTTGACTAGGATATGAGCGACAAAACTGAACACCCAATACAACTTAACGCCTGAAATTCGTTGTTCCTTAAACTTTGCTACGCCGACTAATTCAGCATTGCTTCAACGCTGTAGTTGATTATTAGAGTAGAGAGATTTGTCTCAGATGTACTTGATTTAAGTTAAGCAAAATCCTGAGTCCGGACAAGCATTTCACCTTATGGCATTTTTGCGTGACGGCGTACTATGGGAACCGTAAGCAAATCAATCAACCAAGAGGTGATTATCATGTGGACTAAACCAGAATATTCAGACATGCGTTTTGGCTTTGAAGTAACGATGTATATCTGCAATCGTTAAGATTCGAAACAACGCACAACAAGAAGCCCCCGAAAGGGGGCTTTTTTGTGGCTGGTATATTTTGATCCTGTATCAATCAACAATCACTTCAACCATTTATTTAAAATAAAAGAATCATATATATTGCTTTATTGGTGCAATTTAACATTAAAGAGTCAAATGAGTTTCTTTTAGATTGAATAGAGGCTTATCTGTTGCTATTTGTGACATAAGAAACTAATATGCTTCTATATTTTAAAAAGCAACTTAAGTGTTTCTCATGAGTGCATTACTTAAACAACTTAAAAAGCGCCGGATTACGCTCGGCCTGAAACAAAAAGACATGATCCTTCGTGTTGGAATGTCCCGTCAGCAATATAACCGCCTGGAAACCAAGGGAAATCCTCGTTTAGATACTCTGGAGCTAATCGCAAAAGGACTCAATAGCGAATTGATGCTGATTCCACAGGAAAAGCTCAATGCTGTGAGAGAAATTCTGGAAAATGAAAAGGACTTTCTTGCCGAGCAGTCATCAGCAAACAAAGAAAGCAATACATTTTCTGACGATCCATGGAAGGGATTACTTGAGGATGATGAGCAATGAGCGCGTCAGATCAAGTAAACGAAATTCAGGTTCTGGAATTATCTTTACATGATGAACTTGTTGGTTATTTGGCCGGACTTCAAAATGGTCGAAACGTATTAACGTTTGCTGACAGTTTTAGGCATAACCCTAACCGCTCAACATTCAGTCTAATTACACACCCAACTTTTCCGACAGTTGAAAAAATCCTATCAGAGCCCTGGGTTAAGCATCAGAGATTACATCCAACCTTATCGAACTTACTACCTGAAGGAGCATTAAGAGAATTAATTACACAAAATAAAAAAATTCACATTGATGACGAGTTTCATCTTTTTTCAACGCTGGGACATGATTTACCCGGTGCAATTGTGGCCAAACCAATGGATCCTGATCGTGTTCCAGAAAGCATTCTAAACACGCATGGACAAGCAAAAGCGATCGGGTTTAAGGCCGAAGAAGGAGATAACAAGTTTTCATTGGCAGGTGTTCAAATTAAGTTCTCCATGAAGGAGAGGGATGGACGTTACAACCTCACAAAGGGTGGAGAGCTCGGTGACTGGATCATCAAAACTCCTTCAACAAAGCACAAAAATGTTCCCTTAAATGAGTTTACTGCCATGTCACTGGCCAAGTTGGTGGGCGTAGATATTCCAGAAATCAAACTGGTTGAACTGAATAAGCTTGATAATCTGCCTCAAATAAAATTACCCGATGAAAATCACGCCTTCGCAATTAAACGCTTTGATAGAAATGCTGAACAGCGTATCCATATGGAAGATTTTGCTCAGATATTGGTGAAGTATCCTCACGAAAAATATAATTCAGCGAATTATGAGCAGCTAGGCAGGATTATCTATGGTTTCTCCGGCGATGGTATGGCAGATGTACAACAATTCGCCCGGCGTTTATTAATCAATATATTGCTGGCTAACGGTGATGCACACCTCAAGAATTGGAGCCTTTATTACCCTGACAAAAAAACGCCACGGCTTTCACCAGCGTATGACATCGTCACCACCAACGTATACATGGACGATGAGGTGAAATTTGCGTTAAACCTAGGAAAAACAAAAGAGTGGTATAACGTCTCGCTCAGCCATTTCGAGCTTTGGGCAACAAAGTCTGGAGTCCCCTGGCGAGCCATAAAATCCCATCTCGATGATGTAATGGAAAAAGCGAGAGCTTTATGGCCTCAGGCTTTGAATGATTTGCCAATGGACGATGAACATAAAGTTAAGTTACGAGAGCATTGGACCGCTCTACATGAGGATTTCAAGATTCATTCCTGACCAGTGACTAAACATGAAATCCAACAAGTTGGTAATCCTTTCAGAGCTCATGAAATTAGCTTGTTGTTACAGTAGAACAAAGGAAAATCATCATGAATGGCAACGCGAAATCATCAATCGCATGTCGAAGGGGAATTTGAAAGGTATATTGAATACCTCAACATGCCAAGCCGGCAAATTGCTCTACTGATACGGTTTACGTGATATTCAGGACTGCTGACAAGAGTTATATTTGTACTGAACACTGGAGGTGGGTAATACAAGAAATACGCCTCCTTGATTTTTTCAGTCATAAAAAAGGCACTTATTTCAAGTGCCTTTTTAAATGGTGCCGGGGATGAACCCTGACAATTATTTGCGAATGACAGTCTGAATCCGGTGCTTCTAGTGGTCAGACGACTGATCGCGAAATTACATACTTTCTGCTTCAGATATAGCCCTTCTGACCAATCGACCAGCGCCGCCAGTCACATTGGCACTTTTAATCTGTTCGAGGTTCACTGGTTCACCTACGATGATCACACCACCCATACCGGTACCAATATGCGGTGTGCATTTGTATACGTAAATACCTTCCTGGGTGAAGGTCCGTTGGTAATTTTCACTCATCGGCGAATTCCATTTCTCGGCACCTTCAGGAATCAAACCATCAATTGATTCAGAGTTATGTGTGCTCATATCGCGCCAAGAGACAGAGTCACCAGGATTAATTTTGACGACCAGCGGATTGAATATCATGCCTTGTGCAGTCACGACGTGAGTTTGTGGTCCTTCACTTTTTGGCTCGTCAGCTTGAACGGCTGTGTTATCTGATGCACCAGTTGCTTCGTTTTCTTCTGTTGCCATGGTGTTATCAGTTTGATCAAGCTCAGCGACAGGTTCATCTTCAATAACTACTTCAGTTTCCGGTTCGCTTGGTGGGGTGTTTTCAATCGCTTCTATGTTGCTCTGATTTTCGGAGCTCATCTCAGTTTCTGGGGTTTGTGTGTTTTCTGAATTGTCATCACTACCACAAGCCGTAAACAGCGTGGCAGCCGCGAACGTCATAGTCAGTGCAAGGGTAATTTTTCTCGTCTGTGTAGATATCGAAGTTGCTTTAAACATCTCGTGTACTCTCTTAATAAAAAATCTTGTTCCAGATTAGGACACTGAGTAACGACCGTCCGTTCGATATCCCACTAAATCGCTAAAGAAGTTTACTCACCCCGCTTTTTTTCGGACAAAGACATAAAGCAAAATCCTGAGTCCGGATAAGCAAATCCCCTTATGGCATTTTTAAAAGTCGGCGTAATATTTGAATCGTAAGTTAACTAAATAACCGGGAGGTGATTACCATGTGGACTAAACCAGAATATTCAGACATGCGTTTCGGTTTTGAAGTAACGATGTACATCTGTAATCGTTAAGATTTGAAACAACACAAAACAAGAAGCCCCCGAAAGGGGGCTTTTTTGTGGCTGATATTTTGATTTTTCATTTTTAGGCATATCTTGGGAACGAGCCTAATTGCTCCTTGAATG
>NZ_MCRI01000033.1 GCF_001720165.1 Methylophaga muralis
ATCTGCTTCTGCAAAAGTTAAATGAAAATATGGATATGTAGCAATAAAATTGGTGACATCTTGCAGAATGAAAAAATTACAGATCGTTACCTTCAACAATTTTAGAAACAAGCATAAAAATGCCAAAGACTGAAATAGTAAATTTTCGGTATAATCGCAGGGTTTAAAAGCTTGAAACTATTTTTTATTGCCGCATTTATGACCAGCGTTGTTTTTTGATTCATCTTTAGGAGTAACCTCATGCCGTTTTATGAATATCGCTGTGATGCCTGTAATCATAATTTTGAAGCGCTACAAAAGATTAGTGATGATGCGTTGGTGGAATGTCCAGCCTGTCATCAGCCGAGCTTGAAAAAACTGATTTCAGCTGCTGGTTTCCGTCTGAAAGGGCAGGGCTGGTATGAAACCGATTTTAAATCGGGTTCGAAACGTAATCTTGCTGATAGTGGCTCATCAGAAAGTTCGCCTTCTGCAGGACATACTTGCGGAACCGGATGCAGCCATTAAGTATTTGAATGCGCAAATATCTTATAGCAGGCTTATTGGTCTGGATGCCGCTTGGCGTCACGTTTCTAGTGGTAAGGGCGATTGTAGGGTTTTTAGATAAAAGTTTGACGTTGCTACCGGATGCTTTTCAGCCCGACAGGTTGTTCGGTTTTAATATTCCCGGATTGGGAGTGGTATTGGCGGTTGCCTTGGTTTTGGTCACCGGCATGATTATGGCCAATTTACTAGGCCGTCGTTTAGTCGCTTTTTGGGAATTGCAGCTGGCTAAGATCCCACTGGTCAGAACAATTTATTCTGCGATTAAGCAGATTATGGAAGCGGTACTTGCTACAGATGGCAAGTCGTTTCGTAAAGTATTATTGGTTGAATATCCGCGAAAAGGCGTTTGGAGTTTGGCGTTTATGACGTCAGATGATTTAGGTGAGGTGCAGGATAAGACTGCTGCCAATGTCATCAGCGTCTTTATTCCGACCACACCTAATCCAACATCTGGATTCGTTTTGATGGTGCCGGAATCGGAAGTGATTGAATTGGATATGACGGTAGAAGAAGGTCTGAAAATGATTATTTCGATGGGTGTGGTAGTGCCGGACTCAGAGGCCTATCGAAGGAAGATTCAGGCTCAGCAAAACTTAGAATAAAAATCTCGGATATCCTTCAAGTTATGGGGGATATAGTGTTGAACAGTATTTTTGGAATGTTGGAATAATTATGCGTAGCCATTATTGCGGCGATGTAAACGAAACTTTGATTGAACAAACGGTAACGGTGGCAGGTTGGATGCATCGTCGCCGGGATCACGGTGGTGTTATTTTTATTGATTTGCGAGATCGTGAAGGTCTGGTACAAATTGTTTGTAACCCGGAAGATGCCGAAAGCTTCGCCATCGCTGAAAAAGTCCGTAGTGAATATGTATTACAGATTGAAGGTATCGTGAATCCACGTCCTGCTGGCAGCGAAAACACTGATCTTAAAAGCGGCAAAATCGAAATTATCGCCAAGCGTGTGACGATTCTGAATAGCTCTGAAACGCCGCCATTTCCGCTGACCGAACAAGCTGAAGTCAATGAAGATATTCGTCTTCGTCATCGTTATATAGATTTACGTCGTCCTGAAATGTTGCAAAAGCTGCGTTTCCGTTCGCAGATTATTCGTCAGTTACGTCAATACCTTGATAATCATGGCTTCATGGATATCGAAACACCAATCCTGACCAAAGCAACACCTGAAGGTGCCCGTGACTATCTGGTGCCAAGTCGTACCCATCCAGGTGATTTTTTTGCATTGCCACAATCTCCGCAGTTATTTAAACAATTGCTGATGGTTGCAGGTATGGATCGCTACTATCAGGTCGTGCGTTGCTTCCGTGATGAAGATTTGCGTGCTGATCGTCAGCCAGAATTCACTCAATTAGATATTGAAACCTCTTTTGTTGAAGAAGAGGATTTAATGCAGTTGATGGAAGAAATGATCCGTGATCTGTTTGCGAATGTTTTAGAACAAGCTTTACCAAACCCATTCCCGAGAATGACCTATGCAGATGCAATGGACCGTTTTGGTAGTGATAAACCGGATCTACGGATCGCATTGGAATTAGTTGATGTAAGTGATTTGATGCAAGCAGTGGACTTTAAAGTCTTCTCTGCACCGGCTAACGATGATAACGGCCGTGTTGCCGCTCTACGTATTCCAGGCGGCAATTCATTAAGCCGTAAAGAAATTGATGATTACACCAAGTTTGTCAGTATCTACGGTGCCAAAGGTCTGGCTTATATTAAAGTCAATGATCTTGCTGCAGGTCGCGAAGGTTTGCAGTCACCAATTCTGAAATTCCTGCCCGATGATGTGGTGGAAGCCATTCTGCAAAGAACGGGAGTTGAAACCGGTGACCTAGTGTTCTTTGGTGCAGATAAAGCCACCATTGTGAATGAATCTTTAGGCGCTTTGCGTGTCAAAATTGGCCATGATTTAGATATGGTTGAACATGGCTGGCGACCATTGTGGGTAGTTGAATTCCCGATGTTTGAATGGGATGACAAAACTCAGCGTTGGTATGCCTTGCATCATCCTTTCACTGCGCCGCGTGAGTCGGATATTGATTTATTAAGTAACGATCCGGGCAAATGTCTGTCTCGCGCTTATGACATGGTGTTAAACGGAACCGAGTTGGGCGGTGGTTCGATTCGTATTCATAAAACAGATGTGCAACAGAAAGTTTTTGAAATGCTCGGTATTCCCGCTGAGGAAGCAGAAGAGAAATTTGGCTTCCTGTTGCAAGCATTGAAATATGGTTGCCCGCCGCATGGTGGCTTGGCATTTGGTTTGGATCGTCTGGCAATGTTAATGACTGGTTCGTCATCCATTCGTGATGTAATGGCGTTCCCGAAAACTCAGTCAGCGGCCTGTTTGTTAACCAATGCACCAAGTCCTGTTAGTGATGAGCAGCTGAAAGAATTGAACATTCGCCTGCGTAAAGCGCCAACAGCAGAAGCCTGAGTATAACGGCAAAATCGGATTTAAGAGGAAAGCGAAGTGGCTACAAAATTAGCAACAACGGCAATCCCGTTTGAACAATATTTCTCAATTGATGATGAGGCATGCGATCAACGCATTGCTGCTGCAAAACAGAAATTGGGCGACGATTTGGTCATTTTAGGCCACCATTACCAACGTAATGAAGTTTTCAAACATGCTGATTTTTCGGGTGATTCGCTAAAACTGTCACGCAATGCCGCCGAATCAGATGCGCAATACATTGTTTTTTGTGGCGTGCACTTTATGGCGGAAGTAGCCGATATCCTTTCCCGACCAGATCAAATTGCGATTTTGCCGGATATGGCCGCAGGTTGTTCAATGGCTGATATGGCCAATCGAGTAAATGTGGATCGCGCTTGGCAGGAAATGAGCGAAGTACTGGATCCTGATGAAATGGTCACGCCGATCACTTACATCAATTCAGCAGCTGACCTGAAGTCTTTCTGTGGCAAACATGGTGGCATAGTCTGTACTTCTACCAATGCTCCCCATGTTTTGGATTGGGCATTTGCTCAACGCGAAAAAGTACTATTTTTCCCGGATCAGCATTTAGGTCGAAATACTGGTTACAAAATGGGCATTCCGCTGGAAGAAATGGTGGTGTGGGATTTTGATAAACCATTAGGTGGATTGACGCCTGAAGCGTTGAAAAAAGCCAAAATCATTTTGTGGAAAGGCTTTTGTTCAGTACATCAGATGTTTCAACCGCAGCAGATTGATAACTTTCTGGAAAAATATCCAGAAACCAAAGTTATCTCGCATCCAGAATGTAGCTTTGAAGTGTGCCAGAAATCGGATTATGTTGGTTCAACTGAGTTTATTGTGAACACCATTGCCAACAGTGAGCCAAATACTCGCTGGCTGGTTGGTACCGAATTGAATCTGGTAAATCGTTTACATGAACGTTTTCAGGATCAGGGTAAATCGGTTCACTTTATGTCGCCGACAGTCTGCATGTGTTCAACCATGTTCCGCGTTGATCCACAGCATTTGTTATGGGTATTGGAAAATCTGGTGGAAGGCCATGTGGTCAATCAGGTTTCAGTAGATCCAGTGACTGCTAAAGAAGCTAAACTGGCGCTGGATCGGATGCTCGCTTTACCGATCTAAATACTGGAGATAGCGTGTGATGTCAGAGACCAAACAAGCCTGTACACAGCAACGCTATGAAGTGACTAAAAAGGATTTACCCATCAGCTGTCCGATGCCAGATATGCCGTCATGGAATGCGCATCCCCGGGTGTATCTTGAAATCAAAAGCCACGGTGAAGTGCTTTGCCCTTATTGCGGCACTTTATATGTATTGAAAAACACATGAAACAACGTCTGCAGGTTGCTGTGGCGATCATTTTTAATGCTGAGCAACAGGTATTAATTGCCCGTCGTCATGCGCATCAGCATCAAGGTGATCGCTGGGAGTTTCCAGGCGGCAAACGTGAAGCTAATGAAACCCGTTTTCAGGCATTACAACGCGAAATTGAAGAAGAGGTTGGGTTGCTGGTGCATCAAGCCGAGCCGATGATGCAAATTGTTCATGATTATGCTGAGTTAGAAGTTGAACTGGATGTCTGGATCGTTTCAGAATTTAGTGGCGAGGCAATCGGGAAAGAGGGGCAAGCATTGGAATGGTGTGCGTTAGCCGATCTGGATAACAAAGAGTTTCCTGCTGCCAATATCGAAATAATCGAGCGATTAACTAGTCTTTATGCGATTTAGTGGAAAGAGTTGGGTTCATCTTCAGGATCGATAACCGGATCGCCAGGAATACGGTGATTTCCCGCAGCCCATTCACCCAAATCAATTAGTTTGCAACGCTCACAACAGAACGGCTTCCATTTGTTTTCATCCGTCCATTCCACTTTACGTCCGCACTGTGGACAATTCACTTTCAAAACCATAATTACATCGTGCAGCAGCTAAGCTGAAATTCCGCATCATCATTAATTTGTTGGGGACGCTGATTAATGTCAAACGTCATAAAACGCACTGTAAAACGGTGTTTACCGCCGCTGATTTCTGGATAATAGGGGGTAGAAGATGGAATGCGTACTCGGATTAACTGGGTCGGCAGATTACTATCCAACTACGCTGAAAAAAACCTTTCTCTGCTTGAGCATCACTGAAACCAGCACTGCCACGGATAAGCTGTAAGGTAATATTTATTGCGCCGCGAATAGCCACAAACTGTTCCAGCCAGTAATTTAACTGTTGCTGGCGTTGTTCAACCGATGAGTGTTGTAACCAGTAATGATAGGCAGGCAAATCAAAATCACAGGTGCCGCCGGCAATACTGGAACGTTGGCGGATACTGTAAAGAAACTCGTTTTCCTTTAAGACCTGACCGATGGCTGATTTGCGGATCTGTAAAGCGTCAAGCGTCTGATCCAGTTCAGCCAACAAGGCATCCAAAGTCTGTTTGTCGACACCCGGTGAGTTTTCCAAGGCGGACAAATTGGTAATCAGCCGCTCGACTTCCTTGGTTACCTCGGATTTCATATCACCACGCTCAAATACCAGCAACATACTCAGCATGGCATCGATGGCTTCACGATGACTCATTTCATCATCATGCTGCATCGCATAATCCACTCGCGCCAGCAAAAACTCCAGCCGCAAGAACGTTCTTATGCGTTCATTTAGAGGTTGTTCGTATGTGATAATGTCAGACATAGTGTTTTTATCATTTAGTCATAAGGTCAGCTTTTTGACCTGGATTCATGTTCTGCTGCCTCAGCCAACTGACAATATAACGCATGCAGTTGTGTAACCTGAAATTTCAATTTTTCAATAGCATCGCTATTGTCGATGATATCGTCAGCATATTGCAATCGTTGTGCACGGTTTGATTGAGCGGCAAGGTGTTGAGTAA
Source organism: Methylophaga muralis (assembly GCF_001720165.1). Taxonomy (GTDB): domain Bacteria; phylum Pseudomonadota; class Gammaproteobacteria; order Nitrosococcales; family Methylophagaceae; genus Methylophaga; species Methylophaga muralis. The sequence continues at coordinate 5,912 of NZ_MCRI01000033.1, forward strand.
CTTCTTTTGTCGACAGCTTATCCCGGTTTTGTAACCGAAGCATCTGAGTTTCACTATCCACATCAACCACTAAAATACGATCTACACAGGACTGTAAATTGGCTTCAATCAGTAATGGAATGCTTAAAATACAATAGCTACTTTTAGCGTTAGCCGCTTGTTGTAAAAGCTGTTGGCGAATGGCGGGGTGCAGGATCTGCTCGAGTTGCTGTTTTGCTTTAGCATCGGAAAAAAGTAATTTGCGTAACGCTGGACGATTTAATTGCCCATCGGCAAGCACAATCTCATCGCCAAAATACTCAACAATCAACTGATATTGCGCCGTGCCAGGTTGACTTAGCTCACGGGCAATAATATCAGCATCTATAACTTCAATGCCTAGGTCTTTAAACAATTCAGATACGGTAGATTTACCTGAAGCGATTCCACCGGTTAGACCAACCCGAAATACCATTTCAGCTTAACCCGCTCCAATTCATATAACCTCTAGTAAGACTCTCACCGCAAACTAATGCTAACCAGCCAGCTGCAGCAAGATATGGCCCAAACGGAATGGGGTTATCTCGATGCTGTTGTTTTAACAAAATCAGGCTGATTCCCACCAATGCACCGACCAGCGAAGATAACAAAATAATCATTGGCAAAGCCTGCCAACCCATCCAGGCACCTAAGGCGGCTAGCAGCTTAAAATCACCATAGCCCATGCCTTCCTTACCGGTGACTAAACGAAATGCATGATAGACCAGCCAGAGCGCAAGATAACCGGCGATAGCACCAATTACTGCTGAATTAATATCGGTGTAAACCTCAAACAGATTGAATAGCAGTCCCAGCCACAATAATGGCAGCGTAATGCTGTCTGGGAGCAACTGGTGATCGGCATCAATGAAAGTTAACGCCACTAAAGCCCAAGTTAATAACAAGGCCCCGCATACTGCAGCCCCAAAGCCGAAATACCAAGCTACGACTGCGGAAAGGATGGCGGTAAATAATTCTATTAATGGATAACGTTTGGAGATTGGTGCTTTGCATTGCTTGCAACGACCTTTAAGCACCAGATAGCTGATGACCGGAATATTTTCTAAAGCTGTAATGGCGTGACCACAATGTGGACAACGGGAACGTGGTTTACTTAACGTTAGTGGTTCCGTTTCTGGGCTAGTATCACCAATTAAATCCTGACATTGCTGAGCCCATTCACGTTGCATCATCATTGGCAATCGATGAATGACTACATTGAGAAAACTGCCGACCAATAAGCCCAGAATAAAAATACTGGCAATAAAAAATGTGCTGGATGTTTCCAGCAAATAGATAAGCGACATAAGATTAAACGACGGCGCCGAGTTTGAATATCGGCAAGTACATAGCAATAACCAACGTACCGATCAGCACGCCGAGGAAAGCCATAATAAATGGCTCCATTAACGCGGTCATATTGTCCACCGCATCATCCACTTCACGTTCAAAAAAATCAGCTACTTTGGCGAGCATTGCATCCAATGAACCAGATTCTTCACCAATAGACACCATCTGAACAACCATATTCGGAAATAGCTCAGTATCGGTCATGGCTTTATTTAACTGTGTACCGGTTGACACATCATCACGCATTTCAATGGTAGCTTCGTTGTAGACGATATTACCGGTAGCACCCGCTACCGAAGTCATCGCCTCCACCATCGGTACACCAGCTTTGAACATAACCGAGAATGTTCTGGCAAAACGGGCAATCGCACCTTTAGTTAATACATCACCAATAACCGGTAGTTTTAACAACATACGATCCATAAAGTGCTGGATCTTGCGAGAACGTTTGCGAGCCGCCATAAAGCCCATTACTGAACCAATGATGCTGCCGAATATTAACCACCAGAAATCCTGGAAAAACTGTGAAATACTAATAACCATTTTGGTCAGACCGGGTAAATCAGCGCCAAAACCGGTAAACAATGCCTGAAATTGTGGGATAACAAAAATCATCAAAATAGCGGTAACAATAAATGCCACTACCATAATGGCAGTAGGGTAGACCAACGCTTTTTTAATTTTGGATTTTAAAGCTTCGGTTTTTTCCTGATAGGTAGCAATCTCATGTAACAAGGCTTCCAACGTACCGGACTGTTCACCAGCGTTAATCAAGCTGATGTATAGATCATCAAAATGCAATGGAAATTTGGCTAACGACTCTGCTAGGCTAGTACCTGATTCAACATCGGCTTTAATGGCTAGAATCATTTCCTGCATGCTGGCATTTTCATGACCTTCACCAATGATTTGCAGTGATTGCATCATCGGCACACCAGATGACATCATCGTTGCCAGCATTCGGCTAAAAATCGCAATATGAACCGGTTTGATTTTGGGTTTTCGTGGAGCAAATAAATCTTTGGGTTTACGGCGAACTTTTCCGGGTGTTATACCCTGACGGCGTAAATCAGCACGAACAGCTTGAACACTTTCACCTGCCTGTTCACCTTTTACATTGCGGCCAGCCTTATTTGTGCCTTGCCATATATAGAGGGTGGGTAACTCGGCTTTTTTAGGTTTAAGTTTCGCTTTACTCGCTGTGGCCACGGTTTATTCCTTAATAACGCGGTTAATTTCTTCCAGACTGGTTAACCCGGCCATGACCTTTTTAAGACCAGAAGCCCGTAAATCTGCAATACCTTCAGCTTTTGCCTGATCGGCCAATTGCATGGAATTACCACCTTCCATGATAAGCCTACCCATTGCATCGGATATTGGCATAACTTGATAAATACCAACCCGTCCTTTATACCCCTCGGTGCAATGTTCGCAACCGACAGCGCGGTAAACTTTGAAATCTGTCGCAATTTGTTCAGAGCTGTAACCTTCTTCAATCAAGGTTTCTTTTGGCAGTGTTTCTGGTGCCTTGCAATGCTGACAAAGCCGCCGCGCCAGACGCTGAGCAATAATCAGTGTTACCGCAGAAGCAATGTTAAAGGCTGGAACCCCCATATTGGCCAGACGGGTCAGTGTTTGCGGCGCATCATTGGTATGCAATGTTGAAAACACCATATGACCGGTTTGTGCGGCTTTAATAGCGATTTCTGCGGTTTCCAAATCGCGGATCTCACCGACCATGATGACATCAGGATCTTGACGCAAGAAGGCTCTTAAACATTCGGTGAATCCCAAGCCAATCTGCGGATGCACGTTGACTTGATTGATGCCGGGAAGGTTGATCTCCGCCGGATCTTCAGCAGTAGAAATATTGCGGTCATCGGTATTCAGAATATTCAGTGCGGTATACAACGAAACGGTTTTACCACTACCTGTAGGACCCGTTACCAGCACCATGCCATAAGGTTTGTGCATGGTTTCCAGAAAGATTTTCTTCTGATCTTCTTCATAGCCCAAAGCATCAATACCTAACTGGGCACTGGTCGGATCCAGAATACGTAAAACGATTTTTTCACCAAACAATGTCGGGCAAGTACTGACACGAAAATCGATGGCTTTGGATTTGGATACCTTCAGTCGCATCCGGCCATCTTGAGGCACACGGCGTTCAGCAATATTCATGCGCGACAATACTTTGATACGAGCGGCAATACGTCCGCCTAAAGCAACCGGTGCGGTTTTGGTTTCATGCAAAATGCCGTCGATACGCACCCGAACCCGGTATTTCTTTTCATAGGGTTCAAAGTGAATATCCGAGGCACCGGCTTTAATCGCTTGAGTCAAAATACCATTGATAAATCGGACAACCGGCGTGTCATCAATATTCTTGTCAGTGAGTTCAGAGCCACGATCACCATCATCATCAGGCCCTAAATCGATATCATCCAGTTCGGCATCATCAAAATCATCTAAAACCTGATTTTTGTTATCCAGAGCTTTTTCGATAGTGACTGATAATTTTTGTTCATCAACCAATACCGGAAAAGTATTCAGTGCAGTATTAAACTGAAATTCGTCGAGGGCTTGTAAATTCGTGGGATCTGAAACAGCAACGTACAAACGTTTGCCACGTTGAAACAACGGCAGAGCATTATGCTGACGGATCAGTTTCTCCTGAAACAGACTGGTCGGAGCGAGCTCCATATTCATGCTATCCAGATCAAACAAGGGCACGCCGAATTCTTGCGAAGCAATGGCGCCTATCACATCACTTTTAAGTAATTTATTGTTAACCAGATAGGTCACAAAAGATTGCGAAGCCTGTTTTGCCGTAGCCTGAGCTGTCTGGGCCTGATCTTCTGTCAGCAACCCTTCACTTACAAGTCGTCTTGCAAGACCGCTTAGTCTGATTGGTGCTGTCATATTTGCCATTACTGGACGTGATTCCTTAATATAATGCTTACGTTCAATGCACTAGGGTCTATTTATTTTTCGTAGCTTCAAACAGTAGTGACTATGAAAAATAAACAGGCCCTAATAGTATGTAACTTAAATAATAAATTCTAGTTTCCAATGTGGGCCTGTCGCGGATATTCCTGTGTATACTGCCTGCCATTAATGCATCGGGGAAGACATCATGCGAAAAATACCTGGCTGGAAAGTTCTGGCACTCGTTCTGTGTACCATGTCAATACTGGCTTCATGCGGTCTGAAGGGCGATTTATATCTGCCCGAAGGTCAGGCTAACACAGTGAAGGTTTCCTAAAAACATGCAAGATTTTTTCACACAAAAAGACGGTGAATTATACGCTGAACAGCAATCCCTGACTGAATTAGCGGCGCAGTTCGGCACACCAACGTATGTCTACTCCAGAGCAGCCCTCGAGCAGCATTGGAAAGCCTTTGATGATGCCTTCAGTGCTTATCCGCATTTGGTCTGCTATGCCGTTAAAGCGAACTCAAATTTGGCAGTATTAAATGTACTGGCTAGATTGGGTTCGGGCTTTGATATTGTGTCGGCGGGTGAACTGGCTCGTGTCATTGCGGCTGGCGGCCAAGCAGAGAAAATCGTGTTTTCTGGTGTCGGCAAAACGGTTGAAGAAATTGAATATGCTCTGAAAACCGGCATTCGCTGTTTTAATGTGGAATCCGTTCCAGAGTTACAACGCATCAGTGAAGTTGCTGTCAGTCTTAACAAAATCGCGCCGATCTCTATTCGGGTGAACCCTGATGTCGATGCACAAACACATCCCTATATTTCGACCGGTTTAAAAGAAAATAAATTTGGTATTGCCATTGATGATGCGCTGATGGTGTATCAGCAAGCGAATGCATTGCCGAACTTGCAAGTGATTGGTGTGGATTGTCATATCGGCTCCCAGCTGACCTCTGTATCACCTTTTGTGGATGCTCTTGAACGGGTGTTAGCGTTAATTGATGCGTTGGCCGAGCAGGGTATTACCATTAAACATCTCGATATCGGTGGCGGACTGGGTATCTGTTATCGCGATGAAACACCACCAACCCCAGCCGAATACGCTAAAGCCATGCAAGCACAGTTAAAAGATCGTGATCTGGAAATCATGCTGGAACCTGGTCGAGCAATTGCGGGTAATGCTGGTATTTTGTTAACTAAAGTTGAATATATAAAAGCAGCGGAAGCCAAAAATTTCGCCATAGTCGATGCTGCTATGAATGATTTATTAAGACCGGCTTTGTATCAATCTTGGATGGCAATTGAAGCTGTCAAACCCCGCCAACATGAAACCGAACAAGACTTTGATATTGTCGGTCCGGTTTGCGAAACCGGCGACTTTTTAGGTAAGGATCGGCGGCTGGCAATCCAAAGCGGAGATTTATTGGCGATTCGCTCTGCTGGAGCGTATGGTTTTACGATGAGTTCTAATTACAACTCACGGCCGCGAGCAGCAGAGATTATGGTCGATGGATCAACCATGCATGTGGCACGTCAACGTGAGTCCGTCGAAAGTTTGTATGCTGGTGAGCAGATATTGCAGGATTAATCCTATGTTGAAATTCAGCAAAATGCATGGTCTTGGTAATGATTTTGTGGTCATTGATGCCATCAATCAGTCTGTTCAACTGACCACTGAGCAAATCCGTTTTATGGCGGATCGGCATTTTGGTATTGGTTGTGATCAACTGTTGCTGGTGGAAAACAGCGAGATGCAGGATGTCGACTTTCGCTACCGGATTTTTAATGCCGATGGCGGAGAAGTATCCCAATGCGGCAATGGTGCACGCTGTTTTGCCCGCTATGTTCGTGACAATGGGCTGACTGACAAAGATTCTATTGCTGTAGAAACAGCTTCTGGTGTGATTTATCCGACTTTGCAGGTGGATGGTCAGGTCTGCGTTGATATGGGCAAACCACGTTTTTCACCGGAACAAATCCCCTTTAAAACGGCTGAAGCCAGCAATACCTATATGCTGGTGGTTGAACCTGGTCGACAGGTAGAGATAGCGGCATTATCAATGGGAAATCCTCATGCGGTTTTATTGGTCGATGATGTTAACAAAGCACCAGTGGGTGAGTTAGGACCAAAAATAGAAAACCATGAGCAGTTTCCAGAACGAGTCAATGTCGGTTTTATGCAATTGATTGATCATGAGAACATAAAACTGCGGGTTTATGAACGTGGTTCAGCCGAGACAACAGCCTGTGGTACCGGGGCTTGCGCGGCGGTTGTCAGTGGTATTCGTCGTGGATTACTGGGGCGTCAGGTCAGTGTTTTACTACCCGGCGGCACATTAGAAATTAGCTGGCCCGATGAAGACGCTTCGGTGTGGATGACCGGACCAGCACAACATGTATTTGATGGAGAAATTGCGTGGGCAACACTCAACAATCTGTAAGCGCTGAACAAGTCAGTGAATTTTTACGCCAGCACACAGATTTTTTAATTGAACAGCCGGATTTATTGTCTGAGCTGGAATTCGAAAAAACACCTGCAGGCACGATCTCGCTGGCGCAGCGGCAGCGAGAGCAATTGCGGCAAAAAAATCAGCATCTACATGATCAATTGCATGCTTTGATTGATAACGCACATAGCAATGCTGCATTGCAACAACGGGTACATCAGCTGTGTCTGCGATTGATGGATTGTCAGGATCTGCAAAGCCTGCTGGCAACATTGTTGCAACAATTACAGGAAGAGTTCTCGGCTGACGAAGTATCGTTAAGGTTGTTTTACAGTGGCGATCAAAAACCCAAGTTACCACCAGTCGAAGGCAATATCGCAGAACTACATGCTGATGATGCAAAGCTGAAAGCGTTTGATCATATTCTGGCTAAACAACAACCGGTTTGTGGTCGACTAACCAAAGCTCAGAAACAATTACTTTTCGGTGAAAAGGCTGATGACGTGCATTCGGTGGCCTGTTTGCCTTTAGGGCATGAACCTTGTGCCGGTTTACTGGCGATTGCTAGCAGCGATGCCAACCGTTTTCATGCGGATATGGGAACGGAATATTTAAGCTTTCTCGGCGAAGTGTTTATGCGGCTGATGCGCCGTTTCTGTCATGGACAGAATGACAGCTGAGCTGCAAACCCCACTGCAGGATTTTCTGCAATATCTGGAGCAGCAGCGCCGGGTTTCGCCGCATACCGTACTCAATTATCAGCGTGATTGTCAGCAATTAGTTGAATACTGCCAGCAACAGTCATTTGCTGACTGGCAGCAACTCAAACCAGCAGATATTCGGCTGTTTATTGCCCGCTTGCACCGAAAAGGTTTAGGTGCTCGCAGTATCCAACGTTTACTGTCAGCCGTTCGCAGTTTTTACCGCTATCTGCTTAAAGAAGGCCTGGTCGATCATAACCCGGCGCAATCAGTACAGGCACCCAAAGCTGAAAAGCGTTTACCGAAAACCCTCGATGTAGACCAAATGAATTCCTTGCTCGATAGCACACCGGCTGACACCTTCGTTGCCTGTCGGGATCGGGCGATTATGGAATTATTTTATTCCTCCGGCCTGCGGCTGGCAGAGCTGGCGGCATTGGATTTACGTGATGTCGATTTCGGCCAGCAACTGGTGCATGTCATCGCCGGTAAAGGTAATAAAGGACGGATTTTGCCGATTGGCCGCACAGCAATTGAAGCGTTAAAAGTCTGGCTCGATAAACGTGATCAGAATGGTCAGTATCAGCAACAGGCTTTATTTACGACACAACAAGGCAAACGTCTTGGTGTGCGTTCCATCCAGCAGCGTTTGGCTTTCTGGGGAAAAAAACACGGTATCTCCGAACATGTTCATCCGCATCGACTACGTCACGCGTTTGCCTCGCATATGCTTGAGTCCAGCAGTGATTTGAGAGCCGTTCAGGAGTTGTTGGGCCATTCCGATATTAGCACGACGCAAGTCTATACCCATCTGGATTTTCAGCATCTGGCAAAGGTTTATGATGCCGCGCATCCTCGAGCGAAAAAGAAGTTATGAAAAGATTTTGGCGTATTCGCATGATGGATGGTCTAGCTATCAGCATGGAACAGACTATCCCGGAAGGCTTGTTGACATCGCGAAAACTAAATGAGTTGCTCGTTGCTTTGACTGTAAAATATTGTCTTAATGATGAAGAAGAGATTGTTCGATCCTACTATCGGCGAAACGTAAAAAAATATTTACCCTTATTAGAAATTCGTCGAGATAGAAACAACAATACTATGCAGTGTGGTGAAAACCCTTATTTCGTTGCTAGTTTGGTTGATGAAAATGGGAAATCGATTACAGCTCCTCGACTTAACTAAAACAAATTGAAATATTACACTTAGCTTAGAGGCTTCCCAATTTCCCCTTTTGTGTTGCCGGAAAAAATGGTTATCGCAGGATTAGAAATCGGATTGTTTGAGCGAAGCGAGTTTTTTCGATTTCCCTGCGATAGCCATTTTTTTCGGGGAGCCGCAGGCCAGCACAAGGGGTGCCTTTTCTTTTGGTTCGTTTTCTTTGATTCGCGACATCCATGTCGCTCACCCTTTGGGCGCCTCCGGCGTCCAAATTCATTCCTGATGAATTTGTGGGCAAACAAAGAAAATGAACTCGCCCTTAGGCGAAATTATGCTTTTGGTTCATTTTCCCTATTTAAGCTGATCTTTCGCTCACGCGAGTCAGGGGCTTGCGTGCCCAAGCCCCTAACAACCCAAGGGCACCCCATGTGCTGGCCTGCGGCTTCACTGCGTTGCTCGGTTTATCTGGGGATTGGTCAAAACTCGCTGCGCTCAGACACTGACCAATCCTTATCCAGATAAACCTGCGCTACTCGTCAGCACAAAAGGGGGGGTAGGGGGTAACATTTGAGCTTTGTGGTTGATTACCCCGTTAATGCGCCTGTTCCCAATTATCCCCAACACCAATCCCCACTTCTAACGGCACGGCCAGTTCAGCAGCTTTTATCATAAACTGCTCGATTTCAGTTTTAGCCAAATCAAGCTGATCTTCGGGTACTTCAAATACCAGTTCATCGTGTACCTGCATAATCATACGAATACCGGTATCAGCTTCGAGTAGCCAGTCATGAATTGAAATCATCGCGCGTTTGATAATGTCTGCGGCGCTGCCCTGCATCGGGGCATTAATCGCGGTGCGTTCGGCATATTGGCGGCGCAGGCCGTTGCTGGAGTTGATTTCTGGAAGATACAGACGCCGGCCGAAAATGGTTTCAACGTAACCATCTTTTTTTGCCTGTTCGCGGGTATTGTCCATATAGTTTCTTACGCCGGGATAGCGTTCGAAATAAGTCTCCATATATTTGGCGGCCTGATGACGTTCGATACCGAGTTGTTTGGATAAGCCATGAGCTGACATGCCGTAAATCAAACCAAAGTTGATGGCTTTGGCGCTGCGACGTTGATCACCGGTGACGTTTTCTGGCGCTACACCAAAGATTTCAGATGCAGTATGACGATGAATATCTTCGCCTTCGGCAAACGCGGTCAGCAAGCTTTTATCACCGGATAAATGCGCCATGATGCGTAATTCAATTTGTGAGTAATCTGCCGCCAGGATCTTTGCACCTTTGCCGGCCACAAACGCTTCACGGATTTTACGGCCTGTTTCGGTACGGATCGGAATATTCTGCAGATTCGGATCTGAAGAAGATAATCTTCCCGTCGCAGTCACCGCCTGATGATAGGAGGTGTGCACACGGCCAGTCTGTTGATTGACCTGTTGTGGCAGTTTGTCGGTGTAGGTGGATTTCAGCTTACTTAAACTGCGGTAGTTCATAATAATTTGTGGCAATTCATAGCCATCATCTGCCAGTTCCTGCAGCACATTTTCAGCGGTCGAGGGCTGACCTTTTGGCGTTTTCTTACGCACCGGCAACTGTTGCTGGTCGTAGAGAATTTCCTGCAATTGCTTTGGTGAACCCAGATTAAATTTGGTCCCGGCAGAGGCATGGGCTTCTTTTTCCAGCCGGTCAATATCCAACGCCAGTTGATCGCTTTGCTGTTGCAGCATAAAGATATCGATATGCACGCCATTACGTTCCAGTGTGTTCAACACTGGCAGCAACGGCATTTCCAGTTCACGATACACTTTTTCCAAGGACTGAATCGCCTGCACTTTGGGCCACAAGACGTGATGCAGTTGCAAGGTGATATCGGCATCTTCACAGGCATACGGCGAGGCTTCTTCCAAACCGATTTCATTAAATGTAAGTTGTTTTTTGCCTTTACCGGCAATGTCTTCAAAATGAATGGTGCTGCGGCCCAGATATTTTTCGGCCAGCGAATCCATATCATGACGGGTTGCGGTGCTGTCGAGTACATAGGATTGCAACATGGTGTCATGGGCAATGCCCTGCAAATCAATGCCGTGATTGAGCAAGATATGCCGATCGTATTTCAGATTTTGACCGACTTTCAGCGCTTTGGGATCTTCGAGTAACGGTTTAATCAACGCCAGTGTGGTATCAAAATCCAATTGATCCGGTGCGCCCGGATAATCATGCGCCAGTGGCAGATAGGCGGCTTCACCGGCTTTAATGGCAAATGACATACCGACAATCCGCGCTTGCAAATAATTAAGGCTGGTAGTTTCGGTATCGAACGCAAACAATTCGGCTTTTTTGAGTTTTTCCAGCCAATTATCCAGCTGTTGCTGGGTCAGAATGGTTTCGTAACGGGTTTCATTGCTGGTGGCAGGTTCATCCGTTTTTGTCGAAGCCGCAGCAACCGGCGCAGAGTCCAATTCCTGCAACCAGCTTCTGAATTCATAACGGCGATACAGTTCAGCCAGTTTCTGGTTATCAGCCGCCTGCATATCTAGCGTTTCCGGGGTGAAATCTAGCTCGACATCCATCTTGATGGTGGCCAGCTGATAAGACAGTGGCAAAGCATCAGCTGCTGCTCGTAACTTCTCACCCAGCTTGCCTTTCACTTCATCAGCATGTTCGATAACACCCTGCAAACTGCCGTATTGTTGCAGTAATTTAGTCGCGGTTTTCGGGCCCACACTGTCAACGCCTGGGATGTTATCCACCTTGTCACCCATCAGCGCCAAATAATCGACGATTTGTTGTGGTGTCAGACCAAACTTTTCCTTTACGGCGGCGATATCTGTTTTGCTGTTATTCATCGTGTTGACCAGCGTCACATGCTCGCTGACCAGTTGCGCCATATCCTTGTCACCAGTGGAAATTACTGTTTCAATTCCTGCTGCAGTGGCCTGTTTTGCCAGCGTGCCGATTACATCGTCGGCTTCAACATTATCAATGCACAGCAGCGGCAATCCCATGGCTTTGACAATTTCGTGAATGGGCGCAATCTGTTCGCGTAAATCGTCCGGCATTGGCGGCCGGGTGGCTTTATACTCGGCATACAGATCATTACGGAAAGTTTTACCTTTGGCATCAAATACCACGGCCATATGTTCAGGGTTATAGTCACGAATCAATTTACGCAGCATATTGATGACGCCATAAATTGTGCCGGTTGATTCGCCGTCGCTGTTGGTCAGTGGCGGCATCGCATGATAAGCGCGATACAAGTAAGAAGAGCCATCAACGAGTATAAGTGGTGCAGTTTGAGTCATAGTTCACAAGGCCTGAAATTAGTGGCAAACAGATTGCTTTAATCATCGTAGCGGAAATGCTATCTTTATCGGAAATTTAGTGGAGCTAAGTCATGTTAAAACCGTTCGCCATTGTATGCGCAATCAGCGCGATGATCACAGGAAGTGCCTGGGCAGGGGCTGCCGGTCCAGATTTGACTCAACCTCCAGTCATACCACCACCTTTGCAGGATGGCGAAAGTATCGAACCTGAAATCACCATCATTCAGGAAGATGATCGCACTATCGAAGAATACCGCGTCAATGGTCAGCTTTACATGATCAAAATCACCCCTGATATTGGTCCAGCTTATTACCTGATGGATACCGATGGCGATGGTAATTTGGAAACCCAAAAACATAATCTTGCCAATCCGGAAGTGCCGAACTGGATCCTGTTTCAATGGTAACAAACACTCCCGTTAACTGAGATTTTCATGTCTGTTTATACCGAAGTCGGGCGCGATGAATTAATTGCGTTCATCGGCGAGTATGCGGTTGGTAATCTGATTGATTACCAGGGCATTTCTGCCGGAATTGAAAACACCAATTATTTTGTAACGACAGATCAGGGCGAGTTTGTCCTGACTTTGTTCGAACAGCATGAATTTGCCGAATTGGATTACTTTCTCGAAGTCATGACGTTTTTCTTCAAGCATGGCATTCCCTCGGCGCATCCCGCTGAGGATAAACAAGGTAATTACCTCAAATCCTTATGTGGTCGTCCGGCAGCGCTTGTTATGCGTCTGGCGGGACATACTGTCGATCAACTTGCCACGCTGGGCCAATGTGAAGCCATAGGCGATATGTTGGCGCAAATGCATTTGGTCGGCGAGAAGTTTAAACATCGTCGGGCAACGCAACGCGGTGCTGAATGGCGCGAATCGATGGCCGAAACCTTGCTGCCGCATATGTCGGCAGAGCAGGCTGAAATGCTCAAAGCCGAACTCGATTTTCAACAACATTACAGCGATCTGGAATTACCTTGGGGTGTCACTCATTCCGATTTATTCCGTGATAACGCTTTGTTTATCGACGATGAATTACAGGGCATTATTGATTTTTACTTTGCCTGCGATGAATTTCTGATTTACGACCTGGCAGTGGCGGTTAATGATTGGTGTGTTAATGAGCAGGGTCTAATTGATAACGAACGCTACCAATGTTTGATGAATGCTTATCTGCAACGCCGTCAACTTAATGAGGCCGAACAGTCCAACTGGAATCTGGTTTGCCGTGCTGCGGCTTTACGTTTCTGGTTATCTCGGTTGCAGGATCAGCTTTTCCCACGCGAAGGCGAAATGACACAAATTAAAAATCCCGATGCATTTCTGAAAATCCTGCAACAGCATCGGCACAACCCATTGTCTTTAAATACTTTGCAAAACGCTTGATGTTATTCCATCAGGCGTTTTTCCGTTTATGAAAGTATTAATCATCAAGCTCACCTCCATGGGCGATTTAATGCATGCCTTACCGGCATTAACCGATGCGGCCAAAGCCTTTCCGGGTATTGAATTTGACTGGGTGGTCGATGAAGCATTTGCCGAAGTACCTAAGTGGCATCCCAATGTCCGTAAAGTCATCACTACCTCACATCGGCGCTGGAAGAAATCCGCCTGGCAAACGCTGACTGGAGGGGAGTTGCGCCAGTTTTATCGTGAACTGAATCTGGATGATTATGATGCCGTCATCGATATGCAGAATAATCTGAAAAGCGCGCTGGTCAGCAAATTACGTCGCGGACCGGTGTATGGTCTGGACAAAGATTCTTGTCGTGAACGCCCGGCCCATCTGGCCTATCAATATCCGTTAAGCGTTAACCCACAGCAACATGCAGTGGATAGGATGCGGCAGATCCTGTCACAGGCGCTGGATTATCCGCTGCCTAAAACGCCCGCAAAATACGCGGCGAATTTCAGTAAATATCCGTTACCGGAGCTCGAGTTTGCCTTACCCGAGCGTTATCTGATGTTTGTGCATAATGCCAGCTGGCTGACCAAGCTCTGGCCGATTAATTTCTGGCAGCAATTGGTGTTTCAGGCGCGAGCCGAAGGCTACGCAGTGTTGTTACCTTGCGGCAATAATGAAGAATATCTGCGTGCTCAACAGATCGCCTCGGTCGATCCAATGGCGTTTGCCTTACCGCGTTTAGGCCTCAACGATATCGCGGCGATCATGCATCATGCGGTAGGTGCAGTTTGCAGTGATACCGGATTGGCCCATCTTGCTGCCGTGGCCGGAACGCCTGCATTAACCTTGTACGGTGCGACAGATACAGCGTTGATTGGCACCTATGGCAAACATCAGCAGCATCTGGTCAGCGAATTTAACTGCGCCCCATGTTACAAACGCAAATGCCCGCTTCCAGCCTCACGCAATGGCGAACCATTGTGTATGACCGAAATGACACCGGAAATGGTTTGGCATGGACTGCAACCGCTTTTAGCCGCACAATAACCGCTTTCCCTAATCAATAATTCTAACGTTATGAAAAATGCATTCCCGGATTTTCGGCAGGCCAATGTGGTTGTAGTTGGTGATTTGATGCTGGACCGTTTCTATTTCGGCAAAACCAAACGTATTTCACCAGAAGCACCGGTGCCGGTGGTCAATATTGAACGTTTGGAAGATATTCCGGGCGGTGCCGCCAATGTGGCGATGAATATTGCTTCACTGGGCGCTAAATGCAGTTTGTCAGGTATCACCGGACAGGATGAAGCGGCTCAGGTATTAGAGCAGCGTCTCAACTCGGTCAGCATTCAATGTGCATTTCATCAAACCACACAGCATCCCACCATCATAAAATCCCGCATTATCAGCGCCCATCAGCAACTGCTACGCATGGATTTTGAAAGCCGCTTCACCGTGGAAAGCGGTGTAGGCATGGCCGACAAAGTCTCACCATTGCTTATTAATGGTGGGGTGATGGTCCTTTCGGATTACGACAAAGGCACACTGCACGATCCACAGCAATGGATCACTCTGGCTAAATCAAACGAAATGACAGTGCTGGTTGATCCCAAAGGCAATGACTTCAGTAAATACCGTGGCGCGGATTTAATTACCCCCAATCTCACCGAATTTGAAGCGGTAGCGGGCGAAATTAAGTCAGAAGCAGATCTGATTGATAAAGCCAAAAAACTGATTGCCGACTTTGATATTAAAGCCGTGTTGATTACCCGCAGCGAACAAGGTATGTCGCTGATCACCAATGACAATACCGAATTTCATCTCCCGGCAATTGCCAAAGAAGTCGCCGATGTCACCGGAGCAGGGGACACTGTAATTGCTACATTGGCAGCAGCGTTGGCAGCCGGACAATCCATGAAACAAGCCGTCACCTTGGCCAATGTCGCCGCCAGTATTGTGGTCAGCAAACTCGGCACATCTACTGTCAGCGAACCAGAATTGTTTGCCGAATACCAACGCCATCAGGGAACCCATCAAAGTGATCATTCCTTTGCCGGTGCGGTCACCGTCGAGCAATTAAAAATTGCCGTAGATCAAGCCAAAAAACGTGGCGAGAAAATTGTGTTTACTAATGGCTGTTTCGATATTCTGCATGCCGGTCATGTCAGCTATCTGCATCAGGCGCGGGCTGAGGGCGATAGACTGATTGTCGCGATTAACAGCGATGAATCTGTCACCAAACTTAAAGGCAAAGGCCGTCCGATCAATACCGCTGATCGACGTCAGATCGTATTGGCAGGCCTGGCCGATGTGGATTGGGTCACCGTCTTTGAAGGCGATACACCAGAAGACCTGCTCAGAGAAATCCAGCCGGATATTCTCGTTAAAGGCGGTGACTACGATAAAAAAGGCGTGGTGGGCTGGGAAATAGTTGAAGGTTATGGAGGCGAAGTCAGAGTGATGGGCTTAACCGAAAACTGCTCTACCACGGCGATTGTGAATAAGATCCATCAGGATAGATAAAAGCAATTTATCTGCGGATTATCAGGATATTTTTGGTAGGTTGGGTTGAATGAAATGAAACCCAACAAATATCGGAACTACAGGGTGAAAATGTTGAGCATCGCAAGCTCAACCCAACCTACCAGACTACTCCACCACGGCAATAGTGAATAAGATTCATCAGGATAAACGCAATTCATTTAATTCGATTGAACATTCACCCCTTGAACCAACAACAACTTAAGCTGCTGTTGTTCAGCTATCTCATAAATGATGCCATGAAATAGTTGATGCCCAGCAGCATCAAGTTTTGCTGGCAGCTGTGCAATCAAGAAACTACCCACCTGAGCAATTCTTAATGGTTTGTGTGGCGTCATGCCAACCGCAGTTAGCTGGGTATTAATCTGCTCGCGAATTGCTTCAGCCGGTGCTGCGAACAGAATCTGCCGCAATGCCTGAGAAATCATCCGAATCGGAATATACGAGAAATACCCGGCGATTATCAGCACCATCAATGGATCCGCATAACGGGCGTAATCGGCAAACGGTGAATGACTGATGGCAAATGTCATTACAAACCCCAACAACACCGCCGCACTTAACCAGGTATCCATTTGCCATTGGCGTTGCTCTGCAGCGACCAGTGTGGTGTTCAGGTCCTTTTTACGGTGATAAATGTAGGCCCAGGTAATCGCACAACCGATGACATTGACGACACCAAACACTAACGCGAGATCCAGATTAACCTCTCTACCACCTTGTAACAGGCTGACTAAAGCGAAGATCATTGAAACAAGACACACCAAAGCAATGACAATACCCTTCACCAGAATCGCAATAGGCTCAATGGTAAGACGGCCAAAGGGATAGTCATTATTCGCAGGCTTATTAGCCAGTTTTAATGCCAGCAAGGATAACGACGCCAGTGCTAACGAAAGTAACGAATAAGCACTATCAAATAAAATCATCACCGAGCCACTGAGTAAACCCAGGATCAGCCCTGAAATAGAGAAGATGGCGGCCGATATCGCCGAAACCATTAACACTCTCCGTTCTATATTTATCCGCATAACAGCTCCTCAACTAATGGCATGTACTTTAGAGGGGGCCAGGCATTCGACAAAATCGCTCAGCGCCAATATAGTTAGCGCTAAAGCAAATTTTGAACAGGGCTGAATATGCGGATTGAACAAATTGAAGCGTTTGTGAAAACAGCAGAATGCGGGTCCTTCGCAAACGCCGCTATCACATTAGAAATGAGACGCAGCACTGTAAGTGCAGCGGTTTCTGCATTGGAAGATGAGTTGGCAATCCATCTTTTTCAACGCTCAGGCAACAGCTTGCAGATAACCCCCATTGCACAATCTTTATTAGCGGACAGCCAACGTTTATTACAATCTGCCAACCGCATCAGGCAACTAAGTAATCAGCATCTGGAAGGTATCGAATCAGAGCTCCGAGTCGCACGGGATGATGCATTGCCAGAAGTCTTCTGGCATCAGTGTATGCATGATTTACACGTTGAATTTCCGCAAACCTCCACCTCGGTTTATTTGTTACCCACTCAAGAGCATCACGAGTTTATTGATAATGGAATTGTTGATATCAGCTTTGGCGTCAATAACGCGGTAGATCCCAATTTTCGGCTCGGCATGATCGAACAGCGAACGGTTGTCAGTCCAGCACATCCACTAGCCAATCTGGCCCAGGTGACAGAAAGCGATTTAAGCCAGTACACACAGATTTGTCTGACCTTCCTGCAAAAGGGTCAATTGGTCATTCAGAACCAGATAGGTCGGCAGTATTCAGGTCTCACAATGTATGAATTAATCAGAGATGCCGTATTACGTGGTGATGGTTGGGCCATATTACCCACAACGCTGATTCAAACTCACCTCAAGCAGCAACAGCTAGTGAGCCTGGCAACCGAAACGGCATTATCTGCCACGTATTTCCAATGCCTATCCCGTCAGGCAAACCGCAAGGTCGCGACCTGGTTAAAGAATCGTGTCACGCATGCGTTAACGCATGAATTTAAAGGCTGGTAGGTGTAAAAGAATTTATCCGCAGATTACGCTGATGGACGCAGATTATTCATTTAGATAAATAAACCATAGAGACACAGAGGGCACGAAGGTTTTAAATAATCTATCCATAGATTATTACGGTGTTTTGGTAGGTTGGGTTGAATGCAATGAAACGCAACAAATATTGAATATTCAAGCCAAAATGTTGGATTTCGCAAGCTTAACCCAACCTACCGTGCTGAGCGCCATTATTACTTGCTGTCAAATCTAAAAGTACTGGCAAATTAATTATTCCAGACTGCACAAGCGCGATAAAAGCCAAAAGAATTGTTAGTGCAACCATTCTCTTTTGTAACTTGACAGCCACAGTGTGTCTTCTTTCTTCCTCCTCATACTTTTCAATCGTACTTATTGCTTTGCCAGTAACCACATACTCATGATTTACTTTTTTGAGCTCACCAGAGTCTA
>NZ_MCRI01000034.1 GCF_001720165.1 Methylophaga muralis
CAGCAACGTTTATAATAGGCGGTTCCATTGAAACCGTTTAGAGACCATAAATGTATCAATACGATAAGTATGATCAGACGATGATAGATCAGCGAGTAGCACAATTTCGCGATCAAACCCGTCGTTTCCTTGCCGGCGAATTGACTGAAGAGCAATTTCGTCCGCTACGCCTTATGAATGGTTTATACATTCAGATTCATGCACCGATGTTACGGATAGCAGTGCCTTACGGCATGATGTCATCCCGCCAAGTTCGCAAAATTGCGGAAGTAGCACGTCGCTACGATAAGGGCTTTGTGCATTTCACCACACGGCAGAATTTCCAAATGAACTGGCCGAAACTGGAAGATGTACCGGATATTCTGGCAGACCTTGCCAGTGTGCAAATGCATGGTATTCAAAGCAGTGGTAATTGCATACGTAACACCACCTCGGACCAACTTGCCGGCGTCAATGCCAATGAAATCGAAGATCCACGTCCATGGGCCGAGATTATTCGCCAGTGGTCAACTTTCCATCCGGAGTTTGCTTACCTCCCACGCAAATTTAAAATTGCTGTTGTTGGATCACATGAAGATCGCGCGGCAACCAAGTTGCATGATATCGGTTTGCATCTTGTGAAAAATCACGAAGGTGAAGTGGGCTTTGAAGTTTTGGTAGGCGGTGGTTTAGGCCGTACGCCGATTATTGGCGAACAGATTCGTCCTTTCCTGGAAAAACAGGATCTGTTGTCTTATCTCGAAGCCATCGTACGTGTCTATAATCGCCTTGGTCGTCGTGACAATAAATATAAAGCGCGCATCAAAATCACCGTTCGGGAACATGGCATCAACCATATCCGTGAATTGGTTGAAGCCGAATGGGTGCATATTCGCGACCAGCTGAAACTGGATGCAAAAGAAATTGAACGGGTAAAACAATATTTCACTGAGCCGGCTTATGAGTTGGACGCGGCGGATTCTGATAGTAGTTATGCAGATCTGTTAGCGCAAGACAAAGACTTCGCTTTGTGGGTTAAACAAAATACTGCAGATCATAAAATTCCAGGCTATCGCGCTGTTTATGTTTCATTGAAAAAACCAGGCCAAGCCCCAGGAGATATTACTTCTGAGCAATTGGAAGTGGTAGCCGATTTGGCAGATGAATTCAGTTTTGGTGAGGTGCGTTCCACGCACACACAAAATCTTGTTTATACCGATGTAAAACAAGCGGATTTATATGCATTGTGGTTGCGTTTGAATGCAGAAGATCTGGCTACACCGAACATCAATACACTGACAGATATTATCTGCTGTCCGGGACTGGATTACTGTGGTCTGGCCAATGCGACTTCTATTCCTTTATCCAAAGGAATCGCACAACGTTTTGATGATCTGGACTATTTACACGATCTGGGTGATATCAAAATCAAGTTCTCCGGCTGCATGAATGGTTGCGCGCATCAAAGCGTGGGCCATATTGGTATTCTGGGTGTCGATAAGAAAGGGGAAGAGTGGTATCAGTTCACCTTGGGCGGAAGTTCAGAGGCTGATGCATCACTAGGCGAACGTCTGGGCCGAGCCATCCCCAAAGATGAAGTGGTCGATACCGTAGCGCATTTACTGGATGCCTATATCGAATTGCGACATGACGATGAAAGTTTCCTCGCGACTGTTCGCCGAGTTGGCGTTGATCCCTTCAAGGAGCGTGTTTATGCAGAAGATCATTAAAGATCGCGAGATCGTTGACGACAACTGGCAGCATCTTGACGATGAAGCCGCTCTGGTTGCCGGCAATATCACGGTTTCGATAACACGTTGGCAAGAACAACACGAAACATTAAGCCGTCATGAAGGTGGTTTGGGAATTCGACTTTCAGGGGATGATCCCTTGGAAGAAATCGTTCCTGATTTAGACCGCTTTCAACTCGTCGTCTTACTATTTCCAGTATTTACTGACGGACGTTGTTATTCCTACGCACGTTTATTGCGTGATCGCTACCACTTTAAAGGTGAAATTCGCGCGCAGGGTGATGTGTTATACGACCAGTTGTTTTATATGTCGCAATGCGGCATTAACAGTTTTGAACTGGCTAATCCAAATCGTTTGGTGCAAGCGCTAGCAGCATTTGATGCTTTCAGTGAAAGTTATCAGGCCACAGTATTAAGGCCTGAACCTTTGTATCGTCGCCGTTAATTCGCTAAGACGATGGCTGTTTATGCAATCGGTGATGTTCAGGGATGCTTTGATGAACTGATCAAATTACTTGAAGCCCTCAGATTTGATCCTCAGCAGGATCAAATCTGGTTGGCTGGTGATTTGGTGAACCGTGGACCCAAATCGTTAGACACTTTGCGTTTTGTGCGGGATTTGGGTGAACAGGCAGCAAAAGTAGTTTTAGGCAACCACGATTTGCACATGCTGGCGCATGCAGCTGGAAATAATGAGTTCAGTCATCGACTGGATACGATCGAACCGGTCTTAACTGCAACTGATAGTGAAGAATTGATTCACTGGTTACGTCATCAACCGTTGTTTTATCACGACAAACAATTACAGTTTTCTATGGTGCATGCAGGTCTACCGCCAGAGTGGAGTATTGAGGAAGCATTGCTCCGTGCTGCGGAAGTAGAATCAGTTTTGCAATCCGACAACTGGCGTGAATTTTTTAAACATATGTACGGTAACAAACCCAAACGCTGGTCTGTTGATTTAACCGGCTGGGACAGATTACGCTTTATCACCAATTGTTTTACCCGACTGCGTTATTGTCACGAAGACGGTAGTCTGGCGCTTAAATTTAAAGGCGCGCCGAAGGACAAACCGGCTGAACAAAAACCCTGGTTTATGATGCCAAATCGCGCCAGCGCAAACGACAGGATTGTATTCGGACATTGGTCACAACTGGGTACCGGACAATATGACAATGTTTTTTCGCTGGATAGTGGCGCGGTGTGGGGCGAACAATTAACCGCTGTACGCATTGATCAATCACCTTATCAATGGACCGTGGTTGAAGCTGATGCCGATGCCTTACCGCATGCACGAAATAAAACAGCAGCCGAAAAGCAACGCTGGCTATAACTGACTGTTAGGCATTCATTTTTAAACACAGTACAATATCTTTTTTCTCTCTTTGGACATTTCTGAAATATGAGCAATATCAAAACCTTTTCAGGTGACTTTTCCGCAAAAGGCATGCGAGTGGGTATCGTTGCTGGCCGTTTCAATGACTTTATCGTTGATAATCTGATTGCTGGCGCAGTAGATACATTATTACGTCACGGTGCTGTGGAAAAAGATATTGAAATCGCCCGCGTTCCGGGCGCAGTGGAAATTCCTCTGGCAGTACAACGTATGGGTAAAACCGGCAAATATGATGCAATTATTGCATTAGGGGCGGTTATTCGTGGTGGTACTCCGCATTTTGAATATGTTGCTGGTGAATGTTCAAAAGGTCTTGGCCAACTCACATTGCAACTCGATATACCAATCGCTTTTGGTGTATTGACGGTCGATACTATTGAGCAGGCGATTGAGCGAGCTGGCACCAAAGCCGGTAATAAAGGCGCTGAAGCGGCGATGGGCACTATTGAAATGGTCAATGTGTTACGTCAAATCGGAGCTGCCAAGTAAATGGCTGGTGGATTACCCCGGACTCAAGCGCGACGTGCTGCTGTGCAAGCGCTTTATCAATCATTGGTTAACAATCAGGCTCCTGAAAAAGAAACCATGGATTTTGTCATGGCAGAATATGCCAATAAAATCGACAAAAATTATTTCCAACTGCTGGTCGAAGGCGTGACCAAAGACATCGATACCATTGATGCTGAACTGGCTCATGCGATAGATAGAAGTTTATCGGCCATTGATCCGGTTGAAGTTTCAGTGCTGCGGCTAGCTGTTTTTGAATATATGCATCGCCCGGATATTCCGTATCGCGTAGTGTTGAATGAAGCCGTTGAACTTGCCAAATCATTTGGTGGCGAACAAGGCCATAAATATGTCAACGGCGTGTTGGATAAGATCGGCGCGCGTTTACGTCAGGTCGAATATCAAGCCGCTAAAGCCGCACGCGCTCAGAAAAAAGCGAATTGATTATTAGCCCCGAAAAGATGAAATCATCCAGACGGGGCTTTTTTTGAATGAAAAAATCTCCTGAGTTTTCTCTAATTCAACAGTATTTCCACGCTTTAACGGCTAACCGTGAAGATGTGATTGTTGGAATTGGTGATGACTGTGCCGTTTTAAACAATCCGCAAGATTTTTATACCGCGATTTCTATTGATACCTTGGTTCAGGGTATACATTTTTTCGCTGATGTTGATCCCTACCGTTTAGGCATCAAAGCTCTGGCAGTTAATCTCAGTGATTTGGCAGCGATGGGAGCTGAACCTGCCTGGTTCACCTTGGCGTTAACCTTGCCGGAAATAAATGATGAATGGCTGAAACAGTTTTCAGCCGGTTTAGCTGACATCGCTCAACAACATCGGATTCAATTGGTCGGTGGCGATACCACACGCGGCCCGTTAACCATTACTATTCAGGTGCATGGGCATTTAGCGAAAGACAATATCCTGCAGCGCAATGCTGCGCAAACTACGGATTTGATCTGTGTGACTGGTTGTTTGGGGGATGCCGCAGCAGGGCTTCAATACAAGTTAGGCCAACTTGATACTGCACCCTTAACTGATACCGATATCGAATATCTATTACAACGTCTGGAAATGCCCACTCCACGGAATCAAATAGGTCAACAACTGGTGAGTAAAGCACATGCTGCAATTGATGTTTCGGATGGCTTATTAGCGGATTTAAATCATATTCTTCATGCCAGCAATAAAGGCGCGAAGTTAAATTTATCGTCTTTACCGTTCTCTCCAGTATTGCAGAAATTGCCTTTAAAGCTTGCGACCCAACTGGCGTTAACGGGGGGCGATGATTACGAATTATGCTTTACCGCACCAGCTGAAAATGTGGCAAAACTCAAACAACAGTTTCCCAAAATGATTCGTGTGATAGGGGAAATAACGCAAGACAAAGGTATGTATTTTCAGAATGCTCAAGGCGAGTGGCAGGCATTCTCAAAGATAAAGGCAGGCTATGACCACTTCGCATAATAAAGTCACTTTTCAGGATTTGCTCAAAAGACCTGCCTGTTTACTGGCTTATGGGTTTGGTTCAGGTTTGTCACCGAAAGCACCAGGCACTATGGGGACGATTGTAGCGCTGCCAATTTATTGGTTGATTCACGATTTCGACTTGCTGAGTTATTTACTGATCACACTCATAGCATTTGTTGCCGGTATTTGGATTTGTCAGCAAGCCGTCAACTGGTTGAAACAGGATGATCCTTCCGCAGTAGTGTGGGATGAGATCGTCGGTTATCTGGTGACAATGATTGCCGCGCCAGCCGGATGGCAATGGATGTTACTGGGATTTGTATTGTTCAGATTGTTTGATATCTGGAAGCCCTGGCCGGTATCACTTGCTGATCGCAAGCTGCATGGCGGTTTTGGCATTATGTTTGATGATGTGATCGCAGGGGTATTTGCTGCAGTAATTTTGCAGCTTTGCCATTATTTGCTCTGAAACTGCCAAGTTGCAGTCTCAGAGCTAAAATGTATTTAACGTAATGGCATCCCAAAGTTTTGCTCAAACCGCTGAGCAAAAGCCTCGCTGGTGAATTGATGATTCTGCGTGCCATGTTGTTCAATTTTAATGGCACCTAATAAAGATGCAATACGCCCCGTGATTTCCCAATCCTTGCCATGCAAAATGCCATGTAATAATCCGGCACGATAAGCATCACCACAACCTGTTGGGTCAGCAACTTCCGCGGCTTTAGCACAAGGAATATCAATACGTTTTCCTTCAGTATAAATGTGCGAACCCTCAGCACCACGAGTGATAATCAATGCCTCCACAAGTTTGGCAATTTCTTCGGGCGGCAGACCGGTTCTGTCTTCAAATAGCTGTGCTTCGTAATCATTCAGAGCAATATATGTAGCTTGACGAGCAAACTGCAGCAAGTCCTCACCATTAAACATCGGTAACCCCTGGCCTGGGTCGAAGATAAATGGAATACCGGCATCAGCAAATTGCTGGGCGTGTTGAATCATGCCATCACGACCATCGGGAGCAATAATGCCCAGCTGGATATTTTGGGCCTCACTGATTTTAGTTTCATGAGCCAGGTTCATCGCACCGGGATGAAAGGCAGTGATCTGATTATCATCAATATCGGTAGTGATATAAGCCTGCGCAGTGAAATGATTCTCTTTGACGTGGACATGACGGCGGTTAATCGCAAACTTGTCCATCCAGGCGGCATAGGTACCAAAATCACTGCCAACGGTGCCCATTGGGATCGGATCATCACCCAACATTTTCATATTAAAAGCGATATTACCTGCGCAACCACCAAATTCACGACGCAACTCCGGCACCAGAAACGACACATTCAGCATGTGCACTTTGTCAGGCAGAATGTGATTTTTAAATTGATCGGGAAACACCATAATATTGTCGTAGGCAAAGGAGCCACAGATAAGTACCGACATGTTTATACCTCTTTTGTATGAATCTGTTGTGTATCAGCGGTAACCGACAGATGGCCTTCGATAAAAGCGGTCAGATGATGCCCAACGATTTGGTTACGCCAGCCTTGCAATAACGACAGTTCGGTTTCACCACGTACCAGTCTTTCAATGTCTTTACGGCTAGCCACGGCAATGGGAGTTATCGATTGGTCATCACAGAACTTACGCAGTAAAGCCATCAATGCATCAATCAGAGCTTCTTGCTGATTGCTCAGTGGTTCAGGTCTCAGCAATATCGGCCACTGTTCTGGCGGAGTTTGTTTGGCTTTACTGATGACGTCAATAATGGCACGACCACTTCGTTCAATATCCCGAGCTTCAAGTCCGCGGATTTGACTGAGTTTTTCAATTTTTTCCGGTGCAAAACGAGCTAAATCCAGCATTACCTCATCTTTGATGATCCATCGTCTCGGGCGATCTCTATCAATGGCACGTTGCTCCCGCCAGGCTGCCAATTGTTGTAATACGGCAAGTTGCACACCTTTTAATTTACCGGCACCACGAATCTTACGCCAGATAGTCTCCGGATCAGCGATGTAATTATTAGCATTGGCAAGGTCAGCAAAATCTTCTTTCAGCCATTCAGTACGACCTTGTTTTTCAAGATCGGCTGACATCTGATGGTATAACTCACGCAGATAACGCACATCATCAGCAGCGTATTCCAGCTGTTCTGCACTTAAAGGACGTTGGGTCCAATCCGCTCGCGAATGGGCTTTATCCAGGCTGACATCAAGCCGTAACTTAACCAGATTACCATAGCCGATCTGATCACCATCACCCAGAATGGTCGCGGCTAATTGGGTATCAAACAGGTTCTGTGGCAATGTATTTTTTAATAAATACAGCAATTCCAGATCTTGTCTTGCAGCATGGAAAACCAGCGTTATTTGCGGTTGATAGAGCAGATCAAGTAAAGGTGAAAGATCTTTAATAGCGATAGGATCAACACAGGCAATGACGTCATCATTGGCAATCTGGATCAGGCATAGTTGGGGATAATAGGTTTTTTCGCGCAGAAATTCTGTATCGATGGCCAGCCATTTGCTGTGCTGAATATCCTGGCAAAATTGCGATAACGCCTCATCCGAATCAATGTAAAGAACAGTCATGTTATCCAGCTAAAAAAAGCAGGCAGTATAACTGTTTTTAGAGCACATTGCGGGCATGCACCCGACTGACGATATCGTTAATGGCTTCAATAATTATTTCTGGTTGTTCATGTGGAATGGCATGGCCGCTTTGATGAGCAAACATATGCGAACTTATTGGTGACAGTCTGGATAAGTCCTGTTGCAGATTAATCCAGGTTTTTTCACGTTGTTGCTGACTGGCATCACCATACCATTCCGGTTTACCACGGCTAATGACAATTAATGGCACAACCGGTAAAGCTGAGTTTTTCTGCAGTTGCACTGAGCTTTCGTCGAGTGCTGAGATTTCAGCTCTGGCAGCATGAAAAGCTCGTTCACGCAAAATCGGTGGTTTATTGGCATGCGCCATACTATCGGTTGATTTTGGCAAAATCATGATAGTGCCGCGGCGATCGAAATTGTTGGGAAGTTTGATCTGAAACTGGTTGTATTGATCTTCATGAGAAGCATCAACCAATACCATACCAGCCACCATTTGCGGATTATTGGCGGCAAAAATACGGATGTTGTATCCACCAAATGAATGACCTACCAAAATATAAGGCGGGGCAATATCAGCCTGTTCAAGCAATATCTCCAGCTCACTGGCAATTCGGTTGCTGGTTCGTGGTGCTGGACCAAAATCACTCCAGCCGTAACCGGGGCGGTCAAACACGCAAATCCGAGAGTTATTGGAAACAGCTTGCTGAATCGGCAGCCAATCAGTCGAATCATCGCCAAGGCCTACATCGACAATAACCGTCGGACTACCGGATCCAGAACAGTGAATGTGTAACTGATAACCACCAACATCAAATCGTTTGCCGGGAATTGCTGGAAATTCAGCGGCAATCAAAGGTGTGGAGACAGACCAGAAGATTAAAAAAGGCCAGATCAACACTTTCATTTGGTGGCTCCACAAAAGATAACTTGATAGTAAAGTTAAGAGCCGTTGTTAACGTTAAAGTTCCTCTGTCACAACAGCAATTTTTTGCAGAATATTGTGTTGCTCAAACGGCCAATTCAATTCACTGTTATCGGGGAATTTCAACACCGGAATACGAATGCCATATTGTTCCACCAAGCCATCATCATCGCCAATTTCCACGATTTGCAAATTAATCTGATCAGCATTAGGTAGGCTTTTGACTTGTTCAAACGCAAGCTCGCAGAGATGGCATCCCGCTGTGGAAAATAATTGCAAAGTAATCATTTCTCTCGCAGCCTGGGAATCAGTTCAACAAAGTTACATGGCCGATGTCTTACATCAAGCTGGTGTTGCAGAATGTCATCCCAGCCCGTTTTGCAGGCACCAGAAGATCCGGGCAGACAAAAAATAAATGTACCGTTTGCCACTCCGGCAATGGCTCTTGATTGAACAGTAGAAGTACGGATAATGTCATAGGAGATTTGTCGGAAAAGTTCTCCGAAGCCGACGATCTCTTTATCGAATAAAACCTGGACAGCTTCCGGCGTACCATCACGTCCTGTCAGTCCAGTACCACCTGTAGTGATAATAACGTCAACCTGTTCATCGCAAATCCATTGAGAAATAATGGCGCGAATTTGATAAATATCATCTGCAACAATCTGTTTATCTGCCAGTTCATGCCCAGCAGCGAGCAATCGGTCTTGTAATGTTTTGCCAGAGACATCATCGACTTCAGTACGAGAATCGGAAATCGTCAGTACGGCAATTTTGACTGGAATAAAGGGGCGATCCATATCGAATGGTTCTCATTTAATTTGGTGGAAAGCAAGTATAGTCAGCATAACGCTTAGGGTCTAGAATGCAACGCAATAGTAAGGGAGTTAAAATAATGAAAAAGATTCTATTAGTCTCAGCCATTTCATCAGCGATCATTTTGTCGGGTTGTGCGGCGGATGATCCAAATATGCGGACCAAAAGAGGTGCGGCAATTGGTGCTGCTGCCGGTTCCATTATCGGATATGCCATTGATGATGGAGCAGGCGGTGTTATAGCTGGTGCTGCTGTCGGTACGTTGGCAGGAGCTGGCGTTGGTCGTTACATGGATAATCAGCAGCGTGAAATGAATGAAGCGTTGGCTCAAGAGCAAGCTCGTAATGAACTACAAATCCAGCAGTTACAAGATGAATCTTTAAAAATCGATATTTCCAACGAAGTGTCTTTCGATTTTGACAGTGCTGCCATCAAACCCGCATTTGAACCGACGTTAAACAAAGTCGCTGATGTATTGCAGCGGTATCCGAAAACTATCATTCATGTTATCGGCCATACTGACAGCAGAGGTTCAGAAAGTTACAACCAGCAGCTTTCAGAGCGCAGAGCACAATCGGTCACCAATTATTTTGCAGCACGTGGAGTGTTGAAAGAACGTTTAGTACCAATGGGCCGCGGTGAATTAGAACCACGTGCCAGTAATGAAACCGAGGCAGGGCGACAATTGAATCGTCGTGTCGAAATTATTGTTAAACCAATTGTAGAGGGACAGGAAGCTGAAGCCTACCAAACGCCGTAAAGGCACATCAGAAAGAAACCAGGCACCATCGCAAGATCTGATTTTTGGTTTGCACGCAGTACAGGCGGCTCTTGAGTCGCCTGTTTCACGTGTGGCAGAAATCTGGGTAGCCGATGAGCGCCATGATCAACGTGTGGAAATTATTTATAAATTAGCCGGTGATTTGGGTATACGTTTGCATAAAACCCAACGTCAGCAACTGGACGATATGGTTCCAGAAAACCGTCATCAAGGCTGTGTTGCACGCTGTCATCCATTAGCCATTCTGGATGAAACCGATCTGGACGTATTACTGGATAATTTACAGCAGACACCCTTTCTATTAATCCTTGATGGGGTACAAGATCCGCATAATCTCGGCGCTTGTTTGCGAACAGCGGAAGCTGCCGGAGCACATGCAGTGATTGCTCCCAAAGATCGTGCATCAGGTTTGACGCCTACCGCCATCAAGATCTCCAGTGGAGCGGCCGAACGTCTGCCATTTATTCAAGTAACTAATCTTGCGCGCGTTTTGCGAGATCTTCAGCAACGCGGTATCTGGTTGGTTGGCACATCGGGTGATAGTGAAATGAGCCTTTATCAAGCCGATCTCAAAGGACCTTTAGCGATCATCCTTGGGGCAGAAGGGCAGGGTATTCGCCGTTTGACCAGAGATCATTGCGATCAGGTAATGCATATACCGATGCAAGGTGGCGCAGAAAGTCTCAACGTATCTGTGGCTGCAGGTGTGTGTCTATTTGAGGCGGATCGTCAACGTCGCTTGTGAGTAAGTACTAAAATGAAGTAAAATCCGCGATTGCCTTTTAACAGGTAAAACTCCTTGCTTTCTGAAATTTTTCAGCAAGCTGTATAAACCGTGAGGAGCTCAAATTGAGACATTACGAAATCGTGTTTCTGGTCCACCCTGATCAGAGCGAACAAGTGCCCGGTATGATCGAGCGCTATACACAAACACTGACTACTGCTGGTGGTCAAGTTCACCGTCTGGAAGACTGGGGTCGTCGTCAATTAGCTTACCCAATCAACAAAGTTCACAAAGCACATTACGTGTTAATGAATGTTGAATGTGATGTTGAGCAGTTGAACGAAGTTACCACTGCGTTCCGTTTCAATGATGCCGTTATTCGCCACCTTGTTGTCAGCATGGACGAAGCAGTTACTGATGCTTCACCGATGATGCGCAAAGACGACGAAAAACCCGTATCACAAGCCTAATCAGGAGATATCACGATGGCACGTTTTTTCAGACGTAGAAAATTTTGTCGTTTCACTGCCGAAGGTGTGAAACAAATTGATTATAAAGACGTAAACCTGCTTAAAAATTTCGTTACTGAAACAGGCAAAATCGTTCCTAGCCGTATCACCGGTACAAAAGCTCGTTACCAGCGTCAGCTGTCAACTTGTGTAAAACGTGCACGGTTTTTGGCATTGCTGCCTTACTGTGACATGCACAAGTAATTTAGCTTCCCAGTTGTAAGGTTAAAATCAAGAAATATTATGTTGCGCGGTATAGCTGATTTTGCAATGAAAGGTCGCTGGCAAGCTGCATTTGCAGCTGCTTTGCTATCGGTTGCTGCAATGCTGTTACCACCACTCAATTATCTCGCTAGCGGGGTTATTGTGCTGGCCACCTTACGTGTGGGCCCTAAAGAAGGTCTGCGGGTAATGGCAGCAACATTAGTAGTATTCGCTGTAGTCGCCGGACTGCTTTTAGGGCAGGTCTGGATTGCTGCGGCATTATTACTAACCAGTTGGTTACCAGCTTATTTAGTGACATTGGTATTGGGATACACTCGATCGCTGGAGCGGGCACTTTTGGCTGCCGCTGGCGCGGGTATTCTGGTGGTATTGATAGCGCATATTTTCTTACCAAACCCTGCATTATGGTGGCAGGAAATGTTGACACCATTCGTTCAATTGCTGTCAGAACAATCTGGATGGCAACTGAATGCTGCTGATACTCAAAACTTTCTGGTCCAGATGGCCGGCATGATGACCGGGTTAATAGCAGCAGCAGTTAGCGTCAATATTATTCTGGGTATCTTGATCGGCCGTGCATGGCAGTCTGCGTTGTATAACGAAGGTGCTTTTGGTAGTGAATTTACTCAAATTACTTTGGGTAAAACGCTGGCAATACTGACCGCAGTGCTGATGGCTCTGTCACTGACACCGATAGCCAGTTCGCTGATGCTGTTAATTGATTGTTTGCCGGTTCTGCTGGTGCTGTTTGCAATACAAGGTATTGCGGTTGCCCACGCGATTGTTCGGGCGAAACAGAAATCGGTTGCATGGTTAGTGGTAATGTATGTGCTAATGGTATTGATGCTGCCACAAATGTTGATTTTGACTGCGACACTGGGTGTTTTGGAACAATGGTTTAATTTTCGCAAACGCGCACTAGCGTAATGCGGTTATTTTATAAGCAGTCCCTGACTGCGAATGAGGGTTAGAACGATGCAAGTAATTTTGCTGGAAAAAGTTCAAAAGCTTGGCAATTTGGGTGACGAAGTTAGCGTAAAAGCTGGCTATGGTCGTAACTATCTGGTTCCTGCTGGCAAGGCATTGCCTGCTAACAAGAACAACAGAGTTAAATTTGAAGAACGTCGTGCTGAATTAGAAGCGGCGGCGGCCAAATTACTCGTTGCTGCTCAAGAACGTGAGAAAAAACTGATTGCAGCTGGTGATGTCGATATCATGGCTAACGCCGGTGTTGAAGGTAAATTATTCGGTTCAGTTACTGCTGCAGATATCGCTGATGCGGTTAATGCTAAAGGTGCTGATGTAGACCGTAACGAAGTTCGTTTACCGACTGGTCCATTACGTCACACTGGCGAATACAACATTGATGTGCAATTGCATGCAGATGTTGTCTATAGCCTGAAAGTAAACATCACTTCAGAAGCTGAACTTGCTGCTATTGCTGCTGCAGAAGAAGCACGTAAAGCACGTGAAGCTTCACGTGAAGAAGCTGAAGCGATCGCAAAAGCACAAGAACAACAGTAAGAAAATTGAACAGCAGGGGCATGGACGATTCTATGCCCCTGCTATTTTTGTGATTCAGTGCTCCTGAATCAAATGCTTGTTTAACCAGCTTGGACATTTGCTGTGGAACAGATAACTTATCCAGAAAGCTATCAAGACAGCGCAACTCAGGCCCTGAAGGTACCACCACACTCAGTTGAAGCTGAACAATCTGTCTTAGGCGGATTAATGCTCGATAACAGTGCGTGGGAACAGGTTTCTGATCTATTGGTTGAGCAGGATTTTTACCGCCACGACCATCAGCTTATTTTCCGCGGCATCGCGGAATTAATGGAACAAGCCAATCCCGTAGACGTAATCACGCTGGCCGAATGGCATAATCAACGTGGTGAACTCGATAAAGTTGGCGAACTTGCCTATCTCGGCGCGCTTGCGCGCAACACTCCCAGTGCAGCCAATATCAAAGCGTATGCAGCGATCGTTCGCGAACGATCAATTTTGCGTCAGCTGATTCAGATTGGTAATAACATTGCCAATATGGCTTTTACGCCAGAAGGGCGAAATAGCGAAGAAATGCTCGACACTGCTGAGCGTCGCGTGTTTGAAATCGCTGAAAAAGGCGCCAAACGTGGTGGCGGTTTTATTCAGGTCAAAGATGTATTGAGTAAAGTGGTCGATAAAATCGACACACTATTTGAGCAGGATAGTGGTATTACCGGTCTCCCAACTGGTTTTATTGATTTTGATGATCAAACTTCCGGGTTACAACCCGCTGATTTAATTATTATCGCTGGCCGACCGTCGATGGGTAAAACCACTTTTGCGATGAACATTGCTGAAAATGCGGCTATCCATAGCAAACAGCCGGTAGCGGTATTCAGTATGGAGATGCCTGCCGACTCATTAGCCATGCGGATGTTGTCCTCCTTAGGCCGCATAGATCAACATCGATTAAGAACCGGCCGACTGAATGATGATGACTGGCCCAGACTGACTTCGGCCATTGCATTATTAAACGAAGCACCATTATTCATTGATGATACTGGCGGCTTAACCCCATCAGAACTTAGAGCACGAGCAAGAAGGTTAAAACGTGAACATGGTTTGAGCCTGATCATTATCGACTATCTGCAATTGATGAGCGGTAGTTCCAATGGCCGTCAGGCTGAAAATCGGACTAATGAAATTTCTGAAATCTCCCGTTCGTTAAAAGCCCTTGCCAAAGAATTGAATGTACCCGTTATCGCCTTGTCTCAGTTGAATCGTTCACTTGAACAACGTCCGAACAAGCGCCCCGTAATGTCGGATCTGCGTGAGTCCGGCGCAATTGAGCAGGATGCCGATATCATTGTATTCATCTATCGAGATGAAGTTTATAACGAAGATTCTGCAGAAAAAGGCAAAGCTGAAATCATTATCAGTAAACAACGTAATGGTCCCATCGGGACTGTCGCGCTAACCTTTCAGGGCAAATATACCCGTTTTGAAAACTTTGCTCCTGCGTATTACCAACAAGATTACGGTGATAATGACTCGTGAGCCGCTATCCGTTTGCCCGAATCAATCTGACAGCACTTCAACATAATCTGCAGCAAGTTCGCTATTACGCTCCGCACAGTAAAATAATGTCGGTGATTAAAGCCGATGCCTATGGCCATGGTGTAATTGAAATCGCCAAAGCATTAGAGCAGACCGATGCTTTTGCAGTAGCAAGATTAAAAGAAGCGTTAATCCTCAGACAACATGGTTTTAAGCAGCCGATAACCATTTTCGAAGGTGTCAGCACAATTGAAGAATGGCAGTTGGCTGCGGAATATGATTTAACACTGGTATTGCATCAGCAACAACATCTCGATTATTTATTAACAGCGAAACTCAATAAACCGTTACCGTTTATCTGGCTGATGCTGGAAACCGGTATGCATAGGCTGGGGCTTGCTGAACAGCATATCCGACAGATCATTGATCAATTTACAGGACGTACAGATCTGGTCGACGAGATTGGTTTGATGAGTCATTTTGCTAACTCTGATTTACTGAATGATACGAGAAACCAACAACAGATAATGGTTATGCAAAGACTCGCAGAAACCACGGGTTTACCTGTTTGTATGGCCAATTCAGCAGCGATTATCAGTTTGCCGCAATCGCATTATCAATGGGTAAGACCCGGCCTGATGCTGTATGGCGCTTCGCCATTTGCTTATAAAACAGGCGCTCAACTGGGATTGAAGCCGGTGATGCAACTGGTCTCGAAACTGATTGCTACTCAACAGTTAAAAGCTGGAGATGAAGTGGGTTATGGTGGCCAGTGGACTGCAGACCAATCAATGCGTATGGGCGTGGTCAGCATTGGTTATGGTGACGGCTATAGTCGCCATTTATCCAATGCTGGCAAAGTCATTATTCGTGGTAAAGAAGTACCGGTTATCGGTCGAGTTTCCATGGACACAGTATGTGTGAATCTGGATGCCTGCCCACAAGCACAATTGGAGGATGAGGTGGTTATTTGGGGCACCGATGCCTTGGCGGTTGAATGGTTAGCCGAAAAAGCAGGAACCATCCCCTACGAATTATTATGCTGTGTGACACCACGAGTGAACAGGGAGTATCTACATGGCTAAAGCAAAACGGGTTTATGTATGCCGCGAGTGTGGTGCTCAGACACCGCAATGGGCTGGTCGTTGTACGGACTGCGGTGCCTGGAACAGTCTTGAAGAATCGGTGCAAAGCAGTGTTAAACCCTCCGCCACAATGAACAAACACACTGGTTATGCCGGCCAGCAACAAAACACAGTTCAAGCATTAAAAACTATTACCTCCGAACAAGCTGTTCGCTGGTCAACCGGATTGCCGGAATTGGACCGCGTGCTTGGTGGAGGACTGGTTACTGGTTCTGTGGTGTTGATAGGCGGTGATCCCGGTATTGGTAAGTCGACTTTACTGTTGCAAGCCATGGCAAGTATGGCGGAATTAAGTGGTATTAATCCGTTGTATATCAGTGGTGAAGAATCCCTGCAGCAAATCCGTCTGCGTGCTGAGCGTTTGCAATTGCACGAAACGCCGGTGGATTTGCTGGCAGAAACCCATGCTGAACAGATGATGGCGATTGCCCAGCAACGCCAGCCACAGGTAATGGTCATCGATTCGATTCAAACGGTATTTACCGAGTTATTACAATCGGCTCCCGGCACCGTGGCACAAGTAAGGGAAAGTGCTGCGCAATTAGTTCGCTTTGCCAAATCAAGTGGTATTACCATGATTCTGGTCGGCCATGTCACCAAGCAAGGTGCATTGGCAGGACCACGTGTTCTGGAACATATGGTCGATACCGTGTTGTATTTTGAGGGCGACAGTTCGACTCGCTTCCGTATTTTACGTGCAGTCAAAAACCGCTTTGGCGCGGTTAATGAGCTGGGCGTATTTGCCATGACTGAGCTTGGATTAAAAGAAGTCAGTAATCCTTCAGCGATATTTTTATCGAGAGGTGAACAAGCGGTTCCTGGCAGCATGATTACGGTGATTCGCGAAGGCAGTCGTCCGATGCTGGTGGAAGTGCAGGCATTGGTTGATGAAAGTCCGTTAGGTAATCCGCGACGTGTCTCGGTAGGGTTGGAACAAAACCGTCTGGCGATGTTACTGGCTATTTTGCATAGACATGGTGGTATTACCTGTCATGATCAGGATGTTTTTATTAACGTAGTGGGTGGCGTTAAACTCAGTGAGACCGGAGCCGATCTGGCTGTTTTAACAGCCGTTATTTCCAGTTTGCGCAATAAAGCTATTCCTCAGGATTGGGTGGTGTTTGGAGAGGTCGGTTTAACCGGTGAAATTCGCCCGGTTCAGGCAGGGGAAGAACGGATACGGGATGCGGGTAAACATGGTTTCAAAGTAGCGCTGGTCCCGGCTGCTAACGCCCCACGTAAACCTGTTTCAGGTTTGAAAGTAATTGCAGTACATCATTTACAACAGGCTATTGAGGCGCTTAAAGACGGCTGGCAGTGATAAAGCTTGTCTAGTTATCCGGCATGTCCAGCAGTGCGGATAATTCCCGATGCAACAAGCCTTCGTCGGCAAGGTTGAGTTCAACCAGTCTTTTCAAATGGGTAATGCTGTCGAGGTCAATCAGTTGGCAGTGAAAACCAATACTTTGTGTATCCATATGTGCAACTTCAGCCTGCATTTTGATAACAATCTGAGCCCCATCCAGCAACAGATCCACATTAAAAATATCCGCTAGCTGACCAGACCAATTGTCGGGACGCGCTATCAGTAAACCATTGAGCGAGACATCAATAACCCGACAGTTCAAGTACACATCACCATGTGGTGCAATGACATGTGCGTCGGCAGCAAAGGGAATCCGGCTGAAATATCGGCGTTCATCGGACATCGGTGATCTCCTGTTTATATAAGGCTGATACTATCACTATTTCAAATAAGGAGTCATTGCAGATGTTATGGGTAAAAGCGTTTCATTTAATGGCAGTGGTCACATGGTTTGCCGCTTTGTTTTATCTGCCAAGGTTGTTTGTCTATCACGCAATGTGTGATGACCAAGCTGGTAACGAGCGTTTTAAAATTATGGAGCGAAAATTATACCGGGGCATCATGACGCCAAGTGCTGTTATTGCCTTGATATTAGGTATTTGGCTAATGAGTTATTACCCACTGGAACAACTAAAAGCCATGTACTGGTTACATGCCAAACTAACTCTGGTGTTGTTACTGTTTGTCTATCACGGTATGTGTGGTCGCATGCTCAAACAATTTGCTGCGGATAACAATCAACGTAGTCACGTGTTTTACCGTTGGTTTAACGAAATGCCGGTATTAATTTTGATTGCCGTGATGATTCTGGCTGTAGTGAAACCTTTTTAAAAAAAAGCCCCTGCGAGAGGGGCTTTCGATTGGGCTTAGATAATTAATCTATATATTCAAAAATTTTCACTACTCGTAAAACGCCTTTGGTTGAACGAGTAACCGCGACAGCTTTATCTGCTTCAGGGCGAGTAACTTTACCCATCAAATAGACCGTTCCACGTTCGGTCACGACTTTTATAAATAAGGGATCAACATTTTCATCCTTAGTCATCTTGGCTTTCACCTTGGTGGTGATCCAGCTATCACTGCTGCGTGATGTTAATGCGCTTGGGCCTGAAATAGCTAATTCGTTAAATACTTTACGAACTTTCGGAATATCTCTAACCAAATTTTCGGCTTTTTGTTTAAGCGCTTCATTAGGCGTCTCGCCAGACAACAAGACAAATCCATTATAACTCGTTACATTAATGTTGCTTTGGCTGTGAATATCTTTGTCCTGAAAAATGGCATATTTGGCTTTTGCTTCGATAGATTGATCGTCTAAAACTGCTCCAGCTGTTCGGCGGTCATAAGCTACCGCTGCAGTGGTTGCAGCACCGCCGACCACGACAGCGGCGCAGGCTTGCAGCAGCATAATCGGTATCAGTAACATAAAAACCAGTCTAATTTGGTACATGGATTTGTTCCTCGTTGAATGTGTGCAGATAAAACTGTGACTTAGTTTAGTTGAAAAGCATCCCGAATCCACACAATTTTATCTGCTGTGCCGGCAGTGATAGCGATGACATCAAAGCGACAATTGTGGGACCATCCGGATTGCATTAAATAGTGTTGGGCTGTGGTGATGATACGTGATTGTTTAAAACTTGTAATACTTTCCAGCGCGCCACCATGTGAGTCATTTCGTCGATACCGAACTTCAACAAAAACCAGTGTTTGTCCATCCTGCATGATCACGTCAATTTCACCACGACGACAGTGAAAATTACGCTGAATCAGCTTTAAACCTTGGCGTTGTAAATAATCACATGCCAATTGCTCCGCCTGTTTACCAGACTGGAGATGTTCTGCCATTCGCTTTAATCTCTTTGCAGCGGTTCAATCAAGCCGTTACGGATAGTGGCGATTGGCATCAAACGTTCAATCTGACCTTGCTCATTAATCGTCAGTTCTCCAGTTGCTCCCTGATATTTTTCATCTTCAGAGCTACTCATGGCTGTCAGGAAAGGAATCATACGATAGGCATCAACACCTAACGCAGCCAAACGCATAAATGAACCTACATCACCACTGGCTTGGCGGCGAACGGCTGCATAGGCAGGATCCTGTTCCGACTGTTCTGTAAACATCCACGGGATATCGGTAAAAATCAAACCATTCAGATCAATATCCTGCTGAGCATTTGCCTCACCACCATATGCATGAGAGGTAGCAAGAATAGGTAATTGTCCAGAACGATGGAAACGTAATTGCGTGACTAACTGACGGGCTTTTAATGGTCTGCCCACCATAAACAGAAAGTCCACATCCTGACGTCTGCGAGGCTCAAACTCCAACGATTGTCCCAACGTACGGCGCAGGTTCTGATAACGCTGATTACTGCTATCCACACCTAAAATTGGCGTCAAAATATGCGAATAGTCATTTTCTGCTTCATCATATTTTGCCCGGGTCACCAGTTGTCCACCTGACGCCTGCCATTCATCTGAAAATGCAGCGACCACACGGTCACCCCATTCACTACGAGGACTTAATACGATTGCCCGTTTATAGCCCAGTTTTTTGGCGTAATCTGCTTGGCTTCGGGCATCATCTTCAGGGGCTAAAGCAAACTGGAAGAAATTAGTATTTTCGACATTTTGGCTGACACGATTAAGTGCTAACACTGGGATAGATAAAGACTCATAGGCGGCCAGTATTTCCACCGAAAGTTTATCTAGTGGTCCGATGACAATATTCGCACCATCGGCAACGGCTTTGTCGTATTGCGCGATGACATTATTTGAATCTGGTGTGTTGCCGGGACGAACATCATAAAACTGCAAGCGAACATTCGAACGAGCATTAAAATGCGCTGCGATAATTCCCTGACGGATAGCCTGTGCGGCATTTGCTGCGGGGCCAGAGTCAGGCAACAGTATGCCAATCAAATCCAATTGATCTGGAAGACGGACAGGAGCCTTAACTGTTTTTTTCAATTGATCGACATTGGCCGGATGGTTGGGATAACTAAATTCCCAATCTTCAATGGCGACTTCCATTGCTTCAGGATTATTTTCATAAGCCTTTACCGCATAGGCCAGAGCAAACCAGCCACTGTCTTCGGCAGGAGGCTGACCAGGATTATATAAATCCAATGCCTGAGGCGTCATTTTCATTAACGTCTGCCAAAGTGCGACATGATTGTTTTCACGATCAGTTTCCGGCAGCAGCTTATCAAGTTGGATATGAGCCAAAGCTTTTTCCAACCAGTTTTCAGTCAGATCGTAAGCGGTGATTCGTAATTCCAGAATACGTTTTTGCTGGGCAGCATTGGCCGAAGCAAAATCAATGTTATCCAAATGTTGTAAAGCGCTTTGACCATCGAGATTTAATACAGCAATATCGGCGCGTAATAAGTGGGCTGTTAATTGTTCACGTGAGGTTAGTTGTTGCAAATTGGTTTCAGCGAGCAAGGCTTCTGCTTCAGCAAACTCACCTAATTCATAATGCATTAATGCTGCACGATACTGAAATGCGGCTTTCAGAGCGCCCTCTGAATCAGCCGCTTTGGACAGGTAGTCTTCAGCAGCAACAGCGTAGTCGCCTTGTTTTTCAGCATCAGATATCAAGGTCGTCATATCAGGACCTGAAGGTTTCGTATCCATTGAAATTGGCTGACAGGCCGATAATGTCAGGAGGGCTAACAAGATAAGCAGGGCGGAAAATCGTTGCGTCATAAGCTACATCAAATTTAGTTCGGAGAAGGCATCATCTTACCTGTTCGCGTATATTACGACCAGAATCAATATTTCTTTTCAGGATATCAGCCGTGAACGACGCTACCGCCGCACTATATATTGTTGCCACGCCAATCGGAAATCTGGCGGATATTTCAGCGCGCGCTATTGAAGTTTTATCTTCAGTCGATTTGATTGCCGCTGAAGACACACGCCACAGCAAATATTTGTTACAGCATCATGGTATTCAAACTTCAACCATTTCACTGCACGAACATAATGAACAACAGCGCAGTGAATTATTGTTAGCTCGTATTGCTGCCGGGGAATCCATTGCCTTGATTTCAGATGCGGGCACACCATTGATAAGTGATCCGGGATTTCGTTTAGTCAACATGGCGCGTGAACAAGGTATCAAAGTGATTCCCATTCCAGGCGCCTGTGCGGTTATTACGGCATTGTCAGCATCTGGATTATCCGCCGAACGCTTTGCCTTTGAAGGTTTTTTACCACCTAAATCTACTGCACGCCGGCAAGTGTTAGAAAAACTGACAAATGAGCCACGTACTCTGATTTTCTATGAAAGCCCCAAGCGTATGGTTGCCAGTTTGCAAGATATGCTTGCAGTGTTTGGTGGCGAGCGGAAGGCGTGTCTGGCTCGCGAACTGACAAAAATGTTTGAAACCATAGTCACTTTACCATTGGCCGAGTTGGTCGAAGTTGTGATCAATGATCCAAACCATCAAAAAGGTGAGATCGTTTTACTTATTGAAGGTCAATCAACCGTAGTGGACAGTGATGAAGCAGAGCAGGCCCGTGTATTGCAGATTCTGTTACAGGAAGTACCTTTGAAGCAGGCGGCAAGTATTACGGCTTCAATTCTTGGCATCAAGAAAAACCAAGCCTATGACATGGCGTTGAAACTTCAGCAAAAATAAAGCTGCTCCGGTAAAATAGCCCACTGAGATGGCCAGACAATCGCGCTTGATGTCCGCAAGGATTCAGAGTGAGGAAAGTCCGGGCTCCATAGGGTAAGGTGCCAGGTAACACCTGGGGGACGCAAGTCCACGGCCAGTGCAACAGAGAGTAAACCGCCTGAATGTATTTTCAGGTAAGGGTGAAAGGGTGCGGTAAGAGCGCACCGCGCTTCTGGTAACAGAAGTGGCATGGTAAACCCCACCAGGAGCAAGACCAAATAGAGGAACAAATGCTTCGGCATGACATGCGGCCCGCATGGTTCCCGGGTAGGTTGCTTGAGGCAGATGGTGACATCTGTCCCAGATGAATGATTGTCCACGACAGAACCCGGCTTATCGGCCATCTCAAACTTATATTTATGGTTCTGTATCAATAGGTTACGACTCCAACCAAGGAGCCTGTGACTGATGGTACAAGAACTGGTACAAAGTGGAAACCCTTACGTTTATCTCAGACGTAAAACTTATTATTTCCGTGTTTTAATTCCGCAGCATTTGCGAGAGCTTTGTCCTTCGTTGCCACGAGAGATAAAACGCAGCCTTCGTACTGACTCCCTGACTGATGCTCTCGCGATGGTCAGTGATAAAATCCCTCTGATTCGTTTATTAAGAAGCACTGATAATGCTGATACTTTGTTGGCAATATGTCAGCGGTTATCCGACTTCAGTAAACAAGTAAGCCAATGGGTTAAGTCCAAACTGAATGGTTACGTGCAACAGCTTGAGAGTCCACCAGCATGGCCTATAAAAAAACGTAAAGTGATTTCTCTAGATCGTGCTTGGCAAGACTTCAGTGAATGGAAAAAATGGACTGACAAACAGGCCAAAGCTAATCAGCGAATGTTTGATAACCTTCGTTTGTTCCTTGGTAATAGAGATGTAAGAGATATCACCAAGCGACACCTTAAAACTGCATTGGAAGGTATCTCTCAATTACCTCAGAGAAACAAGAAACAATACAATCAGATTCCCCTTGAGAAGCTACCTGAGATCACAATACCTGATGAAGATAGGGTATCCGGCAAGTACATTAAAGAACACCTCAAACTGGCACAGAGCTTCTTTAGCAGTTATCTAAAGCATGAAGCGGATCTTATTCAAGTTTCACCAAGTGAAGGCGTAAGCTGGGACTATGAAAACAGACGTTTTGGTTGCCTAACAGATTCAGAAGTTATTGAAGCAATAGAAAAAGCGAAGTTCAAACCAGAATGGTTTAGATGGTTCTTGCTAATGGCTGCCTATTCTGGAGCTAGACGCAGTGAAATTGCAGCGCTAACAAAAGATGACATTAAGCTCTGTCCTGATACCAAGCGTTATTACTTTGTCGTCAAAGAGGGTAAGACTAAAGCGGCTAGACGTACAGTTCCGATACACAACCATCTGATTGGTAAAGGTTTATTCGAGTGGATTGACTCGAGCAACTACCGCATTTTCAATACTGCCTATGAGAATCTGAATAGAGTAACGGATTTATTCGGCTCAATCCTTGATAGAAAGGTTAATGATCACGGGGAACGCCTCGTGTTTCACTCATTGAGGCATACCTTCATAACTAAAGCGAGAGCTTTTGGAATAAGTAATGTTTTGGTTCAGCAAATAGTTGGGCATGAAAAAAACGGAGCTGGGCAAACCGATCGTTATACTCATACCTTCCAAATTAAGGATGTTTTAAAGGTAGTTGACTGCATTCAATATTGTTAAAAGAAGTTGAGAAGGTGAGTGATCTTCTAATCTCCTCTTTGAGGGGGCCCTTAAGATGGATGAAATTTTCTAAGTATGGTGAGAATGCAATAGGTTCGCTTTCAGCCACTTGAATGCTAGTTTCAATATGGTAATTCGTGCTGCCCTGTTTATTTTTAAATATGGCCGTTACAACTCTCAATACGATTGTAGTGTTCTTTAACAATTTGGAAAGCTGACCAGAGGGCTGTAAAGTCAAATAAACAAAGTACCCATGAC
>NZ_MCRI01000035.1 GCF_001720165.1 Methylophaga muralis
GTTAACGGCATTTCTTCAACAAAGCGGATCCGCACAATGGATTTGATACTTTTAAAACCATATTTCCACGGCACCACCAATCGAATCGGTGCGCCATTTTGTCCCGGCATCTCACGTCCATATAAACCCACTGCCAGTAAAGTCAATGGATGCATTGCTTCATCCATTCGCAGGCCTTCTAGATAGGGCCAGTTCAATACACGGCGACGTTGTCCGGGCATTTGCTCCGGATCATACAAAGTAGTGAATTCGACAAATTTAGCTTTAGAGTTGGGCTGGGCCTGTTTAAGAATTTCAGCTAATGGAAACCCTACCCAAGGTATCACCATAGACCAACCCTCAACACAACGGAGCCTATAAATCCGTTCTTCCAATGTCTGGGTTTTGATTAGTTCGTTGTAATCATATTGACCCGGTTTATCGCACTCACCATCAATGGTGATCATCCAGGGTTTACTGCGATCAGGAAAATCGGCAGCTAATGTGGATGGGGATTCTTTATCAGTACCAAACTCATAAAAATTATTATAAGTAGTGATGGATTCGTACGTGGTGAGTTTTTCTTCGGTAGAAAAAGTACTTTGCTGTAGATCGGCAAAAGTCTCACCAGTGGGTGCTTTGGCAGCAAAACTGAATGGCATAGCGCCCGCTGCAGCTAAACCTGCAGCACCATTGATAAACTGTCTGCGGTTCAGATAGACCTGATAATCGGTAACTTCGGATTCTGGAATATCCCACGAACGTTTTTTACGAATCCACATGTATCACCTCATTTGGCATATAACGTTTAGCTAACCAGTAATCAACACTGATATAACGGCCAGCGCCGATAAAAAACAGTGCCAGCAACATCACAAAATAGGTTGCGGCAAACTCAATACCATTATTCAGTACAACAAAGCTGCCATGTTCCGTCAGCCAGCTATAATTTCCATGTTCCTGCAATATGGATTTGGCTCGATCCAGTCGCTCTATTGCGGCCGGAGCAGTATCGGCGGCAAACGCACTCATCGGATCATGAATGGCCTGCCAACCGTTTTTCCAGTGCACACTGAAAGCCGCGACCAACATAGTGATCATTAAGGGAATACTGACCCAGCGCACGGCGAAAC
Organism: Methylophaga muralis; assembly: GCF_001720165.1. GTDB lineage: Bacteria > Pseudomonadota > Gammaproteobacteria > Nitrosococcales > Methylophagaceae > Methylophaga > Methylophaga muralis. Next base: position 1,113 of record NZ_MCRI01000035.1, read on the forward strand.
CGAGTAACAATAAAATGGCACCGAAATATTCAGCGGACCATGCGAGGTAAGCCATCAGCTCTGGAAATGGCAAACCCAATCCCCAATCAGGATTGGCAAACCAGTCAATAGTGTTTTGCAATGAACTGTCAGGATTAAATGGATTCCACTTGTTATTGGCAGCTATCCAGAAAACCGGTATCAGGTAAGCTCTCAATAACAGTGGTGCAACGAAGTCAACTTGTCGGGTAGCGTTCAATAGCTGCTGTAATCGTTGTAACAAGGTAATCATATTCATTCCCCTTAGAGGAAAACAGGGGCTTTACGCCCCTGTATATCACTAATGATGTTTACTGAATAAATCAGTTACCACCACATTTACCTTCGCCGCATTTACCTTCTTTATCTTTTTTGCTGTCTTCACCACACTTGGCTTCGCCACATTTGCCTTCTTTATCTTTTTTAGCATCTTCGCCACATTTGGCTTCTCCACATTTACCTTCGCCATGATCTTTAGCCAGCTGCATATAGCCGTTGTTCAAATCAGTCGATTGGAATGGATTGCTATCCGCCGCAGCCATAGGTGAAAGGGCCAGACCAGCAGTCATTGCTGCACTGGCAGCCAACGCGATAGAAGTTTTTTTGTTCATAGCCATGTCTTAAATTCCTTATGTTGTAAATCTCATTATCAGCCCGTCTCAAAGATCAGGCTTGTTAGCATAGACTGACGAGCAATTCGTTTGTTACAAATTAATCTGAAATTTTTTACCAGGCCAATTTTGCTTTAACTACAGATGAAAATATCCGAACCCAGATGAAATTTGTGTTTAGATAAAAAAATCTTTGTAAACTCATCCAACCTTATATTGATGCACTTGACACCATGACTGATCAGTTACAGCGGCAGGACTTTATAAATGATGCTGCATTAGTTGAAGGAATGCTGGATGGCGATTCGGCGTCATTTGAAATGGCCGTAGCCTTATATCATCCAACAATGGTTAATATCGCCAAGGCTATTATTGGGGAAGCTTTTGCTGAAGAAATTGCTCAAGATGCCTGGATTTCGGCTATCCGCTCCCTGACAGAATTTGCAGGTCGCAGCAGCTTACGTACCTGGTTGATTCAAATTACAGCCAATGCCGCTAAGACCAGATTACGTAGAGAAAAACGTCAGGTTTCGCTAGATGAAAACTGGCAAACCAACGAGATGGAAGATCGTTTTGATCATTCAGGGCACTGGGGAGAACCGGTTTCACAATGGGATCTTGAAACACCGGAAGCCATTCTTGCCAATAGTGAACTCAGCGATATTATCAGTCAGACCTTCGAACAACTGCCGCCGCAACAACAGGCGGTATTAACTTTATATGATTTGGAAGGTGAATCAATGTCAGACATCTGTAACATTCTCGATATCTCTGCGTCTAATGCTAGAGTGTTGTTGCATCGTGCTCGCTCAACTATCCAACAGAAAATCGCTCAATATCAGGACCATTTTTAACATGCTTAAATGCCGCGAAATTGAACAAATGGCCAGTGACTATCTAAATAAAGATCTGTCATTTCAGCAACGCATGGCGTTCAAAATGCATTTATTTCTTTGTCATAACTGTCGTAACTATATACGTCAGCTTAAAACCACTATTTCCAGCGTTCAGTTAATGCCGGCTAAACAATCGGTAGTAATAGATGACAAAGTGAAAGATTTGGCTAAACAACTTAGAGAACATGCCAGCAAACAATAGTCTTGTCTGCTGGCAATTTATCAGCCGCTTAACTAATTATTTCTGATACTTCTCTTTCCACTCGTCATAAGGCATACCATAAACATGCTCACGTGCAGCATCGTAATCCATTGCTACACCCTGCTGTTCTGCAGCGGCGAGATACCATTTAGATAAACAGTTACGACAAAACCCAGCCAAATTCATCAAATCAATATTCTGCACATCTTTACGTTCTTGCAGGTGAGCGACTAATCTGCGAAACGCCGCAGCTTCTAGTTCAGTTTGTGTTTGTTGATCCATATTCATTCTCTTCATATAAAAAACAATTAACTTGATGCCCATTTTCCAGCACAGTGAGTGGTGGATAATTTTCATGGCATATAGGCATAACATGCTGACAGCGCTGATGAAAGTGACAACCAGCCGGTGGGTTGGCAGGTGAAGGCAGCTCCCCTCTGACAGCCACTTGCAACTCCTGTTTGTTCAAATCCGGTACTGCAGCTAATAAGGCCTGCGTATAAGGATGTTTCGGTGCATCCAATACCTGCTGACGTGTGCCCTGCTCCACAATTCTGCCCAGGTACATCACCGCAACACGATGTGCCAGATAATCTACTACGCCAATATTGTGGGTAATAAATAAAAATGACAGCCCGAACTCATGCTGTATATCCCGCAGCAAATTCAGAATTTGTGCCTGTACCGATACATCCAACGCACTAGTCGGTTCGTCACACACAATAACTTCAGGTTCTGTAGCTAAGGCTCGAGCAATACAAATCCGCTGCCGTTGACCGCCGGAAAACTCATGCGGATAACGATGGCGGATATCGGCTCGTAAACCGACTCGTTCAAGTAATGAATCAATGTATTTAGTCTTGGCAGCGGGCTCTTTACGAAACTTGCTCGCACTTATCGCTTCGTCGATAACCTGCTCAATAGTCATCCGTGGATTCATCGAGGAAAACGGATCCTGGAAAATGATCTGCAGTTGACCACGATAAGGTTTTAACTGACGTTGAGAAAGCCGGTTCAGCACCTTCCCCTGAAAACGCACTTCACCGGCTGTCACCTCAACTAACTGTAAAATGCCTTTACCAACGGTCGTTTTGCCACAACCCGACTCACCCACTAATGCCAGCGTTTCCGCATTATGTAATGTCAGATTGACGCCATCCACCGCCTTAACCTGACCCACTTGGCGTTGCAAAATACCTTTACGGATGGGGAAATGAACTTTTAAACCCCGGATATCTAATGCATGGATTTGTGATGGAACCACATCTGAAAGATGGGATGCATGGGATGGTTTAAGCAGATTTTCTGCTGAAGCCGTCACCGTAGGATCGTATAGATGGCAACGCACGCCACGTTCATTAGTCGCTATCCAGCTTGGTTCATGCTGATGACAGTGATCCCAGGCAAGATCACAACGATCGGCAAATCGGCAGCCAATAAATGTTTGATTCAATGGCGGCACATTGCCTTTAATCACCGTCAAACGTTGATCACGTTTTTGCTCGCTGGGTAAAGCTTCAAATAACTTTTTTGCGTAAGGATGCTGTGGATTGGCAAAAAACGACTGCCGATCTGCTTGTTCAACAATTTGCCCGGCATACATAACGGCAATGTGATCCGCCATTTGTGCAGCCACGCCCAAATCATGAGTGATAAGCAAAATCGCCATGCCGGTATCACGTTGGATCTGTTTCAATAAATCGAGGATTTGCGCCTGAATGGTTACATCCAATGCTGTTGTCGGTTCGTCGGCAATCAGTAACTCGGGTTCACCAGCTAATGCCATGGCAATCATGACCCGCTGTTTCATGCCACCGGACATTTGATGCGGATATTCTTTCAGGCGTCTTATGGGATCAGGGATACCAACTGAATCCAGTAACTTTAAACTGCGTTGCTGTATTTCCTGTGGCGATAACTTGAAATGCCAGCGCAGTGTCTCGCCAATTTGTTGACCAATGGTTAACACAGGATTCAACGAACTTTGAGGTTCCTGGAAGATCATTGCCACCCGACGTCCCCGCACCGATTCCATCTCAGCTTCGGAGAGTTTAAGTAGATCCAGTCCATTCAGATTAATTTCGCCGGCCACAATTTTACTGGCTGGATAAGGATTTAATCTGAGTAGTGACAAAGCACTTATGGATTTACCACAACCAGATTCACCTAATAAGGCAAAGGTCTCGCCTTGCTGAATGGAAAAGTCTATGCCATCAACAGCTTTAAATGGCTGTTCTTTACTGAGAAACCAGGTTTTTAGCCCTTTAACTTCCAGTAAAACCGGGGAAGTCATCTCGCCCCCTGCATTCTTGGATCAAATGCATCACGCACCACATCGGCAAATAAATTAGCTGCCAATACCAGAATAAACATCGATATAAACGCAGCGGTTAATGACCACCAGACGACGGGTTCACGCGCCATTTCAAGTCGGGCACTGTTGATCATATTGCCCCAACTGATCATTGAAGGATCGACGCCGACTCCGACATAGGATAAAACCGCTTCCGCGAGTACCAGACCACTGAAATCCAATACCACAGTAATCAACACAATATGCATCAGATTGGGCAGGATATGCCGATGCAAGATACTAAAATTACTTGCCCCTAATGATCGGGCAGCCAGCACATATTCCGCTTCACGTAATTTGAGTGTTTCTCCACGCAATATCCGGCATAGGCCCGTCCAACTTGTGACGCCAAGTATCAAACAGAGAAATAACAAGCGCATATCTGCACGTTCGGCAATCGTGGCGAAGTGATCAGGATTTGTGTTCATATAAACCTGCAGCATCAACACCGCAGCCGCAATTAATAACACGCCGGGAATAGAGTTTAAGGTGGTGTAAATATATTGAATGACATCATCAATCCAGCCACGAAAATAGCCAGCGCTGATCCCCAGAAAAATAGCCAGTGGCAACATTATCAAGGTAGTCAACGTGCCAATTGCCAGTCCTGTTCTAACACTTTTCAAAGCCTGATAAAGCACACTTTGCCCGACTTTATCAGTACCAAACACATGGTAATACTGGCTGAGCATAACCAGCGTTACGCTTATCCAGACAAGCAAAAATATCATTAGATAAAAAGTACGGACAGGATAATCAGATTGACCATGCATTAACCGTTTCAGCTCGGTCAGAAGCGCATGCTGATAGCGCAGTTTCCGATACACGATATAAAGGGCAATCAACAAAACAATAAAAGTTATGGATGCAAAGGTGCTTTTCAGCACAATGTTTCGCACGTCCGCCCATTTTTCTGTTTCAGACGTTAAATGCTGGGCTGCGTATTCTAATCGCGGATGGCTATATTCCAGCTGGCCACCTTTTACAACCTGCATTTCTTTAACAAATAAACGTGTTGCAAGAGGTGCGGAATAGGTTTTTTCAACCTGAGTGCGAATCGGTGAAACCATCCAGTCGAGCACACTCAGCACTTCAGTTGAATAGTGTTGCTGATTATTATCAGCAGAGGCTAAGGCAACACGAAAATGTAGCGAATCAAGAAAACCGATAGTGACGTAGCTGAGCAGGATAATGACTGAAATAACACCGCGTTTACGCTGCATCACCATTACCCAGGGAGCACGTAAATGCGGCTTACTTCGAAGATAAAAGATACCTGCTGTGATGACAGCGAGCAAAATAAAAATCAGTATGTCGGTCCACAAGAATACCGGCAGAAAGGGCATGGCTGTCCTTATATTGATTTTCTGAGGCTGGATATATCCACTTTAAGTGCTTTCGGCAATGAGAAAGCAATATTTTCAATCTGACCTTTGTCTTCGGTGACGTATTCGACGCCCAGCATTTTGAGTTTATCAACCACCGCCTGCACAAGCGATTCAGGTGCTGAAGCACCAGCGGTCAAGCCTATTTGCTGTTTATCTTTAAGCCAGTCTACATTTATTTCATCCGCATTATCGATAAGATAAGCTTCTGTACCAAGTTTATTCGCTAACTCTTTGAGTCGATTGGAGTTAGAGCTGTTTACCGACCCTACAACCAACACCAGATCACAGTTCTGTGCCAGCCGTTTTACCGCATCCTGACGATTCTGTGTGGCATAACAAATATCATCTTTACTCGGGCCAATAATATTTGGAAAACGTTCACGCAAAGCGTCAATCACCAGTTTGGTATCGTCAACCGATAAAGTTGTCTGGGTCACAAATGACAGATTATCGGGATCATTCACTGTCAGCTTGGCGACATCAGCAGGAGATTCAACCAGATACATTGCACCTTGGTCAGATGTGTATTGACCCATGGTGCCTTCTACTTCTGGGTGACCTGCGTGGCCGATTAGAATACATTCTCGTGCCACTTTTTCATGTTTGGCTACTTCCAGATGCACTTTGGTCACTAATGGACAAGTCGCATCAAACACTTTCAGTCCGCGTTGTTTGCCCTCTTCCTGCACCGCTTTGGAAACACCGTGTGCACTGAAAATCAATGTGCTGTTATCCGGTACATCGGATAATTCTTCAATGAAAATCGCGCCTTTATTGCGCAGATCTTCGACTACTGTGCGATTGTGAACCACTTCATGACGAACATAGATCGGCGCGCCAAACAGTTCCAAGGCTCGCTCGACTATTTCAATCGCGCGATCCACTCCAGCACAAAAACCTCTTGGATTGGCTAATACCAATTTGGTCATTTACAACACTGCCTTTGGATAAGAACCTAAAACACGGAAAACCGACGATTCCGACTCCAGCTCTTTTAATGCACTGGCAACAATCGGATCCTGACAATGGCCGTCGATATCGATAAAAAACACGTATTCCCAAATACCTTTACGAGAAGGTCGGGATTCGATTCGGCTCATACTAATACCTTTGTCAGCCAGAGGTTTAAGTAAGTTTTGTAATGCACCCGGTTTATTTTTAGTTGAAACCAGAAGTGCTGTTTTATCGACGCCTGACGGTCCAACATTCTGATTACCAATCACCAGAAAACGTGTGGTGTTACCCGCCTCATCTTCAATATTACTGGCCAAAACTTTCAAGCCATAAATTTCAGCAGCTGTACTGGCGGCAATGGCCGCACTATCCTCGCCCATTTCTGCCACTCTTTTGGCCGCTTCAGAGTTACTGTCTAATGGAAATAACTCTGCTTGAGCTAACTGGTCACCTAACCATTGTCGGCATTGTGCAAGTGCTTGAGGATGTGCATAAACCTTTTTAACATCAGATAATTGCGAAGCATTACTCAACAAATAGTGATGTATCGGAAGCGTAACTTCACCATTGATTTTTAATGGTGAACTGACAAATCTGTCCAAAGTATGATTGACCATACCTTCGGTTGAGTTTTCCACCGGCACCACACCATAACAAGCATATTCGGTTTCAACGGCGCTGAAAACGTTAGCAATTGTGCTTACTGGATGAAGCTCGGCGGAACCACCGAAATGTTTTAAAGCAGCAGCCTGGGTAAACGAGCCTTCAGGTCCAAGATACGCAATACGCAAAGGCTTTTCTGCGGCAAGACAAGCCGACATGATTTCACGGAATAATCTGGCCATTTCTTTATCAGATAACGGGCCGGTATTACGTTCCATCACCTGACGTAAAATCATTGCTTCACGTTCAGGCCGATAAAAATCGGCTTGTTCGCCGGATTGCTGTTTAATTTCAGCAACCTGATGCGCAAGCGCTGTGCGTTCGTTTAATAAACTCTGTAATTGCTTGTCGACTTTATCAATCTGTTCACGAACGGCTTGAAGTGCTTGTTTCTCGGACATGGTTAACCAAACCTGCGCTCAAATTCAGACATAAACCAGATCAGTTTATCTACACCGGCTTCCGGCATTGCATTGTATATGCTGGCTCGCATTCCACCCAAATCCCGATGGCCTTTCAGTGTTAACAAGCCTTCTTTGGCTGCATCCGCGAGAAACTGTTTATCCAGATCACTGTTCGCTAAGGTGAATGGGATATTCATCCATGAACGGTAACGAACATCCACCGGATTGGCATAAAAATCACTGCCATCAATTGCAGCATACAGTTTAGCTGCTTTGCGTTGATTGATTTCCGCCATGCCCTGCAAACCGCCCTGTTGTTTCAGCCACTGAAACACTAGCCCAGCCAGGTACCAGCTATAAGTGGCTGGCGTGTTATACATTGAACCGTTATCTGCATGGATTTTGTAATCAAACATCACCGGTGTGCCTGGTAAGGTTTTACCCATTAAATCTTTGCGAACGATAACGATACACAAACCGGCAGGGCCAATATTTTTCTGTGCGCCAGCATAGATCAAGCCAAAACGATTGACATCACATGGGCGAGACAAAATGGTGGAAGACATATCGGCAACTAATGTTGCATCACCAACTTCAGGAATTTCAGCAAATTCCAAACCATGAATTGTTTCGTTCGGTGTGTAATGCACATAAGCAGGATTATCCGACAACTGCCACTCGGCCTTATCTGGAATCGTACGGTAATGTGATGGCTTGGCATCGACGACAACATTTACTTTGGTATAACGACTGGCTTCAGCAATGGCTTTTTCCGACCAGGCACCGGTATTCAAATAATCTGCATGTGTATGTCCATGCAGCAAATTCATCGGAATCATCGAAAACTGGCTGGATGCACCGCCCTGCAAAAACAGCACGGCATAATCATCTGAAATACCCATCAAATCACGCAGATCGGCCTCAGCCTGCTCAGCGATCGAAGTGTATTCCGGACCACGATGACTCATTTCCATCACCGACATGCCGGTACCACGCCAATCCAACATTTCCTGTTGTGCAATCAGCATTACATCGTCCGGCAGCATCGCTGGGCCGGCACTAAAATTATAGGCTCTCAAATTGCTTATTCTTCTGTTAAATCATCGGTATGTGGCAAGTCGTCAATATCAACTTCTTCATTTTCGTCTTCAATGACGCGCTCTAAACCAACCAGTTTCTCATCGTTGCTCAGATTAATCAGACGCACACCTTGCGTATTACGTCCTACCAATGAGACATGTTTCACCGGTGTGCGAACCAGCGTACCGCCGTTGGTAATCAACATGATTTGATCTTCTTCACAAACTTGCACCGCTCCAACCACCTGGCCGTTACGCGCTGAAGTCTGAATCGAGATAATGCCCTGACCGCCACGACCTTGTACACGGTATTCTTCAAGGTTAGTACGTTTGCCGTAACCGAATTCAGTTGCCGTCAGAATCGCGCCTTCCTGCTGAGCAATAATCAGCGAAATAATCTGTTCACCATCGGCCAGGCGCATACCACGAACACCGCGAGAAACGCGGCCCATAGAACGCACATCAGTTTCAGGGAAACGAATAACTTTACCGTTGCTGCTAAACAGCATCACATCAGACTCACCATCGGTTAACGCTACACCCACCAGTTTGTCATCGTCTTTCAGATCTACGGCAATAATACCGTTGGCCCGTGGACGTGAATAATCGACTAATGGGGTTTTCTTAACGGTACCGCTGGCAGTTGCCATAAAGATAAATTTATCCGCTTCAAACTCACGAATCGGCAATACCGCATTGATGCGTTCGCCTTCATCCAACGGCAATAAGTTCACAATTGGTTTACCACGGGCAGTACGACCGCCTTGTGGTAATTCATAAACTTTCTTCCAGTAAACCTTACCGGCACTGGAGAAGCACAATAAGGTGTCATGTGTATTGGCAATAAACAGATGTTCAATGAAATCTTCATCTTTCATTGACGTTGCTGCTTTGCCCTTACCGCCACGACGCTGCGCTTGATAAGTATCTAACTGCTGCGTTTTGGCATAACCGGCATGCGATAAAGTGACCACCATTTCTTCTTCGGTAATCAGATCTTCTAAGGTTAAATCAAGATGCGTATCCAGAATTTCAGTACGACGGTTATCGCCGTATTCGTCATTAATCGCAACCAACTCACCACGGATAACGGCCATCAGATTGTCAGGGTCACTCAGAATAGCCAGCAAGTCGCGGATTTGATCCAGAACTTCACGGTATTCCTGCAGGATTTTGTCTTGTTCCAAGCCAGTCAATCTATGCAGACGCATATCCAAAATGGCTTGGGCTTGTACTGGAGATAAATAATATTGACCATCAACCAGACCGAACTGGGCGGCTAAATCTTCTGGACGTGAAGCTTGTGCACCAGCAGCGCCGAGCATTTCCAGAATCATCTCACTGCGCCAGCCTTGAGCCAATAATGCTTCTCTGGCTTCAGACGGGCTTGGTGAGGCTTTAATCAGTTCAATAACTTCATCGATATTGGCTAAGGCTGTCGCCAGACCTTCCAATATATGAGCGCGTTCACGTGCTTTGCGCAGTTCATAAATCGAACGGCGTGTGACCACTTCGCGACGATGACGGATAAAGGCTTCAAGGATTGGTTTGAGGCCCAATGTACGTGGCTGACCATCAACGATCGCCACCATATTGATACCAAATACCGTTTGTAACTGGGTTTGCTGATACAGGTTATTCAGAATCACTTCCGGTACATCACCACGTTTGATGACCACTACCATGCGCATGCCGTCTTTATCAGACTCATCACGCAAGGCAGAAATACCTTCGATTTTTTTCTCTTTAACCAGTTCGGCAATTTTTTCCAGCAAACGGGCTTTGTTTACTTGATATGGCAATTCATGAACGATGATACTTTGCTGACCAGTCGCTTCATTGGTTTCGATTTCAGCGCGAGCGCGCATGTAAACACGGCCACGGCCGGTTTCATAGGCTTCAGCAATACCGTTAGCACCATTGATAATACCGGCTGTTGGAAAGTCCGGGCCCGGCACAAATTCCATCAACTCACGAGTAGTAATGCTCGGCTCATCAATAATCGCAATACAGGCATTAAGAATTTCAGTCAAATTATGCGGCGGGATATTGGTCGCCATACCAACGGCAATACCCGATGAACCATTAACTAATAATGCAGGGAATCGCGTTGGCAGAACTGATGGCTCGGATTCGGATTCATCATAGTTAGGCGTGAAATCGACTGTTTCTTTGTCCAAGTCGGCGAGCATTTCGTGGGCGATTTTCGCCATACGAACTTCGGTATAACGCATCGCGGCAGGCGGATCACCATCAACGGAACCAAAGTTACCCTGACCATCAACCAACATGTAACGCATCGAGAATGGCTGAGCCATACGTACCATCGTGTCATATACCGCAGTATCACCATGTGGATGATATTTACCGATAACGTCACCGACGATACGAGCAGATTTTTTGTATGGGCTGTTCCAGCTATTGCCTAATTCACGCATGGCATATAAAACGCGGCGGTGAACAGGTTTCAGGCCATCCCGGACATCCGGTAAGGCGCGTCCTACGATAACGCTCATTGCGTAATCGAGGTAGGACTGTTTCATTTCATCTTCGATACTGATCGAGTCCAGTTCCAGAGCAATCTCAGACATTTAATATTCTTCCAAAATGAACAAAAGCAAGCCTAGCTTGTTGAAGTTTCAGGCAAAAAATTTTGCTGAGAAAACTCGAACAGAAGCTAACCATAACAAAGCGATAATCCTACCACTCTGAGCGATTTCCTGCACGTTTATAAGATACTGCTAGGGTGTACCCGCTTTATTGAAATAATCGCTTAAATCCTGCTCCAAAGTCGCGAGAATTTCCTCAAGCGCATTTTGCCAGCCGGTTACAACGTTTTGCGAGGTGGTTTGGTCGATTGAAGCATCCACTCTAAAGCCAGTTTGAAATAACATCTTGCTGCGGTCAGCATCACCAGGGCTCATGAAAAACTGCATTTCCAACACAGCTTGCGGTGAATATCCGCTGCGATCATCACCGTAAAGTTTGGTCACGGCGGCTTCCAGCACCAAATCCGCTGGTTGTGAATCATCGGTTATCACATCACTGAACAAACCGCTTTTGGCTAACCAGCGTTGTAATTGTGAGGTAAACATTACCTGTGGATCGGTTAGCAGCAAGTGACCTGCTTGCGGTTGATATTCGCTCTCGCCCACACGAAACACGATATTTTCGGTTCGATAATGCGGAGCAATACGAATTGGTTTGATACGTAAAACACGATTCTGTGCAAACTGTGCGGCAACATTACCGCGATCAACATCAACAATATAAAAGCGTGGCTGAATATCGTCAGCCTCTTTACTCCCGCCTCCAAAACCGAAACAACCGGTCAAAAAACTAAACAGAACAATAACCAGTACTCTCTGCCATCTGTGAATCACGAAATGTTGTACTCCTAAATATTTCCGGGAAATTGCATTACAGTTGTTGTAATTGGTGTCGTTATAATACTGGTGGTGACCATCCCTTCTCAAATAAATAAGGTGTCTGATGGATGAAATAAAAAACAAGATCCGTGATATCGCAGATTTTCCCGAACCCGGCATTTTGTTCAAAGACATCACACCGTTGATGCAATCCCCCGTCTTACTGCGTCAGGCCGTTGAATTACTGATTGCACCCTACCGAAATGCTAATATCACTGCCGTTGCAGGAATGGAAGCACGAGGATTTATTTTTGGTTCACTTGCGGCATCAATGTTGGGTGTCGGTTTCATCCCCTTGCGCAAACCGGGCAAGCTTCCGCATACAACTCATAAAGTCGAATATCAACTGGAATACGGTGAAACCAGTCTGGAAATTCACACCGATGCTGTGGGTGAAAATGACAATATCTTAATCGTTGATGATGTGCTGGCAACTGGTGGCACTGCCAAGGCCAGCTGCGAATTAATTCAACTACTGGGTGGTAATGTGGTTGCCTGTGTATTTCTGATGGAACTCACCGCGCTAAATGGCCGTTCTCTACTGACTAATTTTAACGTGCATAGCGTAATCCAATACTAATGAAATTTTTACTGTTTTTAGCCTTTACCTCGTCTCCTGCGGCTGCCATGGTCTATCAATCAGCCGTACATGAAGCAAACTGGCAGATAGATCAATCTCCGCTGTCCTGCAGCTTAAAACACGAGGTGATAGATTTTGGTCAGGCTGTTTTTCATCGTGAAAATGGTGAGGCACTGCAGCTGTCGATTTCTACTCAAGATCATCCCGCATCCCAATCCAGTGCCGAACTGGTGATCATTAATACACCTTGGCAAAACGATATAGTCAGTCAGAAATTGATGACCTTGCCCGTGACCTATGGTCAGCGCGAGTTTATGGTGGATGGTAATGCGGCGAGAAAAGCTTTGTCAGCATTGCAACAAGGCCAATTCGTTCAATTGCAATATGCTTCACAAAGCAGCACACAACTGGTGAGCGTGATTTTATCCAATGTGCAATTTCTGCCAGCAATGCGTGAGTTTCAGGAATGCTCAGACAAAATGCACCCAGACAGTTTTGCCGATTTACAGTATTTCAATGTGTATTTTGAATCGGAAAAAGCCATTCTCGATAACAGTGCTTCACAGCGAATGCAGCGTTTGGCCGATTACCTCAAGGTGGATGACAGTATTTCACGCATAATTATCGAATCACATACCGATAGCTTTGGTCGCAAAGAACTCAATACTGAATTGTCAGAAAAACGGGCTCAAGTCGTCCAAGCCTTTCTGATTGAACAGGCTGAAATCGACGAAGGCATTATCGAAATGCACTCCTATCGTGATAATAAACCGGTTGCCGATAATAAAACGCCCGAAGGCCGTGCCAAAAATCGTCGTACGGAATTACGTTTAATTCGCTGAATGACGCCATAAAGCCAGCAAATCATGTGTGACTTTTTGATAATCAGTTGCTTTGGTAATCGCCGAAATCATTGCCACGGAACCAACACCGGTTTTATGCAATGCACTGGCTCGTGGCAGATCAATCCCGCCAATGGCGACCAGCGGCGTATGCCCGTCTAATAAGCGTATCCACTCAGCTAGGCGATCGAATCCCTGTGGTTGCCACGGCATCTGTTTGCTGTCGGTTTCGAAAATCGGACCCAGAGCAATATAGCTAGGATTTACTGCTAACGCTCTGGCCAGTTCCCAATAGGAATGGGTTGAAATGCCCAGCCGCAATCCAGCCTGTTCAATTTCCAGCAAATCGGCATCATGCAAGTCTTCCTGTCCCAGATGCACACCGTAAGCACCATTATCAATCGCCATACGCCAGTGATCATTGATAAAAAAATTAATATCACTGTGTTGATTTGAGATATCTACTGCGCTGGCAATTTCTGCATTGAGAAAAGCGTTATCGGTTTGTTTCAAACGCAATTGAATGGTTTTGATGCCAATAGTTAATAAACGATTAACCCAATCCGCACTATCAACCACTGGATATATCCCCAGCCGATCCGGACATTCCGGAAAACTGAAACTTTTGCCAATCAGATCCGGCGTATAACTCAACCGTGGAATATCCCGAAGTTCAACGGGTTGCCGTTGATGAGAAAACAACTGATAAGGGCCCATAGGCTGTGATTCGCGAATCCCGCGATTGATATAACTACGCGATAAAATCACCGCATCTCGGATATCTTCACCTTGTGCCAGATAACACGCCAGACTCGATGCAAGTACACAACCGGTTCCGCGAACATTTTTATTCAGTCGTGGCTGATAACAGTAAAATTGACTAAACGCATTGGCAAAATAATCTGAAACAAAGCTTTGATCGCCATGGCCACCTTTCACCAGACAGGCAGATAAACCATCCTCAATTAACTGACGAACCTGTTTCTCCACTGACCAATCTGAATTCGCTGAGATGTACTGCATCTCTGGCAGATTTGGCGTCAGCAAAGTAATCTTCGGCAATAGGGACTTACGCACAAAATTCAGTACGTCTGACGCAACCTGTTTTCCACCACTGGTCGCTGCCATCACCGGATCCATCACCACCGGCACATCATGAATTGATACAATCCGTTCAATCGCCTGGGCAATTTCAAGGTTTGGAATTAAACCAATTTTGATGGCTGCGATTTCAAAGTCAGCAATACAGCTTTCGTATTGCTTGAGAAATTTCTCAGCAGTTAACGGATTCAGCGCCCGCATACCATTTTGGGTCTGTTCGGTCACACAGGTCACTAACGGCACCGGATGAAAACCGTGATGACTGACCGTTTGAATATCAGCCGTAAGTCCGGCACAGCCTTGAGGATCTAGTCCACCAATTAATAAGATTGCAGTTTGATTTTGCTCAGCCATGTTGCTGCCAGATAGGTTGATCTAAAGTGGGTGTACTGGGCTTGGCGGAATCACGTTTTGGCATAATTCCCGCTTCAAACGCCAGACGTCCGGCATTGATGGATTGTTTAAACGCTTCGGCCATTAACGCTGGTTCCAGTGCTTCTGCAACGGCGGTATTTAACAGAATTCCGTCATAACCCAGTTCCATCGCTTGTACTGCATCAGATGGTTTACCAATGCCCGCATCGACCAGTAAAGTCATTCCCGGCAGGCGTTCTCTTAATGTTCTCAATGCATAGGGATTAAGCAATCCCTGCCCAGTACCAATTGGTGCACCCCACGGCATTAATACTTCACAACCGGCATCAGCCAGTTTCTGGCACAAAACCAAATCATCGGTGCAATAAGGGAAAACTTTAAAGCCATCGGCAATGAGGGCTTTAGTGGCTTCCAATAAGGCAAACGGATCAGGTTGCAGATTAAAGCTGTCGCCCAATACCTCCAATTTGATCCAGTCGGTTTCAAATAACTCTCGTGCCATATGGGCTGTTTTAATCGCCTCAGCTGCACTGTAACAACCTGCGGTATTAGGTAATAAATGACAGCCCAGCGCTTCAATCATATTCCAGAATTGCTGACCACTATTGGCCTGCCCGGCACTTTGCCGACGCAGTGACACGGTAATCACCTGAGCGCCTGACGCTTTAATGGCATCACACATAACCTGCGGTGAAGGATAAAGCGCCGTGCCGATAAATAAACGACTGCTGAGGGTTTGCCCGTAAACGGTCCAGTCAGATGCCTGCATGTCAGCCTCCACTGATAGGCGACAACACATCAATGCGATCGCCTGCTGATAATTGATAGGTTGGATATGCCGATTTGGCAACAATATTGTCGTTAATCACCACCACAAATCGGCCTTCTGTCCAGCCATGTTCAGCCAGAAAAACCTGCAAATTAGTGCTTGTGGTTTCCACGGACTGTTCATTCAAAATAAGTGGAATTGGTTGAATCGACTCAGCTTGCATAACGCACTCCCGAATCTGTGTATTCTGATAATTTTGTTAGTAATTGGTCGACCATTACCGGCCCCAGCAAATAACCATGCCGGTACAGGCCATTGATTTGATAACCCCACTCCTGCTGGCGAATGGTGGGTAAATGATCAGGCAATGCCGGTCGGCAATGCGCCCGCATTTCCAATACTCGTGCTTCGGCAAAACCTTTATGAATGCTGTAAAGCGCCGATAGCAATTCCATTGCACTTCGCACACTGACCGGCGACCGATCTTCGGATTCAATCACCGTTGCGCCAATCACATATTGCTGATCAGGGCGTGGTGCCAGATAGAGTGGATAACGTGGATGCATTAATCTTACGCACTGTTGCAGATTCACTTCCGGGGCATAAACACGCAGTACTTCACCGCGAACACCTCGTAAATCGCTTATATCTGACTTACTGCCATTGCCTCTGCAATCAATTACCGAGGTAAATTTATCTAGCAAATGGCCAAGCGTTTGCTGGCACAGCTGTTCCAATGTAGCGTTTGTTAACGTTTCAATCGGTTCAATGGTTTGCCAGTTGGCGTTTTTGGTTAGAAACTCACCGACCTGCTGATAAAACTGGCGATTATCCAGACAGCTCTCTTCCGGAAAATACAATGCTGACTGAAAGTTTTCAGCCAGTTCAGCAGACAGATTTTGTAACTGCTGACCGTCAATCTGCTGGTAATCAGTCATATCCAGAATATGCGCTGCACGACGCTGATAACGTTCCAGTTCAGCCTTATCGCCTTCATGTGCCACCACCAGTGTTCCGGTTTTCGGATAAAACACTGGCTTATCAAAATCAGCCAGCCATTTATCCCACAGCGCCTGACTTTGAATGCCCAGATCACGAATCGACCGATCTGCCGTCACCGCTTCGGTAAACGGCGCGATCATTGAAGCCGCAATAAAGCCGGCACTATCTGTACCGGCTTTATCATCTGATGACAGAATCGTCACGGCATGACCGGCCTGAATCAGACGCCAGCCTGTCAGGCGTCCAATCAGACCACTGCCGATAATCAGATAATGCTTCATAGCGCTTTCAATCCGGTCCAATCAAACCTGATGATAGATTTTGCTGCCAGCCGCCTTAAACTCTTCTGACTTTTCAGCAAACGCTTCTTTCACGTCATGTGAAATCTTCATTGAGCAGAATTTCGGTCCACACATAGAACAGAAATGCGCCACTTTGGCACTCGGTTTTGGCAGGGTTTCATCGTGGAAAGCCCGCGCGGTATCGGGGTCTAACCCGAGGTTAAATTGATCTTCCCAACGGAATTCAAAACGGGCTTTGGAAATCGCATCATCACGTTCATGAGCCCCTGGATGACCTTTGGCCAAATCGGCTGCATGGGCTGCAATTTTGTAAGTAATAATGCCGACTTTTACATCGTCTTTATTCGGCAACCCCAGATGCTCTTTAGGCGTCACGTAACACAACATCGCAGTACCAAACCAGCCAATCATCGCCGCACCAATGCCCGAGGTAATATGGTCATAACCCGGTGCAATATCGGTGACCAACGGCCCTAAGGTATAGAAAGGCGCTTCGTGGCAGACTTCCAATTGCAGATCCATGTTTTCTTTGATCTTGTGCATGGGCACATGACCCGGCCCTTCAATCATTACCTGCACATCATGTTTCCAGGCAATATGGGTTAATTCACCCAAGGTACGCAGTTCAGCAAACTGGGCTTCATCATTGGCATCAGCTTGTGAACCCGGACGCAAACCATCGCCCAGCGAGAACGAAACATCGTAGGCTTTCATGATTTCGCAGATATCTTCAAAGTGCGTGTACAAAAAGCTTTCTTCATGATGTGCCAGACACCATGCCGCCATAATCGAACCGCCACGCGAGACAATGCCGGTGGTGCGATTAACGGTCAGTGGAATATGTGCCAGACGAATACCGGCATGAATCGTAAAGTAACTGACGCCCTGCTCGGCCTGTTCAATCAACGTATCGCGAAACACTTCCCAGGTCAGATCTTCGGCAATGCCGTTTACTTTTTCCAAGGCCTGATACAACGGCACAGTACCGATTGGCACCGGTGAATTACGGATGATCCATTCGCGGGTCTGGTGAATATGTTTACCAGTCGACAAATCCATTACCGTGTCACCACCCCAACGCGTGCTCCAGACCATTTTTTCAACTTCTTCTTCAATCGATGAGGTAGTGGCAGAGTTACCGATATTGGCGTTGATTTTGACCAGAAAGTTACGACCGATAATCATCGGCTCAGCTTCAGGGTGATTGATATTGGCTGGAATAATCGCCCGACCTTCAGCGACTTCTTTACGGACAAATTCCGGGGTGATGTGATTGGGTTTATCGGCTGGCAATTCGCCTTTGGCTTGCAGTGCCGCACGGCCCATGCTTTCACGAATGGCGATATATTCCATTTCCGGGGTGATGATGCCCTGACGGGCATAGTGCATCTGGCTAACGTTTTTACCCGGTTTGGCTTTGCGTGGCAGACGACGATTGGTGAACAGTGGAATATCAAATTCCAGACCATCCTGATCACGGGTAAAGTTGGAACTGAACGCCGGTAATACTTCGGTATCGTCGCGCTCTTCAATCCATTTTTGACGAATCGGCGTTAAGCCTTTTTCCAGATCAATAGTTTCTGTGGGATCGGTGTAAATACCTGAGGTATCGTAAACCATCACTGGCGCATTCGGCTCACCTGGCAGATTGGGATCACGGTTCGGTGTATCAGTCAGAGAAATTTGACGAAATGGCACCCGAATATCATCACGACTGCCGGTAATATAGATTTTTTCAGAACCCGGTAATGGCTTGGTGGTAATGCCACTACGGTCTTTAATATCAATGACTTTTGGATTGGCTGCTGACATCTGATTTCCCCTTTTTGAATAAAAAAGTCGGGGAAATGAAAGTGTTGCGCTTTCGCGAACAAGGTGATGGAGATACACGGCGGCTACAGTCAGACAATCAGACGTACCGGCATTCCGGCTTGTTTCCTACGGAGGTTCTAGCCTCTTCAGGTTCAACGGGTTTCATCTCAGCCCTTTCTGATAATTCAGAGGGGGCACCCCGACAAGTGGAAATTATCTTAATCCACTAAATTGCCATTAAGCAAATCAGTGAATTCAAAAATCAGAGCATCGGATACAGAAAAAAGCCCGCACAGCCTAGAACAACCAGAATAAAAAAGAATTTCCCAAAGGGTATTCTGGACATCATCTCCAGCAAATCCGGCGGTTGATTTGCTGAATGCATCGGTCTGATGTCACGCTTAAACCGAGTAGATTTAGTCTTGGCATTGGTTTGTTGTCTTTCCAAATAGTAATCACGATCCTGTAATCCCATACCCAATCCCTCATGCCAGCACGATAATATTAAAATCTAAACCGGCCTCCATCGTATGCCAGATGGTATGATTTTGATGTAGGCAATTCAGCCAATTAACGAACCGTTTCTCAAAACGAAGATATTGATATGAGCAAAGACAAAAACATCGATGAGGAACTGGAATTATTTCGTGCTGAAATGAGCGATGCCGAACCAATCAAACATGACAAATTACTGCACATCAAACCACCGCCCCAACCCAAAGTCAGAAAACATATACCTACCGACCTGGTGAATGATCAAAGCGAATTTTCCAGTCTATTCGCCCCGGAAACTGTGGGTAATGAAGAATATCTGGAATACCGCGGCGACGGCATTCAAAACCGTCAATTCGCCAAACTCAAAAACGGCAAAGTACACCTCGAAGCCGAACTAGATTTACACGGCCTCACCCTCGCCAAAGCCGAACCCACCCTCTCCCATTTTCTCGAACAATGCCAGCAAGAAAAGATTCGCTGCGTCCGAATCATTCACGGCAAAGGCTGGGGATCACGCGATAACAAACCGGTTTTAAAAAGCAAACTCAATCACTGGCTCAGACAAAGCGATGCCGTGTTAGCGTTTTGCAGTGCAACAATTGAAGATGGTGGGACTGGGGCTTTGTATGTTTTGTTGAAAAGGCAGTTTGAGAAGTGACTTATAAATGGCCTTTTTAATCGATATATTTCGGGCCATCGGCCTTTTAATTGTATTTAATTTTTTTGTCTTTGATTATTCATATATCATTCAGTTGTTTAGAGAAAGCATGTTCAGTGGGCTCAGAATTAGATGGCTGCCCGCTAATAATTATTAGGCCAACGGCCTCCTCATTAATACACTGTTAGCTTTCATCAATGGAAGTAAGGAGTTTGGGATTGAAAACAGAAGATATAGTTGGTGAAAATGCTTTTGAGGCATACAAATGCATTCTGGATTATTTAAAGCACATCACCACTGTTTGTTCGGCAGTTTCTCTAGTTGGTATTGCGATTTATAAAGACATAGTAGTGCCAGATTTTCAATTTATGCTAATAGCATCAATTGGCTTTTTTATTGCTGCAGCCGGCACTTCAATAATTACCCATTTGGTTTTCTTAGTACCAAACTTCGAAGGCCAAAATAGAATTAAGTTTAAGAAAGATGCAGGCTTAGGGCTCATAATTACAATGTTGTCAGCCCTGTGTGGGTTCTTTTCCCTGCTTTTATACGTAGTTTTAACACTGCATGTAAAAAGCTAACAAGGTGCTGTAGTCGCTACGCTGGGATCTGCGTTTCGCTGCGCTTCACTTCGGCCCGCTATGCATGGAGTTAGAAATTCATGCAAATTGTGGCTGTTTTCGAGGCTTTAGGAAATAAACAATGAATTTACAAGAAAAACAACAATTAAGAAGTGCTTTCGACTCAATATTACGAGCGGATTACATTACTTTGGATAATTTAAGTGAACTTGGACATTTTAGAAGAATACTTTATTGATTTTTTTCGGAATACTACAA
>NZ_MCRI01000036.1 GCF_001720165.1 Methylophaga muralis
CGGCACTCTGATGGAAATTGGTCAGAGAAAGATCGCATATTCTTTTTCCGTGCTTATCTTCAAGAAGACAAACTCTCAGATCGTTCCAAAAAATTATGGCGTAAGTTAGAAATGAAAAACGCCACAAAAAGTAAAATAATTTTTAAGTCATTATTGGTAACTTAAGCTGATAATTATTTTTGCTCAATAACGAACCAAAAATCCCCCTAACCAAACGTCGGCCAATCTGACTGCCAACTGAGCGCATCGCACTTTTAGCAAAGGCTTCAAATATAGATTCGCGATTACTGGCACGTTTTGGTTTAACAGTCTCTTTCACCGCATTAGGCTGATTGGCCAATGCTGCCTGCTGCATTTTTTCAGCACGTTCGGCAAGGATTTCATGCGCCGATTCTCGATCCAGCATTTTTTCATAAACGCCTGCTACCAAAGAACTTTGCATTAATTGCTGGCGTTGTTGTGCTGTAATCGGGCCAATCTGTCCCTGCGGTGGTTTGATCATGGTTCGTTGTACAATCTGCGGACGACCTTTTTCATCCAGCATCGAAACCAGTGCCTCTCCCACCCCCATTTCGGTAATAACTTCATTAGTCGAAAAAGCCGGATTATCACGGAAGGTTTCTGCTGCTGCCTTGACCGCTTTCTGATCTTTCGCAGTGTAAGCCCGCAGAGCATGTTGAATACGATTTCCCAATTGGCCTAAAACGCTATCCGGAATATCGGTCGGGTTTTGCGTAACAAAATACACACCCACCCCTTTAGAACGAATTAACCGCACCACTTGTTCAATCTTATCCAGCAAAGCTTTGGGGGCATCATCAAATATCAGATGCGCTTCATCAAAAAATAGTACCAATTTAGGCTTTTCCGCATCGCCAACTTCGGGCAGCTGATCAAATAATTCTGCCATTAACCATAATAAAAACGTGCTGTATAACTGCGGTGCTTGCATCAACTTATCTGCCGCCAGCAGATTGATCATGCCTTTGCCATGCACATCGGTTTGCATTAAGTCATCCAGATTCAATACCGGCTCGGCGAACAGTTTGTCTGCACCTTGATCTTCCAACACCAACAATCGACGTTGAATTGCCCCAACACTGGCGGCTGAAATATTGCCGTAAAGCGTTTGAAACTCGCTGGCATTCTCGGCAACAAACTGCAGCATGGCGCGTAAATCTTTCAAATCAAGCACCAGCCAGCCATTGTCATCAGCGACCCGAAAAAGCAGTGTTAACACGCCCTGCTGAGTGTCATTCAGATTCATCAAGCGGGATAACAGTAAAGGTCCCATATCGGAGATAGTGGTACGAACCGGATGGCCCTGCTCACCAAAAACATCCCAGAAAGTCGTTGGAAAGCCAGAAAACTGAAAGTCATCAAGCTGCATCAAGCTGACACGTTCACTGATTTTGGGGTGGGCTTTACCGGGCTGACTGATGCCGGACAAATCGCCTTTAATATCAGCTGCAAATACCGGCACACCGATATTACTGAAAGCTTCGGCCAAACCTTGTAAGGTCACTGTTTTGCCAGTACCAGTTGCGCCTGCAATCAAACCATGACGGTTAGCCATCTGAGGCAATAAAAAAACCGGCAAGTCAGCCTGTCCTATAAACATGGGTTGTGCCATATGCTCTCCTTATCATCAGTCTTTATTTCAAGGGATAACCAACAGCAAAATATGGTCAACTTTATTGTCTTGCAAACGTGTTATCTGTTTGCGGACTATTATGATGCAAGCTATGCTGTATCTATCAAAGCGGTTTATCCGCCTCACCGTAACGTTCAATAATAAGCTTTTTAGTAAAGATTTCATTAGGGATTTGTCATGACATCAATAGAATTATGGGCCATTGGCATTGTTGCAGTAGTTATCGCAGGGATTGTTGGCTTTCTGATAGGTCGTCGCCAACCGGTTGGCAGCCCGGAACAATTGAAACAACTGACTGAAGCACATGAACGCCAATTGTCGCAAACACAAGCTGAATTGGATGCGTATCGTGAAGAAGTACATAGCTATCATGAAAAAACCGCAAATCTGTTTGTCTCCATGGCGGCACCTTATAAAGAGATGTTTGATCACTTAACCGAAGGTTACGACAAACTCGGTAATTTCACCGAACGCAAAGTTTTACCGGATCGTGCCGGGGCTTTGTTAGATGGCCCGGATGCGAATAAGCACATTCCTCCAGTGCTCACCGAAGATTTAAAACTTAATCCCGATTACACCAAAGTGAATCCAACGGCGGCCCAAAAAGACTACTAAGCGCTTTTTGCTCCGTGTAGTAATTGCGCCAGACCACTTTCTCGTTGATGTCGACGCTGAACAGCCTGCTTTAATACCGTCTGAGTCGACAATATCTGCACCGTCTGCCGCGCTCTGGTGAGCGCGGTATACACCAGCTCCCTACTTAATACTGCTGAATCCTCATCCGGTAATAACAAAGCAATATGGTCAAATTCTGATCCCTGACTTTTATGCACCGTCATTGCAAACACCGTTTCATGGGCCGGTAAGCGACTTAACGGTAACCAACGTAATTCCCCACCGAACAGAAAACAGGCCTGCAATTCACCATCAATATTGGGCAACACCACACCGACATCCCCGTTATACAGATTCTGCCGATAATGATTCTGCGTAATCATAATGGGCCTTCCAGGATAGAAAGGCTGTGCGGTTCGCCAACCGCGTTTTGCCAACAGCTGACTCATCATCTGATTCACCGAATACACCGATTGAGTTCCCTGTTTAACGGCACAGAGCATCCGAAACGCTTCAAATGCCTGAATACAGCTGACAGCATCTTTGCGTTGTTCAATCGCTTCGATAAATTGCTGATAGCCGCTTAATAGCTGGGTTTGTATATGTTCTGTAGTTGGAGCGGCCAAAGCTGAAGGTGTTTGATTCAGCAGTAAATCTGTAACCTTTTCTGCCTCACCTTGATTGACGGCCAGAGCCAATTGACCAACCACACCACCGGCCGCAAAGCGATAGCTGTGTTGTAATTTGACCAGACTGTCCTGTAAAGGATTAACAAAGCTTGTAGCCGGTAAATCAATCTCACTAACCTGTTTTGTCCATGCGCTGAACTCAGTTGAAAAACTCGGCTCATCGGCACATAAGTTAGCGAGCACTGCGCCGGATTCCACTGAGGCAAGTTGATCGCTGTCGCCCAACAAAATCAATCGTGCGTGCAACGGTAAGGCTTTCAAGGTGATGGCCATCAAATTGATATCAATCATTGATGCTTCATCGACGATCAATACATCAACCGGCAATGGTCGCTCTGCTGAGTAACGTCCCTGATCAAAACGAGCACTGATACCCAATAAACGATGCAGGGTTTTGGCGACGTATTGTTCGCCAGTATGTTGGCTGATGGCTTGTTGTAAGCGTGCTGCTGCTTTACCGGTTGGCGCAGCCAATGCGATTCGAGGTTTGTCCTCATTCAACTGCAAACATTGCAGAATTTTTAACACTACCGTGGTTTTACCGGTGCCGGGACCGCCGGAAATCACACAAAGCTGACGGCGTAATGCACTCAATACCGCGACTTTCTGCCAGTCGGTATCAGGCAAACTGTTTTGCCAATCGGTCATAAATGTCGTCAACGTATCTGCTGCCGGCAGCATGTCACTATCATTTAGCCGTTGTTTTATCGCTTGGGCGACTTGCTGTTCTGACTGCCAGTAACGATATAGATATAACAAGCCATCGGCCGTCAGAATCAACGGTTTGAACTCACCTGGTTGCCCCACGACTTCGGTCTGTTTCAGGCTTTGCAGCCAAAGTGATATATCCGGTAACACTTGCTGAACCAATGGATTCAAAGACTGGAAATCATTGAGGTTCAGACAAACATGACCTTCGCTGATAGTTTCACTGAGCAGCCCTGCAGTTAAGGTAACTAACGGGTCTTCTGTCTGCTGTTGACGGCCAATATAGGCGGCAAAATGATAAGCCAGCTCGGAAAAACCTGCTTCGCGAAGTATTTTCAAAGCATTCATCGAACACCTGCCATCAGCTGATCCACCGCTTCCAGTAATATACGATCCAGCCGATCATAAAACACGCCGGTTTGTGACCACTCCGGTTGCATGCCGCGTAAAAACAAGTAATAAACACCACCAAAATGTACTTCCGGATCGTAATCCGGCAAACGTTGTTTTAAATGCCGGTGCAAAGCCAGACTGTAAATCAGATATTGCAACGGATAACCGTGACTGAGCATCGCGTTCTGCAAAGCTTCGTCCTGATACTGTGACGACTCAGACCCAAGATGATTGGATTTATAGTCAGCTACATAAAAGCGACCGTCATGTTCAAACACTAAATCGATAAAGCCTTTCATAAAACCGGTGAGTTCATGAAAATGCAGATCAGCTGCCAATTTCTGCCAGATCGAATCTTTGTCTGTTTGCTGCAGAGCCGTTTTTAATGCCGTCATATTCAAACCGGCCACCGGAAAATAAAACGCCATTTCATTTATGCGTTGGCTTGCCGGTAAATCACATAACCGAATGCCACTTTCGGCAGACAGAGGTGTTTGTAATACCGCCAGCAGCCAGTTAGTCACTACTTCGGTCCACTGTAAATCCAGACCAAACTGCGGTAATAAACGCGTGACTGTCTGATTGATTTGTGTGGCATCGGCCGAATCAAATTCAATATTTTCCAGACATTTATGCAGAAAGTTACCGGCCTGCCGACCACGTTCAAAGCCAAATCGGTCTTTGCTATTGCGTTGAATGACCACCTCAATTTCAACCGTCACTGATTCAGCGTCGTAATCGGGTTGTTCAGAAACATGGCCGCGACTTAACAGCGAAAAACTACCAATTCGCCATGGTTTGTGAATTTCACCGTTAAAGCTTCGGGCTTGATATCCCGTTGTCTCGGACTGTGCCACCTGATAGATAACCGGGGCTTGCGGCTGATAATCGGTCATCGAAATCGTACCGTCACTACTTGCAGATAAGCGCTGTAAATCTTCACGCATACCTTCTGAGTTTTCGCCATGTAAAAGTTGATACAAAGCCGATTTCTGCACATCTCTGACATTACCCCAGACAATCACACAGCGTTCGCGGGCACGGGTTAATGCCACATATAACAAACGTAATGACTCAGCCTGTTGTTCCTGCTCAGCTACTATTTGTGCTTCAGATAATAAAGGCTCAGCCAATGCCACACTGGGTTGATGCTGATTATTTGGATCATGAAACTCAACAATATCAGTCTTATTTTTGAAGCTTCTGGCGGTCCAGTTAAACGGACAGAACACAATCGGATATTCCAGACCTTTACTCGAATGGATAGTCATGATTTTGACCAAAGCCGCATCACTTTCCAGCCGCAATTGTGCGGTTTCATCTTCTGTGGCACTGGCTTCCTGCTGTCTGGCAAACCATTGGTTTACTGATTCAATATGATTGTTCTGCCGGGCCGATTCGGCCTGAATCAATTCGGCCAGATGCAGATAGTTAGTCAGTTGCCTTTCACCATCTGCCTGTTCAAGTAAACGTTGTAGACCATTATCGTGCTGCAGCAACGCCCGGAACATCGCCATAAAGCCTGATTGCTGCCAGCGTTGCTGTAACAGTTGGAGTTGATCCATTAACGCATTCCACCGTAATTCATCTTGCTGGATCGCATATAAATCGTCGGCAGAATATTGGAATAATGGCCCAGCTAACACGGTACTCAATCGTTGATGATGATCGGGTTGTGCAAGTGCCAGCATTAAGCAGGACAAATCCGCTGCCTGTTTTGAGGCAAACACATTTTCCCGGCCCTGCTGCACGCTGTTAATGCCGCGTCTTCGCAAAGCCTGCTGAATCAATTCGGCCTGAGCATGGCTTGGCACCAGAACAGCGATATCGCCACCGGTTAGTGGTCGAGTAAGTTTTGTGTCTTCATCGAATAGACGGGCTTTATTTTGAGCAGCCAGATTAAGTAAACGGGCAATTTCATTGGTGGTCACCTCCACCGCGGTTTGTCGCATCGCTTCAATATTTAACGGCTTGTCGCTTTCCACATAACTGAACTGCAATGCCGCTTGCTCGCCTTCATCAACCTGTAATGCTGGCTCGCCATTACGCGAAGCATCCACTTCAACAAACGGAATTTGTTCATAGATAAACGGCGCTGCGGTTTGCATAAACAGGCGATTCACTGCCGCCACCAGTGAGATATGTGAGCGCCAGTTTTTACCTAACGTGTAGGTTGCTACGGCATCCTGTTTGGCTTTGAGGTAGGTAAAAATATCGGCACCACGAAAACTATAGATCGCCTGCTTGGGGTCACCGACAAAAAACACCGGCAAGCCACTGGCCGCAAATACCCGGCGGAAATTATCGTATTGCACCGGGTCGGTGTCCTGAAACTCATCGATCAATGCGGCCTTGAATTGTTCACGTAATCTGGTGACCAGCCACTCCCCTTGTGGGCCTTGCAGTGCCTGAGAAAGATTGATTAGCAGATCATCATAAGACTGCACTTGTTGCTGCATTTTCTGCTGTGGCAATTGCTCACGGATAAAGGCCAATAATTGCAGTCGCAACTGTTGCAGCTGCATTGCCCGAACATTTTCTAAGTCTTGATAACGCTGTTTTAAGGTATCCATCGCTGACCAGAACCGCAGCTCGGGTAATTCGGCACCCTTTTTCAAACTGGTTTCGGCCTTTTCCAATGTCGCTAAATCCAGTAGTTCATCCCAGGCTGACGGACAGGCTGATTCATTGAAAATAAACGCGAGCAATTGCAGCAGTATGTCGACTTTTTCGGGTTTATAACTGGTTTTGCTCAGGCCACCGCCAAGAAGAAAGGCTGTGATCTGCTCGGACTCTTTTTGCCAGTTTTGGCTGGCATTCCAGAAGGCATTATTTAATGCCTCTGTAACCGACTCTACGTCTACTTCGGGCAAATCCTGGATTTGCAGATAGGGTTTAGCCACCAGACTGCGAATCGATTGCAACAGGGTTTCCGGGGTTTGTTTTTTAGCCAATAAATAAGCACTAAACTCACTATCACTCTGCACGACGTTTTTACGCCAGAAATCATCAGTGACAGCGAGCAACAACTCACGATCATCACCAATCAGATCCATTTCAAACGGGCTGCCGGATTCAAAAGCAAAGTCTTTCAACACCTGCTGACAAAAGCTATGAATAGTGTAGATGGCCGCTTCATCAAAGCTCTGAATCGCCAGATCCAGTCGTTTTAAATCCTGCGTTCGGCCAGATTGCTCACTGATAATCAACTTACGTTCATCGCTGAGTTTTTTACGCAGCCGATCGCGTAATTCCTGCGTTGCGGCACGGGTATAGGTCACTACCAGAATCTGATCGACATTCAGCTGATGTTCCAATATCAAACGCAGATACAGCCCGGCCAGCGTGAAGGTTTTGCCGGTACCGGCACTGGCTTCAATTAGATTGACGTCATGCAACGGGGTTTGCAGCAAATCAAACTGTTTCATGGTTTGTCTCCCGCCATGGCATCCCAAATCGGCTGATAAATCCTCAGTGCCAGAGCCCGGAATTCGTCGGTTAACGGCGATTCAGAGAACAATAATTGATGATAGGGATCAGCATCCTCACCCACATTGAAACCACTGGTCCAGACTTTGAAGGCTTTACCATCAGCATCATTGGCACCTTCCAGTTCAGCTGCCGCATAGGTCAGACTGGTTAATGGTAATAATGGGATTGGCTGATGCAGTCCTTGCCAGTAGATAGCCAGCAAATCTGCCAATATTGCTTCTGCCTCAACAACAGCATTGAATGCGATATAGCTGTCTTCACATTGCAACTGACTATTTAAAGCCACTCCTTGCGGTTTTAAATAGTTCAGCACCAGATGCGAACACCACAGGCTCAGTAGGTCTTTGGCTTTCATTTTGGCCAGCCGGTATTGCAACAGTCCTGAAGCTGAAAGCCCTTCCAGCTGGCCAGTTAGGGTGAACTCACCGCAGTCAAACTCAAAAGGTAACGCTGGCAATGGCTGAGCACTTCTTAATGGTTGTAATTTTTCGGTAAAACTGTCGACTTTTTCCAGCTGCTGGTCGAACAGCAAATCGGCAAAATGCCCTTGTGGCAAGACGCCTGTTGCCTGAATCACTGGCTGGATCTGTGAGGCTTCCAATGCGGCCAGTCTGCCTTCCAGCATCTGTTGCCGAACAGTCCAGGCTTCCAGGCCATTCAAAGTAAATGGCTCGCGAATTTCCAGTGTGGCATCTTCATTTTCAAAATTGATACCAAGGCGTTGCTGGGCTAAGAATCTTGCCGGATGACTGAAAAAGCTGATGAGCTGAGACAAACTGACAAAGCGCCAGCTTTCATCGGCTTCTGGCAGTGGTTTGGCAAACCATTTTGTCGCTTCAGTATGTTTATGGGGTGGTGGGCATGCCTCGGCATTAAAGCTGAACAACGTTGCATCCTGACCGGAAAAATATCGTGGACTGAAGGCCTGCAATGGATGCCTTGTGAGTAACTGCTCCCAGATCTCACTACCCTCTGCGGTCTGAAAACGTCTGTTCAGTACATCAGCAAAATCACTGACCAGTACTGAAGGCGGGATCGGCGAATTATCATGAATACTGGCGCCAACATAACTGATATACAAATGCCGGTTGGCCGAGAGCAGTGCTTCGAGAAACAGATAACGATCATCATCACGACGTGAGCGGTCACCCCGCCGGTAATCACTGGATAGCAAATCAAAACCAGGTTTCGGTTGACGACGCGGATAGCTGTTGTCATTCATGCCAATCAGGCAAACCACATCAAATGGAATGCTACGCATCGGCACCATGTCACAGAAAGTCAGGCCACGGCCCATAAACTGATGCTCGGCGCTCGGCATTTCAATATGCAAATCCAGCCAGTCTCGCAGCAAATCAATCGACAAATTTTGTTCAAAACCAACTTGCTGTGCAGATTCGGTCAGCGAATCCATCGCTTTTAAAATGGCATCCAGTTGTAGTTGTTCATTTTCTTCACGAATGGCAAACAAACGTCGCAACCAGTCGCTAAGCAGAATTTGCCAGTCAGCCGCTTTTCTCGGCCGTTTTAATTCATCACGTAACTGGCTGAGCTGATCGATAAAGGCATTGAGCTGAGCCATCAACTGTGCCCTGTCACCAGATATGCCGCCGACCGGTAATTGAGCATTAAACAACTGCCACTGATCGCGCTCTGCCGGTGGCAAGGCATAGCCTAAGATTAATCGGTCGAGACCGGCACGCCAGGTATTGGCATCCAATGCTGGTAAGCCTAATTTCTGTTTGTCTTGGCCATCCAGCCCCCAACGTATTTGAGTCTCTCTCAGCCAGCCGCGAATCGTGTCCAGATCAGTATGATCCAGTCTGAATTGTCGTTGAATAGCCGCACATTCGAGCAAACGCATAATGGTTTCGGCATCAAACCGGGATTGCGGCAAGCCGAGTAAGTCAGTGAACGTTTCAATAATGGTTTGCTGTTGGGCATCACCGCGATTGGCAATGCTGAAAGGAATGAATCGCTCAATTGGCTGGCTACTGAAAACGGCTTCTATTGCCGGAGCGTACTTTTCGATATCCGGCGTCATTACCACCACATCGGTAGGCGATAGATCGGGATGTTTTACAAACAGATTGAGTAGTTGATCATGCAGCACTTCGGCTTCACGCATCGCGCTGTGACAACTGTGGATCTGCACTGAATCATCATCACTGGCTACCAATAATTGCTCATCTTGACTATCAAGCTGATAAATATCCTGCTTGAGCTGACTCAATACATCATCTGCTTGAGGTTGCAGATACAGCATCTCCGCTTGATGCGGGATAGCCTGCAACTGTTCAAAAAAGGTCTGGCCGAGCTTGCCTAAACTTGCCAGCAATGGATGGCCGTTATCGGAGAATTCATCTTCGTCATCAAATAAAAGACGTTGTTTGGCTTGTGATTTCTGATTTAGCAAATCGCCCCAATAACCTTCGCTGGGTGATAGAAAATAAATCGAGACTTCGGTGAACTCTGCGATCTCCGCCAGCAACTCCAGATAGATCGGTGGCATGGCAGTCAGCCCGAAAATGGCGATACGCGGCGGTAAGATTGATACTGGAAATTGTTTGTTTTTCAGTGCTTGTTGCATCTTTTGCAGTAAACGCGCCCGATGCATGGGTTCGGGATCATCTTTGGTCAATCGGCGCCACAAAGCGCCCTGCCAATTATTTGCTTTGCCTGCTTCCCATTGTGCAATCCAATCGGGACGATACATCAGATACTGGTCAAAACTGTCGGCAATACGTTGTGCCAGATCGAGCATTTTTCGCTGATCCGCTGATTGACCAAGATAGCGACTTATCGCATCAAACTCTGGCACATTGCTGATCGTTGGCAACAATTCAAAGATTTTCAGACTCATCGCATCAGTTGAATACGGCGACTCGCGGGGAATCTCTGGCCAGACTTGGCGGAAAAGCTTCCATAACCATGCTGATGGAAATGGAAATTCAATATGTGCTGCGATAGATTGATTTGAAGCCAGATACAAGTTGAGCCAGCGCGCTAACTCATTACTCTGCACCATCACGGTTTCGGCCTGTAATGGTGGCAAGGGATCGCGTTGTTGACTCTCAGCCAGATGTGCAGCCAGTTGCGACATCGAATTGCTGTAGATCACATTCAGCATGTTACGTTTTCCAAAGCTTAAGAGTGAATTGTGCTTACCAACTAATCGCAAAATTTGTCGGGCTCGCTATACAGAGTAAAAGTCATTTATTCAAAAGGCATTATGCTAGCTCAGCTATCCACTAACCAGCCTTTTGCCACTGCCTGTTCGATATTGTGCGTTATCCATTGGTGAATCTCTGGAAACAACTCCGCGATAAAACCATGTGCTCCTGCGACCTGCGACTTTCTCACACTGTGCTCCTTCCAGGGTTTGCCATCATTATTAATATTCAATAAAAATGGCAGTATTCGATCAACAACCTTGAGTAACATCGCCTCTCTACTGCCACCCAACTCCTGCTCTTCCCATAAATCAGTAAGATCGTTAATGCTGTTTCCCGGATGATCGCTCAACCTTTGCAGACAACTCCGTTCGGCATGATGGGCTGCACTACGATCCGTGGCATATAAAAAAGTATCGCCCGCATCAATTTCACCTAAATCATGTACCAGAGCCAGCTTTAACAGCGTTTCTATATTGAGTTGAAGATTGAAATGTTCGGCGATGGACCAACAAGCCATCGCCAGATGCCAGGAATGTTCTGCCGAGTTCTCACGACGTTTACCACCGGTAATAAAACTACGCCGCTCCACATGCTTGAGCGCATCTAATTCAAGAAAAAAATCTGTAATACTGTTGAGATTGGAATCGGTTTTATTCTCTGGCGACATTATTTATCTGCTTAATTAATTTCGGGGTAATGCTTCGATAGATTGCAGCACTTTGCGAGTGATCGCTTCGCGTTTGTGCAAGTCCTCAAGACTGTTTGGGGTATCAATATTCAAGGCAAAAAACACCGGTCCTGTCGGCCATTCGACCCAGCCTACCCACCAGCCGATCTGTCCTTCCCAACCAGTCTTGGCCCGAAGTATCCACTCTCGTCCAGCTTCAACAATCATAATGTCTTTGACTAATCGTTGGTCAGCTTCATCAAATGGCAATTGATTTAAATACAGTTTTTTTAAAAAGCTAATCTGTTCCTGAGCGGTTATCCGTAGATTGCCATCAATCCAATAGGTGCTGGTGTCACCGGTTGGATCGGCATTACCATAATCAATGCGGTTGAGATATTGGCGGGCTTTATCTTCACCAATCTGTTTGCCAAATACCTCATAAACCCATACAGCAGAAGTACGCATTGAGGAACGTAAATCCTGATCCTGATTATGGTCAGCAAAGGTGCGTTGCACACCATCCCATGGAAACAGCTGAAATTCATCTTTCACCACCCCAGCATCCAGCGCGAACAAAGCATGCGGAATTTTGAATGTCGATGCAGGAGGCAGACGCTGCTGAGAGCGTGATTCATTAAGCACCATCAGATTTGATTCAGGCTGGCGTTCATCCAAAACAACTATCGTACCTTGTGCATCATATTCATCAAAAATCATCTGCCAGTCTGACCGCTGCGGCGTATCCACTTGAGCAAATACATCTGCACTTGCGAGTAAACCGGAAAAAACGAAAACCAAGGCAGAAAAATTCATATAACACACTCTTTGGATAAACATAAAAAAGGCGCCAAAGCGCCTTTTTATTGAAAATATACTGTGGATTAAAACATATTTATCAGGATTTTATAAAAGCAATCCTTACAAAAAAACAAGCTATAAGGTCGGTTTACTGCTGGCACCCAGTCTTGCTTCCGTTGCCTGTGTTTGCAGCTCCTCTACCCATTCCATAGATTTAAGGTTGGCTTTCACCCAAGTAGGTGCATCAATCATGGTAGCCGATACGCTATTGGCGGGTGCATCAGGCTGCAATGACCCCATGACATAAACCATATATCCAGCACAATCATCAATACTGGTAAGTTTGGTATTTTGAAAACGATCCAGAAAATATCGTTTACCACTCGACAAAAAGATATTTCCCATAATCTGATCAACATCCGGCATCATCACCAAATTGTTAGCGGCAAAACAACTCTGTTTACCCTCTGGAAACCACCAGACCAGCCGACCGCCGATAGTCTGCGGTTCACCATATTTGTCTTTAAGAGCCGACATGTATTGGCCTTTTGTGGTGGGATTATTACGCGTATTTATATTTCGAATAATGGCCACAACTTTCGATTCTTCGGGTGGTGCTAAAAAATACACACTGAAGTTCTCTTGATCCCGACCTTTTTCTCCCATCACATCTTTTGCAGCTATTACCTTATGCAGGAAGGGCTCTGTTTTGTGAAGCTCAGAACCGTCGCTATATTGGAAGAATTGTTGTTGCTGCTGAATACTTTCCGGTCTCGCTCCATGCTTTAACAGAGCCTCCTGCACTTCTTCAAAATTCATCCCTAATTTAATGCCGACAATATCAAAATCGCTGGCGACTGCTGTTGTCATAAAACTAAAGCAAAAAAAGCCGAACATTACTTTTTTGAGCTGTTTCATTATCCCCCCTCCATGCAATTCTCAGTGGATTAACACATTTACTTTTAAGGCATTTATCCATAAAAGACAAGTACTTAAATAGTATTAAATATTGCTGTTGCTTGAAGTTAAAGTTAGAAAGGCTTGAAACAAAGATAATGAGCAATGTTATGGAGTATTTAGTGTTTCACTAGGGCTTGTTTATCTTTCATATCACCACTGCTGAAGGCTATTCTTTTCGCCCAACAAGGCGGAGCTGAAAGATAAACAAGCCCTATCACTCAGCCAAACCTGAGGTTATGCATGCAACGGATTTTACATATTTCAGATTTACATTTCGGGCGGCTTATCCCCGAAGTGATGACTGCGCTTAAACACAAGATTACCGAATTGAATCCTGAACTAGTGATCATCAGTGGGGATTTAACGCAACGCGCCAAGACTTCTGAGTTCACCGATGCTGCACGGTTTCTGGATGAAATTACTTCACCCTACTTAATTGTGCCAGGCAACCATGATCTGAGTACCTTTCGCGTTGTTGAGCGTTTACTGTACCCATGGAAAAAGTGGCGGCGTTTTATTGCTGAAGATCTCGAACCGACTATTGAAACCGAGACGCACAAAATAATTGGTATTAACACTGCCAGAAGGATTGGTTATTCGCTTGACTGGTCTCGCGGTCGTATCAACGCGCTGCAAATCAAACGTATTCAAAACTTCTTTGCTTCCGCTTCGCCCCAGCAACTGAAAATACTGGTAGCGCATCATCCTTTCTGGCTTCCCACTGGCCATGAACATCGTGGTTTGATTGGTGGAAGTGATAATGCCTTCGAGCAATTTCAGCACCATGGCCCGGATATTATTCTCAGCGGTCATGTGCATCTGGATTACTGTCATGCCCATGAAAGGATTATTGTTTCCCATGCCGGCACTACCACTTCTGACCGCTTACTGACCGGCTTTCCAAACAGTTTTAATATGCTCGAAGGCGGACCGGAAAACCTGCTAATTTCCCGCTATCACTTGAAAAACGGAGAATTTGCTTATCTCACCAAACAATCTTTCATCAAACAAACTGATGGCTGGTATGAACAATAATTATTCGAATAAGAAAAGGATAGCGATGCATGAAAATAAAAAGTGGTTTTATTGAACGGTTAAGCTGGTTTCTGGATGAAAGTATCACCCTGCCTAATGGCTACAAAATTGGTTTCGATGGGTTTATCGGCCTAATCCCCGGCGTCGGTGATTTTATTGGTGGGCTGTTATCCAGTGTGATTATTTATAAAGCCCACCAGCTGGGTATGCCTCGGATGATTCTGGGTCGCATGATCATCAATATGATGATTGATACGGTAGTAGGCTCAATACCGGTTCTAGGCGATCTATTTGATTTTGTCTGGAAAGCGAACAAACGAAATACCGCCCTGCTAAATGACTATCAGCAATCACCAAAACAGACCTATCGCAAATCATTGATTCAAAACATCTTGTTTATTGGCTTATTGCTGGGCATTCTTGTTTTACTGATTGCATTAATCAGTTGGATAATCGGGCTTTTGATATCCGCTATCAGTAACTAAACCATGCCCGTAATTTGTTATAAAAAAGTAACTGTTTTGCCGCAACCTGGTTTCATTTAATAACAACGATAAAGCGGCTGATATTCAACCAAAGAGAGAGAAAATAACATGAGAAAAACCATCTACCCTTTGCTTAAGCCCATACTGTTTTTAGTATTGGGAATGTTGTCCCTGACCGCGGTGGCTAGTGAAAAAGTGCTTATCGTCGTTACCAGCCATGGTTATATTGGTGAAAATGAAGCATCCAGTAAAAAGGATACCGGCTATTTCCTATCTGAAGTCACCCACCCTTATTACGAATTAAAAGCCGCCGGTTTTGAGATTGATATTGCCAGCCCTAAAGGTGGGCTACCGCCAATGGATCCAGGCAGTTATAAGTTATCGGATGATGACAATAAACGCTTTATGGAAACCCCCGAAGACTGGCAAAAAATGGAATCAACCTTGCGGCTGGAAGATATTAAATCCGAAGACTATGCAGCTATCGTTTTTGCAGGTGGTCATGGCACGATGTGGGATTTTCCGGACAATGCCGATATTCAACGTCTGACCAGAGAAATCTATGAAAATGATGGCGTAGTGGCAGCGGTTTGCCATGGCCCGGCAGCACTGGTTAATGTTACTTTATCGGATGGTGAATATCTGGTTGCCAACCGCGAGGTCAGCACGTTTACCAATTTTGAAGAACGCATCGTCAGACTCTATAGCGATATGCCGTTCCTGCTGGAAACACGTCTCGAACAAAACGGTGCCAATGTCAGCAAAGCCTGGATCCCATTCCGTCAAAAAGTCAGTGTTGATGAGCGTCTGGTGACAGGGCAAAACCCTAACTCTGCTCGCGCCATGGGCAGTGAAGTAGTCGAGTTACTGCAAAATCGCTAAACCAAATTTATATCGATAACGAACGCCCGCACTGCGGGCGTTTTGCTATTTACGCTGAACTCCATGAATCATGAGTGGACTCATTTAATAAATCTTCTGGAGAACATGTTTATGCCCCGTCTTCTTTGCACAATAGTGTTTTTGTTCAGCTTGCCCGCATTCGCTGCCGACAACTTCGGCCCAAGACTGGAAGGTTTTGACTATCCATTTCCTATCGAACAGTTCCAGATGGAATCTCAAGGTCAACAACTTGAGATGGCCTATATGGATATTCAGCCTGAAACGCCAAATGGTCAGACAGTACTATTAATGCATGGTAAAAACTTTTGTGCTGCCACTTGGGAAGGCACTATCCATTTCCTGACGGACAATGGCTACCGGGTTATTGCAGCCGATCAAATCGGTTTCTGCAAATCCAGCAAACCTGAACACTACCAGTTCAGTTTTCATCAGCTTTCCAGCAATACCAGTGCTTTGCTGGAACATTTAGCGATTGAAAGTTACATCATCATGGGCCATTCGATGGGCGGAATGTTGGCGACTCGTCATGCATTACTCAACCCCGAAAAGGTCGAACAATTAGTGATGGTCAATCCTATCGGCCTGGAAGACTGGCTGGCCAAAGGTGTGCCCTATCGCACTATTGATGACTGGTATCAAAATGAGTTGAAAACCAATGCTGACAGCATTCGACAATATCAACAAAACACCTATTACGCCGGAAGTTGGGAACCTGGATATGATCGCTGGGTGAAAATGCAGGCCGGTATGTTTAATGGTTCTGGAAAAGAAATTGTTGCCTGGAATTCTGCCCTCACCTACGACATGGTTATAACGCAACCGGTGTTTTATGAATTTGAGAATCTGCAAGTGCCGACTCTGCTGCTGATTGGCGAAAAGGACAATACGGCAGTCGGCAAAAATATGGCACCAGAAGATAAACGTGCTGAACTAGGCAACTATCCCAAAATCAGCCTAGAAGTCGCTGACAGAATTCCAGATGCGACTCTGGTTACTTTTGAAGATTTAGGCCATTCACCGCAGATTCAGGATCCGGAGCGGTTTCATCAGACTTTAATTGAACACTTGCTAAAACGTTGAATTATTAGTGATTTTTTTCAAATAAAAAGGGCCGCTAAGCGGCCCTTAAAATAAGGTTAAAACTTCACCTACCAACGCATCATCCGTCGGATAATGCCGTCATTGCGAAAAGAATGATACACAGCCGCAGCAATATGAATTGCCACTAACGCCAGTAATATCCATGCTGCATAAGTATGAAGCTCTCCCCAAAACTCATTCATTTCCTCATCTGCCGCAGCAATCCTGGGAAATTTTATCAGCCACCAGAAAACGGTATCCCAGCGAGTATGAGCAGATGAAAGATAACCTGAAATACAAACGAAAAATATCAGCCCGTAAATTGCGGCATGCGCCAGAATGGAGATCTTATGCATCCCGGGAGACATATCTGACTCAAGTGGTGGAGCCGGGGGATACTTAAAGCGCATATACAACATGATGCCTAAAAGAATCACCAGTGTGATGCCAATATTTTTATGGAGTTGAAAAGGAAAAGCACGAAATTGCAATTCCTGAGACGGCAGAGGCAATGCCATCATCCACCAGCTGGAAATAAACAGAAAAAAAATGGAAACGGCTAACAGCCAATGCAGTACAACGACTGCTCTATTAAAACCTTGTCTTTGCATAATGAATTCCTAGTAATAATTTCACCAAATCAGGTCACAATTAATTAATGCTGCGCAGTTTGATGATCTCGACCGGCAATTGCCCCAACAAGCAGCATCAAGTGCAGCAGGAACCAAAGCAGCACACTCCAAAGATAAATATCACGTAGAACAGGCCCGCTATTGACTACAACAGCAAATTGCAGCAAATCAACAAGGGCAAGTCCGGCAAAAATAACAATCGCAGAAGTTGTCGACCATGAGGTGAAGTTAACCATCGCGCCGCCCACAATGACTGAAGCAAAAGCCAATAACATGCCGATAAGAGACAAAGTCATCATCGTTGATGGAAACCAGTCAGGTGAAGACAGGGCAATTCCTTTTACGTGATCAACCAAAAACTCACATTCCGCCAGGCTGATGCCCTCTTCTTCCAGCTCATCTAGCGGACAATCCGCCTCAGGCATTTCGCCTGAAACCGGCATATTTGCCGGGATAACTAACTGTTTCATCGTTTCTGTACCATGCATGGCTGTTAAAAACACACCCAGCACAATCGCCACTACGCCTAAAATACTGGCCCAGTTTGGCGTGGAGCTATTTATATCGTCAGTTTTCATAAGCACCTGCCAATCTTTATATTTATTGTTTAAAAACTCACATCACAATAAGGTTTATCTCGTAGATCTTTCTTAAATAAGCCAAATTGCATTGAGCTCTGATTGTATAGCCGAATTTTGGCTCTTGAGGATTTTATAAGTTAATGCCACGGGAATTCTTCCTTTTAATCATATTCCTATATATAGGCTTGCCAATTAACCTGAATAACCAGCTGTGACCAATGCCTTGTTCTCGTCTATTAAAGAACTCTACATTCATGTTTGGTCCAGACTAAATTTCTGCTTGAAGAATAAGCGTGTATCCTTTAACTACCAATTACTTTGCAGAATCTGCTTGACCATGAATCAAAGCCAACTCCCAATCAAAAAACTGCTGCTTAATTGCGATATGGGTGAGAGCCTGGGCCCATGGTCTATGGGGATGGATGATCAGGTTATGCCGTTGGTGGATATGGCCAATATTGCCTGTGGTTTTCATGCAGCTGATCCGGTCACCATGTCCCGAACTGTCTTACTGGCCAAACAATCTAAAACACAGATTGGTGCCCACCCAAGTTATCCGGATCTGATTGGCTTTGGCCGTCGCAGTATGCAATGCACGCCACTGGAAATTATTTCATGGTGCAGTATCAGGTTGGTGCTTTGGATGGCATCTGCAGAGCACATGATGCTCGTGTTGAATATGTTAAACCGCATGGCGCTCTGTATAACGATATGATGCGTGATGTCGATATTCTGCGTGCAGTGCTGGAAGCGATAGCATCCTACGATATCAGCCTGCCGTTAATGGTGCTGGCATCAACTGATAACCGTAAAACCGAATCGATTGCGGCCGAGTTTGGTATCAAATTACTGTTTGAAGCTTTTGCTGATCGGGCATATGAGGATAACGGTCTGTTACGTCCACGAAATCAGCAAGGCGCTGTGTTTCATTCCGAACAGCAAATCCTTGAACAGGCGTTACTTTTGGCAACCGAAGGTAGCGTCATCAGCCGAAATGGGCAAAGATTAAAGCTTGATGCCGACACCTTATGTGTCCACGGTGACAATGCTGAATCGGTTAAGGCTGTTCGTCACATCCGTAATTCTCTCAACAAACTTTACCGACTAGCATGAAACTTCAGTTTCAGATTGAACATGCAGGCCCAGACGCGGTATTGATTCGGTTTGGGGAACAGATAAACACTGATTTGGTGCCGGTCATTCGTGCTGCGACCAAACGGCTACAAAAAGAATTACAGGAAGAAATTCGCGGTCTGGTGCCAAGTTATACCACCCTGATGCTTTGCTACGATCCGCGAAAGAACGACTTCCCAGGCATCCAGGATAAAATTCAGCAGCATCTTGCCAATTTGAATGTCAGCCATGCTGAAACAGGAAAATTGATTGAAATTCCAGTGTGGTATCACCCGGATGTCGGGCCTGATTTACAGCATGTTGCCGAGTTTCATCAGATCAGCATAGATGAAGTTATTCGTCGTCATAGCGATACTATTTATCAAATCTTTGCCATTGGCTTTGCACCTGGCTTTGCCTACATGGGCAACGTTTCAAATCAACTTGCTACCCCCAGATTACAGACGCCTCGCTCTCATGTTGCCGCTGGTTCAGTGGCTATCGCCGATCAGCAAACAGCGGTTTATCCCATCAGCACGCCTGGTGGCTGGAATATCCTGGGTCGCACGACAATGAAAATGTTTGATCGTCACAGTCCCAAGTTATGTCCGGTGCTGCCTGGCGACAGAGTGAAGTTTGTCTCTGTCAGTAAAGCCGATTTTCTGCTGGCTGGAGGTCAGAGCGAATGACGCAGCCAGGTTTGAAAGTACTCAAACCTGGCATCTTAACGTTGGTGCAGGATCTGGGACGTTTTGCCTATCAACATATTGGGCTCTCACCCGGCGGTGCTGCCGATGAACATGCTTTTTTATGGGCAAACCGCTTGCTCAATAACCGGCCTAATAATCCTGCGTTGGAGATATGTTTTGGTGGATTGCAACTTGAAGTATTAGCCAATACCAATATCGCCATTACCGGCGCCGAGATGAATGCCACCCTCAATGACCAGCCTCTCGAAAACTGGCAAACGCATTCAATAAAAGTCGGCGATAAACTGAATTTTGCTCATGCCTCTTCAGGAATACGCAGCTATCTGGCGATACAAGATGGTTTTCAGTTGCAACCCAGCTTTGGCTCAGTCGCTACCGTCATGCGAGAAAAAATCGGCGGCATTGACGGTTATGGTAATCCGTTAAAAACCGATGACTTTTTGCCTTGCAGTGAACATAAACCGACAGTAACAACCCATGTTCCGCCGTTATTTATCCCTGATTATCAGCAACCTTTAATCCTCAGTGTGATTCCTTGCGAACAAACGGACCAATTCGATGAAGCTGAACAAGAAAAGCTTTATCACTGGACCTATCGGATTTCACCACAAAGCAACAGCATGGGCATCCGACTGGAAGGTGAACCTATCACCCCGAAAGTGAAAGGCATTATTTCCGAAGGCATCGCCTACGGCACAATTCAACTGCCCCCAGATGGTCAGCCGATCATCTTGCTTAAAGATCGGCAAACCATGGGTGGCTACCCCAAACTCGGCACATTGTTTGTGCTGGATGCTTTTTTGCTAGCCCAGCAACAAGCCTATACCGAAGTCAGATTTACTCAGATTTCATTAGAAGATGCCCAGGAAAAACTACGATATTTCTATCGGTTTTTTGGGGTTTAGATACTGGCGGCTTTAGCTAAAATCAATTCTGAATGTTCTTGTTTTTCAGGTAAATTCTTTTAGTAACCGTATCTAATGCTATTCCAGTACCGTCATATGCCATTTTAAACTGGCATCCTTCTCTCTTTTAAGCAAGGATCGTTGGCCGGCTGCTTATCTCGCCATAATTTCCAGATCCCCCAGCCAATCATTAACAAACCAATCCAGAATAGCCACGGTATGAGAGTTACGATGATACCTGCAGCGATGAACCACCATCCTTTTGCTAGACTCATTGTTCTGTCGTCATTTCAGGTTAAAAACTGCTGACAAACCTTCATTTCATTAGTCATATGTGAAATATTTTTTACTTCTAAAATGCGCTCTTAGCTTTCAAATAACGGATGATTCCATGGGCCGCATAGGCTATAGCGCAGATCATTCCAGCAATAATCGACAGCGATGCGCCAAACACAAAGCTCAGCACAACAAAAGCAATAAAACCTGCGAGTAGCCCCATAACTGGCATGACCAGTAAACAAAAAATCACCGTTAAAAACAGTGATTCTGATGTCCTAACACGTCCATCAGCCAGTTTGATGGCACTCACTGTTAGTATTGGAATGCCTATCAAACTAAATGCACTTAATGAAACTTGCTCACCAGAATGTTTAGCGCTGACTAATGTGTCATCCAGATACTGAGATAGCCTTACCTTTCTGAGATGCTCATCTCCAATATCAATGTATTCCCGTTTTACATACAGAAAATTAGAGTTGTCTCCCTCAATATTTCCACTACCTATTTCTTTTACGATTCCTGTATAAATCGGCATTCTTCCCCCCCCCCCATCCACAAATAAGTTTTAT
>NZ_MCRI01000037.1 GCF_001720165.1 Methylophaga muralis
CACCTAAATCCTGGGCATGTTAGGCATATTACCGTAATGTTACAAGGGATATTATTCACCTTATAACAGGATGATTGCCCAACTACGATTCGTATTAAACTAATTGAATAATAAAATGATTTTGTAGCTTGATATCAATTGTATACCTGAGCGTTAACAAAACTAAGCAAGTCCATCACAGTATGGGAATTTACCCTCTTCCTTTGCTTAATATCAGCTATAAATCATCGGAAGAGTTCATAGCCACCTTGCTATAGCAGGCTGACGACTACTGGTTTGCCACTAGGCTTTCAAAACGTTGCTGAGGTGGATTGTCGATAAAAACATTTGTATCTATTTCATTAAAAAAACCGACGTTGATGACTACATTTTCGTAAAGCCAGTAAATAAAACCACCTTCCTCAACCCGATAGCGCCATTGATACTGACACTGTATCCAGCCCTCATTTATCGTAGTCAGCAATATTGGCGGTTCATCTGCCTGCAATCGAGATTTAAATTCAACTGTCTTGGTTTTTAGATCAATACGCAAACGATCAATTAAAAAAGAATTTTCATCTATCAGCTGATAATTAATGCGATTTCCAGAGATGTCATCACCATGTTGATCGAGCATAATCCGCCCATCAGATAAAGCAACAGTGGCTGAACTGAGCGGATATTGATCCGGTAAATCTTCTCTTGCTTGCTTGTGCTGCTCTGAGAGCTGAGATTTATCCCATTGTCGGATAATGATTTGTAAAATTAGCTTTTGCATTAGTAAGTTACCGGACTGACAGTAAGTGATTTATTAGCTGTATTGGTACCAAAGTACACTAACAAAGTAGCTTTAAAAGGGTATATGGTCATTTTGTGTCATTAACATTAAGACACTGTTTCTTTTAACTTTTGCCAAACTTAATGTGAGTTAAGGACGGAAAGTTTCAGGTCTCAAATTTGAGATGGCTGGGCCGCAAAAATTAAGGATACAAAAAATGAAAAATATAATAAGACTTTTAGCTCTCTCAGCTTTGTTTTTTGTACCAATGTCTCACGCTGCATTCATTTCAAGCTTACATGATGGTTTTGAAGGCGAAGGACAAGCTGCTTCAGTTTTAAACTACAACAGTTTCATTAATTGGGATATTACCGACGGTACCGTCGATTTAATTAGCAATGGAAATATCTGGGGAATCTCCTGCTCATCCGGTAGTTTCTGCGTGGATCTCGATGGCTCATCGAACAACGCAGGTGTTATGACAACTAAAGAGGGGTTTGCAGCCGGTAAATACAAAGTAAGTTTTGATTTGTCTGGAAACCAACGTCAAGGGCCCTTTGATACAGTCACCGTATTATTTGGTGCTGGCTCTTTGTTAAATGCTGTCGTTATAGATTGGGATGCTGGATGGTCAACTTATAGCTTCATGGTCGATTTAGTGGATGGTGACAAATTATCTTTTGCAAATGCGGGTGGCGATAATATCGGTGCGATTCTGGATAACGTTTCTGTCTCAGCCGTTCCACTACCAGCAGCAGTTTGGTTATTTGGTTCTGGTTTGATGGGTTTTTTAGCAATGCGTAGAAAAGCGAAAAGCCAGCACATCTAACGTATTTTTTTCATTTAAAAAAAAGCCGTGACAGAAGATTGTCACGGCTTTTTGATTTTTTAGCATGGCTAAAGCCAAACCAAATTAATTCATTAGACCCTGAAACATTACCGCAATATGGCCGCTTAAAAGCAAATAAATTACAACGAATGCCTTGAAAGCTTTTATTTATGTAGCGGCATCATCTTTGGGATACAAAAACTCAGAAGCATGGCAACTGCCATTCCAGCTGTAGTTGACAGCATGATCCACAGCAATATCGCCATTGGTATGGCGCTAGATGAAACACAAAATGCCAACGAAATTAAAATAAAAAAACCAACCCAATTTTTTAAAAAGCATTTTTTTACCTTTCAACATTTTCGAGTCAGCAGCAATTCTCTGATGACGTTCTATGGTCAAGGCGAAACAACACATGCCCAGAAAATTAAAAATAAATGCCAATACAAAACCATAAAATACCGACATTATTTTTTAAGCCTCGCTAAGTTTATTAAGTGGTCTTGAAT
Organism: Methylophaga muralis; assembly: GCF_001720165.1. Taxonomy (GTDB): domain Bacteria; phylum Pseudomonadota; class Gammaproteobacteria; order Nitrosococcales; family Methylophagaceae; genus Methylophaga; species Methylophaga muralis. The sequence continues at coordinate 2,096 of NZ_MCRI01000037.1, forward strand.
CATGTTTATTACGCAGCATTAACCCCGCTTTTAATGCGATTAATGCCATGATAATCATCACCAGATCGACACCTGCGACAGCCATATCAGGAGACCATATAAACGTTTTGATCAAATGATCGCCAGTGGTGATCCAATTGAGTAAAACACATAAAAAACTAAGGGCTGCCATAAGAAATAACTGTTGATGCCAGCCAGCCGAGATCCTTTCCTGCCGTGAAAACTGCCGTGAAAAGGCATGAAAAGCCATGAGCAGCCATATTCCCCAAAATCCATACTGTTCCAGCTGAGCTTTGCTTTCGAAAGTTTCTGGAATCAGCCGGTTTAACAACATCATCATGGCGGTTGCGACAAGAATACCGGTAACGGAGGTAACCGCCAGAGCATCCACTAGACGACTACCGGCTATTTTTTGTTTTTGATGTTTATTCCATCGCTTTTCAACAAAGAAAAAAAGTCCTGTTGCAATACAAATGCAGCCTGCGATGCCCCCTAAAAAATATAACCAGCGTAACGTCCAGTGTTTGAATTGAATGTAATGCAATCCTGAAATGAAGTTCCATACGTTGACGGTGACTGACGATTGATATCGCTCCAGAAATGCTGCTGATGGGGCGTCATAACGATAATTATCTATATTTTTTGTAATCGTCTCATCGTTGGTTCGTCGCAACACAACATTGCCTTTGGCATCATAAGGATAATTCACTCGAACCAGATAAACACTGTTGTTACCCCAATGTTTTTCGGCATCTTTGACCATAGCGTCCAACGAGCCAATCTCCGCCGGTATATTCGCCTTAGGTAATCGTTTTCTGCCCAAAGACTCAGTGAGGAATTGTCTTTCCGCTGTTGGTACCCTTGCCGCTTGAGATGAAGATTGTGGTTGGCGATCGTTATAAAGCCCCTGATAGGCATCGGGAAAATAAATCATGAAAGCTATCATCAGCCCTGATAACGTAATCAAAATATAGAACGGCAGTGGCAAAACACCTGTTAGATTATGCAAATCAAGATTACTTCGCCCAAACTTTGCTTTAGCACGAAAGGTAAAAAACTCGCTAAAGATACGTCGATGAATTATCACACCTGAAATAAGTAAGCACAGCATACCCATGCTGGCTACACCCACTATCCATGCACCAATATTATTATGCCGCAGGGTCAAATTGTGATGAAAGGGATAAAAGAAGTTACTTGCTCCGTCTGAGTAACTGGGTGGCAATGCTTCCATCGTCAAAGGATCATAATTTATTCTTTGACCTTTCCGATCATCCTCTTTGCCATAGGCTAATGTTAAAAAAGGGATTCTCTCTCTTGGCAATAAAATCGTCCAAGCTGCTGCATCACTTGCCTGCTGATCCAGAATGGGCCTGATTTGTTTATCAATCGAAATATCAACCTGGACTCGTTCAGCTGGTAGCCGGTTCATTGGCATCATCCACTGATCTATTTCTTTATCAAAAACGCTTAACGTGCCCGTCCAGAAAATAGCAAATAATAATCCGGCAAAGACAATACCAGCCAGGTATGCAGCTCAAGCATATGCTCTCTTGTGATCGTTTTCATGCCGTGAGCCCCCATGCCTTAAAGCTGAAGTTGACCACCCAAATACAAGCGAACAACGCCAGCAAGTAAATGGGGGCTTTTTTGATTGGGGTGATTGAAAACGCCCATAACAACAGAATGCAACCATAAATAAACCCCAGCATTACACCAACCATTACGGCATCAGCTCGAGCTAGGCCCAATAAATAAACGGAGTTGGCTGTAAGCACAACCAACTCAGATGTCAGCCAGTAACCACTCAATGTGATGGCAAATACAATCGCTATGGTGGATAACACGGATAATGAATAAATACGCATTCTTCAAGCCGATTAAAAGCTATAACCAACATTTAACAATGCTGTTCTAGGGGTTCCAGGAAGAATACTTCTATCGTTGGTAGCAGATTCATAGAACTTTTTGTCGGTGATGTTATTAATCAAAAGCGACGCGTTCCATTGGCCATTACTGTAATAAACCCCACTATCAAATACAGTAAACGACGGCAGTTTTATGTCATTGGTAGTCGTATCTGCGTATGTCTCGGATTCATAACGAACACCTAGGCCAACTCGCCAATTTTGATTTAACCGTTTGATACCCCACAACTTGGCTGTGATGTTGGGTGTATTGTCGAGTTTTTTTCCTTTTAAGGGCGTGCGTTCGGGCGTGGGAGTTACGCGGGGTGCAGTGGTATCATTCGAGCTGGTCACTTCAGCATCGGTGTAGGTCACACCGCCCTGTAAACTTAACCCATAACCGACTTCGCCTGTCGCAGAGATTTCTATGCCTTTTGCAGTCACTTCACCGATATACAATGTCGGGCTGTCGGAAATGCTGCGGTCGCGCGTGGGCACATTCTCTTTGGTTAACTCAAACACACTGACTGTAACAATGGCGGTACCATCATTTAATGAAAACTTACTTCCAACCTCATAATTGGTGGAAATTTCCGGTGGATTTATCTCATCGCCTGGTGCGAGTACCCCCGTATCACCGCCTGGTTGATAGGATTTAGAGGCCGAGGCATAAAATGACAGCCAATCATTATGTTGGTAAACCAAACCTAATCGTGGACTGTTAAAACTGTTTTCACTTAGAACATCTCTGTCTTGGGGATCCAGATCATCAAAATCTCGTTCCAACCAATCTTTTCTGATACCCGCGAGCAACGACCATTGTTCGTTAAAACGAATGAGATCCTGAATGTACAGTGATTTGGTGGTCGTTTGATAAACAGCATCACGTCGAATACTGGCACCTTGAGCCGGAACGGTGTTCAACACAGGGTCGTAAACGGTAATATCATAGGCACTGCTTAAGGTGCCGCCCCGCGATAAGGCATCGCGATCCTCATACATATATTCGCCACCAAACATGATTTCATGCGATATGCCCGCCCATTCATGAGTACTAATTAACTCAAGCTTGTTGGAATAATCTTTTTGCTGCTGCATGAAATTGCTGCGTGCCAGCCTTAGCCTGGGTTCGCTGGTGTTTAATAACAGTCTATCCACTGTTGTTTGCTTTCTATCCAGATCATATTCGCGATATCTGAAGGTATTACGTAATTTGAGCGTGTCGGTTAAAGCGGTATTAAATTCAGCGGTAAGAGATTTTTCCTCACTGGTGCCTCGGTCAGCCTCTTCTGCATCAGCCGCACCGTAGTAGGTAGAAATATCTACATCGGCCGGCTTTCCATTTAAACCAGGAATTCCAGCGTCCAAAACACGCTCGTCACGACTATAAAGTAATTGCAGATCAAGACTGGTTTCGGGCGAAAAATGCAATGCGGTGGCAATAGCGAGTCCGCGTTTTTCAGAATCCACATCTGAGCGAAAAGAATCAGCATCTTCACGCATTGCATTTACACGGAAATGAATATTGTCAGTAACTGGCATATTCAGGTCGGCCGTAAAACGGCGAGAATTGTAGCTACCGTAAGATGCATCAAAATGTGCGAATTCTTCATCAGTCGCACGCTTCGACACTAGATTAATCATGCCCCCTGCAGAACCTCGACCATACAGAACACCAGCAGGTCCCTTAACTACCTGGATTTGTTCAAGATTAAAGGTATCGCGAAAATATAAGCCTGCATCTCGCATACCATCAATATAAGTATCGGAAATGGCGGAAAAGCCTCGAATAATAAACTGCTCTCGCGTACCTTCACCGGTGCTCGTTGTCACGCCAGGTGTGTAATCCAGAGCTGAAGTCAGAGAATCTGCGCCGCGATCCAGGATCGAGGTTGCTGAAATGACATCAATAGATTGTGGTGTCTCAAATACACTGGCAGAAGAACGAGTGGCTGTATTGAGTCTGACTAAGGGTTGATAACTGTTTTCTATAGCTTCTGCCGTAATCGTAATAGAAGGCATTTGCATACTACTCGTTTGCTCTGAGCGAGATTCGATGTTGAACCCCGTGCTGGTCGACACACTGGTTAGACCTGTTCCCTTGATAAGTTGATTTAGCGCCTCTGTTGTCAAGAACTCACCTTGTACTCCTGCCGTGGTTTTACCGGTCATCAAACTTGGTTCATAACTCAGATTCAGGCCGGTTTGACTAGCAAATTGTTCAAGAGCTTTTTCCAGATCTCCCCGTTCTATCGAGAAAAAAACCACCGCATTGGAGGGCGAGGCTTCTTCTGCCAATACCAGCTGAGGAAATGCAGTGTTTATAGCCAACCCAAACATAATATAACGAAGGGTTGCCGTCAGAGGTCTTGTGTTGAATCGGGTTTCCTCATTAAGTTGCTGTGTTTTCATTGTCGTTCCTTAGTATCGATAAATAGAGCATCTGACTAAGGAGCCGATCTCATGGAGAAAAACCCTCAAAAATAATTAAAAAAAGTTAAGCGGGCTTGACCCTCACCCAAAAACGAGTCAAATATTCAACGCGGATGGGGATGATTTGTGTGAGAAATTCCAGGGTTTTATCGGTCTCAAGTAGTTGAAAAACACCCGACAATAAAATGTGTTTCAGACTCGGATCATAATCAATCCGGCCAATTCGATAGCGTGCTAATTCATCAAGCAAATCTCCCAGGTACAGTGACTTACTCGCAACATAGCCCTGAACCCAGGCATCAGCTGGAATGGATGACACTGTTTGTTGGAAAATACTGTCTTTACTGAGAATAACGCTATCACTTCCGGCTTTTATCACTTTAGATTGAGAGCGATTAGCCACTTCAACTTCACCATGCAGCAATTTTATACGGGCATATTGCTCTGATAATCTGACAATGATTTTCGCTCCATAGCATTTAATCTCACCGAATGAACTGTTTATAAGCCAAGGTCGTTGTGTAGACGTAAAGTCGATTTGCGTATCGAGCTGAATCTCGCCGCGATGCAGAAAAATCTGTCTGTATTCATGATTGAAGTCAGTCGTTACCGCTGTGTCGGTATTTAAAACAAGTTCACTACCCTTAGACAGAACGACTGACTTTTGCTCACCGACAGTAGTTGCCAGATCTGAAATAAGTCGCTGCCAAGGACTGTAAGAATAGGCCAACCAACTTGAGGTCATGCCGATGGAGAGTAATGAGAAAAGTTTTAATGCCTGACGTCGTTCCAACGTGGTCGAGTGGCGAGTTTCTTCAAGTTTATTGAATGCCTTTGACAGGGCTTGAGTCGGCATATTGGTAAAACTATCATCCAATCGCTTAATCCGTTGCCAGGCCAGTTCATGAGCAATGGATTGTTTTAACCAGTCATTAAACTCATTTTTTTCTGCGACAGTAGGTGAATTGATTTCTAATTTGATCAACCAGCCAATCGCTTCATCCACGAGATTTTCAGGAACTCTCTCCACGCTATACCCCAGCAACACTATTCATAACAAAGGGCATAACAATGTCGAAATGCATTTGCAATATAGCGTTCAGCGGTCGCCAATGAGACATTTAGCTGTTTTGCAATTTGTTTACCGGTTAAACCGTCTAACTGAGCTAATAAGAACGCCTTACGCACTGCCGGTTTTAGCCCATCCAGCATTTGATCAATTTCAGTCAGTGTTTCCAGAATAATATGTTGAACTTCTGGAGATGGAATTTCTTCATGAGGCAATGATGACGCTGTTTCCAGCCATGCTTTTTCAATTGTTCTACGGCGCCAATGATCGGCCAGTAGACCATGAGCAATCGTGGTTAGATAAGCTCTGGGTTCTCGTATTGTGGCTATTTGATGTAATCGCTTGCGTTTGATCAATCGTTCAAACGTGTCTTGAGTGATGTCAGCAGCCAGTTCACGACTTTCAATTCGTTTTAATAACCAACTTATTAGCCATGTAGACTCTTGCCGGTAAAGTTGATCGATATATAGAACGTTTTTGCTGACAGCCATGAATTATCATCCGAACACCAGCTGCAAATGATAATGATTTGCATTCAAATTGCAAATCTAATGTCTACATTTTTATTTATATATTGCAAAGTGGCAGAGGTGGAGCCTCTGCCACTTACTATACATGGCTAGTTAACCAAGCTTTGGATCGGTGCCGGAATACGACCACCTAAACGAACGAAGCGATTTTCATGACTGCCCATATTGACGGCCATCACTGGACCTTCGCCTAACAAACCACCAAAACGCACAATATCGCCCGCTTTTTTGCCTGGTGCGGGAATCAATCGAGCCGCAGTAGTTTTTTTGTTAATGACACCGATTGCCATTTCATCCGCAATGATCGCTGAAATCATTTCAGCTGAGGTATCACCAGGGATTGCCACCATATCCAGACCGACTGAACAAACTGCCGTCATGGCTTCAAGTTTTTCCAGACTCAAGGTGCCATTGGCTGCAGATTCCGCAATAGTTAAATCTTCACAAACCGGAATAAACGCCCCACTCAATCCACCGACATGTGAACTGGCAAACGCGCCACCTTTTTTCACTGCATCATTAAGCATTGATAAAAACGCGGTACTGCCGGGTGCACCAAAAGCCGGTAACCCAATCGCTTCAAAGATTTCACCAACGCTATCATTACGATTCGGTGTTGGCGCCAGAGACAAGTCCACAATACCAAATGGCAGATTAAGTAATTGTGCAACTTCACGGCCTACCAGTTCACCGGCACGGGTTAGTCTGGCAGCAGTTTGTTTGATCACGTCCGCTGCACGGCTCAGATCCATATTTTCATCTTCAGCCAGTGCCTTTTCCAAAGCCGCTTTCACTACGCCCGGTCCACTCACACCTACGCTGACAACCGCATCTGCTTCACCGATGCCTAAATAAGCGCCGGCCATAAACGGTACATCCTGTGGAATATTGGCAAATACCACTAATTTTGCAGCGGCCAGGCCATCATCATCAGCAGTGAGTTCTGCAGCCTGTTTGATGATTTTCCCCATCTTTAGGATCGCATCCATATTGATACCGGCACGGGTGCTGGCAACATTTACCGATGAGCAGATGCGTTGGGTTTCGGTCAAAGCCTGAGGAATGGCTTCAATCAATGCCTGATCGCCTTTACTCATGCCTTTTTCGACTAGCGCAGTGAAACCACCGATAAAATCTACGCCCAGTTCATGTGCCGCCTTATCCAGCGTGACGGCCACTTCAACTAATTGCTCAGAACTGAAAGGTGCACCGACGACGCCGATTGGGCTGATGGAAATGCGTTTATTGGCGACTTCAATACCGTAACGTCTTTCGATACGGTTACAGGAAGCGACTAACTGCCCGGCGTAACGAGTGATCTTGTCGTAAATTTTGCGTTTGAACGTTTCCAGATCATGGCTGACACAATCGGTCAGGTTGATACCAACAGTGACGGTGCGAAGATCCAGGTTTTGTTCACGTACCATCATCAGGGTTGAAATAATGTCTTTTTCGTTGAGCATGAGGGTTTCCTTAATTACTGATGTTGCTCACGGATTCGAAAATCTTGCGATGTTGCGTATCAATTTCGATATCCAGTCTCTGGCCAACTTCATCTAATGCATCACGCAAATCCTGCATCACAGTTGAACGTGGCACATCGACTTCAAACACCATCAGATTGTCCATCGGATTTTTACCACCTTTAAATATCGCCTGAATATTGGTGATATTCACGCCATGACGTGCCAGATGGGTTGATACTTCGGCCACCAGACCACGACGATCCGGGCCAATTACAGTCAGGATATAGGGCTGAACTTCAGGTGTATTTTCCTGCCAGGGGGTTAATTGCTCATCCCAGGGATCGACATGAATCGACAGTCGCATTTTCTGACCAACTTGCTGAAGAGCCTCATGAAGTTCTTCGCACTGTTTATCTTCTGGCATCGACACCATCAATAACGCGCCGAATACTGATTGCAGCAAAGTTTGACTGAGGTTTTCAATGTTACCGCCGTGTTCAGTGATGACTGTTGCAACCGCAGCCATAATGCCGGGTTGGTCAGTGCCAAGAACCGAAATGAGTGCCTTATTCACGATGTCTCCTTGTATGAGATCGATGGATTAAAATCTAGTGGGCAATGCCAGTTATTAATGATTGCTACCGGAAGCTTAATAGACAACGACTTTGCGACAATATCGCAAAACATATTTGATTGATGACGTCGTTTTTATAAGGGATTACGGTTTGCTGATATTAATTTAGTCGGATAGCTTACCAAATGAGGTCAATTAGGCGTAATTCAATGACGTAGTGCTAGGGAGTTATGTTTAGATAAAGGAGTTTATATTTTGACCTATGGTCGGTTCTGTTTTAACAGCGGCTTGTTTGTTTGCTGAATCAGCTTGTTGCTGCGCTCGCTGTTCATCTTGTATTTTTTGTTGCTTCAACGCTTCAAGCTGGATGATTTGAGCTTGTGTCAGCTGGATTTGCACTTGAATCAGTTTGGCTTTTTCAGCTGATTCGGGGCTTGCCTCCTGAACAGTCCGTTTCAGATCGTCAAACAAATCCACCAGTTTTTGTTTTAACGCAGTAATTCTGGCATCTAACGACTGCCCGCCGTTTTGCTTCCCTGCCGGTGAACTGGATGCGGAGAAGGATCGCATATCAACAGAAATCGGATTACTCATGCTAAAGTTTCCAGATACAAACTTATTTATATAGACGGCAGTTAAAACCATATCTTTAATTTTTTTCTACGCTTATAACTAAAACAACCAAACACGAGTTAATTTATGGCCATTCAATTTCTACCGATTATTAAGGCTGTTGCACCTTATGTAGCACAAGTTGCTGCCTATGCCATTCCAGCATTTACTGCCAAGCCTGAAGCCGTTAAAGCCGATCCGGTTTTAATCAAACAAATTGAAGAACTACAGAAAGCTGCGACGCAGAATGCTAAATCCATTCATGTTTTGGCTGAGAATATGCAGCAGACCATCACCGGTTTTGAAACTGCAGCTGAAGAAGCTAAAAAACAGGTTACAACCTATCGAAACCTGTTATTTCTTTCCCTGGGACTGTCAGGTGTAGCGTTACTAATTTGTGTTTATCTGTTGCTTAGTTAACGTTCATCTTCATAAGGAAATGCTGTGCCACATTGCATTATTGAATATTCCAAAACAGTTGAACTATCACCATCGCGGTTAGTTGAAGCGGTACATCAAGCGGTGCTTGAAACAGCATTATTTGATGCATCACATATCAAAACACGTGCAATGGCTTATGAGCATTATCAATTGGCTGACAACTCAAAGGAGTTTATCCATGTGACGGTTCGTCTGCATAGCGGGCGTACCATACAACAAAAGCAACAGTTAACGGCCATGATTTTGCAGTCGTTGGAAAATCTCAGCTTAACGAAAATCACCATTACAGTAGAAGCCGTTGATATTGATAGTAATAGCTACGCCAAGCTGGTTATTGTCTAACGCTGTGACTCACAGCCTTATGCATTGAGCGTTGCTGATGACGTAATGCGGTAACTGACGGGTTTTCACCAAACAGGCTGGTATAGTCATGGGTAAACTGCCCGGCATGAAAAAAACCCCATTGCTGAGCCACCATTGAAATGGTTTCATCAGCCTTTAAACCCTTTATCAAAGCCCTTCGTACCGCATTCAACCTGGATATTCGCAAACATCTGAGCGGGCTTATACCCAACACATCTTCAAAACAATATTGCAAAGTTCGTCGACTGACATACGCCAAAGCACACATATCGGTAATGGTGACTGGTTTATCTGGGTGGGCATCAAGATATGCTGTCACCTTTTGCACAACAGCCCGGCGTTTTACAAAGCTTGGTTTTTCATGAATTTCTTGATCATTCTGTTGCAGTATCTCTAACACCGCCATCATTAAGATATCTTCCTGATGATGCCTTATCAGACTGTCCGGTTGTGGTTTTAATACATCATTTAATAGATAGCGCAGTGACTTCAGTTTCTCTGAATGCCATACCCGTAACGGCGAATGAAACAGGCTGATATCCAGTTCTATTCCATGCAGACGTGCAACTTCTTTTAGGGTGTCTTGATTGATCACAATGCCAAAGATATTGAATTGCTCCGGTGTAACCAATTCAAATTGTGTGCTTCCCGGACGAATCATCAGGTGATCACTACTAACGTGATGACCGTTGATACGACATGATTTATCGTCAGCGGAAAACCCCAGCCAGATAGCGTTTGGCCAGACATTACATTGTTGTCTTACGGTTTGGCTGGTGTGCTCACGAAAAGCATGGATTGATTCAAACATCACCTCTTCAATCTTTCCGTAAAAGCGACCATTACTTATCTGATCATACTGCTGCTGCCAGTCTTTCAGATTATGGGCTTGCTCGTCTGCATCGTTGGCTTCCATAACGCACCATTTAGATACAGCTTCGCCTTGTTTAGGTGCAAATTTTTCCAGTTCGTCTGTCATTTGCTTTACCTGTTTTAGTAATAATGCCAATACCGCCTAAGTAAGTAACTGAATATAAACCCAATATTTTTTTGCCGATTTTCGATATTGGCTAGGTACAGATATCGCATTCATAGTTAGTAAACTTTGTTTATTCAGGTGCAATATTTATTCCATCTAATTGGATTTAAAGCAATTTATGGGTCATAGCTATCGTTATCAGTTGGGCAGCAAAACCTATCAATTTGCAGATTTGGCAGATTTGATGGCGAAGGCAACCCCTGCCCGTTCGGGAGACCGATTGGCAGGCGTTATTGCTGAATCTGCAGAACAACGGGCTGTGGCGCAATTGTTATTAGCTGAAGTCCCATTAAAAACATTTCTTAACGACACGCTGGTGCCATATGAAGATGATGAAATCACTCGTTTAATTATCGACGAACATGATGCAGAGGCATTTTCAGTTATCTCTCATCTAACAGTAGGTGACTTTCGTAACTGGTTGCTGACTGATACCGCAAGTACCGAAGTACTTAAGCAAATTAGCCCTGGTGTCACGCCTGAAATGGCCGCTGCAGTGAGCAAAATCATGCGTAATCAGGATTTGATTCTGGTCGCGCAGAAATGTCGGGTGGTCACCTCGTTTCGCAATACCATTGGTTTACCTAAACGTCTGTCCACCCGCTTGCAACCCAACCATCCAACCGATGATGTCAACGGTATTGCAGCCAGTATGCTGGATGGTCTGTTGTACGGTTCTGGTGATGCAGTTATCGGTATTAATCCGGCTACTGACAATGTCGCTCAGGCCACACGGTTGATGAATTTAATGGATGAAGTGATTTCATTATATGAAATCCCTACCCAATCCTGTGTTTTGACCCATGTCACTAATACATTGGAATGCATCGAAAATGGCGCTCCGGTAGATCTGGTATTTCAATCAATCGGCGGCACTGAAAAAACCAACAGTAGTTTCGGATTTAATTTAGCGATATTGGCTGAAGCCCAACAAGCTGCTTTGTCTCTGAACCGTGGCACCGTCGGACAGAACGTCATGTATTTCGAAACTGGACAAGGCAGCTCTCTGTCAGCCAATGCTCATCATGGTTTGGATCAACAGACCTGCGAAGCGCGGGCTTATGCCGTAGCTCGAAAATTTGACCCATTACTGGTCAATACCGTAGTGGGATTTATCGGACCTGAATATCTGTTTGATGGCAAAGAAATCATTCGTGCCGGTCTGGAAGATCACTTCTGTGGCAAGTTACTGGGCCTGCCGATGGGCTGTGATGTCTGCTATACCAATCATGCCGAAGCCGATCAGAATGATATGGACAACCTACTGACCTTACTTGGCACTGCCGGATGTTCGTTTGTAATGGGTATCCCCGGCTCTGACGACATCATGCTTAATTATCAGACCACTTCATTTCATGATGCTTTGTATGCCCGCCGGGTATTGGGTTTAGGCGCGGCACCGGAATTTGAAGCCTGGCTGGAAAAGATGCAGATCATGAGCAATGCCGGGCTGGCTCAGTTAACCAATCATTTGCCACCCGCCTTTGCTGGCACCCTCAGCAGCTCTGCAGTGAAGCATTACAATGGTTGAAGATGCAGAAATGTTGATTGTTGATGACTCCCAGGCGGATGACAGCATGGTGATCCACAACCCATGGCGTCAACTCAGACAATTTACTGCTGCTCGAATTGGTATTGGCCGTGCTGGTGTCAGCACCCCGACTCGCGAAACCCTCGAATTTCAATTAGCTCACGCTCAAGCCCGTGATGCCGTACATACCGAACTGGATATCGAAAGCTTAAAACAGCAGCTGTTCCAGCTGCAGCAAGATTTTCCACAAATCAATTCCCAACCGCCATTGGTTTTAAACAGCCGGGCCATCGATCGTGTGACCTATCTGCAACGTCCGGACTTTGGTCGTCAGTTAGATGATTCTGGTTTTGCCAGTTTGAAACCGCATTACACCAAGACTCCTTATGACCTGGCTTTAGTGATTGCCGATGGATTATCTGCCACAGCCATTCATCAAAATGCCGTGAAGTTTATTGCCAGCTTATTGCCATTACTGCTTAAAGAAATTCCGGACTTTTCCTTGGCCCCAATCAGCCTGGTCAATCAAGGTCGAGTGGCGATTGGTGATGATATCGGAGAAGCATTAAACGCCCGGGCGGTATTGATTCTGATTGGTGAACGGCCTGGTCTCAGTTCACCGGACAGCCTGGGTTTATATCTAACCTGGTCGCCTAAACGTGGCCTGACCGACGATAAACGTAACTGTATTTCCAATGTGCGACTAGCTGGACTGTCATACGCCGCTGCCGCACACAAGTGTTTTTACCTGCTGAGTGAAGCTCGCAGGCTCCAGTGTTCTGGTGTTGCTATCAAGGATCGTTCAACTGAGAAGATCATTGATAGCAGCGCCGTTCAAACCAGCTTTTTGCTGGACAGCAAAGTTGACCGAAAAGGGGTGGACGGGAAATGACTTTAACTAAAATGAGGATAGTAAGATGGAAAACTCGCCAACACTAGAATCCTTGCAGGCAGCATTGGATGCCCAGCAAGCTGTATTCGAAATGCATCAGGCTATGAATGTCGAAGTGTTTTACTGGTGGTGTACCGCCATTATGTTAATGATACATGCAGGCTTCTTGGCATATGAGATGGGTGCTTCACGAAGTAAAAACGCTTTAGCAGCCGGTATCAAGAATATTCTTGCTATCGCGCTGATTATTCCAGCATTTTATTTGTTTGGCTGGTGGATCTATAACGCTTTCCCAACCGGTTTTGTGCCGATTGAGGCGGCAGCTGCACTTCCTTGGTCAACCAGTATGGGACCCGATGTTCAAGACATGGGAACCGGTATTTTCTGGGCGGCTTTTGCTTTATTCGGTGCCACAACCGGCTCGATCTTATCCGGTGCGGTTATTGAAAGGATAAGGGTTAGTGCCTTCTTGATTCTGACTATTTTCCTGGGCGGCGTTGTCTGGATTATGGCTGGAGCTTGGGGTTGGCATCCAGATGGCTGGTTACTGACTAAATTCGGTTATCACGATGTTGGCGCTTCTGGTGTCGTGCATGCGGTCGCTGGTTTCTTCACCCTGGGTGTATTAATGAATCTTGGCGCTCGTAAAGGCAAATTCATTAACGGTGTACCACAAATCATTTCACCACACAGCCTGCCAATGACATTGATTGGTTTGATGATGATTATCTTCGGTTTCTTCGGTTTCCTCGGTGGCTGCATCATCTTTAATGGTGGCGAAACGGGTTGGACCACAATCTATGGCACTCCTACCAACCTCTCAGCTTTTGCATTTAATACGCTGATGGGTTTTGCCGGTGGAATCATTGGTTGTTACATCGCAACACGTGATCCTTTCTGGACTATGTCAGGCGGTCTGGTCGGTATCATCTCTGTAGCGGCTGGTCTGGATATTTACTCTCCTTCACTGGCATTTATCATTGCAGTTTGTACTGGTCTTGTTGCAGTTCAATTTGCTAAATTCCTGGAAAAACGCGGTATTGATGATGCAGTAGGTGCTGTCAGTGTTCATGGCTTCACTGGTGTTGTTGCCGTCGTTCTGGTCGGCGTATTTGCCGGTGGAACACCAAATGCTGAAGGTATGCCTGCGATTAGCTTTGTTGGCCAATTTGTCGGTGCAATCGTCATGGGTCTGATGGGCTTTGTGCCAGGCTACGGCTTGTCATTCTTACTGAAAAAAGCCAATAGCTTACGGGTACCTGAAGCCTGTGAAGATATCGGTATTGATGAAGTGGAACTTCTGGCCAAGCCATATCCTGAAGGTCGCGTACCTGCTATGGCAGATCTTACAACCAGTGACGTGCCTAATAAATTAGCTAACTCAGAAACCTAAGGAGCAATACTATGGGAAGTTCAATCACAACTTGGGAAAATGTCAGTGCCTACTTTACCTTTGCAGATAATCCATTTGCTTTGGTGTTATTTGCAATTGGCACCGCCGCCATTATTGTCGGCTTGATTATTTCAATCATCCGTCATGAAAATGCGGCTTTTGAAAAAATTAAGTGATGTTTAAACCTGTGTTGAACAGGAAGCATCGTTAATTAGTAGTAAAAAAAACCCCGACTTTGGTCGGGGTTTTTTATTGGTGGTGCAAAAAAATGGATTAATTCCTATCCCAATCTTTCAAGTCACGCATAGCGTATTTGATTGCCCGTTCCCAGGCTTGATCGGTATTGCCTCGAAAGTCATAAGCTTTGCGTTTAATGAGTTTGCCAGTATTGGCATCTTTAAACTCAACATGTAATGTCGAAATCAAATGGCTCATCCGAAACACATTCGGCACCACAACTAACTCCGCTCCAAGCTCTTTGGCCAGGGTAATTTCACAGCCATTACAGTTATGTAAATCCTGCTTGTCGTCAGCGGCTTTGATTTTATCCAGTGACTCAGCATCATTGATGATATTGAAGCGGGTTTTGTCTTGTAATTCGGTTCGCAAATGTTCACTGAACTTGGTAATTTTTGCTTCATTCTCAGCTTTGTCGCCGGTTACCGAACTGTCACCGGTGATCAGGATATCCAGCACCAGGGTTTTATAGTCATGTTTAGGATGATCGTCCGCCATCACGGAAGCCGCGCTGAAAGACAATACTAGAATAAGGAAATATCTGGTGACTCGATTCATTAATTGCATGCATTACTCCAAAAAAACATAGGGTTCACCTTAACAGTGACAATATTTGACTGATACAGTTTTTTGACTGCAAACAGCGGGATATTTGCCCGCTATCAAATACATGCTGTTTACTTCTGGAAATAACCGTTTTTCAGAAAATGGATGGTTTGAGATTGTACCAAGGCATTTCCCATAATGAACGGATGGGCTTGCTCAACTAACAGAAAATCTTGCATGCCGTCGAGTTTGGAATTTTCAATAGAAACTTTGCCATCATCAGGTCCGGGAATTAATGTCGATAGAATCAGATTGATTGAACGGTTGCCGGTGATAACGCCTAATTCAAATGTGGCAGGTCCGAGTTGTCTTGGTAAGGCATTTTCAGTTGTACCAAGCTGTTTGCCTGCAGGTCCGTTTATCCATTCAAACAAACCCCAGGTACCAAGTTTGTCAACCGCTTCACTCCCCTGATTTGGTGGAGAAAGCATGACTACTCTGCCAATGTTAATTTGCTGATTTTCAGCCGCAATTTGCCTGACAATAATGCCGCCCAGTGAGTGAGTTACAAAGTGAATAGATATCAGGGGATCGGCAAAACATTTTTGTATTTCGGGTATTACAAAGTTATGGGTCAACTGTTCAATACGATGTTTGCGTGATGGGTAATCAATATTGCAAACCCTATATCCGGCCTTACTGAGCTGCTTTTCCATCGAATTCATAGAATCCGCCGTTCGCGCCAAGCCATGTAATAACACAACATTACCGGCTGACTCATGGCTGACGACATTGGGAGGCATTGTGCTCATCATTACTAAGCACAATGCCATCAACACTTTACGAATTAAATAGCATTCGCTTTTCAACATATCTCAATTACGCCGGTTTGGCAGAATTCAATCTACTTTTAGGGCGCGTCGCTTTTGCATTAGCAATATCTTGCCAAAGTTTTTCTACATGCGATTCTACAGGTCGACAAAATCCTGCAATCAACATAATAGTGAGTGTGGTTAAAAAGCCATACACACCGGGCGTCCAACCATAGGTAATAATAAATGCTGGCTCAATAATGGTTAAGCCAAACGATACCGTCATCCCTGCCAAAAAGCCGCTGACTGCACCGATTTTATTGGCACGTTTCCAATACAGGCCAAGTAATACTACCGGTGATAAAACAATCATGCCCTGGTAGGTCATCAACGCCAGAAACACTAATTGCCCTTCTCTTATATAAGCACCAACCAACGCGCCGATACTCATAAACACCACTGACCAACGGGCAATTTGCAAGGCGGTTTTTTCACTGATATCGCGCTTAATTACCTGAGCCAAATCACCTGAAATTGCTGTCGACATAGCATTAAGGATACTGCTCACTGTTCCCAGACTGGCCGCCATTACCAATACAGCAAAAAAGCCTAGTGGCCAGGCACCGGCCTGACTGTGAATCCAGAACATGGCTTCCTGAGGATTTTGTTGAGCAAACGGTAATGGATGTAATGCCATAGCCAGCAGAAACAACAAACCGAATGACAAAATACCCAATGTTGGTGCAAACAACACCGATTGTTTGATGGTACGAATACTGTCCGCAGCAAATAATTTGTTATACACCCACGGCCACATAAACCCGCCCAGACCACTGGTAATGACAATCGCCATCCAATAATTTGGTGACATATCCCAGCCGGGACCAGGGAAAGTTAATGCTTCGGGGCTTTGTTCAAGGATGCGTTGCATCGCACCGTCAATGCCACCAAGTTGTGTGTAAATCACCCACAACAAAATGGCTGAACCGGCAATCAGCATATAAAGACCCTGAATAATATTGGCGGTAATAACCGATCGCATACCACCGAGCGCAACATAAAACACCACCACAAATATGCCGATAATCATGCCCAGTAACGGACTGATAAATCCATCCGTCGCATAGTTGAAGACGTACCCGATGGTGTACCACTCCATTAATAACCACGGTACCGATAACGCCACACCGGCGAAACCTGTTAATACTCGGATTGTATCGCTTCGATAACGGAGCCCCAGCAGTTCTGACTGGGTACGGATATTGTATTTTTTGCCCCAGATAAAAGATTTTTCAGCCACCAGATACATCACCAGCATGGTGATAATGCCGTAGGGAATCACGTACATACCGATCATGCCAAAACTGACGGCGAAACCTGAAAACACGGTGTAACCTGCCCCAACATACCAGGTAGCGAGAAAGCCCAGGGTGATGCCCAATACACCGATACTGTGACTGGCGGTCGCATAATCATTAAGTGTATCCACACCCATCTGACGACGATTTATCCATAAAATCAGCCCAAAAAAGCCGATTAACATTAGCATTGGAATCATTTGGAATCCTCCGCTTTAACTTCAATATCCAGCTCACCACTTCGATTTTCAACGAGATACCAGCAGGCCAGAATAAACGCTCCTAACAGAGCCAAAGCAATCTGCCAGAGAAAGGCAAACGGTAAGCCCATAAAACTGGGTTCAATACGATTGGCCCAGGTGAAAAAAACCGGAAAGGTAGCTAATACAATGGTCGATAAAATCAACACTAAAAAAATAGCAGTACGCATAAAACATCCAAATCTGTTCTTGTTAAACGGGAGTGGCCAACATGTCAGAAACCAAAATGCAATTCGATATCTTGGGTTAACACCGGCGGTTTAAAATTCAGGGCCAACCCTAACCGAGATAAATCTCCATTAAGGCTGGCCCTGAAAGAGCCGTAAAAAAACCGCTGTTAGCGGTTTAAATTAGGCTTTCTTTTCGATAGCTGCAGCAAGCTTGGCTGATAACAAACCAAATACTGCACCCAGAATAGTAGAAAGAATGACGATGAGAACAGGATTTGTCATATTCATCGTAAGAGCGCTTCCGGCATTCGCTGTTTGCAAACCAAAAGCTGCCGTTGCTGCATAACCATATACATTGGCTGGTACCACTGATAACAATTCAAATCTGGCCACAATAACCAGGAAGAATACGGTAACAGCAATGTAAATAGCAGGTCCTACGGCACCCGGTATGCTCAGAGGATTAGTGGTAGCTAATAATAAGGCAATACCAGCAATCACAGCGCCGTAGCTCATACCAACAATCGTTTTTTGCAGAGCCGGCATATCAGCACCGGTATGGAAGAAACACGCCCAAGCAATAAAACCAGCCCAGACCAAAACAAAACCGGCTAAAGGACCTAATGCTAGAAACGCCCAAATGCCGCCTAATACAGCAATACTTATAGATAATGCAGTTAACTTTGACATACGTTCTCTCCGTTGATTTTTATTAAATTAACAACC
>NZ_MCRI01000038.1 GCF_001720165.1 Methylophaga muralis
CAAAGGAACTAGCTCCAAGCTTGATACAGATGAACATAGTCTGATGATTTAATCTAATATGTCATTAACTTATAGCAATCTGAAATTAATTAGGATCTTGAGGCAAGCCATTCATGATAGTTGGGCTTGGCTTGTGCATGTAAACCAGCTGAGCAAAATGCTTTTTCACTATCAATAATTTCACCATTATGCTCGAAAACATTCTCTTCAGCGTAATGACGAGCCCATGTTTCAAGATCTAACGCCATTTGATTCATTCTCATCGTAATCATCCTTTTATAAAAAATGTTAATTGATCCTAGAGCAATCAATTACTGATGAGCATTTTATGAGGATGATGTTTATTTAATGTGAAGATTCAATGATCTACGGTAGATATGTGATAAGGCTCACATTAACACCTGGCTAATGACCTTATTCGTTATTTAAAGGTGCCAGCCATTGCACACCTCCAAGTCTACGTTGTTGCTGAAGATTCCACTCGGCACGTTTATGCAGATGTTGTGCAGGTCTCGCTGGATTGTAATTTAACGGGCTGGGTAATGAGGAGGCCAGTAATGCTGCCTGCATCGGTGTCAGGTTTGCCGCGGTTCGGTTGAAATGATATTGACTGGCAGCTTCCAAACCAAACACGCCAGGCCCCCACTCGGCAATATTTAGATACACCTCCAGAATGCGCTGTTTGCTCCAAGAGAGTTCTATCAACAAGGTAAACCAGACTTCCAGGCCTTTTCTGAACCAGCTGCGGCCAGTCCATAAATACATATTCTTTGCGACTTGCTGACTAATGGTACTGGCTCCACGAAGTCCGCCTCTGCGTTCCCGCTCTTTTAAAGCCTGCTGTATCGCATCTACATCAAAGCCTTTATGTAAAGGGAATTTCTGATCCTCAGAAGCCACAACAGCTAAAGCCGCATGTTTTGGAATCTCATCCCAACTTAACCAACTCTTTTGTAACTGAAAGTCTTCCGAAGAATGTATCCATCTATCCGCCATAACCATCGTGATCGGCGGGTTCACCCAGCGAAATGGCAAAACCAGCAACACGCTCAACAATACAAACGCCAATATCGTTAGCAGCAACACACGGAAAATAAAACGATACACTCGACGCACAGTCATTCCTAAACAAAATAGGCATCTTCAATGATGCAAACCTGCACATAATGAGACGTTTATTTTAGCCATGCAACATTGATTAATATTGCGATATCCAAACACGCTTTAACTTTAAGCCTATTCCAGTCTTCGTAATAACAACATTGGCGAGACGGTTAATACCGGTGTTAATTGCCAACGTCCCAATATCGCAAGAATAACGGCACTGATAAAGGGCATGCTCAATACCACCGGCCAATGCCAGCGAAACTCACCGTCAAACATACGATATTGCAACGCCCATACGGCTATTTCGGCGGCCAGCACACCCAGAATGCCTGCCAGAAAACCAATTAAGGCAAACTCCAGCATGGTCGCTCTGACTAATAATCGTTGTTGACCACCAATGGTTCGTAATAAGGCTCCCTCACGTTGACGTTCTGACATCGTGGCACTGACCACCGCCACCATCACTGCAATGGCAGCTAATAAAATCATCACTAATATCGCTTCAACAGCCTGCGTTACTTGCCGAATGATTTGCTGAATACGTTCGATAATATGATCAATTTCCAGTACTGAAATGGTTGGGAACTGCCTTACAAAATCATTGAGTAACTGTTTATCCTGCTCAGCAAGATAAAAGCTGGTCAATGAGGTGCTAGGCAGTCCATCTATCGCCCCTTTCGGTGGAAAGATGAGGAAAAAGTTAGGCCGCATACTGTCCCATTGCACACTGCGAATACTGGTGATGGTGGCGGTTATTTTTTCAGCCCCGACGGTAAAGCCAAGTTCATCCCCCACTTCAACACCCAATGACTCAGCTAATGACTGTTCAATTGAAAGTCCCTTGGTCTCATCGGCTTCAAACCATTGCCCAGCAATAACCTGATTATCGTCAGGATAGGAATCGGAAATCGTCAGGTTCAATTCCCGGCGCAGTTCGTCATCATCTTTGTTTAATGCGACTTCTACAGCTGGTTGAGAATTGATCTCCGTTAATCTGCCCCTAATGATTGGATATAACGGACTACGGTTTATCTGATGTTGATTAAAGAAAGCCTCTACCTCATCAACTGATTCCGGTGCAATATTCAGCAGAAAGTGATTCGGTGCATCTTCCGGCAACTGTGCCTGCCAATCGGCTAACAGCGAAGAACGCACCAGAATCAATGTGGCTGCCAACATAATGGTCATGGCAAACACTGACATTTGCGATAAGGTGGCATTACGATGTCGATATAAGGCAATCACTGCCAATCGCCAGCTGCCCTTGCCTGCTGGAAACCGGCGTAATATCCAGATAAGTCCCGCGCCAGCAATCGCTAATGAAACCACCAATGCGATAACCGCTCCAAGCAACGCCATTACCAGCACAATATCGTTGACATATACCCATAACAGACCAAATATCACTACGACTGCTAATAGCAAATCCTTGGCTAAAGCTGATGAATCATTACTTGGCAAACTGCGAAACACCCGCATTGCAGGTGTATTACGTAAACGGTCGATAGGCGGATAGGCAAAAGCAAACAACGCCACTAGTGCAGTAAGGATTGCAGGCCAGAGTTGCCAGAAATCCACTTCAAACTGTAATGGCTGATCCATTAATTGTGCTGTCATCGAGGCTAATAACCAGGCAGCCGGAATCGCAAGCATTAAGCCAATCAACGTAGAAATCAGCCCCCAAACGACCAGTCGCGATATATAGAGTTTGCGAATGCGTTTACCGGTTAATCCCATGGTTTTTAACAAGGCCACACGATCTCGCTGGCTGAGGGCATATTGTCTGCTGGCAACCGCAATCGCCACTACCGCCAGTAATACGGCAAGACTGCCTCCCAGTAACAGGAAACCTTCTGCTTTATCCAGCGACTCACCCAAGGTTTCCCCTTGCCGGACATTTATCCACCGATAATTTTCAGTTAGCTGTGGTTCCAACCACGATTCAAAATCCGCTAATGCAGCTGAATTTCCGGCAAACAGACCACGATGCCGAACACGACTGCCCGGTTGAATCACCTCAGTTGCTGCGACATCATCAATATGCATCATTACCCTGGGCGCGAGATCAGAAAGCCGAAAGCCGCCATCGGGTTCCCGCACGATAACACCGCTCACTTTAAGCGTAGTTGCCCCCACTTCTAGTGAATCGCCGGGCTGCAGTTCCAATAAGCGCATTAACCGCGGATTTAACCAGACTTCACCCGGTTTTGGACCGGATGTGATTGTTTCTCGATCGCCATCCAGATTAGCTTGCCATTCAAGCTCACCGCGAAGTGGATAGGCATTATCAACGGCTTTAATTGCCACCAGTTGAAACTGCGTTTCATTGGACACCATG
Organism: Methylophaga muralis; assembly: GCF_001720165.1. GTDB lineage: Bacteria > Pseudomonadota > Gammaproteobacteria > Nitrosococcales > Methylophagaceae > Methylophaga > Methylophaga muralis. Next base: position 3,446 of record NZ_MCRI01000038.1, read on the forward strand.
GTGCCAAATTCCACCATTCGACCTACTTCCAGTCCCTGGTTAATGGCTTCCGCATACCATGCTTCTGGTATAGGAGCATTAGTTCGACTATTTAACTGCCGATCCGCCGCTAAAAAGCCACTGGCCGATGTCATTAAGGTGCGCTGTAAATGATCGGCAAACGCATTAATTGTCGCCACCGTTGCTACGGCAATTATCATTGCCAGCAGCATGACTTTGACGTTTCGCTCACGTAAGTCCTGACTGAACGAGATAACTTTGCTGGTCACACTCATGCAGCTGTCACCGTTTGCTTGTCAGATTGTTTTTCGTGCAAAACACCTGCCTCAATCACAAAATGCCGCTGACAACGATCTGCCAGCTGTTGATCATGTGTCACCATCACCAACGTGGTCCCTTGCTCACGATTTAATGTCATTAACAATTCGGTGATTGCTTCGCCGGTGCGAGTATCCAAATTACCGGTGGGTTCATCGGCAAATAACACCTGTGGATCCACAGCAAACGCTCTGGCAATGGCGACACGTTGCTGTTCGCCCCCAGATAATTGTCGCGGGGTATGCTGCATGCGCTCAGCTAAACCCACCCTATCAAGTAACCCCTCAGCCTTAGACCTTGCATCAGGTAAGCCAGCTAACTCTATGGGTAACATGACATTTTCAATAGCAGATAACGTAGGTAATAATTGAAATGATTGAAATACAAAACCAACACGTCTGGATCTCAGGCTGGCACGTTCATCTTCCGACAAAGCACTGATAAGATGTCCATCAAGATGCACGGTGCCGCTGGTCGGTAAATCCAGCCCTGCCAACAAACCCAACAGTGTGGTTTTACCGGAACCTGAGCGACCAACGATTGCAGCTGATTCACCTTTGCCGATGCTGAGATTGACCTGCTGCAGAATCGTCAGTGAGTCAGTACCCAAATCAACAGAATGCGACAGATTTTGTACCTCAATCATGAAGTCGTTTGATGGATTCGGTTGTCTATCTGTGGACATGCTTTCCTCACAAAATTAATTGGCGGTTATGAAAACCTTATTACCTACACATAAATTGTTTATTTATCTGCTGTTCGTTTTGTTCAGCTTTCAGCTGCAAGCGGCTGAACCACAGCGGAAAAACCTGTTAATTGTTGGTGACAGTCTCAGTGCTGCCTACGGCATCGACAGTGATGCCGCCTGGGTTGAACTGCTTAAAGATCGTCTTGAACAGGAAACACCTGGCAGCTGGAATGTTGCCAATGCCAGTATCAGTGGTGAAACAACCGACGGTGGTTTACGCAGATTACCGGATTTACTGGAAAAACATGATCCTGCCATTGTCGTCATTGAGTTAGGCGGTAATGATGGATTACGCGGCTTTCCACCCGATGTTATTCGCAACAATTTAGCCAGAATGATTGAATTATCACAACAGCGTGAGGCTGAAGTATTACTGGTTGGCATTGAAATTCCACCTAATTATGGTCCTCGTTATACCACGGCTTTCGCCAATGTTTATTCCAGTCTGGCAGAAGAATATAATCTCGCCTTCCTGCCTTTTTTCCTTGCCGACGTTTATGATGGCGAGGCGATGATGCAGGCTGATGGCATTCATCCAACGGCAAAAGCACAACCTCAATTACTCGACAACATCTGGTCAGAATTATTGACACTGTTGGAACAGTAACCTGTCGCTCTCATGCCAACCGATTATCTGACTCTATCTATAGCTGAAATGTTGCCTGATGACTGATTTAAATATGTACTTTCAAATTATTAAAACCGTTGATTGCCTTACTGCATGATTAAAGCCGTTATTTTTGATATGGATGGTGTGATTGTTGATTCCGAACAAATCTGGGATGACGCCGAAAAACACGTGTTTTCCAGCTACGGTATCGATATAACTGAGTCTGACCAGCTGAATACCCGCAATATGAATATGCAGCAAGTATCGCAATATTGGTCTCAAAAGGCCCGGACTCCTTTCTCACTTGAAGAGTCAGAACAGAACGTTATTCAGCGAGTTTGCCAACAGATTCAGCAAACACCCGTGGCGATGCAAGGTGCTCTGAATTTACTGAAGCAAATCCACACAATGAATTTTCCTATTGGTCTTGCCACCAACGCGCCAAAACCCGTATGTCATACCGTATTGCAATGTCTACAAATTGAAACGTATTTCACATCAGTTCAAACTGCCGATGATGTCAAAAACACCAAACCCCATCCGGAAATTTATCTGAAAAGTGCTGACAACCTAAAGGTAGATCCACAGCATTGTCTGGTTTTCGAAGATTCTCCAACCGGAGTTAGAGCGGCGCACGCAGCTGGAATGCAGGTTATTTATGTCAATCCGATCCGGGTTGCTGATCATGCAATCAACACCATGACAAGAACCAGTTTCCAATCGCTCATGCAATTTAATATCGATGAGCTCGAATCTCTTTCATTGTGCCAGTAAAACTCACATTACCTCGTTGAACCTATGCCATGGAAGCAATGGTTTTGCGAAAACGACTTAACGATAAACCAAATAAAGCGCCACCCAGCAGAATCAAACTTAAAAACTGTGGCCAGACTTCACTTATCCCTGCTCCACGATAAAGAATTGATTGGGCCAGCATCACAAAGTGTGTGTTGGGCGCCAACAACATAATGTGCTGAATAATATCCGGCATACTTTCGCGGGGAGTTGTACCACCCGATAAAACCTGTAATGGCAACAGAATTAATACCATCAACAAACCGAATTGAGGCATAGATCGGGCGATGGTACCAAGAAAAATACCTAACGATGTTGTGGCAAATAGATGCAGCAACGTGCCAAACAAAAACAGTCCGACTGAGCCATGCAGCGGCACTGCCAGCCAAAGTTGCACCACTAACCATAACGACAAAGCTGTCGCCACCAACACGACTAAAGCCATCGACCAGACTTTGCTGGCCATGATTTCAAAAGGTGTCACCGGCATCACCAGTAAATGTTCGACTGTGCCGTGCTCACGCTCTCTAATCAGTGCTGCACCGGTCAGAATAATTGACAGCATGGTGATGTTATTGATGACCTGCATAACTGCACCGAACCACTGGCTGTTGAGTTCAGTATTAAACTTGGCACGTAAGACCAAATCCACCGGCGTCACGCTGACCTGTCGGTGGCGCTCTACAAACGTGGTGATTTCGCCACTGACAATCGACTGCACATAGCTGTTACCGGTAAACGCCTGTCCCATGCGCGTGGCATCAATATTCAACTGAATAGCGGGTTGATGCCCCGCCAGCAGATCACGCTGAAAATTGGACGGAATATGCAAGGCAAAGGTATCAATCCCCATATCCATTCGGGCATCAACTTCATGCTGTTCAATCAGCACCGGTGGTTTGAAATACGGCGGATAAAAAGCATCCACAATGCGCATTGATAAGGGTGAGCGATCATCATCAACAATCGCTATCGGTGCATTATTCAACGAATCAATCATCGCTGTGGCAGCCGTATAAACTGACAAACTGAATGCGTAAACAATAAAAATCATCAACACCGGATCACGCCACAGACTACGCAGCTCTTTTATTCCCAAATGCAAAATATTGCTAACGGCCATTTCAGCGTTCCTGCTTTTTCAATAACATGACACCGATAATCAATAAAACCGGTGCAGCAATAAACAGCGCGATAAATGCCGGTTGTAATTCTGCATAAGACAAGCCTTTAGAAAACACCCCTCGCGAAATCGTCAAAAAGTGCGTAGCGGGATAAACCTCACCAATCCACCTGCCGACACCTTGCATTGAAGACACGGGATCAATCATTCCGGAAAACTGCACTGCCGGAACCAGTGTTAACAGTGCTGTGCCAAATAACGCTGCGATCTGACTGCGGGTAAATGCTGAAATCAATAAACCCAGTGAGGTGGCACAAAAAACATACAGCAATGCAGCAAATGCCAAGGTGAAAAAGCTGCCGGTAAACGGCACCTGAAATATAAACACTGCAAACAGCACTAGCAGCACAAAATTCAACATGCCGAGTCCGATATAAGGGAGTTGTTTGCCCAGTAGGAATTCCAATCGGGTCACTGGCGTGACATACAGATTCACAATCGAGCCCAGCTCTTTTTCACGCACCACCGAAAGTGCCGTCAACATCGACAGAATCAGCATCAACAATAATGGAATCATTGCCGGTACGATTGCCACCAGACTTTTTACATCCGGGTTATAACGAAAGCGTGTTTCGATAATGGCTGGCTGGGCAATAACTGCAGAGCCAAGTATTTCTCTTGATTTGGTGGTAAGCCAATGACTGTGCATTCCCTGCACATAACCACGAATATTTTCACCGCGGGTTGGCATCGAACCATCAATCCACGCGCCAATTTCAACGGTCTGCCCACGTGCCAGATCTCTGCCGAAACCATAGGGGATCTCTATTGCCAGACTCAGCTCACCTGATTGCATTCGCCGCTCTATTTCAGCATGACTATACAACTCGGGTTGTTCAATAAAATAACGTGAACCAGATAGATTTAATCTGTAATCACGGCTGGTAGCCGTTTGATCAGCATCCAACACCGCAAATTTGAGATCTTCAACATCCATATTGATGCCATATCCCACCACAAACATCAGCAGTAAAGTACCCACCATCGCCAGCGTCAGGCGTATTGGATCTCTCAGTAATTCAAGTGTTTCCCGGCGACTGTAACTATATAAACGCCGCAGATTAAAGGCATCGGTAGTATTAACGGTTGTATTCGATTGAGTAGTTGCAGGCATCGAAGATTTGGTTGTTTCATTAAGGTCACTTTGCGGTGTAGCTTCACGCAGCACTTCTTGCTGAAGATATTCCACAAAGGCATCTTCCAGAGAAGCTGAATGTCGGGCGTTTTTTAGATTTTCAGGAGTGTCGGTCACCAGCACCCTGCCCGCATGCATCAATGAAATTCGATCGCAACGCTCTGCTTCATTCATAAAATGTGTCGAGATAAAGATGGTCACACCATCTTGACGCGCCAAATCCACCAAGATCTGCCAGAACGCATCGCGAGCAATAGGATCCACTCCCGAAGTAGGTTCATCGAGAATCAGCATTTCCGGTCCGTGAATCATCGCTACCGCAAGGGATAATCGCTGTCGTTGTCCTAAAGGCAAAGCATCGGGCAAGCTGTCCAGCACGGCTTGCAGTTCAAAGCGTTTGGCCATTTCCAGGATTCGACCAGCAATCTGCTGGCTGGGTAATTTGAATAAACGTGCATGCAGATCCAGATTCTGTCTTACCGTAAGTTCGCCATACAACGAGAATGACTGGGTCATATAGCCAACTCGCTGGCGAATACTCAGATCATGCGGATCAATTGCTTTGCCAAATAATTTGGCTTGGCCTTCTGTCGCAGCCAACAGGCCGGTCAGCATTTTCATCGTCGTGGTTTTGCCACAACCGTTGGATCCGAGGAAACCAAAAATCTCACCACGAGGTATTTTAAAACTCACTTTATCGACAGCAGTAAAGTGCCCAAACCGCATCGTCAGCTGATCCGCCTCAATGGCAAATTCATCCTGCGTCGTAGCATTACGTGGTGGAATCACTACGGGTTTATGGCGATCTCGCTGTTCATCAGGCAATAAGGCAATAAATGCTGATTCCAGTGAGGTGGTCGAAGTCTGCTGAAGAATTTGCTGCGGGGTACCTGTAGTAAGTACCTTTCCCTGATTGATGGCTACCAACCAGTCAAAATCCGCCGCCTCTTCCATGTAGGCTGTGGCCACTAAAACACTCATGGTCGGGTTTTCGCTGCGGATGCGATTAATCAATGTCCAGAATTGACGTCTGGATAATGGATCCACACCGGTTGTCGGTTCATCCAGAATGAGTAAATCCGGATCATGTATCAGTGCACAGCATAAGCCGAGTTTTTGTTTCATACCGCCGGATAACTTTCCGGCTGGTCGATCTGCAAATTCTGTCAATCCGGTGGCATCAAGTAACTGGCTGATCCGTTGTTCACGTTCAGCCCGATCTTGACCAAATAAACGTGCAAAAAAATCTACATTTTCAAATACAGAAAGTGTGTGGTAAAGATTTTTGCCCAGCCCTTGTGGCATATAGGCAATCCGTGGACATACCGCCTGACGATGGAGTTTATTTCGCATATCACCGCCAAGTACTTCAACCTCACCCTGTTGAATTGCATGCGCACCGGATATCAACGAAAACAAACTGGACTTACCAACACCATCGGGCCCGATAATGCCAACCATCACGCCGGCAGGAATCGTGAGATTCAGCGCATTTAACGCTATCGTTTTGCCATAATGAAGACTGACATTTTTCAGCACTGCCACTGATTGCTGGCTGCTTAATTCCGTCAACGGTTTGGCAGACATTAAGGGATCCTCACCGCCAGATGTTCTGGCCACTCTCCTTGTGAGTCTTCAAGAATAAAAGCCATGCCCGGTAACCCGGTTTTTACTCTGAGAATATTCGCATCCAGCAAGTCTTTCGGGATTTGCGCCCGCACCCGGAACATCAGCTTTTCCCGTTCACTGGCGGTTTCAACTGTCTTCGGAGTGAACTGTGCGACATCGGCAACAAAGGATACGTTGGCTGGAAAAACATAGTTGGGTGCCGCATCCAGAATGATTCTGACCTCGGTACCTAATGCTAAACGACCAGCCCGGTTCGTAGGTAAGAAAAAGGTCATATAGACATCACGCAGATCCACCAGATTCAGAACCCGGCCACCCGCTGCAATGACTTCGCCCGGTTGAGCAATTCGATATTGAACTCTGCCATCACGTACCGCTTTGAGTTCACTATCCGTAATATCAGCCTGAATACGATCAATGCTCGCCTGCGATCCTAACAAAGCCGATTCAGCTCCCGCCATTTGTGCCCTGGCTGTCACAATAGCTGCATCTGCAGCGGCAACTTGTGCTTTTGACGCACTGACCGCAGCGATAGCACTTTGTTGTCTGGCAAAATCATCATCAGATTCCTGCTGTGAGGTTGCACCGCGCCCTGCTAAAGAAGAAGATCGTTCATATCGCTTGCGGGCAACATTCAGTTCAGCTTCACGTTGTGCAACCAGTGCTAAAGCGGCTTGTCTTTCAGCCTCACGTTGCACTAATTGACTATTGGCTATGGCAACAGAACTTTCAGCCTGATGAAATAAGGCCTGCGCTTCTCGCAATTGAGCCATCAGGTTTTCTGTATCCATCCTGGCGACTACCTGACCTGCAGTCACAAACTCGCCTTCATCAACCAAAATATCCTCAATACGACCTGCGGTTTTACTAGCCACATCTATTTCCGTGGCTTCAATCCGGCCATTTCCATAAACCAAACCTGCATAGGGATCGGGAGCGAGAAACAAACGCCATAATAAGAATGCTGACAGAGCAATGAATGCCAAGAGAATTGCGGCACGCAACAAGTGAGTATTTCGGGAGGTTGTCATCCGTAGCGTCCTTTATAAAATCAAACCAGTTTGAACAGCAATACTAATGATTAACAGCCAGAGTTATTGATGGATAGATGTGGCTTTTTCATCTTGTGTTGGTTGGCAGATAGTCTACGGAAAGATTGAACCGTAATGACTAATTATTCCACTCATCAATATTTCTCTATCAATGCGAGCAGTGTACGCCAAAAATGTTTGATGAAACCGTGAGGTTTGGTCTAAGAACTAGTCTTTTGATGCAGATCAAATGGAATGCATAAGCACGGAAATTATGCTCAGGGTTGATGTTGCTCACAGCCTTGAAAGACTTGCTGTTCAACAGTTTCCTCAGGTAGATCATCCGGGAAGGTATAAGCGAGATTAATTGCCAAATCAACCACTCGTAAAAATTCATCATTTGCAAATTCAGGGCGCAAACTCTGTTCAACTTCTTGTTTGGATTTTCCAGACTGCTTGTGATGGTAATAATCGCCAGTAAGATTGGCGATAAGTTCACACTGTTTGTTGTCTTCCATCTCGTCTGCAAGAAGTGGAAGGCTCAATGAAGCCAAAATGGGTAGAACCAGAAACATAGGTGTTTTCATCAGCATCTCGACGATTTATATAAATATCAGCATAGATACGACTATCAATAAATCATAAAAATCCGCCATCAAAACAATTACTCTGAGCAAAAAAAACGGCCTGAAAAGACCGTTTTTATATGCTTATGTGATTATCAAGGTTGTGGCGTATTAAATATTTTCACAATCTTGTCATTCTTGATAATGACATGTGTTTCCTGCTTTTCGACAATGCGATAAAGCCATTTTTCAAACTGGTCATTTTCCTGATCTGAATCAGCGACTTTACGCAGCACAGGTCGAGTGTGTACGCTGACAAATGCCGGCTCCCAATATTGTCCGCATATCGCTTTGATATCGTCAGTACTCATACCAATGGTAATGCTATTGGCACCGCAGGCCATGCTGCTTTCATGCGAAGAAGAATTCCCGGCAAATGCCGATGCTGAAACTAACAATGTCGCCATTGAGACTGAAATAAGAGAAGTTAAAGACATGATTTTCCTCGCAAAGTTGACGCTGCTCTCAGTTAAATTCGAGACAATATGCGACTTTAAGATGCTGTTCGTCAACAGCTAAGTACCTAAATTGGCAAATTTTTTTCATTTTTTTGTAAATTTCGTTATCTCCATGATCAAAAACTGCTGCTTTTTGCCCAATAACATTTGAATTTAGGCGTTGAGTGATGTTTATACTGGTCATCACTTTTCATAATTCGGAATGTTATTGAAATGTCGCTTAGACCCATATATATCCCTTATGCTGGCCCAGTCCTGTTAGCTACTTCATTACTGAATAAAGGCACAGCATTTAGCGAGTCCGAGCGACAGCAATTCAATCTTAAGGGTTTGATACCGCAACGTTTTGAAACGATCGAGCAACAGGCTGAACGCGCCTATCAGCAATATTCCAGTTTTATCGAACCGATTAACAAACATATTTACCTGCGGACTATCCAGGATAATAACGAGACTTTGTTCTATTACCTGCTCGAACATCATCTGCAAGAAATGATGCCAATCATTTATACCCCTACCGTGGGAGATGCCTGCGAACGCTTTTCACAGATCTATCGCCGGGCCAGAGGATTGTTTATCTCTTATCCCGACCGACATCATATTGATGAGATTCTGCTTAATGCCACGAAACGCAATGTCAAAGTTGTTGTAGTGACGGATGGCAGTCGTATTCTTGGCTTGGGTGATCAAGGTGTTGGCGGTATGGGCATCCCGATCGGTAAGCTTTCTTTATATACCGTTTGTGGAGGCATCAGCCCGGCTTATACCCTGCCCATTATGCTGGATGTCGGGACCGACAATACCGATTTGCTGAATAACCCTCAATACATTGGCTGGCAACATCCACGAATCGATGCTCAGCAATACGATGAGTTTATGGATTTATTTATTACCGCCATCAAAAAACGCTGGCCCAATGTACTACTGCAATTTGAAGATTTTGAACAACGCAAAGCTTTGCCATTACTCAATCGTTATCGCGATGAATTATGTTGTTTTAATGATGATATTCAGGGAACCGCGGCTGTCACTGTTGGCTCATTATTGGCCGCTTGTCGTGCCAAACAACAAACTCTCTCTGAACAAACCATCGTATTTGTTGGAGCCGGTTCTGCAGGATGCGGTATTGCCGAACAAGTCGTCGCTCAAATGATGACTGAAGGTACCAGCGAACTCGTTGCACGCCAACGGATATTCATGATTGATCGACCAGGTTTACTGACCCAATCATTACCCGGGCTACCTGAGTTTCAGCAAAAGCTTGCCCAACTGGATCTGGTGTGTGCTAACTGGAATATCTCTGGTATCAATCCCAATCTGGCGGAAGTTATTGAGAATGCCCGTCCAACGGTGTTAATTGGTGTTTCCGGTCAGGCAGGAATTTTTACCGAAGCAATAATTAAATCCATGTATTCGCATTGTCAGAAACCGATCATTTTCCCGTTAAGTAATCCATCCAAGCAGATAGAAGCTCATCCACAGCAGCTTATCGAATGGACAGACGGCAATGCACTTATTGCGACCGGCAGCCCTTTTATGCCCGTTATTTACCAGCAAAAGCTTTATCCCATTGCTCAATGCAATAACAGTTATATTTTCCCGGGATTGGGGTTGGCAGTTGTTGCCGCCAAGATAGAACGGATCACCGATGAGATGTTGATGGTAGCAAGCGAAATATTGGCAAGCGCCTCACCGATGGCTACCGATGGTCACCAGGAACTTCTCCCACCCCTGACCGAAACCGCCGAACTCAGTAAAAAAATTGCCTTTGCTGTTGCAATACTCGCTCAACGAAAACAATTAGCCCCAGAAATGTCCGAAGCCTCACTAATGCAGGCTATTGAAGATAACTTCTGGAAACCCCGTTATCGTGATTACCAGCGGGTGAATGTATAAGATAAAAAAGGGCTTGCAGTGAACAACTACAAGCCCTTTTGAATAAGCTGATATCACTATTTGATTAGAAATCCATTGTGGCTGTTAGGGTGACTGTGCGAGGAGCACCCAATACCAGATACCCTGTACCAACCGTTCCATTAGCGCCTACATATCCACCTGCCGAAGCCCAGTAGTCTCTATCAAGAACATTATTCACTCTGGCTCGTAATGTGAGATCTTTACCATTCACTTGCATTAAATACCTTGCACCGATATCCACTCGCGTCCAGCTAGGTAATTTCAAATCGTTGGCAGAATCTGCGTACATTGATCCCGTGTAGATAATTCGGCTATCAAGTGCCAAACCACTGACCTGTGGTACTTCCCATTCTGCGCCAATATTTGCTTGATATTCAGGAATGCCCACTACACGGTTCCCGTCTAAATCATCACTTCCGGTTTTATCCTGTTTAGCATCTAGCCAAGTCACACCACCCAGTAACTTAATATCATCAGTTAATAAACCAAAGGTCGTTAACTCGATACCTTGATGGTTGTTCTCGCCAGAAGTTTCAAAAACTGGATTGGCAGGATCTGAGGTATCGGTGAAAGAACGAGGCATATCGGTGGTGAAATAAGCGAGTCCCCAACCTAAATAATCAGAGTCATATTTCAAACCGATTTCTTTTTGCTCAGCTACGTATGGAGACTGTGCTTCACCTCTATTAACTAGGTCTATCCCATTAAACTGTTCTGGGGCCGTTTCCCCCTGACGTAGACTTTCAATGTAATTACCATACACAGACAACTGGGGTGTGAGTTTATAAACCATTCCTACTACAGGAGTGTTTTCTGTTGCTTTATAGTCACTGGTTTTGTCACCTGTACTGTAATCATAGGTTTTTACTTCTATCGTCTGCCTACGGATACCAAGTGTTAATAGAAACTTCTCGTCGAAGAATGACAAAGTATCGCCAATGGCATAACTCTGAAGTTGAACTGAATTTGTTAAAGTGGGAGTCAAATCTGAATTAGTTTGAAAACCAAGTGGTGGTTGTGACACATCAACAGGATTGTATAAGTTGGTTAATAAAGTACTTCCTGTCCCATAAGCGTTTTTTTGAATCTAATTCAAAAAATGAAGCAGACATTACCCATTCATGTCCTACATTACCTGTATTGAATAAGCCACGAAGACCAAGTTCACCGGTATCGACCTCATCTTTACGAGCATTATCAAATCGAAAGAAATTTCCTTGTCCAGAATTAGCATCTGTTACACGAATATTGGCTAAGGAGTTTTCCTCCTCGGTGCGACGTAATCCATAAGCAGCCCACGCCGTTGTCGTTTCCGTGACATCATATTCACCACGCATAGTGCCAAACCAGTCTTGCTCATCAGAATACGACCAGGGTTGAGCCCAATTGCTATCAGAGTTTGGGGCAGAAGGAATGCGATCAAGCCCTAATAGAGTTACATTAGTACGTGTTTCGTCCAGTTGATTATCCTGATAACCGATATCTGCTGATAAGCGGGCTCTATCCCCTCTCCAATCCAGGCCAACAGAAAACAAGCCTAATTGGGTTTCTTCATCATCAATTGCAGTGCCACCATCGCGGTAAGCCGTATTAACACGTAAACCAAACTGTTTTTCTTCTCCAAATCGTCTGGCGATATCGGCAGAAACAAGCCCTTGCTGTCCATGTTCTGTTCCAACCGTAATTCTATTCAATGGCTCATTAGGCGCACGCTTTGGGAGTAAATTAACATTACCGCCGATGCCGCCACCACTTGGTGAAGCGCCGGAAAGAAATGAAGAAGCACCTCGTAAAAGCTCTACACGCTCAAAAAGTTCTGTAGCTATATACTGGCGAGGTAACAGTGAATAAAGACCGTTATAAGCAATATCATCAGAACTCAACACAAAGCCACGAATAAAGTAGGATTCCTGAAAGTTACCAAATCCTCTTGCCACCCTTACTGATGGATCATTTTGCAAAACATCGCCAACACTTCGTGCCTGACGATCTTGAATAAATTCGTTGGTATACGCCGTGATATTGAATGGGCTATCTAAATGATCAAGGGTTCCAAGAATGCCCGCTCTTCCACCTACTGCGACCTGGCCACCGCTATGTGCTGGAGATAATCCTTCAGCAGAAGCATCCGCACTGGCGGTGACCGTGATAGATTCAAGTTCTGCCGAATCGTTTACCATCTCAGCGGCGCTAACTGAATGTATTGCGAGCAAAGCCAAACTTATTGACATCGCTAATGGTGATAAATTTGTTCGCATGAATCTTTTCCAGCCTCAATAAAAAAACATATGTTACGCTGAGGCCGATTAACAGTAAATACAAATCATTATCGTTTAGATAAGTATGAATCGTTATGCAAAAAAACAATTGAAGACAATCAAGATTTAACTAATGAGGTTTGCTATTATTTGCCGGTCAAATACTGACATGTCGCTATGTTGTTGGGCATGGTCGACGAGAAAAGCAATCGGTTTGTCGCATGACAACCATGATTCATACTTTTAAATATCAGGATTTTTATGCCAGAAATTATTATTGAAAAAAACCCGAGCGAAGCACGTTTACAAGAATTAGGCGTGTCAGGTTGGGAAATTTGGGATTGCCCAGTTACTGAATTCCGTCTGGATTTCGATGAAACCGAAAAAGCTTACATTCTGGAAGGTGAAATTGTTGTTACTCCAGATGGTGGTCAACCAGTCACGATTGTTCCTGGTGATTACGTGATTTTCCCAACAGGTTTGAAAAGCATGTGGCAAGTCACCAAACAGCTGAAAAAACATTACAGCTACGATTAGTCAGAAATATTAAAAGGCATCTTCGGATGCCTTTTTTTTCACTTTTTTTCAGTATGCTCAACTTTTAACAACCGTTCATGTCTCTCACTACAATGCACACAAATAATGGAGTCAGTATGAAAGTAATCGCCTTTGCAGCCAGCAGCAGTAAACAATCTATCAACAAACAACTTGTTACTTACGCGGCAAGTCTTATCGACAATGCTGATGTAGAAGTGTTGGATTTAAATGACTATGAGTTGCCATTATTCAGTGTTGGTATTGAAAAAGATCTCGGTCAGCCTGCGCTGGCTCAAGCATTTCTCGACAAATTGGGCAGCGCTGATGCATTAGTTATTTCCTTTGCAGAACATAATGGAAATTATTCGGCTGCCTGGAAAAACCTGTTTGACTGGTGCACCCGAATCGACCAAAAAATCTTTCAGAAAAAACCTACGATTCTTCTTTCGACCTCGCCTGGTGAGCGTGGTGGTGCAACTGTGATGGATATTGCCGTTAGTTCTCTTCCTCGCTTTGCTGCAGAAATAAAAGGCAGTATGTCACTCCCCTCTTTTTATGATAATTTTGATATTGATAACGGGCGCATTATTAACGCTGAATATGACCAGCAACTGCGTCAAACGATGGCTCAATTGGCTTCCGGTTAAGTTGTCACAATTTATAAATATAGTTGCAGTATTGTTGAAACATTTAACGATAAGATATCGTTTGTTTATTCTGAGGATGTCACATGAACGACTCGACAGCAGTGTTGGAATTAAAGAAAAAAGCCAAGAAACAACTTCTTAAAATCAGTGATGAAAGCTCAGTACATAGTACTCGAGCCAAGGCTTTATTGATTTTATCTGAGGGGGCAAGCCAGGAAGAGGCGGCCGAAAAGACAACATTAAGCTTAGGGCAAGTTCGTTACTGGCTGGGACGTTATCGAGCTAACGGTTTTGCCTGTTTTCCTGAGGTAACTGAAGGAGAATCCAAGCCAAATAGCAAGTCAAAAAAATCTGATTCTAAAAAAACCAAAAAAGCAGATAAAAAAATCAAAGTTAAGAAAACCGATAAAAAGAAAGATAAAGTCAAAAAACAAAAAACATCCAAATCAAAAAAATGAGTCATTAAATTCTCACCTAGCCCTGGGTGTTGCTTGCATAATCACTATGTA
>NZ_MCRI01000039.1 GCF_001720165.1 Methylophaga muralis
TTGATATATTTGTTGGTTTAATTTGTAGTGTTAAATAGTAAATATACTAATTCATTAGTATATATCAGTTGAACGTAAACCATTGCAGTTAAAGGGTTTGGTTGACTTTTAAAGTAAGTAACTGATAACTTATCCACAAGTTAAACCTTGATGCTTTATCGGTAGATCTGAACGTTCGGGCATCATTGAAGTAATCACTGTGATTGTGATAGCGCTCAGAAGGGTCCAGCAATAGAGCGCACAGACGGAGTTGCCTCGAAAGAGGTCATTGCAGTCGGGCTGGTGAGTTGTTTTCGGTCGCCTCATGACTAACCGAATCAACAAGACAAAATGCGATGAGGTCACGTCCCCTGTCTTATACGGATGTCTATTCGGTAAGGGGCTGATTAAACTAACCTGGTCACTGACTGGGTTAGGGGAATTGTGCCTACTACTTACCGGATGTATTAATAACCTTAAGTAATTAATTAACACTTAAGGGATAAACTACCCAACACCCAACACCCAACACCCAACACCCAACACCCAACACCCAACACCCAACACCCAACACCCAACACCCATATTCAGGCAGTTAAGTCCTTCGTAACAAGTTGACCAATAAAAAAGCGGTGCGGCCTCTATAAGGCTGTTTTGCCGGGAGGTGATTTTTATTAACAGCATCCCCCTTCAAGCACTTTGGCCCACCTAGGACTTTTTATGTGGTTTCCGGGGGGGGGAGTGTCCTCGGTACTGGATGCTCTTTTTCGGGGATGATTTACACTCCCTCTGATAGGTTCACTTAATGACTCACTAGCTGGCTTTTAAGGTATCCCCAGAACTCTCTGGGTGATCCTCTAATCGACTTTTAGGTGCTTACCTAATAACCCTATACGTGCGGCACTCTAAACGCTTTAAAACGACACTCATGGAGTAGTCTGTTTTTAGCTAAATATCAGCTATGGTGCGGGTTGTAGCGTTAATTCTTTTTCGTATAAATGAAAAAAACGTTGTCCGGAAGAGAAAATATCTAAATGTTTATATAACGCTTTCAAAATAACGTTTCAGCGAAGCTGTGCGGGCATGTTTTCGCAGTCAGATTAAGCCCAGCCATTTCTATACTTGATTGTGTACTGCTCGAAATTTCTTCGGGTAGGCTTTCAATTGAGGAGATGAACATGGCATTGTTTAACGATGAACATGACGCAATAGTGTTTCTTAGTGTTGACTCGGCTTGGATTGCCGCAGACAACCCACAGTTTGTCTATTTACAGCATTATTCGGCAGAGATTTTTCTGGCGTCGCCAACAATGGGGATGGCAAGGCCAGTGGGTGATGTCAGGTTTTTACTATTAGATTTGTCAAGATGGCGACATGATAAACAGGGACAGATAGAAGATTTGTTCGCCCTCTCAAACTATGCTCATACAATTTACGATTCGATTAAAACGGTCAAAAACATAAAAGCACAGCAATATTACGAATGCTTGGAAAACTGGGCAGGCAATGTGCTTATTATTGAGCGTCTGGATATTTCACCTGATTATCGACATTTGAAAATTGGTGAAACAGCTCTTAATGAAGTGACAAGTAAAATGCACCGGGAATCTCAAATCATCTTAACTGACCCAACACAGCAGAGTGTCAAGTTGGCTGATGCTTATGATGCACTATTTTTACCGTTAACATTGGATAAAAAAAGAGATACCAACATGGAGAAAAATTACCGAAAATCACTTCGGCACGCTGGATTTCAGTACCTTGTTAGCTCAGGTATATTTGCGAGAGCCAGTGATGATTTAGTTGCCAGGATGCAGTCAGAAACTGATTCGTCTAAAGCTTGATAATCAGAATCGCTTGTGGAGTTTGGACATGGACGTCCAATGCCATTATCGGTTGGCACGCTAAGCGCAAGCCTTTCCCGAATGATTCCTCCACATAACTACTCCGGAGACACAGGTTTGTGGAAATTTAAGCCAAAATCGAATGCTTCGATGATCTCCCGAAGTTTGATCTCATCCTTGCCATGTATGTAGGCGCGTGCGCTGTCAGGCACATTTTTGTCCACATGCCCAGAAATGGCAAAGTATTTAGGGATGTCATGGTTCTCGGCATGGGTAATGAAAGTATGTCGGAAGGCATGAAATCCGGCAATTCTTTTGCCGATGGTCTCATCTCTGAGACCGAGTTTGTTGAGGTGTTCGCTGAACCATTGTCCAGCCTTTGCTGCAGCGTTACCATTAATCACTCGCCATGCCGGGAACATTCTTTTTACCTTTTGCTCTCGGAGAAAAGCCACATAGTTTAAGAAGCCGAGCTCAATCAACTTACTGTGAATAGGACACAGTCTAGTCGTCGTTTTCTTGATGCTTTTTACAACATCCTCATCAGCTTCGGTATCTTCGGTAAATTTGAAGCACCAAACGCCATTGGCTTCGTATATATCTTCTTGAGGATTTAGCTGACAAATCTCATTGATCCTGGCACCAGTGAATAGGCCAATGTGAAGCAACCAATATTTATGGAGTTCAGCCTTCGTCGTTGCGAAATACTTCATTTCAGGGGCTTCAAACATTCTTTGCAGCTCTGAGGGTTTAAAGTTTCGCTGGTTACCATCACCAGCACGTTTAACGCCACGATAGGTAATGTCATGTTTGGTAATTTGGAGGGGAGGAAAGCCATCCTCAAATAGCTGACTATAAGACCACCCAAGGAAGCCAGCTAATGCTGCTTTGTATGGGGTCTTAATAGTGTTTTCTGATAAACCAGGCTTTCCTTCATTTTTGGTAATAATATCTTTAACGCTCATGCCTTTCTGGTGATCTGATTTCCAGGTGCGTGGCAGCTTCTGTACCTCATTAAAAAAGTTGGTGAGGTCACGTTTACTCAATTTGTTGATTGGTTTGTCACCGATTATTTCCAGAAACAAAACTTGGACGGTGGATTTGATCTTCTCAAGCATTTCACGTTTGCCAAGTGTGGCGTAATGAGCAATATAACTTTCGATGGCTTCAGATAACATAACACTTGAATCTGGGATTGTTATAGGCGGAAGAGTGACATCTGGGTTTAAGGTTGCCGCCACCCCGAGACCTTTAATTACTTCATCCTTAATTGTGTTGATTTCATCGTATTTACGCTGTTGCATTTGCAGTTCGGTCAAATGCGCAGAGCGTTGTGAGGCAAGTGTTGAAATATGGTTATCTTGCTGTTCGTGAAGCCGGTGTTTCAATCTGTGCTGGCGGATGAGCTGTTCAATGGACATGCCCTTGTTCAACTCTATTTCACGCTGTAAAGCGAGTTTCAACTCAGTTTGTCTGTCTTCATCGATCGCGTCTAGTTGCATGAGCGCAATTAGAGCATCAATTTCATTTTTATCCGTCACGAACCGAAGCCTATTAAAAACGTCTTTAACCACACCAGCCAATCGCAAAGCAATTGGCACAGCATCACTATATTTTTGGGTGCGAAGGGATTTGGTAATTTCCCGTTGACCGGTCAGTGGTCGAAGTTCAGCAGGAACGACAATGCGGAAGAAGAGATTGTTGCCGCGTCGGTTAAGGTAGGGCGTTTTTGCCATTTTGTAGCAACCTTTTGTATCAAAACAGCGGGTTGGCTATGACTTGGAAAGAATCTATTTGGCGTCAATATCTTGTGTTTATTTGGCGGAGAACGAGGGATTCGAACCCTCGATAGGCTATTAACCTATACACACTTTCCAGGCGTGCGCCTTCAACCACTCGGCCAGTTCTCCTATAAGGGGGCGAAAGCTTATCTCAGTTCGTGGTTTCTGGCAATGCTGGTGAATCTTCTTCAGTATTTTCATCTGTCGACGATTCTGTTTCTTTTGCGGATTTATTCTGCTGACGTTGATTAGTTTGTCTGGCGTATTGCGCCAATCCTTTAAGCACGAGATCCGGCTCATGATTAAGTGGTTGAGGAAGTAACGGAATTAACTCACTTGCATCACCACCAGTAATCAAAAAGCGAATTTCATTTTTGAAATTTTGTTGCAGATCATTGATGAGGCTTTCCAAAGTAGCGGTCACCATATACAGCGTTCCAGCTTGAATGGCGCTGTGAGTGTTGCTTGCCAATAATTTAAACTCACTTTCCTGCGCCACATCTTTTAAAGCATCCGTGTTATCGGTGAGCATTTGTTTCATCAGAGATAATCCAGGCAGAATTAACCCACCTTGATGCATACCTTTTTCAGTGACAATGTCGACAGTAATCGCGGTGCCGCAATCAATAATACAAGTGGCTTCTCTGGCATGCTGGCGACCGGCAACGATTGCTAACCAGCGATCAACACCCAAGGTCTCGGCCTGATCATAAGCATTAGTGACACCAAAACGTCTTTTCTCACTTTGAACAAATACAGGTGTAAGTTGCCATTGTTTTTCGATCCAGTCGATGAGTTGAGTTGCTATTTTCTCACCGGCTACATTGCTGACAAAAACAGCTTCGATCTCTTCTAGAGATTTCCAGGCTTTGTTCAAGGCTGCTTTGATGCCTGTCTTAGGTCGGGCGAAGTTCTGTGATTCAGCCAAGACTTTGGATTGTATGGTGGTCCATTTAATCTGACTATTACCAATATCGACTAATAAGATCATGAAGCAAACCTGATACTGAGGTGGCTGTTGGACAAGTAAGCAACTTGCTGGTCGCGCATATAACGTAATTCACCTTGTTCGTTGATACCACAAGCAAGCGCGGTAAATTGACCGTCTTCACTGATGATATTGATGGCTTGATTATGCAAGGCATCATATTGCGGCCATAACGGCAAAAAGTCGTTAAGACCACGATGAGAAAATAGCTCTAAAGTTTCAATCATATTTTGAATTATTTTGGCTGCCAGCCGATTGCGACAGGGGAGCGGGTTACAAAGTTGCTCCAGGCTGATAATAGGCTGAGGGATGGCAGTCTGTATATTGTCCGGTAGTGAGAGGTTCAAGCCGATGCCGACGGTAACGTAGTTTTGGCTTCCGTAACGTGATTCTACAAGAATTCCTGCAAGTTTACGCCGCTTATGTAAAACATCATTAGGCCATTTCAGTTGTAAGTCTTCGATCCCCAGTTCAAGAAGAGTATTGATTAGAGCAATGCCAATCGCGATGCTCAGGCCATTGCGTACCGATTCGACATTGAGCGGACGCATTATTGACAGATAAATATTGCCCGTAGCAGGGGAAACCCACTGGCTTCCACGACGTCCGCGACCAGCGGTCTGCATTTCTGCCATACATATGGCAATACCTTTAATTCCGCTTTGAGATTGTTGCCAGAGAATATCATTGGTCGAAGTGACTTCAGAGAAAACCTGAAGACTATCAATTTGCTGAAGAACATCGGGACTAAGCGCTTGGCGGATGCTAGTTTCGTTGAGCGCAACGTATGGAGGTAAACTCAAAATAGGGCTTCGTAGTCATTAACGACTATAGTGTAGCGTCAAAAGTCTTTTTTTCGCCAGTATTACCTGGAATAGAATCAAAGAAAGATAAATTTAGACTTTGATATCGAGCAATGTGCCCAGTGTGTCGGAGCTAATTTGTAATGCTTTAGCAGAAGCCTGAACTTGAAATTTATCACTGTTCATATTTACTAATGGGGTCACCATATCACCACCTTTGGTGGATTCGCTGGCCACCGCAAATGCATTTTTATTCATGCTTTGCATGCCACTCTGAATGCCTTGAAAAGCTGATTGGATGGCTGGAATTGTGCTCATTTGAACCCCCTAAAATTCACAGTCATTTCAACACTATTCATGGATTAAGTCTGTGCGTTCTTTCGCAATTTTGCAAAGGCACGAATATAGAGGTTCGCCGCTATAAAAAAACTGCTACTGAATATCACTTCAAATAACGGATACCAAATAACTGCATCACGGCTGTAAAGCTCGCCGATACCGTGTGCGATATAAAACAACATTAAAAAACTGGCCCAGGCGTGGGTGTAAGTTTTACCGTAAAGGATGCCTCGCATTGGAAACAATAAAGGCATAACCCCAATGATCAGCCATGCTGCTACCGGAAAGTTTTCACTGTGTTCGGCGATTAAAATCCAAATCAATAAAGTAACCATCAGTCCAAAAAAACTGATTAACGAAATCATTCTAAGGTTTCGAACTAAATTCATTTGGCTAGCCTTACTGCGAGTTCTGCCACTCTCAGGCCTAATGCCTGGCAGAGGTCAATTTCTTCCTGACTCAGTGATAGTTTGTTATCTACACCAGCAAAATGGCTAGCACCATAAGGCGTTCCACC
Source organism: Methylophaga muralis (assembly GCF_001720165.1). GTDB lineage: Bacteria > Pseudomonadota > Gammaproteobacteria > Nitrosococcales > Methylophagaceae > Methylophaga > Methylophaga muralis. The sequence continues at coordinate 6,252 of NZ_MCRI01000039.1, forward strand.
TGTTTGTGTCGTCATTAATGCCGCTTCAGTATAAGGCAGTCCGCTTATCACCATGCCGTGATGTAACAGCGGTAACATCATCGATAACAATGTTGATTCCTGTCCACCATGCAAACTGCCGGTTGAGGTAAACACTGCTGCAGGCTTGCCACTTAATGTGCCGGATAACCAACTATCACTGGTACTATCGATAAAATATTTTAGTGCTGACGCCATATTCCCAAAACGCGTTGGGCTACCGAGGATAAGAGCGGCACATTCCTGTAAATCAGCTGCGGTCGCGTAAAGATGCCCTGAGGAAGGAATAGCTTCTTCAGTAGCTTCACACACGCTAGAGATTTTAGGCACGGTCCGAATTCTGGCAATACATTGCGGGTGTTTTTCCACGCCTCGGGCAATTTGTTCTGCCATGGCTTTAACCTGACCGGACTGGCTGTAATAAAGGATCAAAATCTCATGCATGTTGGGTTCTCAAAGGATATTTAATATGGCTTCAGGTGACCGACCAATAATGGCTTGATTGTTTTTTATGACGATGGGACGTTCAATAAGTTTAGGGTTGGCGCACATGGTTTCGATCAACTGTTGATCAGATAATTTGTCATTATCCAGCTGAAGTTCTTTATACAGCGTTTCTTTAGAGCGTAATAATTGCCTGGGGCGCATCTTAAGTTGTTGCAAAATCACGGTTAACTAGTCTGGTGTCGGAGGTGTTTTCAGATAATCGATAATATCAATATCGTGTTGCTGGTTTTCCAACAATGCTAAAGTTTCGCGTGATTTGCTGCAGCGTGTGTTGTGATAAATGCGTATTTTACTCATGAAGCTGAATCCAGTAGTTTTTCCAAGGCGGTAAGATGAATTTCAGTCGGCCGGACTGTACCCCATTTGGCACAGCCCGGACATAACCAGTGCATGGTTTTACCAGAGAAACCGCAGTTTTTGCAGGTATAGCGATCACCCTTTTCCACCATTGTACGGGTGATGCGATCAATCAACGGAATCAGTGCAATTTGATTGTTTTCACCCAATTTAATCAGGGTATGTAGGCCCTCGACTGAAGGGTGATGATGTAATTGCTCGTAAAGAAATTGTTGGGCAGCCTTGGTGCTTTCTAGCTCTGCAATAATATTTGTCAGCATAATTCGGGCTGAGGTCATATTGGGATGGCGGGTAATCAATTGAGATAACTTGTCCCTTAATGCGGGTAGATCTGCGAGCTGCTGATATGCCTTATGCCAATAGGGCAAAGCCTCTGAGAGAAATGCAGGATTTTGTTGTTCGATATTTTGCAACGCATCAAGAGCTTTACGTGGTTGGTTGATAGCGAGGTAAAGCCTGGCTTCAAGCAGACTTGCGCGAACGCAATTCGGATCCTGAAATAACGCTTGTTTCAGCATGGTAAAAGCTTCATGTCTATCTTGATTGGCATGTTGCTCTGCCTGCTCACAATAAAATTGGGCAATCAAAGGTCTGACCTGACCTGTTTTACTGGCATCGATCTGTTTGCCCATCTCAATCGCTTGAGCCCATTTTTTTTCTTGCTGGTAAATACGCATTAATTGTTTTGCCGCTTGCGGATGCGGATTTGGTTGTTGTAATAGTTCTAAAAATAGATGCTCAGCACGGTCTAAAACTCCTGCATGCATATAATCGAGACCTAATTCCACCATGGCTTGCAAACGTTGTTCGCCATGCAAGCTTGGCCGGGCGATTAAGTTTTGATGAATTCGTATCGCGCGTTCAGTTTCACCGCGACGACGGAACAGATTAGCTAAGGCCAGATGCGTTTCGACGGTTTCGCTATTTACTTCAAGTAAGCCGATAAACACATCAATGGCTTTATCGGGTTGTTCGTTAAGAAGGTAGTTCAATCCTTTGAAATATTCTGGATTAAATGCCTTAACATGCTTTTGGGGATGACGTTGATAATGTCGCTTGGCCAAAATCCAACCGGACAGTGCCGCGACTGGCAATAACAAAAATAACCATTGCATCATCATTATGTTGGCCTAATGGCTGCTGCGTACAGGCAAGATGCGTAAGCTGTTTAGTTCTTGTTCGGCGTTTTGTAATTTGCTGACTAAACGATGATTTTCATAGCGTATTCGAATGGTGCTAAGCCCAATTAAAGTTGCACCGAGCATCAATCCCAGCAGTAAGACAGCAATTAACAGAATGGCTAAAGGCAAGTGCCATTCAACGAAAAACAAATCCAGTGATACCGCCTGCATATTAAATGCGGCAAAAGCAGTGCTGATCACAAAAGCACTGATAAATACGGCTAGAATAAAAATTTTTCTTATCATTGGGTCATCCTGTTGCAGATGGTTTATCTGGTTATTGAAGATGATCATACCGTAATTATCTTCATTGCCCAGAACAGTGGTAAATCATGTAGAATGTCGAACGTTCTGACAGGTCTGGCCTGTAAAAAATTGTATTTGTGGAGATTTCACCATGACCTTTGTTGTCACTGAAAACTGTATTAAATGTAAATATACTGATTGTGTTGATGTCTGCCCAGTAGACTGTTTTCACGAAGGTCCTAACTTTTTGGTTATTGATCCTGATGAATGTATAGATTGCACTCTATGTGAACCTGAATGTCCTGCAGAAGCTATTTTTTCTGAGGATGATTTACCGGATGAGCAAATGGAATTTCTGCAGATTAATGCAGAATTATCTCAAGTCTGGCCGGTTTTATCGGAGAAAAAAGATCCTCTCGACGATGCTGAAGAGTGGGATGGCAAACCTAACAAAACACCTTTGCTCGAACGTTAAGTTTGAATAAAAAAAAGCCCGCTTTCCGAAAGGTTGGCGGGCTTTTTTGTGCTTGGCATTTAGTCCATTAAAAGGCGAAGTTTTTTCATCGCATTATTTTCAATTTGCCGGATCCGTTCAGCGGAAACCTGATACTGCTCAGCTAAGGTATGCAGCGTGGCTTTATCATTATCATGTAGCCAGCGCTGCTGATAATATCGCGACTTCTATCATCTAATGTGGCTAATGCATTTACCAGTTTCTGCTGCTGAAATTCAGCATAATCATCTTGTTCCAATTGCTTTGATGGATCGCTGTTATCTGCGGCAGCTAAATAAGCTGCAGGTGAATAACTGGATTCGTCATCATCATTATCTACTGGCAAATCAAATGATGTATCCGGTTGGGCCAGTCGACGTTCCATATCGATAACATTGGCCGCGGTCACACCGAGATCTTCGGCGACCGCTTCAATTTCATCTTGATTCAGCCAACCCAGACGTTGTTTGGCACTACGCAGATTAAAGAACAATTTACGTTGTGCTTTAGTGGTAGCGATTTTAACGATGCGCCAGTTACGAATAACGTACTCATGAATTTCAGCACGAATCCAATGCACAGCAAATGAAACAAGGCGGACGCCTTTTTCCGCGTCAAAGCGTTTAACCGCTTTCATCAAGCCGATATTACCTTCCTGAATCAAATCGGCAACAGGTAAACCATAACCGCTGTAGCCTTTGGCAATACGAACTACAAAACGTAAATGTGACAGAACCAGACGTTGTGCTGCTTCAAGATCGCCATTTTGTTGAAGGCGTGTTGCTAAATCGTGCTCTTCTTCAGCCGTTAAAACGGGAATCTGATGCACAAGATTTGTATATGCATCCAGATTGCCAATAGGTGCAGTGGCAAGTTGATATTGGGCTGCATGTGTTGTCATGTATGCGTTCTCCCTGAGAAAACCTATTTCATTTTACCAAATAGAATAATAAAAAGTACCTATTAGAATACCATTGGTATGGAAAGTTTCTTTATCTACCTAGCTTGGCTCAATTGCGCTCAAATGTCTACTCACGGCTAGCCAAGCGCCCATCACACCGAGCAATAATCCGCAAAGCGGCAAACCAAATAACATTTGCCCAGCAAACCATTGAAGTTTGAATTGACTGTCATATAACGCGGCCAGATCATCAATCGGTCCGCTGATGATGAGCAGACTTATTAATAACGTCACCCAGGCTAACACTCCACCAAGCAGGCCATACCACATCCCGGTATATAAAAAAGGTCGTCTGACAAACGCATTGGTACCGCCAACTAATTTAATAACACGAATTTCCGTTTGACGATTAAGAATAGCAAGACGGATGGTATTGCCAATAACCAGCAACACACTTAACGACAATAAAATGGCCAGGATACTGATACCACGTTGACCAGTTTCATTAATGCTACGAAGACGTTGCAACCACTGCATATCGAGTTGAGCTAAATCCACTTCGGGTAAAGCTGCAAGTCTCTCAAGCAACGCTTCTGTAGCTTCCTGAGGCTGATTTTCTTCAGGCTCAATAATGATAACTGCTGGTAAAGGGTTATTCGGCAATGTGTCCAGCAGACTCTGCAAACCAGATATTTCACGAAACTCGTTTAATGACTGCTGCGCTGATTGAAATGACGCTTCAGTAATATCCGGCCAGGTAAGCAGTTGTTCTGCCAGCTGCTCACCACGTCTGTCAGACATCTCATTCTGCAAAAATAATGAAATGCGATTGGCTTGTTGCCATTCACCGCTTACTTGTTCGACGTTCTTTAGAATAATATACAAACCTGCAGGTAATAACAGGGCAATGCCAATAACCAACAAGGTCATCGTTGTGGCCACTGGTTGTCGCCATAGTTCGCCAAGGCTGGAGAGCATGACCTGCACATGACGTAACAGGTAGTTATGGATATTAAATAATTTCATGAATGATTTTCAGCAAGTTTTCCGTGCTGCAGCGTGATATGGCGATAGGACATCTGGTTGATTAAATCCTGATCATGGCTGGCAATAAACACGGTAACGCCGACCTGATTAAACTGTTCAAACAAATACATGATTTCTCTGGATAATTCCGGATCAAGGTTTCCGGTTGGCTCATCCGCTAATAGCACCGGTGGGCGATTAACCACAGCTCTGGCGATACCAACACGCTGTTGTTCACCACCTGACAAGGCAATTGGTAAGCTGCGCTCTTTACCGAGTAAACCAACTTTATCCAAAGCCGCCCGTACCCGGCGGCCAATTTCACGATGATTTTCGCCGGCAATAATTAATGGTAGGGCAACATTATCAAACACCGTTCGATCATGCAGCAGATTATGGTCTTGAAAGACCAAACCTATTTTGCGGCGGTAGTAAGGTATTTTCCATTTAGGCAGCCGATTCAGATTTTGATTATTGACGATAACCTGACCATGAGAACTGCGCTCAATTAATGCAATCAGTTTTAATAAGGTACTTTTGCCAGCACCTGAGTGACCTGTTAAAAAAGCCATTTCACCGGACAATAACTCAAAACTTAAGCCTGAGAGTGCTTCATGTTGGCTTTCGTAACGTTTATAAACCTGTTCAAAACGAATCATGGTGTGGTTTCACGGCCAAGTAGGGCATCAACAAAATCTTCTGCATCGAAAGTTCTTAAATCATCAATGCTTTCACCCACACCAATATAACGAATGGGCAAGCCGATTTTTTTGGCTATCGCAAAAATGATTCCGCCTTTAGCGGTTCCGTCCAATTTAGTCAGGGTAATGCCAGTTAAACCTATGGCCTGATGAAATTGTTCAGCTTGAGACAAAGCATTCTGTCCAGTACCGGCATCTAAAACCAGCATTATTTCATGCGGTGCATTGGCATCCAGTTTGGCCATCACTCTTTTTACTTTTTTCAGTTCTTCCATCAAATTGGATTGCGTATGCAAACGCCCTGCGGTATCCGCAATAAGAATATCCATTTGTCGAGCTTTGGCGGCTTGTAATGCATCAAAAATAACGGATGCTGAATCGGCGCCGTTTTGTTGCGCAATCACTGGGATCTGATTACGTTCTCCCCAAACCTGCAACTGCTCAACAGCTGCGGCACGAAAGGTATCGCCAGCTGCCAACATGACTTTTTTGCCTTGCAACTGAAATTGTTTGGCTAATTTACCAATAGTAGTGGTTTTGCCAACCCCATTAATGCCCACCATTAAGATCACAAAAGGGCCAGACGATGATTGAATCTGTAGTGGCTTTGAGACTGGTTTAAGGATATCCACCATATCGGCATGCATGGCGGCAAATAGCGCTTGTGGATCATTCAGCTGCTTGCGGGCGACGCGTTGTGTTAAATCATTGATGATGGTTTGAGTGGCTTCGATCCCCAAATCTGCACTGAGTAATTGAGTTTCCAATTCTTCCAGCAGATCATCGTCAATGGTTTTCCTGCCCAGTACTAAATCAGCAAAACCTTCGGTCAGTTTTGAGCTGCTGCGACTCAGTCCTTGTTTAAGGCGACCAAAAAAACTTGGTTTATCTGAAATGTCGGCAACTTGAGTATCTGCGGTAATTTCCGCATCATGTGCGGCTGACTGCTGCTCAGTGAGGTTTGCTTGCTCGCTGTTATTTTCGCTGGGTTTGGCTTTTTTTCTGAGGAAACTAAACATATTCTCGGTTTGTCGTTAGTGTTCGATTAATAATCTTATCATGTCATCAATTGTGAGATGCAGATGCACAACTTAAAAAAACTTGTTTGGGCACTGCTGATAGTGCCTGTTATTGGCTTTGCACAAGTCAGTGAATATCAGCTGGAAAATGGACTCAAATTGTTGGTTAAACCGGATAACAGAGCGCCGGTAGTGGTTTCTCAGGTCTGGTACAAAGTTGGTTCAAGTTACGAACACAATGGAATTACCGGTATTTCTCATATTCTTGAACACATGATGTTCAAAGGCACCGAGAACCTGGGCCCGAACGAATTTTCACAAATCATTGCTGAAAATGGCGGCTCGCAAAATGCCTTTACCGGCCGTGACTATACGGCCTATTTCCAGACCTTAGAAAAAGAGCGATTGGAAATCAGTTTTCGGCTTGAAGCAGAAAGAATGCGCAAACTGATCATTGATGATGCTGAGTTGTTAAAAGAGCGTGAAGTGGTTGCCGAAGAGCGTCGCATGCGTACCGACGATAATCCACGATCTTTATTACGTGAAGCCATGAATGCGATGGCCTTTATGAACAGCCCTTATCATCACCCGGTTATTGGCTGGATGAATGATATTAATCATTACGATCCAGAGGATCTACGTGAATGGTATCAGATGTGGTATGCACCCAATAACGCTACTGTTGTAGTGGTGGGTGATGTTGATCCGGACGAAGTTTACCAATTAGCACAGAAATATTTTGGTCCGCTGGCTCCTGAGCAACTTGCCACCGTCAAACCACAAGTTGAAGTGCCTCAACGCGGTCTGCGCACGCTACAACTCAAAGCACCAGCCGAACTTCCTTATTTAATGATGGGCTGGAAAGTACCAGTTGTCACCACGGCGGTTGAAGAATGGGAGCCTTATGCGTTAGATGTCCTGGCAGGAATTCTGGATGGTGGTGCAAGTAGCCGTTTCTCACGTGAACTGGTTCGCGGCCAACAAGTTGCAGCAGGTGTCAGTGCCTATAACAGTGCGTTTTCCCGTTTGGACGATATCTTTACTATTGCAGCCACACCTGCTCAAGGAAAAACTATCGAAGATGTTAAACAAGCTGTTTTTGCACAGCTTGATAAAGTTAAAACGGAGCCGGTCACCGAGGCCGAATTACAACGGGTTAAAACACAGGTCATCGCCAGCTCTGTTTACCAGCTCGACAGCGTGTTTTATCAAGCCATGCAATTAGGCATGCTCGAAACGGTAGGATTGGATTGGCGTTTGGTTGACAGCTATCCCGATAAAATCAGTGCGATCACAGCAGAGCAAGTCCAGCAAGTCGCGGAAAAATATTTTATTGAAGACGGTCTGACCATTGCAGAATTGATTCCAGTGGCTACAGACAATGCATCACCACGTCCTACTTCGGGAGATCCACATGCTCGTTAAGTTCATTGCCTCAATAGCGGGGCTTTTATTAGCTACTTCAGCGGTTGCCAGCCCACAAATTGAAAATTGGCAAACGGCTAATGGCACACAAGTCTATTTTGTTGAAGCGAAACAACTGCCTATGCTGGATATTCGCTTGGTATTTGATGCCGGTGCTGCACGCGATCCAAAAGGAGGTGTGGCGTTGTTAACGAGTTCTATGCTCAATCAGGGCACCAAAAATAAAGATACTGATGCAATCGCTACTGCTTTTGATGATGTTGGTGCCGAATTCAAATCTGAATCAGAGCGGGACATGGCGGTATTCAGTTTGCGTACATTATCCAAAGCGGATGCTTTACAACCTGCAATTGACACGTTTGTGGAAGTGATTAGCCAACCAAGCTTTCCTGAAGATTCGTTTGCCCGTCTAATCAACCAGATGAAAACCAGCTTGCAAGGTGAAAGACAGTCCCCCTCAGCAATGGCCGACCGAGCTTTTTATCAGCAGTTATTTGCCAATCACCCCTACGCAGCGATGCCAATTGGCACGGAAACCTCGGTAAATGAAATAACCATTGCCGACCTGGAGCAGTTTTATAAACAATATTATGTCGCCAGCAATGCGGTATTGGTAATTGTTGGAGATACTGATAAAAATCAAGCAAAAGCGTTAGCGGAAACCATTTCTGCAAGTCTGCCTGCTGGGACAAAAGCAGCCGCTCTGCCTAAAGTCGCTCCTCTGGAAACTGCACAAGAAGTTCGTCTACCTTATCCTTCCAGTCAAACCACGATTTTGATGGGGCAACCTGGATTAACTCGTGATGATGCGGATTTCTTCCCGTTATATGTGGGGAATCACATTCTGGGTGGTGGTGGCTTAGTGTCTATTATCAGTGACGAAATTCGTGAAAAGCGTGGTTTATCCTACAGCGCCTACAGTTTCTTCCGGCCGATGCGTGAGGCTGGGCCTTATCAGTTTGGTTTGCAAACTCGCAATGATCAGGCTGAACTGGCGCTGGAAGTTTTGCAACAGACATTAGTGGATTTTGTTGAACAAGGCCCAACTGCAGAGCAACTTATTGCTGCACAAAAAAATATCACCGGTGGCTTTGCTTTGCGTTTAGATAGCAACAGTAAAATTGCCGATTATCTGGCAATGATAGGTTTTTATAATTTGCCGCTTAATCATTTAGATACTTTTAATGAAAGAGTTGATGCGGTCACTATTGAACAAATAAAAGCAGCATATAAAAAACGTGTTCATCCTCAAAAAATGGTCACAATTCTGGTGGGTGGCGAAGCTGAATAAATCAACTCGTCAGTCGGTACGCATTATTGGTGGTCAATGGCGGGGAAGACGCTTGTCTTTCCCCGATGTTGAGGGATTAAGGCCCACCCCGGATCGTATTCGCGAAACTGTGTTTAATTGGTTACAACCGCATTTGTATGAGGCGGTTTGTCTTGATTTATTTAGCGGAAGTGGCGCATTAGGTTTTGAAGCGGCTTCAAGAGGTGCTGAACACGTCGATATGATTGAATTGGATCTGCAAGCTTATAAACAATTGCAGACTAATAAAACAATGTTAGCTGCCGAGCAATGTGCGTTATTCAGACAACCTGCCCAGCAGTTTCTAAATACTTCCACCACTGCATACGATATTGTGTTTCTGGATCCCCCATTTCAAGCAAATTTATGGTCCGAAATGGCAAATTTATTAACAGAAAGAAAGCTATTACATAAAGATAGTTTGGTGTATCTGGAATCTAATAAATATCAAAATGTGGAACAGCTTCCCGAAAATTGGCATTTAATTAAAGATAAACAAGCGGGTGATGTAAGATATTGTTTATTTGCAATGCAATAAGGTTTTGGCATGTCAATTACCGCCATTTATCCCGGAACATTTGATCCCATTACCCATGGGCATACTGATCTGGTTCAACGAGCCAGTCGTTTATTTGAAAAAGTCATTGTTGCGGTTGCTGCAGATACCGGTAAAAAACCAGTATTTTCCATTGAACAGCGACTGGCGTTAGCCAAACAAACCTTAAGTGATTTGCCGAATGTAGAAATCACCAGTTTCGATGGTTTGTTAGTTGATTATGCAATGCAGCGAAATGCCTCGGTGATAATACGTGGTTTACGTGCGGTTTCAGATTTTGAATATGAAGTGCAACTCGCCGCAATTAATCGTCGATTGCAGTGGAAAGTTGAAACATTATTCTTAGCACCTGCTGAACAATTTACCTTTATTTCTTCCAGTCTGGTCAGACAAATAGCTGCTTTAGGCGGTGATGTTTCTCAATTTGTCGCGCCGTGTGTTCAAGAAGCATTAAAACTGCAACTGGCAGTGAAGAAATAGTCGCGCTAGAATTTCTCGGTTTTATGGCCGTTTAATAGAGAATTACCGGAGTTAAATATGTCTCTGTTTATTACTGATGAATGCATTAACTGTGATGTATGTGAACCGGAATGCCCTAATGGAGCCATTTCGCAAGGCGAGGAGATTTATGAAATTGATCCTGCCTTATGTACAGAATGTGTTGGGCATTTTGATACGCCGCAATGTGTTGAAGTTTGTCCAGTTGATTGCATTCCAAAAGATCCTGATAACGTTGAAGACCAT
>NZ_MCRI01000040.1 GCF_001720165.1 Methylophaga muralis
GTATTATGCAGGGAGCGCCATTGGGGCCCTATTTGGCATCTTCTTTAAGCTGATGTGGCTATCTCTTGTTTATAGTCCTTTTGTTTTTGTAGGGGGATATGTTTTTTTCGTGCTTTGGGATAACTACGCAGTTCACGGTGGAGTTTCAGCTATTGGTGGCATCATTTCAGCTGTGGCCCTCTATATTCTGATTTTTTTCTTTGAAGGCTTAAAATTTGAATTGAAATCAAGAGGCAACAAAATATGGATTTTGCTGAAAACGATGAATGTATTAATCGTTTGCGGATTGCCTTTCATTCTTGGTGGAAGCTTAGCTGCCTCGTTTATGGACGATAAGGTGGTAAGTAGTGTTGAGGTTTGGATAGTTTTTTGTTTTTTCGGTCTTTTCCCTTCTTTAATTGCTTATGTTGGAGTTTTTGGGCAAGAGCGTTCACAGAGAATCAAAACGGAAACATAGTCATCTGATACTCGAATTTAGATAAAAATAAATTTGCATATTCTACGCTCCCACGCGGAGCATGGGAGCGAGCCAACAGGGGCTGATTGGTGAACCAGAAAGTGATTTTGATTTAGCCAATCACTTTAACAGGGCCGTGGTTATCGCAGTGATCGCCATGCGGATGGTGTAAATGACCATCTACTAAATAATCAGTGTGCTCGCCGTGCGGTACTGCTTCATGTCCGCAATCAGGGCCATGAACGTGATCCGCATCGTGTCCGGCACAATTATGGTGATTGCAATCATCTGGGTTTTTATCCGTTACTTCGATTTGGTGTTCGTCAATATGCGACTGATGTGGGTGGTGCAAATGACCATCGTGTAAAAAGTCGACGTGGCCATCATGTTCGATTTGCGTATGACCACAGTCGGGGCCGTGTTTGTGTGTGTGGTCATGATGAGTATCGCAGCTCATATCTTTCTCCTTTGGTTCAGTTACTTTCGTTGGCGTGTACAAGGGCGTTTTCGATCATTTCAACGACATGTTGATCGGCTAGTCGGTAATAAAGATGTCTGGCATCGCGTCTTCGGGCGACCAGATTGGCATTTAATAAGGTTTGCAAGCGTGCTGACACGGTAGATAGCTTGTCATCACTGGTCACCAGATCGCCGACGCAGAGTTCGCCATGTCGCAAACGATAGAGCAGAATCAGTCGTGACGGATCACCCAAAGCCTTGAACAATGCAGCAGTACGCTCTAGTTGCTGAACACCTGGTTCGTTGCTTTCGCAATTTGGATGATGTTCTTCACTACATGACTGCACTTGATATTCCAATATTCGATGTAATGTCGTAACTGTAGTCTGAATAATTTATCAATACAAGATTAAATAGGATTTTTTACTAGCGAGTTAACAAATAGCCGGCAACGGCTTGGGCGTTCCCACGCAGGGCATGGGAACGAGTCATCTGTTTAAACTTTAGCTATTTGCCAATTGTTGACGATGATCCTGAGCATAAGTTTTGAGTGAACGTGGAGGCTTACCTGTCAGAGTGGCAACATCATCGGTAATAACGGATGTCCAACCTTGCCTTACTGGATAAAAAATCGAACTTAGAAAAACAGCATAGTCTGCTGGGACTCCCGCTGAGGTGAGCATGTCGATAAAGGTGTCATCATCAATAGCGTTGTAGCTTATTGGTTTGCCAATGACTTCAGTTAGTAGCTGAGCTGCTTCGGCATAACTAAATGCTTCCGGACCCGTCAGATTAAATGCCTGACCGTCAAATTGTTCTGTTCTCAGTGCTGCCGCTGCAGACTCGGCAATATCCCTCACATCAATGAAGCTTGATTTGCCATCTCCGGCAGGAATAGCTAGTTGTCCATGATCGATGCCAGCCTTCCAAAAGGTATGAAAGTTGTCGGCAAACCAATTAGGTCTGAGAATGACATAAGGCGTTCCCGACTGAATTAATGCCAATTCAACTTGACGATAAGGAATGGCATCATCGGCATCTACGCCAAATGCAGTTTGTAAAACGACCTTAATGTTTCGGCTTGCAGCAAACTCAATAAGCGGGATGAGCAAATCTTTGGCTTGAACATATCCGGCAGCTAACATGATATAGGCTCGATTCACATCTTCGAAGGCTTGCTCAAAACTCTCTGGTTTGAAGTAATCAAATACAACACCTTCTGCACCCAAAACGTCTTGACCAGATCGTGAAGCGGCTTTGACCTGTTCACCACGGGCAAGCAGATTTTCGACCAGAGGACGACCAATATTACCGGTGGCACCCAAAACCAAAATTTTATTTTTCATTTTCTTTATCTCCAGTGTTAAAGTTGATGCTTAGTTTCCAAAAGAAACTAGGTAAACAATTTAACCTAAGGGTAAACAACTGAAAAGAAGGCACTTTTACGTAATCTGGTTACCTTGAAGTAACCAATCTGATGTTTAAACAGGTGGAAAAAATGCAAGCTGAATATGACGTGTATGAAGATAAATGCCCGACACGGATGGTTTTGGATCGATTAGCCGACAAGTGGTCAGTGTTGATTCTGGATCGATTAGATAATGAAGCCGTGCGGTTTAATCAGTTACGACGAGACATAAAAGGCGTTTCACAGAAAGTCTTATCGCAAACCCTGAAGAAACTGGAGCGGGACGGATTGATTTCACGAACCGTCTTTGCCACCGTTCCTGTGACGGTGGAATACGCCCTGACGCCGCTTGGCAAAACCTTAACAGATTGCGTATCAGAGCTGGCACATTGGGCTGAGCGAAATATGGATGAAGTGTTAGCAGCACAAAAGTCTTACGATAAAACCTTGGATTAATTCACCAGCGTTAGCTGGCAGAGCAGTGTAATGAGCTGAACCAAGGACACAAAATTAAATAAATCGACTTTTGCCAGTTTGTGATATTGCCGATGGTTGAAGTGACTAGTATGGATTGAGAAACGTTAATCCATCGAGGTCGCTATGAATACCCCAATACACACAGCTTACAAACCAGAAACTACACCCGGTGTTAAACCTACTCATCCGTTAGATCCATTGACCCTTGACGAGCTTGCCGAAGCCACATTGCTGCTCAGAAAAGAGAAACAGCTCAGTCCGTCGTGTCGTTTCCCTTATCTGCAACTGGAAGAGCCACCCAAAGATGAAGTGCTGGCGTTTGAAGCTGGTAAACCTTTTTCACGCATGGCTTTTGCGGTGGTACTGGATAAGGCTACCGGGTCAATTCATGAGGCAAAAATCGATCTTATTCGCCAGCAGATTACCGAGTGGAAACAACTGGATCCGGAAGTCAGCGGACAACCGCCAATTATGATTGAAGAGTTTTTCAGCTGTGTCGATATCGTGCAGGCGGATGAAGGCTTCTTAGCGGCGGTGAGACGTCGTGGTTTAACCGATAAAGATATTGAAAATATTCAAATCGATCCCTGGTCATTTGGTTATTACGGCGACGATGAAAAATATCGTGGTCGACGCTTGATGCGTGGTGTGGCGTTTGTGCGGGATGATATTGTCGATAACGGTTATGCCCGTCCGATTGAAGGGCTGATGGCGATTATCGATCTTAATGAAGAAAAGGTTATCGAGATCATTGATGATGGAATTAACACGCCGGTGCCCAAAACCAAACGCAATTACGATACGCCCTCATTAGGCAAACCACGCGAAGGGCTAAAACCTTTACATATTGTGCAACCTGAAGGGGTGAGTTTTTCGGTGGATGGCTGGAAAGTCGACTGGCAAAACTGGTCCTTCCGGGTGGGATATACCCCACGTGAAGGTTTGGTACTGAATCAAATCAGCTATAAAGATGGCGAACGGGTTCGCCCCATTATCTACCGGGCGAGCATCAACGATATGGCCGTGCCGTATTCTGATACGGCTCTGAATCATTACTGGAAATGTGCCTTTGATGGCGGGGAATACGGTCTGGGCCGAATGGCCAATCAACTCGAACTCGGTTGTGATTGTCTGGGAGCCATTCGCTATTTTGATATTCCGGCCGTTGATGATCAGGGGCTGCCATTTCTGATGAAAAATGCCGTGTGTATGCATGAAGAAGACTATGGCACATTGTGGAAACATTATGAGTTTCGCAGTGAAACCTATGAAATGCGTCGTTCTCGCCGTTTAGTGGTCAGCTTTTTCTGCACCGTGGGCAATTATGATTACGGCTTTTATTGGTATCTGTATCAGGACGGTACGATTCAGCAGGAAACCAAACTGACCGGCATTATCCAAACCAGCGGCATGGTGCCCGGAGATAAACCCAAATTCGGTGGCATTGTCACGCCAGAGATTTACGGCCCAACACATCAGCATTTCTTCAATGCAAGGCTGCATATGATGTTGGATGGCGAAAACAACTCTGTGGTCGAAACCAACTTTTCGCCAGCATCACAAGATGCCGAAACCAATCCATGGGGCAATGTTTTTAAGACCGAAACCACCTTATTTAAAACCGAACTCGAAGCAACCCGTGAAGCCAATGGGGCGACAGGACGTTTTTGGAAGATCATTAATCCAAATCTGAAAAATTCGGTCGGCAATCCACCGAGTTATAAATTGGTGGCAGAACACAATCCGGTGATGTTGGCTGGCCCAAATAGTTTTATCGGCAAACGTGCCGGTTTTGCCAGCAGGCATTTATGGGTCACGCCTTATGATCCCAAGGAAATGTATTGCTCAGGTATGTATCCCAACCAGAATAAAGGTGATGGACTGCCATATTACGTGGCGAAAAATCGTCCGATTGAAAACACCGATATTGTGGTCTGGCATACCTATGGTCACACCCATGTCTGCAAACCGGAAGATTTTCCAATTATGCCGGTGGAATACGTCGGATTTTCGTTAAAACCCAACAACTTTTTTGATGGCAATCCGGCGATGGATCTGCCTAAAGATGTTGATAGTCATAGCGTCGATACGGCTTCTGCTTCTGGCAGTTGCTGTTCCAAATAAGTCGATACGATGCTGCTGACCACGGTCGATCTATTATGCAGCGTGATCTTTGTGATCACGCTGCATCAATGGGCTGTTGCCAATCAACTACTCAGCCGACCGTTGTTATTTATTGTCGGCAACGTTGTGTTTTTGAGCGGCATGCTGCCGTGGTTTGATGCTTTAGCACGCTATTCCATCTGGTTGCACAGCGCTCAAAGTGTGATGGTGCATCATCTTGCACCGTTATTATGGATCAGTGCGTTGCAACATCGTTCAACTCGTCCGATAGCGAATAGTGTTGCTGTATCACACTGGCCGTTCACGTTAATGATGAGTGGCTTTGCCGTATTAACCTGGGTTTGGATGTTACCGGAGTTGCATCCGCTGTTTATGCAAAGTGCGTTGTTATACAGCGTAATGAAATGGCTGATGGCGTTAAGCGGTATCGCCTTGTGCTTGATGATGATACGAAAACATCAGCAGACAAGTTATTGGCAAAACTTAACCTTGTTAACTGTGATCATGCCGTTAGTGCTTTGGGGATTGTTGATGCTGGTGTTCCCAAATATGTACAGCGAGACTCACTCAGGGCCACACCATCATCATATGATGATGAACAACTTACCGGACTGGCTGCAGCTTTCTGCGGTGGCCGATCAATATTTGGGTGGTCTGATATTTATATTAGCTGGATTAACGTACTGGCAGGCCGGAACTTCAGGCATAAAGCTTACGCGTCATGCTCGGCGTTTCGCCAAATAAACGGCGATATTCCTGTGAAAAATATCCCATATGAAAGAAGCCGTAATTGGCAGCGATATCGGTAATCGATAAGCCGGTTTGTAATAACTCACGCCGAGCAGCATTCAATTTAACAGCACGTAGATATTGCATCGGCGAGGTGCCGGTGGCTTTATGAAAACTGTAATTTAGCGTGCGATGCGGGATATGTAACGACTCACAAATATCCACTACGCTGGCACAACTACCTTCGCTTGACGTCACATAATCATGGCAGCGTTGCACAATATAGTTATGTTGATTTCCCAGGCGTTTCGGTTGGCCAATGCCGTTTTCAGTAGCCTCATACAAGGTCAACGCAATCAAGATAATGTGATCTTCAGCGGCTTTTAACCGTTGTTGAATTTGTATTTCTGATAACGCTGGATCATCGGTAATGGATTTTAACTGCTCAATAAGCAGGACAAGATGATTGCGTAGTCGGGTTAATGTAGCGGTGTCGGTTTTTACACCATGACTTTTCTTAAAACCGATTAGCCTTGTGTAAGTTTCATGGCTTAATAAGTCACTTAACCGTTGTTGATTAATAGCAATGACGCTGTAATCCAGTTCCGCTGGCCCCACAAATGCAAAGTCACTTTCGTAGGGGAGCAGGGTGACGCCATCCGACATGATCTGCCGAGCCTGATCCGAGGTATCGCTGGCATCAACCCGATGTGGAATCATTAAGCTGATTTTTCCTGTGGGTGTGTGGGTGTTCTGCACCACGCTTTGCTTCATTCGTTCACGAAATACCCGCACTGAATCCAGCTGAATATCTTCCAGAAACCCTTCAAACTTTCCTGAGCTTAACTGGTTATATTCCTGCGGCCAGTTTTGCAAAGAATGGGCATGCTGATTCACATCATCAAATACAGCAGATTGACTGAACATAATGCTGACACCTGTTACAGCTAATAATCTGATGTATAAGCAAATAATGCACCGTGTCAGTTTAAGACAGGCTTTACAACCTGTCTTAAAAACTTAACTCAGTAAAACCAACAGCTTTGAGCTGAAACCGAGAATTTTTGTCATTAAAACTGGTTTGAGAGAAATCAGCTATATTGCCCGAATTTGGGGCATCTTTATTAACCAGGCTTCAATTTAGTTCAGTTAACCTTTCAAAATTATGGGTAAAAATATCTGTTTAACAGGTCACACTTTTAGATTTTGTGACCTGCTCTCAGCTTGTTTAAAAATCAGAATTTCAACGTCAAACCGGCATAAACCGATCTGCCCATGCCAGGTACGGTGACGCCCCATGGAACCGATGTGTTCATGGTGGCACCCTGACCTACATAGGCACCGGAAAGCGGGTGACTGTAGAGACGGTCAAAAACGTTTTCCATGCCAAAATCCACGCGGGCTTGTTTCCATTCATAACTGGTACGCAGATTTACCAGCCCATAACCAGCAGTCTCAATTTCGTTACGTTCGTTATTGACCTTGTCTTTGCCGGCGACCAGCACCCATTCGATATTATTACGCCAGCCGTTTTTGCTGTGCTCCAGCGATAAGGTGGAGTTCAACGGCATGATGTTATACAAATCATCGCCGGTATCACGGTTTTTACCTCTTACATAACTGAGAGTGGCGGTTCCGGTGATTTGTCCCCATTTTTCTGACTGATACAGCGTTTTGAAACCAGATACATCCATACCGTAGAGTTTGGCTGAGACATTCTGGTATTGCAGATAAATAAAATCATTCTCAGATGTCAGGTTGGCAGCAGTACAAGCGCCTCCGCCGGTGCTGCAGCGTTCTGCATCAATAAAGTCATCTACATAGGAAATATAGGGTGTCAGTGATACATGCCAGTCGTGTTGTTTGGCATCATGAAAGTTGGCGGTGAAGCTCAGTGTGTGGGCGATTTCAGGATCCAGATCGACATTACCCACATAGCCGTTACCATCTCCGACCAGATTCACCATCCGCATGGCCATGCCATGGGTGGACCAGGCAAAACGTTCATATAAATTTGGTGAGCGGGTTTTCTGAGCGTAACCAAATTCATAATCATGGGTAGCCGCAGGTTTGAATCGAGCAAGCAATGTCGCATCGATATTATGATCGGTGATGTCACGGTCGCTGGCATTAAAGGCATCCGTAGCTGCCTGATACATTGCGTTGTAACCTTGCACATCATCTGCATTCATCTTCACCGTTTCATGGCGAACACCTGCTACCGTGGTCCACTGACTGTTCCATGCCGCTTCCCATTCAGCAAATACACCATAGCGATCCCGTTCGCCATTGTTGATATTAAGGAATGTATTCGGTGCCATCATCATGCCACCGGAAGCTTCCCAGAAATCATCCAGACGATAGCGTTGTAACTCGGTGCCAATACGGAACAGATCACGGTTGTTTGCATTGATTTCGGCTTTCAATGTCAGGCCACGGTTATCACCTTCGGTTTCCATTGGCATACCGTTGGCGATCATCATTCCTGAGCCATAGAGAAACTGCTTATCTTCCCCGAACTGCATTTTGTGATGGGTTTTTTCACGATACAGTGAGGTTTCCAGTGAGCCCCAGTCAAACATGCCGTTATAGATCAGGTTGATTTGATTGCTGCGGTTTTCCGTCATATCCATACGCTGATTTGGCCAGCCTTGGAAGGGGATGTCCTGATGGGCAAATTTAAGCTGCAGCTGATGATTATCAAGTTTATAAGCCATATCAATCGCATGGTTCCGGCTTTCATAAGCGGATGATCCAACTTCATCAGCATCCAAAGAACGGCCGTCGGTGGCAGCATTTCCAGCCTGTTTGAAATTGCCACCAGCATTATAGTTATTCGCTTTAGCGGTTGAGCCGGTATAAGTGATACTGAAATCTTCTGATGCCAGCGTGGTAGAAAGGTGGCCGCCACGCGCATCGCCATTACTCCGATAGTAACTGCCAATTTCGCCTTTGCTTAAAGTCTGACCTTCGTCAGCAAATTCCGGTTGTTTGGACTTGGCGATAATGGTTCCACCGATACTGTCACCACCAAGACTCACCGGGGCGATACCGGAATAAACCTGAATCTCTGAAACACGCGAGGGAGCAAGATAGGAGAGGGGCGGATTCATATGATTTGCACAGGCGGAAATCAAATCCATGCCATCAACCTTGATACGCAGGCGATCATCAGCAAAACCACGCATAAACGGTAAACCCGACACACCACCACCGGAATACATCGACATGCCAGCCAGATCATTAAGAAATGCGGCGGTATCACTTTTATAAGCACGTTGGGAGCTAATGTCGTTTTCGCTTAACGTGGTGCTGTCCACCGTTGGTACAGAAGCTGCTGTGACCGTCACTCTATCGAGCATCTCATCATCGTGTTCATGGACAGCATACAAAGGAGCGCTTGCCAGTCCGGTCAAAATCATCAGGGCCAAAGGAGAAAGACGTTTTTTCATGGTGCTGTTATTCCGGTTTAAAAGTTAAACCAAGCATAAGCAATAAGTCAGTATAAAAAGTGTGGGATTTAGGGCAGGAGTAGGTGAAATCACCCACTTTTGAATACTTGTAGATTCTGTCTGGTCAACTGGCGTTCCCACGCGGAGCATGGGAACGAGTTTTGGATTAAAGCGAGCTTTGATTATGAGCCTTTTAGAAAAGCAGTTTGATGCCTACTGATGCAATCCAGTCTTCTTCGCTTTCATCAGCATTTCTGGCGATGGAGGCGGTACGACCAAATTTGCGTTCGTATTTCAGATCCAGATAAGGCACGACTTTACGGGTGATTTCATAAAACAGTTTGATGCCCAATTCGCCCTGGCTTAAGCCTCTGCCTAAATCCTGGCGTTCAACATTCTGAGCAGTGAAATCCAGTTGGTAGTAGGGTTCAAAGCCAAAACGCTGGGTGAACAGCAGATGGTTTTTCTGTTTCAACCGGGCAGTGACATCGCCATAATCACTGATAAACAGATGTGCCTGAGTTTCAAACAGATACGGTGCCAGCCCATTAAAACCCAGCGTTAAATAACGGGTGGATTCAGGTTGGGTATCTACACGCAGACCAAGCTGTGCATCCCAGAAATCGTGTACATTCCGGCTATACAACGCCCATACTTCACTGTGTTCCAGCTTTCCTTTGTGACCTTCCAGTTCACCTTTGAGCCAGAGTTTGTGGGTATCTCCACCGATCCAGCCATCCCATTCAATATGGGTTTTATCACCTTTACTGCCACCGCCGTGTTGCGCTTCAAACCATAAGGCATGGAAGATGTGTGATTCATGCTCGTGCCCATGCCCATCATGATTATCATCGGCATGGCTGCTGGAAATAAACAGGCTCAATAGCAATGTGACTAGCAGATTAGATTTAGTGATGATCATGGTGACCTCCCATGTCGTGATGTGCTGGTTGAGAGGCGGGCAAATCGTCTTCATCAAACTCGGCGACGACCACCGTAGACATCATGCCAGCAGACATGTGATACAAAAGATGACAGTGAAACGCCCATTCGCCGGGCTCATCAGCGGTGAGTAGCACAGAATATTCGGTGCCCGGTGCAACATTAACCGTGTGTTTGTTGGGTAACTTTTCGCCCGGTTGACCATTTTCCAGCTGTACAAACATGCCATGCAGATGCATCGGATGCGCCATCATGGTTTCATTTTTAAAGATCAGCCTTACCCGTTCTCCATAATTGAGTTTGATTGGCTCAAAGCCCGGATCACCGAATTTATGGCCATTTAAGGTCCAGATAAACCGTTCCATGGTGCCACCTAAGGTCACCACAATTTCGCGTTCGGCAGGACGTAGATCAGTTTGTGTACCAAGCGCTCTTAAATCACTGTATTGCAGTGCTTTATGACCTTCTGGCGTACTGGCGTCGGCCCAGCCACTTTGCATTTCGGCTGGTTCATCGTGCTGCATCGCATGATGATCATGTCCATGCATATCGTGCCCGCTATGATCCATTGAATCTGTAGATTGATTCATCTGATGATCGCCGTGATCCATATCATGTCCCATATCGGCCATGGTTAATAACGAACGTGGGCGATGTGCTGGTACCAAACCTTTCATACCTTCTCGAGGAGCCAGAGTGCCCAAAGCAAAACCAGTCCGATCAATTGATTCAGCAGCAATGGTGTAAGCCTGATCAGCCTGAGGTGTGACAATTACATCGTAGGTTTCGGCAACGGCAAAGCGGAATTCATCAACAGTAACGGGTTCGATATATTGTCCATCTGCCTGAATCACCGTCATTTGCAAACCGGGAATTCGTACGTCATACATCGACATTGCCGAGGCATTGATAAACCTTAGCCTGACGCGTTCGCCGGGTTTAAATATTCCGGTCCAGTTCTGCTGATTAGTTTGACCATTAACCAGAAACGCGTCGTAACTCACATCTGCCAAATCGGTTGGCGACATACGCATCTGCCCCCAATCACGGGCATTACCCCAAGCAGATTTGAAGCCTTTTTCGCGTACTTCTCCGAAGAAATCACCGACAGTACGCTGAGCATAGTTGTAGTAATGCGGGCTTTTTTTGATGTTAGCGAGAATTTGCTGACCGGTTTCATTACTGAAATCAGACAGTAACACCACATAATCCCGATCGGCTTGAACAACAGGTTCGTCTTTTGGGTAAATCACCAACGCGCCGTAATGACCATCCTGTTCTTGAGAGCCACTATGGGCGTGATACCAGTACGTGCCATTTTGACGAAGGGTAAATCGATAGGTGAAGGTTGTACCAGCTTCGATGGCTTTAAAACCACCGAGTCCGGGAACACCATCCATTGCAGGTGGCAGTAACAAACCATGCCAATGTACCGATGTCGGTTCATCCAGTTTATTTACTACATGGATAATCGCTTCATCACCTTCGGTGAATTCCATTATCGGGCCGGGAATGCCACCGTTGATAGTGATGCGTTCTACGGTTTTGCCAGTAATATTGACCGGTTCGCGGTCAATGACCAGCGTGTATTCCGTCACACTTGCCATGACAGGGTAGTGGAGTAATGCGGCTGAAATAGCGATCAGCCAACGACTAAATTGTTTCATGAGATCTATCCTCAAAGTGTTTCGATTGGGTATCGGGCGATACCCGCTACAACGAGGATTAGCTGCGGGGAGGGCGTTCTAGTTTGGTAGGAGATTGACGAACAAGCTGCTCGGCAGCAATGGCCAAACGGCTTTGTGAATAAAGGGAGGCCATAAAAACCGGTTGAAAACCTAACACACCGGATGCATGACAATTGGCTGCTGCACACTGACAATTGTCACTGGCGCAATGCGAATTTGTAGCGTGCTTTGGTTGAGGTTCAGCATTGGAATGACAATCATGCTGTTGCTCACTCATCTCATGATGTACAGCCATATCATTATTTTCTGCATGCGCAGCAGGCATCAGCATCGACAGCATAAACAAGCCGATAAGCAAATAATGAAAAAGAGACTGTGGTTTTGTCATTAAACTATTACCAATAAATAACGTTTGGTTAGACACAGGATAAGCCAAAAGTTTTTACAGTGCCAAAAATCTAGAGATAAGAAACTATAAACCAGAGTGTGATACTCATCTGAATGGAATGCTTCAATTCCACCTCATTAAGCGGCCGTATAAAGGGCAATTGATTTAACCTCAATCATATCGCCTAAGACCATTCTTCCTTAGAGTCTGTCATATCAATAATCTATTAAAGAGATGAATGTTGGTATGAGTGACCCAAGCAAAGAAACTGACAGCGAGCAAACGCCTGAGCCTGACAATGTTCAGACAGAATACGAGAGCGTTGAGCAGTCGCCAGTAAATCCAAAGAAACGAAGCATACGAGCCTGGTTACTTTTTGGTCTGTTAGCTTTATTAGTCGTTCTTCTGACCGTTCGTGATGACCTGCGGCAGAATGCAGCTGAAAGCAGTGAAAACGCAGTTCGTTATGTTGCCTTTGATATGTTGGGCTGGTCACCAAGGGATCTATTTATCTGGCGTTTACGAGTAGCAGGATTATTGGATAGTCCACTGGGTCAACGATGGGCAGAAGCTGTCGATCGAGCAGCTGAACAGCCTGTTCAAGCAGTTGGTCAGTACCGTACAACGGCATCCTTTGCCAGTGATGAAGTTGAGGCACATGTTTATCAGGTGAGGCTTGAGCGAGGCGAAAAGCTGATATGGCAATTCTCCCGACTGGATACTTCCGAAAGTCGGCTTTATGCCAGCCTGGAGCGGCGCGAACAAAATACTCAAGCATGGTCAACTGTCACAGATTTGGACGCAGATGATGCAACCAATAGTCAGGTTGTCTCTAAAGCGGGCGACTACCGCATCGTTCTTCAACCAGAGTTATTTGCCAATGCAGAGTATTCATTGGCAATGGCCAATGGCGGTTCATTACCGTTTCCCGTAGAAGGAGCAGGGCAACGGGATATCGGCAGCCCTTTCGGTGTGGATCGCGATGGCGGTGCCCGAAAGCATCATGGCGTGGATATCTTTGCAGAAAAGGGAACACCAGTCACTGCAGTAATTGATGGCTATGTTCGAACGGGTACAGGTGCCAGAGGAGGGGAACACGTCTGGTTATCAGGCAGCATGATTGGATTCGGCAGTGCTCGTTATTATTACGCCCATCTGGATTCATTCGCGGTTGAATCCGGCGATAGGGTTAAAAAAGGCGACATACTCGGGTATGTTGGCAACACTGGCAATGCGATTACCACACCACCGCATCTTCATTTCGGAATTTACTCAGGTGGACCGGTTGATCCTGCACCGTTTCTGAAGCCAGAGCCTGTTTTACCTGATTCCTGAGCATCAGAACGGACAGATCAAAGTGATGCTTAAACAGTATCAGTTGCATGCGGATAATACTGGGGTTGGTGAGCTAACTTTTTAAAGTGAAGCTCCCTGCTACTCGTCACAATTTGAGCGGATATGAAATTGGTTAAAAAACACGGACTACTGAGAGGACTCTGCTTACTTATTATCATGATAAGCGTACCCGGAATGGCCCTGGCACAAATGCAAGCCAACACCATCCTGAAATCGAAGTACATTTGGGGCGGTGTTCTGATGGGCGATGGTGCTGTCGTACAGGGTAACCTCAAATACACTGCTGAAAACGGTCTGTTTGTTGGTGGAATGTTCTCCACGCTGGATTTCAGTCATCTCGGTAATAACCAAATTGATGTTAAGGCCGGATACAGCGGCTCGTTCGGCAAGCTTGATTATGAAACCGGGCTCGTCAGGCACGGTTTTACTGGCGATAGCCCCACCGATGAGGACGCGGGCGTGCTTAGAACTTTCTTTTCCGGTTCTCTCGGAAGCATGCGTTTCATTGTGTTAAGTCCGCTTAACGATTCTAGTTGGACCTCAGCGGGTGATGTTTATGCCAATATCGGCTTTGTAAAACCCTTGCCAGCCGACTTTCGCGTTGCTGTCAGCGCAGGGGCCTATTATTTTAATGATGATGCGGTCTTTAGCGATGGCAGGGTCGCTTTTGAGAAGACGCAATCATTTGCCTTTCGCGATGCCACATTGAGTATTGAGCGTGCCGTTCCCAGTTTGCCAGTGGATTTGGGTCTCCATTACTCGATTGGTGGCGAGCGCCAGAATGGCTTGGAATTGGACGACCATGTCTGGTTTAGCATTAACATGCGTCTGCCCTGAAACGGTTTATGTCACTTCTATGCTTAAGTGCATCCACTGTGAATGTGACTAACGGAGAATGAATCCTATGGTTACTCCAAAAACGTATTTACTTGTTTTATTGGTTGTCCTGCCAAATTTCGCATTTTCAGCCGACCGTGAAGCAACCGTATGTGGATGGTTCAAAGAGCGGATGGTTTTTACCATGTGGAGTTCGATGGCCCCAAATCCAGATGCATCCAGAGTTGCTGGAAACGACCTTATCCAGAGAACAGAATTTACAACCGCTGATGACAAAGTTCTAAAGGGTTACAAATATCAGGCACAAGATGAAAACGGCCTGGCAACAGAACCTGAAGGCTACATTCTGGTGGCGTTGGGTAACGCCATGATAGCCGACCTAATGATTACTGCTTTAGAGCAGTTTTCTCAGCGAGGTTACGATATCTATATTTATGATTACCGCGGCTACGGCGACTCTCAAGGCAAACGCAGGATTAACGCCATCATCGAAGATTACAAAGAATTAGTGACTCATCTAAATACAAAGTATGAGAAACAGCTGCTTTATGGGATTTCGCTTGGCGGTGCTGTAATGGCAAACGTAATCGGAAGTGGAGTGCAGTTCGATCGCGCGGTGATTGACTCCAGCCCAAGCAGATTGTCGCCTCACGGCTGTCCAGAGCGTATCGATCCTGCAGAAAATATTCCAGCGGATGCGAAAAACCTACTGGTCATAACCGGTGAAATCGACTCTGTTCTTGGCAACGACATGACATCTGAGTTTAGAGAGCGGGCTGAACAAAAAGGGGCAATTGTTTTTCATGGTCCAAATTATGCCCATCCATTTATGGACAGCAGCCATGAAATACACAATGAGCGATTAAATCGGGTGATTAATTTTCTGGATGGCGGTGAAGGAAATTGATGGCTGATTACTTATCTTCCTGTTTCTGAAAACAGAGCTGATGTTACCTTTTCGAGAAGCATCCGATATGGCAAATAAATCTGATTTATCAACTCCTATTAACTTATTGAATTTGCAAGCAATTGAAATCTGTGGAATATTCAAACCACTCCACTCAAAGGATTGGATGAATGAAAAGCAATTTGACTGACTCCTTGAAGTCAATATAAGGCTACTTGGCATGGACGACACTCCCTATAAAAAACTACGGTACACGAAGCGCTGGTTTGCCTATTTTGACCTTTTAGGCTTCGCTCAGCTGGTCCGAACACGTGAGATCCAAAGTGTTCTCCCGATATATGAGCGAGTTCTTGAAACCATTGAAGAAAAAGCTAATGCTAAAAAATCTCAAGGCATTGGTTACTCTTGGTTTTCTGATACCTTCATAATTTTTTCCAAGGGGAGTTCTTTGGAGGAGTTTGGGGTAATAGAGCAAATAGCCCGGTTATTTTTTCAGAAGCTGATCTTGCATAAAATCCCAGTACGTGGGGCTATTTCTTACGGGAACTTATATTCTCAGCAAGAGAAAAATATTTTTCTTGGTGAGGCTTTGATGGATGCATATGAATACGGTGAAAAGCAAAATTGGTTGAATTTTGTAATAACGCCTTCAGCAGCGATGGCATTGGAAAAGTTAGAATTTCCTATGAACGAAAGAGCCCATTATCGTTTAATAACGAAAAGTGGTGTTATCACACACCCGGGTGATAAAAAGATTTTCGCCTATGCATTTAATAATGGAACGGTAAATGGTATTAATCCACTACTTAAAGCATTACGCTCTATGAAAGAGGTGTCTCCTAAGGAACAAGGTATAAAATATGAGAATACTATTGAATTTATTGAGCTGTATGGTTGGATAAGCCATAACAATTCAATGCAGTCGAACGCAAAAGCATCTGCTGATTGAGGTGTTATGTTTAGTGGATGTTCATTTCTCATGCGCCCACTCTCAAAACAATAAGCTGAGTATAAATTGTGGATAATATTTTGAGAGAGGTTTTGAAAACGAAACTTATGGCGCTAAAAGCTACCGCCTTTCAAGACGCGCTGGATCGAATATACCTGTGCATCCATGGTGAAAGCGGGTTTCAACGAGTGAAACAGAAGCATGACGGAGGTTCAGATGGAATTGTAGATAACGAAACTGTCTTGGCAGCCTATGCTCCAGAAAAATATTACTTGAATGATTTTAAAAAAAGGTTGGAGCAGATTTTAAATCCTACGCTACAAACTGGGAATCCACACATGGTAAGTGGCAGGTCGTAACAAATTTAGAATCTACCGCACAAATGATCAAGTTTGTGAATGGGCTCAAGCCAGGTTCATCAATTGTATGCATTGAAGG
>NZ_MCRI01000041.1 GCF_001720165.1 Methylophaga muralis
CCGATATTTTGATGACTCAATTTCTAACTGCTAACAAATTGATCAAAGTTAGTTGCTCTAACCTCATATAAAAACTGATTAGTAAGAGTCAGCGTTAAAAAATGAACTATCTTTAGCAAAAAATCATACTGTTTGGAAATTAAGACTATTTGAGACATACAATCCTGACGGCTTTGTGAATTCGGCTAAAGCAAAATTATTTAAGGCGAGGAACTAGATTAATAAACCACCTCAAACGCCTCGCACCAAATCTGCAACATTTCACACACAGTTTCGGTACTTGTCCAAATCAAACATTCAAGTTTGCTGAGTTTTGCTTTGTCCTAAGCTTGTGCAGCATTCCTAGATAATTATCCCGCTCGTCCAGCCAGTTAAGCCATTGACGCTGCAGCTCCTGATCTTGCCAGCCGGACAAGGCAATCACGGGCTCACGGGCATTGGCAAAAACCTTGGTAATGGCTTGGGACTGTTTGCCGGTTAATAGGGCAATTTCTGACAGCTCGGAATCAATAACCCAACGAGCGAATTCCGGCAGATGACTACGAAAAACCTGCATGTCATGGAAATCACCCAGCAGTTCTTGGACCTCTTTGCACCAGCCCACCAGCTCTTTTGAGTCATGAACTATGCTGGTGAAGGGTTCGAGTAAATAACGCAGATATTTAATCTCAATGCGAGCAACATGTGTTTCTTCCATGCCTGCATGCAAAAGTTGATTAATATGCTCAATACGTTGATCAACCGTTCTATCCAGCCATTGGCCTAAACCAATACCTATTTTTTGTTTAACCTGGGGTTCAAGTCCCTGCTTTGCAGAGAATTCCAACTCCGTGGATTGCTGATAAACCTGTTTGCCGTATTCAATCAACTTATCTAGAGCAGGCATCTCGCCAATCTGTTTTTGAGCCACTGCCAACCAAGCCAGTGTCACTTCGTGATCACGCACGGGATTGCTTGCCTTAGCCAATACCTTCAATCGTTTGCAAGTAGGTTTATTCGTTTTGACTTCATCGCGGGCAAGCTTTACCCACACTCGTAACCGACGCAGCTCAACACGCATATCGTGTAATGCTTCAGGATCATCTTCTGCCGTTTGATAATGCGTCCAGGCAGCACGAAATGCTGTTTCTTTTTCCCGAATGACTTCTACCAGCACCCTACCCGCCGGTTTTAGCAAAATCTTATTGCCATCGGCGATCATCTCAGTCTGTGTTTTTTTGCTTTTTTTAGTCATAAAGATATCAGCAGTGCCTGACTTAGTTTTCTAACTATATCTGTGAAGCAATAAAGCAAATTTTCTATATTTAATATTGAGTATATTGTCTGCCAACAAAGCTGGTTAAACGATTAAATTATTGGCTTGGCTTATTCTATCTCTGGTTGCTCCGAAGTATCGTAAAAATAGATTCTGTTCGTACTGGATTTTTTGGCGCTATACATCGCATGATCTGCGGCTTCTAACATCTCGACAGCTGAAATGGTATTTTCTGTAAAGAGCGAGATGCCAATGCTGGCAGAAATCTGTACAGACTTTTTCTCCAGATCAAAAGGCAGTGCGATTGCATCAATAATTGTCTGAGCTACAACTTCGATATCTTGTTGCTGCTCAGCACCGATGAGAATTACAGTAAATTCATCGCCACCCAATCGAGCAACCGTATCTTCTTCGCGTACACAGTTAGTAAGACGTTCTGCCACCAATTGCAAAACGCGATCACCTGCCTCATGACCGAGTGTGTCGTTTACACCCTTAAAGCCGTCAAGGTCTAAAAATAATACGGCTAACGAAAGATTGCTGCGGTTGGCATGTTTGAGCTCTTGCTCCAGCCGATCCAGAAAAAGACGACGATTAGGCAGTCCGGTCAACAGGTCGTGGTGTGCGTTATGCCAAATTTTTTCTTCAGCAAGTGCCTGCTCAGTGATATCTCTGGATATGCAGACTGTTGCTTCGGTTTTTTGTTGCTCGTCCAGAACCGGTGCGAGTAGATACTCAAATCTTTCGCCTAAACCAGAACTAAAAGTGTGCACAAACTTTCCACGGTAGGTCGACTGTTCTGCTATTACTTTTTCAATATTGTGCTGAAAATCTGCTGCGAACGGAAACCCGAGATCAAAGGTGGATTTTCCCATTATTTCCTCGGGTGCCAGAGCAAAAAGATCGGCTGTGGCTTTATTGGCATAAATAAATTTACCCTCAAGATCCAGCACATAAATTGGATCTGGCGAAGCCAACAACACAGCTCCGAACAGCCGGGTTTCCATCTCTTTAAGTGTCGCATATTGTTCTAGCGATTCAGCAACAGCTTGATCTATTGCTTCATGGAATCGGGTGAGATCTTCAAGATGGTCAAATGGAATCGTTTTGTATGATTTGGTCCAATGTGCGACTACGCTTGCTCGAAGGGCCCTGAATTCGGAAACCGTCTCAATTACAGTAAATCCGCTGGTTTGTCTGTCACCGCCATGAACTTCTGCCCAGGATTCTTCGCCGGCCGACGCACATCCTTTCGATTTAGCGGCCTGTTCTGTTTCACTTTGGGGGGTATCAATATCGTCAGCAATTTCCAGCAGCATATGTCTGGCATGATCGCGAAGTCCAGTTTTGCTCATATGCTTGGCGCTGAGGATTGTTTTCGCAAACGCTTCCCAGTCCTGCAGAATAGGTTCAATCTCTGTTCTAATAAAATCAGCTAACCGCATTGTTCATCTGCATTTGTTTGACTCACGTTGAGGACGGAAACAACAAAATCTGAACATTTGGTTCAGAGCAGGATTTTCTCACATATAGGGTCAGTACATTTTAAATTTGAGTTGATGTAAGAAAGCTCAGCGACTTTGAATGATCGTCATACATTTTGAGAACTTCTTAGAAAGTATACTCCGCTCGGCATATCCAATAATCTTCAGAATTTATGCTTGTGGGTAACGCTGTTTTGATACGTGATCACGGCAACGCAAACCACCTAACAGTGCAATAGCAATAACGCATCCAGCAGTTATTAACGGATCCTCATTTATCAGCATAATTTTGCCAAAGTACAAACTAACCGCAACAATGGTGACCAGCGCCAGTAACAAACAAGCGGCTGCCCCCACCCGAAATGCTAAAGCTTTAGAGATATTATTATTTCGACACCATTTTCCTACAGCAGCCATATAAGCGTAGTAAATGATTATGCCGATTATTGCTGCTACCAATTGCACGATTTAATTCCTCAGTATTTAACATTCCGCTGATGCATCTCCGCGTTCGAAAGCACGAAAGAGTCACTTTTAAACTCATTATAAGCCACATCAATCATTGCAGCCGCAACACATTTTGTGGAAATAGGCCGTATCGATTTTGGTAAAAAAGATGCAATAGGTCCTAGCAATCCATCAGCCAGTTTTTCTGCAAATCGACCATCATCAGGTCGCCCCAAAAGTAGCGAAGGACGAGCAAAAAACACGCTCGTCAAACCGAGCGATTGAATATCGCGCTCCACTTCGCCTTTGACGCGATTATAAAAACTGGCTGATCGAATATTGGCCCCGTGAGCTGTTACCACACCTAATCTAATAACAACGGCAGACTTACATGCTCGTGCAAACGCAAGCACCAAATCATGGTCGATGTGGCGAAAAGCCGCTTTACTACCCGCTTGTTTTTGTGTGGTACCCAACGCAATAAAGGCGACTGAGTTCGTAGGAATAAGTGGTTTGCTGTGTTGTTCCAACTGCTCAAAATCAACAACATGGTTTTTGATTTTTGAGATGATTGCCTCAGGAAAACTGAGCAACACATCCACCTCACGACGAGATATCAAAATGATATTAGTAACATCATCTCGTTGACTTAGCTGTGTAACTAACTGCGTTCCAATAGCGCCCGTTGCACCTAAAACAATTGCGGTATCAGACGTCATGAACGTCTAACACGGCAGTTTGTGTATCAGGATTAATGGCCATTTATACCTCTTTAACTATGCATCATCACGATACCGGTCAGTGCAGCCGCTACGCCGGTCATTTGAACCCATGTGGCTCGCTCTTTCAATATTATAAAAGCGAGAATGGCCGTTGGAACCGGCGATAACGCACCGGCGACACCAGCCACGGAAAGCATACCTAAATTGGCAGCAATGACGAATGTGAGTGTGCCAAAAGTTTGAAACAGGCCAACCACTACTACTATCGGCAAATTGCTCCTGTCAAAAAACAAATCAGGTTTAAGTACCGGGATCAAAACCGCGACAATCAATGCTGATGCAATAGTTGCTGACGCTGCTGGCCATAACGGAGAACTCGATTGGGCCTGCCCAAGAAAAACAAAGAAAAGCCCAAACCATAAACCCGCGCCCGTGGCTTGCAGAATACTGCGATCATAAGCCAGAAATCCGCGTTGCAACGCATAAAATGTTGGTAATTTTTCCGGTTGCTTGACCTGTTTAAAGGCGTTTTCAGTTGTGGTTTTTTCGCCGCTACTGACCAAGGCAATCGCGATAACCACCAGCATTATCCCTAATATTGCCATCGTCGAAGGACGTTCCCCCAGCCAATAACCCACCACAAAAGGAATAATGGCTGTCCAAACACCGGTAACAGCAGCCACCACCCCCATCCTTCCATTGGATAAAGCACGATAATAGAGAATAAAGCCTGACCCGAGCGTAGCGCCTGCCGCCGCTCCCCAGGCAAGATCGGAAATATTTGGTGTCCCTCCAAACATCACTGCCAGCACAGTAATGACCACCGATCCGATGGATTGTGAGTACAGGGTCAATGTCAGTGGAGACATTTTTCTGCCCACCAAACCACCGAGAAAATCGGCGATACCAAAACTTAAAGCGGTCAACAGACCGAAAAACAGCAGCATAAACTCCTCTCCAAACCGTTAAAAGGCAGTAAAGCTTTCAACCATCATTGGATAAAGCTATGGATGTATTTTGGGTGTAACGGCAGACTAACACATTGGTCTAAAGAACGATGTCAGACTTAATGAGTACTACTTTCGTGTCTGGTCGAAAGAGGCGGATCCAGCAATGACGTATTTTGGCATACACGTATCAATAGACGCGGCTGGACATGCCAAGCTTATCCAATAAATAACTCATATGAGACTTTACCGTTTTCTCGGTGATACCTAACTGCTCGGCAATTGAAGCATTACGTTCATCCTTATACAGTTTCAATCTCCGGCAATTTCAATCATCGTTTGTAAAAGTGTCTCGCTTAACTGAAGCTCTTCTATACCAACGCCAACCAATACTGAATAGAAGCAATGTCCACAATGATGCGACCACATCATCAAGCACTACTCCCACACCTCCTGGTAGTGATTCTGCTGCCCGCGCAGGTGGTGGTTTAGTCCAGTCAATAATCCTGTTGGTCATAAAAATACCTGCCAGCATTACAGGGTATTGATGGATGGGCAGACCAATGGTTGCCACCGGAAAGGTAAACAATTCATCCGCCACAATCTGTGAAGCATCTTTGCCATCAAAGTAAGTTTCACCATAGTCACATATTGGAATAGCGACCAGAATCAGTAAAGTCACCGCTATCAATTGTTTTCTGATAGATAAACGACAAATCATTAAGCTTAAAATGATGCCACCCAGAGCACCTGCAGTACCGGGAATTAAAGGCACACAGCCCAGACCGAAACTAATGGCAAGCATGCCCATCAGATCATCGGCTGGCACACCGCAAAGAGATTGTCCTGATAAGATAAAACTTACAACAATGACTACTGCAGCAATGCCCAATATGGTCACAGTAATAATCATTTTTTTGCTGAGAAGAGTTTTCATTATTTACCAATGAGTGATGCAGTGTTACCAGCAGATTACAACAAATTATCCTGAATAAGCATGATGATGCACTCAATCAACTCTTTCCTTTAGCAGATTGCCGTGATGTCTCTTTTGTGTTGGGAGCACCACTAAACTCAGGCTATTTAGCGGGGAATGATTATCACAACTACAAGAAGGGCGCGCCGGATCACATTCATCAAAAGCGCGAGCAATATCGCAAACTGGCGAAAGATCTTGATGTGGACTTACACACAGCTGCATTACAGTTTTGCAACGCCCCAAACGTAGTGAGCGCCATATTGCCAGGGGCCAGCAAACCTGAACATATTCGTGAAAATGTGTCCTCCCTTTCTACCCACATTCCCACAGAATTTTGGGAAGCAGCTAATCGGCAAGGAGTGATAGAAGAAAACGCTCCGGTTCCAAGTTAGTTCGGAAAATTAAGCAGCATTGAGTTCCACCCGAAACACCATAAACTCAGCCGGCTTGATAACGGCCACGCCGACTAAGCACACCACTCGTTGGTTATCGATGTCTAGCTGTGTCATAGTGCTGCGGTCACACCGAACAAAGAATGCCTCTTCTACTTTGTTGCCAACCAAACTGCCTTTGCGCCATTCATTGAACAAAAAGTCACTGATGAGCTGCTGAATATTGGCCCACAAGATCTCGCCGTTAGGCGTTGATTCGGCCCACGGCGTTCCACGATCGATAGAGGCTTGCAGATAATTGAAAAAGCGGCGAACGTTGACGTATTTCCACTCAGGCTCACGTGAGAGTGTTCGGGCACCCCACACTTGGTGACCTCTGCCCTCGAAGAAACGCAAGCAGTTGATACCTTCGGGATTGAGTTTTTCCTGATCAATGCGAGTTATATTGTGTTCAAAGCCAACCACCCCACGCAGCTCCTCGTTCGCGGGAGCATGATGCACACCACGTTGAACATCGGTTCGTGCATAAATTCCACAAATGAAACCTGATGGCGGCAGCAAGATCTCTTCATCCTCTTTGCTGCTAGCCACCACCCATGGGTAATACATCGCTGCATATTTGGAATCGAACTGACCTCGATATTCGAGCACTTCAGCAGAGGTGAGACCGGGCGGTGGATCAATCACTGCAAAGCTTTGAGTGTCGGGACGTTCGGCATAAGCAATTAAAGCGTGAGCAACTTCAACTGAAGTATTGCCTGGCGTAGCCACAATAGCTATATCTTGCAGTGGTTCAATAGCGGCAAGTGCTCGTTGATAGCTGGCAAGTGACGAAAAATCTGATGTACGGGATATATAAAGATACTGTCCCCCTTCATCGAAAAAGGCACGTGCCGCATACGCTACGAAGTTGGTGGCTGAAGACTGGCATTCATCTGCAGGCAGATCATCCAGGCTGCCATAGATCTGCTCAAATTCGGCGAAGCTGGTGAGTAATTCTGGAGCACTATCAACTGAAGCATCCGGCCCTTGTAATGTCGGGCCAATAAAGGCAGTAGTATGGGTATTTACCCCATCAATGGTCTTTCTGCGTGAGCTTGTTTCCTGAACATAGACGCCAGGTACAGTGTATTCGGGCATACAGCATCCTCCCTCTCTCAATTCAACGCAGTTGAGAGCTAACCATCGATATTTAATCGCCTAAGCATCGTCCCTTTCACTGACTTTTAGTCACGTTAAACCAGCATTTAACTTGGATAAGTTTCTGAATACCCATTCACCACGACTTTATTTCGGCCTGCATTTTTGGCGCTATATAACATGCGATCCACTGTTTGCAGTAAGCTAGTTTGGGATTGATCAGCTTGAAACTCTGCCACACCAATACTACAGGTGAGAGAAATTTCTACGCCATCATCCTGACAAAAACGGTGCTGTTCAAAATCAACCCTGATGCGTTCTGCAAGTAGTCTGGCGCTCTCTGTATCCGTCTCTGGCAGTAATAAAAGAAATTCCTCACCACCATAGCGACCCAATACATCTGTACTTCGACAGGCTTGTGACAAAATATTCGCCGATTCAATTAAAACAGCATCCCCGGTGAGATGCCCATATTCATCATTAACGTATTTAAAATGATCGAGATCGACCATTAATAAACTTAACTTGTGTTGATAACGCTCAGCCCGGTCAATTTCTACCGTTAAACTATCCATAAGGCCACGACGATTCGTTATACCAGTGAGTGAATCAGTATGGGCGATTCGTTCTAGCTCTTTGGTGCGGTCTAAAACACGCAGTTCAAGTGATTGGTTAGCTTCCAGTAACTCATGTTGAACTCGAAGTAACGCCTCATTTTTACTCCTAAATTCTTCATTACTCGGAATAGCCAATGCTTTAGGCATTAAACGCCAAATCATGATGGCGGTGAAAATAGATACCAGCCCGGTTGTGAACTTCGCGATACCTTCAATGTAATAAAACCCCTGCCAAATATTTATCAGTGAGGTTAAGTGGGTAACGCCACACAGAAAAATAAAAGCGGCAAACATGATAAATATCCAGTTAAACCCAAGATCGGTTCTTTTTTTTACTAAATAAATAAGTGCTAGCGGAATAACAAAATAAGCAATAGCTGTTAACACATCACCCGTTACGTGGAGGAATAGGAGATCTGGGAGCCACCGCAAACAATGACCATGCGGCATAAAGCTGCCATCAAATAACTTATCGACAAACCCCATATAAATCTCCGCTGAGAAAAGATTCTAAATATTTACAAATCGTTTTAAAAAATGACTTCCATTGAATCAACGAAGCACAAAGAGCTGCCTTAACAAAAATTAAAACAACAAATATCACAGAGCAGAAAGTTTGATAAGAATAATTTTAGAAATATAAATAAAACAAGTTAGATTCAGGCATGACCGCTACTAATCATTGAATGAGATGTTAGTAAAATTTTGTCCTCTGTTTTTTTACAGATGGAGTCGCTGGTGTTCCAGCAATCAATGTTTGCGTTCCAGACTGCCGTCAAAAGCCGTTAACATCCCATTTTTTCTGATCATCTTATGACAGGGAATGATAATGGAAACACGATTACAACCATTTGCAGAGGCAGCTGACCGCCTGCTTTTGGGTTTGCGCCCCACTCGGCCCGTACCGGGTAACTAATTTTGATGATATTGAATGCTGCCTAGAACCGGTAAGCAACGCCAACCGAAAGGATCTGGGTTTTAAGATCGACAGAACTCTTCAAATCATTAGCAAGCGTCGGGTAATTAGAATTGGTTACAACTGCTGTGGTGTCAGCTTTTCCATAATCCGCGTAAAGATACTCTGCTCGAATGGTCCAACTCTCGCTAAGAGCATATTCCCCACCTAGCCCAATTATCCAGCCTAATTTGGTGTCATTGTCTGAAGCACTACCAAAAGCACCTGTAGCTAAATTATCTGAAAATGTTGCATCCATCCTGATTCGAGAAGCGGCTAAACCACCCGTCAGATACGCTAGCCAGCGTTTCTCAGTCCACCCTACTCGAGCTCGTAATGAGGCTTGCCAGTCAGATTTCACCGAAACTTCATTAGTAAAGCTTGCCGTTGTATTGGACTCATAGATCCCGCCTGATGAAGATGATTCATCAAAGCTTAAACTGTTTAAGCCAGCTTCAAGCCCGAGATATAAACGATCAAACTGCTGCCCATAGCCTCCAAACAGACCAGCGCTTAGTCGAGATCGCGAAGCACTTTTATCGGCTTCTCCAGCAATTTGCTCAGGATCGGGCGGAGTAAAATAAGACCCCACAAAACCATCAGAAGTTGAAGCATCAAATGATGCACGATTATGAGCAGCCCCAAGGCTTGCCCCAATGTATGGGCCTGACCAATCATAATCCTGAAGAGTTTGCGCTTGCGCGCTGCTCATTAGGTTTAGAGCGCCAAAAATGCCAAAGGCAGCCAGCGAATAGTTAGAGATAAATTGACTCTTCAACTTCATTTTGTTCTTTAACACGCAATATTTCCTCCCTGGAAAATCAATCTAATCGACTTTGCTTTTTATTTCTTTGTCGAATTATATAAAGAGTTTGAATAAATCGCTTAATGTTTTTTCAGCACGAAATAAGGTTCAAAGCAACGACCTTTAATTAATCCCCACGAAATTTTTTGATGTAAGACAACAAGGTGTTTTGCCATCAATCTTTGCATTATTTGGTAAGTCGCCTACCACTCGATTTTGTATGGTTCTACTTTTTGCCAAGATGAAAGATTACTTAAGCAGTGCGTCCAGTTCTTTTGTTAATCTGGTGATTTCGGTAGTGGCATGACCAGTATTCTCGGCCAGTTTTTTGACCTCGGATGCAACAACAGCAAAACCTCGACCGGCGTCCCCGGCCCGTGCGGCTTCAATACTGGCATTCAAGCTAAGCAGGCGCAGGGTTTTCAACATATCCAAAATAGTTTGGGTTTGTTTGACGATGTCTGAGCTATGACCTTCGACCTCTTCCATTCTGGATTGACGTTCCAATTCCTGCACTTTCCTGGCCTGGATCGTAGTCACCACACCTTCAAGAAATGTTACTTGGTTATTGTCGTCAAAGACTGGGCCGCCCTTCTCATTAACCCAAATAGGCTCTCCCATTTTGCATTTTAAACGGTAGTCCACGTCCCAGTTCTTGTGTTGTTCGATAGCCGCCGCCACGGCATCATCGACAGCTTGTCCATCATCTTCGTGGATCAGGTTTACATATGAGGTAAATTTGTTACCAATCAACTCATGGTGTTTATACCCAGTAAGCTCCTCCACATTGCCAAACATGTTAAGCATTGTGTAATCATTATCCATGCGGCAACGATACAAAAAGCCAGACATTCGGCTGGAAATACTTTCAAAGATGTTTTGGTCATCAGCTGGAATTACGTTGGGAAAGGCATTAATGCTGCTCATAGGATCTCTTCTATTAATAGAGGTTGATAACGCTCGCATAAAGCGTGCGAAGTATGAGCGTCGCCTTTGACGCGTTTGTTAGGATTTATTCTGATGTAGAAATCATGGAGTCAACCACTGACCGATCTCCACGAAAAAAGCTAATTAAACAATAAATGAAGTTAATAAAGAAAGAAACTCACATCACAAAATCATGAATCAAGTTGGCTGCCCCTTTATTTCTCGCCAAATCAGGCTCGACGTCATATTAGAACGACAGCTTTGAAGTTGCACCGACCATCAATCATTATCAGGCTCTAAAAGAAGCAACCAGAGACTTAAGTAAATCCACCGATGGCTCAGATGATAAGGTTTGGCTTAGCTCCTTTATTATGCTGATGGGCAAATCCCACCATCTCAGTTCCAAAAGTAACTCTCTTATTTCCTCATCGAACCGGTATCTAATGTGTTTTGCAGGATTTCCACCGACAATTTCATAGGGAGCAACATCTTTTACAACGTGTGCGTTGGCAGCAATAACAGCTCCGCTTCCAATTGTTACGCCAGATACAATAGTTGAGCCATATCCAATCCAAACATCATGGCCGATGACGACGTCGCCATTACTAGCCGGATGCCCTTTTATTTCACGGCCTCCTAACTCATCAGCCATTTGATGACCAAATGGAAAAGTAGTGATCCAATCAGTTCGATGGTTTGAGCCAAGAAATATGGTGGTTTTCATTGCAATTGAACAGAAACTGCCTATCGTCAACGAAACGCCTTCGGCGCCGAAGACTTGCAAGTATTCATAACCATAGGTACATGGTCCAATTGTGACCTTGCTGTTTTCAATAATCCCTTGCTGAGTATCCAAACTCGCCATAATAATTTTTATCCTGTAGATATTCAGGCCATTCAAATAACCCGCGCCGAAATTAAAACATAAATAATGAATAATCCAAGAGCATTGTTTAAATTTGTTCTTAGTCTAAAAGGCGATGATTCCCTTTTATTATCCATCAAGCAATACACCAAAACCCTTACCTGATGTTTTTACAATAATCAGTGGGCCATGCCATACAGCCTTGCTTGTCATCATCATGAAAAAATACATGTCAGGCTCTTATGGGCATGGCAAGAGCCTAAAATATTAATCCATTAATGGGAAGCGCCCCCTTATATTGTTCTTGCCACATAAGTTAATTATTCAGATCCCAAATATCGTTTTACAGCTATGTACTCCAGCGAACAGACTCGATGATCAAGGAAATCTATTCTGAATTTAAATCAGTTTGCTAGGAGGGGTATTAACTGGCCGTACGAAAGGTCGTGTAACCTCGATTCCAGATTTGTAAAAAGAATACGTTTGTTTTAAATAATATCATCTACATAGACGGTGCAATAGTAATCATCTTAGTGATTCTCTCTTTTCATGGTTTGCGTTAGAACTTCATTCGTAAACGTGTCTCCTGAACGATATTTTGCAGTGTCTGTCTTCAAATATTACTTTCTCCACGCCGTATTGTCTGGCTGAGTAAGTCACTGCTCACTGGGCTCCTAAAGCATCCCAAGCGCTACGTTTTTAAGCAAATCAAGCTCCATCAAACAGATATATCAGAGAATTCTCAATCAATTATTCAAGGAACAATTTCAATGAACAATTATTTAATAAAGTCTGGAGCAAACATTAGTCTTTTTCTTCTCGCATTAACTGGCTGTGCTGGCAACACTACGACAGCTGATCTTATGAGAGATAACGCGTCAACTGGGCAAACTCAAGTAGACCTGAAGAATCAAATCGCGAAAGATTGGGAAAGAGGTACAAAATTGATTACTACGGGTGAAAAGCGTGTCGAAAATGGCGAAAAGCAAGTGGAATCGGCAGAACGCGATCTTAGAAGTGGTCAGGATGACATTGCACGTGGTCGAGGCGAGATCGCTGAAGGGCAAAAACTAGTCACAGAAAGCGAAAGAGTATTTCGATTAGATTACCCAGAGGTAGATCTCAATCAAACGAATTAAGTAATTTCTTATTTGCCAATCTATTTACAGTAGCTTTTAACTATCAGAGCCTTTCCCAGGCTAGACAAAGCTGCTCTAACACTACTTTAATGCTACAGGTCGGGGTCAGCCAGCTTGATTTTTCAGCAAATTAATATGGTTACCCCTTAATCATCCTTTTCACGTAACCACAATTGTCTTGCTTGTTCTTCTTCCAGAATCGCTTTGATTTCAAGCATCACCCCATCAACATCAGCGGCTTGGGTGTCTTCTTCAAATAGGCCAGTGAGTTCTGTATCAGGTAGTAATTCGCCATTCTCGAATAGCGACCATATTTCTTTTTCGAAATGGGTATTGCGTAATTCTGGTGCAAATTGGGCATAGTAACGTGTCATATTCTGCACATCACGAGTTAACATGGCTTGTGCATTATTATTTGCCACTGCATTCACTGCTTGGGGGAGATCGATAATCACGGGACCATGCGCGTCGACCAGCACATTAAACTCTGACAAATCGCCATGGACTAAACCTGCACAAAGCATTTTTTTCACAGAATGCATTACCATCATATGGTCTTCGATGGCTTGCTCGGCAGACATGGTGACATCGTTGAGGCGCGGTGCAACATCACCTTCCTCATCCGTAATCAACTCCATCAATAACACACCATTCATGCAATC
The DNA here is from genome assembly GCF_001720165.1 of Methylophaga muralis. Taxonomy (GTDB): domain Bacteria; phylum Pseudomonadota; class Gammaproteobacteria; order Nitrosococcales; family Methylophagaceae; genus Methylophaga; species Methylophaga muralis. The sequence goes on from NZ_MCRI01000041.1 coordinate 13,337, forward strand.
ATAGGGTTGAGGCACTCTCACACCGGCACTGGCAAGCAAATACAGCGCATCGACTTCGGCATTTTGCCAGGTTTCTTCTTGCTGCTGACGACCAAATTTTGAGCCTTTTTCCATCGCCCGGCCTCGGCGACTATTACGTACTTTTCGTCCTTCCTGATATTGAACGGCTTTTTTAAAGCTACGCTTGACGGCGTCTTTATAGACCTTGGCACAGCGTATTTCATCACCACATCTTACGACATAGACATCGGCTTCTTTGCCACTCATTAAGCGACTAATCACCTCATCCACAAGGCCATCATCAACTAGTGGTTGGATTTGTTTTGGTATTTTCATTGTTCGATTTTTATCGCTCAAACGTATCCAGTAAAAGATACCGTGCAGTATAGACTACCGTCGCTTGTTTAGAACGGGCGAGGCCTCATCAATGCATGTTTTACAAAGCACAATTGAAGTTTCCGTTAACCCAATCTGAGTGCCCAATTACCATTGTGATATTGATTACAGTTTTCTTCAGAATCGTATGCGATATGATCACCAAGACGTTTGAGCTTGATATCCATCGTTTTAAATTCAGCTTGAATAAGGGATATCAACGCTTGGCTGTCATCTGATTGAAGATAATTTTTCAAATTCTCGTTTGTATCAAACACACAAACAACCATTAAGCTATTCGGAAAATCCTCATAGTTAACCAAGTGCGTTAGCCACTGAAAACCAGTGATATCTTTTAATGCTTGTTCACATACCTCGGTCAATTTTAGCCGAAGTTCATTATCAATTTTTCTGTCTGTTTTACGCATAGTTCATATTTTCACTGGCTTTGGTAAACCCAAAACGGCTCAGGTTTTTCTATCTGATAGTATATGGTGCGTTCAATCAGCTTATAAAGCCTCATCACAGCTGCCAGCAAATTTCAAATCAATAACATTAATGAGAGAGAAAGAATGAGTGAAAATTCACCAACAAAAACATTTCAACAACGTGTCGATGAGTTCATTGCCGTTGCTAATCAACAAGCAGCAGACAGTAGTGTAGACGACGTCAATACATCAATTCTATTTTCAGCCGCCCGATTTAATGCTTTCAGCGTCGCCCGTTCTGTTGAGAGTGCAGAGAACCTACAAGCTGAAAAACAAGCCGCAATTGAATTCTTCACCCAACGTTTCGCAGAAATGCTAAACCAAAACCTAGAAGAACATATTGCCCGTTTTGATAGCTTTAGACAGAAATAATTAATTACTAAATTGCTGAACACAAAGTTCTGTTTAATGTAATCAGGGCTTTGTGTTCATTCATGGGTCAAAATAGAAACGGTACATTGCGTCGTTGTATTGTTCCAAATGGTCAAACTACGGTTCTTCATAAAAGAAATATTGGTTTTTACCTGATAACTTGGCTTTATACATAGCCATATCAGCTTGCTTTATCATTTCTTCCGCAGTAATTGAATTCATTCGACTCACTGAAATACCAATGCTCGCTGAAATCATGATATCTGAACCCCGGATTGATATTTTTTCCTGAAGCAATTTAAGAATTTTTTCAGCCACTGCAATAGCGTCTGTTTTATTTTGTAGATTAGCCAGGATAATCGTAAATTCATCTCCGCCAAGGCGCGATACTGTATCAATACCCTCCCGAATACACGATGTCAGACGTTGAGCAACATTGAGTAACAAGTCATCGCCGATATCATGTCCAAAGGTGTCATTAACATTTTTGAAACCATCCAGATCGATAAACAAAACAGCTGTCATAGCTTGATACCGTGATGATGCTTTTATAGCTTGCTCTAGTCGGTCCATACCTAAAAGGCGGTTAGGTAATGCTGTTACGGTATCGTAATGCGCCAACTTCTGTAGCTCATCTCGATTGTTTTCTAACTCTTTCGCTGCAAATAACGTAAGTCTTATATATCGATTGAAATGGAGACAAAACAACACTGAAACGATAGCTAAAAAGACAATAATCAGGCTAGTCATTGGCATAATTTCGCCTAAATAACGCTTACCCGGTAAATCGGGTTTCCAGACGATATCAGCAATGTGTTCTCCCAAAGGGTTCATCACCTTAAAAGCGGTAAAGCCGTTTTTAAGAGGCAAACCTTTAGGCTGAACGCTCAAACTATACAAATGAAATTGGCTCTCCCACTTATACAACAATGGTTTATTAACTGGCCGAGTCATGACTAATACACCATAGAGTTTTCCCAGTGACACAGTGTCAGACTCAATACTGGGTACAATGGCGCTAGCGGCGATAAAGTGTAGTTGACCAGAAATGTTGATAAACGATGTCACCGGGGTCGGCGATTTATAATTAACTTTTGTCGCTTTTTCGACAAGAGCTTGCAAGGCAGGCTGGGTATAAAGAGGAATCTCAGTAAGATTTTGTTCGCCATTGGCAAAGCTGATAAAGACTTTGCCATCAGCGTTATAAACGATAACTTGATTTATATGAAAGGTATTTAATAAGTAGTCACCATCTAGGCTTTCTTCAAAATAGAGTGAATCGGTTTTGCCTGTTAATGCTTCGGCGGCTTCATTCCAGTAACTGTAGTCATAAACCACCTTTCCTAGATTTTCACGCTCATTCTCAAACACACTTTTCGATACTATTCGCGATGACTCTATTGAGTTCGCATTTAAGTGATTAAACGATTCAGTAGTCAAATACAGAAAATAGATGCCCAGAC
>NZ_MCRI01000042.1 GCF_001720165.1 Methylophaga muralis
GGACATCTATCTACCTCGTTCAACTATGTTTTATTTCGTTTTGTTAATGATTGCTTCAGCGACATTTCCAGGAATTTCACTGTACTTCGCAAACTCCATTGAGTACGTAGCACGACCTTGTGTTGCTGAGCGTAAATCTGTTGCGTAACCGAACATTTCTGCCAACGGCACTTCTGCCTTTATAATTTTTCCACTTGGCGCATCATCCATCCCATTCACCAAGCCGCGACGGCGATTCAAATCACCCATCACATCTCCCATGTAATCTTCAGGAGTTACAACTTCAATCTTCATAATCGGCTCTAGAAGCGAAGGTGACGCTTCAAGCGCACCGTTTCTGAAAGCCATTGATCCGGCAACTTTAAAAGCCATTTCATTTGAATCGACATCATGGTAAGAACCGTCAAACAAAGTTACTTTGACATCTTCCACAGGGTAGCCGGCTATTACACCATTTTTCATCTGCTCTTGTATACCTTTATCTACAGATGAAATGTATTCTTTTGGAACTGTTCCACCGATCGTGGCATTTTCAAAGGCATATCCACTTCCAGCAGGCATTGGTTCCAGACGTAACCAGACGTGTCCATATTGACCACGGCCGCCACTTTGGCGCACAAACTTACCTTCAGATTCAACTTTTTTACGGATAGTTTCTCTGTAAGCAACTTGTGGGGCACCTACATTGGCATCAACGCCGAACTCACGTTTCATGCGATCGATAATAATATCGAGATGTAATTCCCCCATGCCGGCAATAATTGTTTGCGCTGACTCTTCATCAGTACGAACACGGAATGATGGATCTTCTTTGGCAAGCTTACCTAATGCAATACCCATTTTCTCTTGATCAGCCTGCGTTCTTGGTTCTATGGCAACTGAAATAACGGGCTCAGGAAAATCCATACGCTCTAAAGTGATTACATGGTCGGGATGGCACAACGTTTCGCCTGTTGTGGTATCTTTAAGGCCAATCGCTGCAGCAATATCACCCGCAAATACTTCGGTGATTTCTTCTCTACTGTTAGCATGCATCTGCACTAAACGACCGATACGTTCTTTTTTGCCTTTAATAGGATTAAAGACAGCATCTCCTGACTTTAATACGCCGGAATAAACACGGAAGAAAGTTAAAGTACCTACAAATGGATCAGTTGCAATTTTAAATGCTAACGCAGCAAACGGCTCTTTATCATCAGCTTGACGTGTACCGTACTCTTCGTTATCAACGTCAATAAGGCCTTTGATTGCTGGCACTTCTGTAGGTGATGGCAGATATTCTACAACGGCATCTAATACAGCTTGAACACCTTTATTTTTAAAGGCCGAACCACAGAATGCAGGAACCACTTCATTGGCTAATGTTTGTAACCGGATACCGGTTTTAATTTGTTCATCAGTAAGCTCACCTGTTTCGAGATACTGATTCATTAATTCTTCATTAGCTTCTGCTGCTGCTTCCACTAATTGTTCACGATAATCTTTACATTCAGCAAGCATCTCAACTGGAATATCACGAGCATCATAAGTGACACCCATATCATCTTGATTCCAATAAATCGCTTGCATTCTGACCAAATCAACGACGCCTTCAAAGCGTTCTTCAGCGCCAATTGGTAATTGCATTACAACTGGTCTGGAACCTAAACGTTTTTGGATTTGTTCAACTACACGGAGAAAATCAGCACCCTGTCGATCCATTTTATTTACAAATGCAAGACGTGGTACGTGATATTTATTTGCCTGGCGCCAAACTGTTTCGGACTGAGGCTCTACGCCACCTACTGCACAGAAAACAGCAACGGCACCATCAAGCACACGCAGAGAACGTTCGACTTCAATTGTGAAATCAACGTGACCTGGAGTATCAATGATGTTAATTCGGTGTTGCGGGAATTGTTGATCCATACCGGCCCAGAAGCAGGTTGTAGCAGCAGAGGTAATGGTAATTCCTCGCTCTTGCTCCTGTTCCATCCAGTCCATAGTAGCTGCACCATCGTGAACCTCACCAATTTTATGTGAGATGCCGGTATAAAACAGCACGCGCTCAGTCGTCGTGGTTTTACCCGCGTCGATATGTGCCATGATGCCAATATTCCGGTATCTATTAATAGGTGTACTACGTGCCACTATAGCTACTCTTTACGATCAACAATGTTAAAGAACAAAAACCTTGCCTGAGTCTAGTCAGGCAAGGGTATAACTTAAAATCTAAAGTGCGAGAACGCTTTGTTAGCTTCAGCCATACGATGCGTATCTTCTTTCTTCTTAACTGCGGTACCTTTGCCTTCATAGGCATCAGATAACTCACCAGCAAGTCGCATACCCATTGATTTCTCACCACGTTTGCGGGCAGCTTCAACTAACCAGCGCATAGCTAAAGCCACACGTCGTTCTGCACGAACTTCTACAGGAACCTGATAGGTTGCACCACCAACACGACGAGATTTAACCTCAACCATTGGACTGATATTTTCAATTGCTTTCTGAAAAATCTCCAGACCATTTCCGCCCTTGTTTTCAGAAACTGAAGCCAGAGCGCCATAGGTGATTTTTTCAGCAACAGACTTTTTACCATCTTTCATGATGACGTTGATAAATTTCGCCAATCCAATATTTGCATATTTTGGATCTGGTAAAACTTCACGCTTAGCAACAACTCTTCTTCTTGGCATTTCTATATCCTAAATCTTTAATTAACGCTCAGTGCTTTCCAAGGATTAACCTTTAGGACGTTTTGCACCGTATTTTGAGCGGCCTTGACGACGCGCAGAAACACCAGAGGTATCCAGAGCACCACGGACTGTGTGATAACGCACACCAGGCAAATCTTTTACACGACCACCGCGAATCAATACAACGCTATGCTCTTGCAGATTATGACCTTCACCACCAATATAGGAAGTCACTTCAAAACCATTTGTTAAACGTACACGAGCTACTTTACGCATCGCAGAGTTTGGTTTCTTAGGTGTTGTCGTATAAACACGTGTACAAACACCACGACGCTGAGGGCATGCCTGCAGAGCTGGTACATTATTCTTTTTCTTCTGTTTAACTCTTGGTTTGCGAACCAACTGATTAATTGTTGCCATTAATACAACCTTAACAAATATCTATTGATGGTAGCCTGCGATACTAATTCTTCTCGCATTACCATTCTATTAAAAGCGGGCATCCAGATAAGGATGCCCGACAAAGAAGAGGAATTTTACAACGCAACAAAGCATTGCGTCAAGGCTTCTTTTAAGAAGCTTCGTTGATTTCTTCCTCACTATTTTCAATCACTTCCGCTACAGGTTCAACTGCGGCAGGTTTACCACCCTGGCGGCGACGCTGACGTTCTTTATGGTATGCCAAACCTGTACCAGCCGGAATCAGTCGACCGACAATTACGTTCTCTTTCAGACCACGTAAACTATCACTCTTACCGGTTACAGCAGCATCGGTCAGAACCCGTGTGGTTTCCTGGAACGACGCAGCAGAAATAAACGAGTCAGTTGCTAATGAAGCTTTAGTAATACCCAGCAGCATAGGCGTAAACAACACACCCATCTTATTCTGACCAACTAACTCATCATTTGCATCCAATACACGATCAAATTCTACTTGCTCACCTTTAAGGAACTTACTGTCACCAACGGCATCGATTTCAACTTTACGCAACATCTGTCTAACAATTACTTCGATGTGCTTATCGTTAATCTTAACGCCCTGTAAACGGTAAACTTCCTGAACTTCGCTCACCATATAGTTTGCTAAAGCCAGAATACCTTTTAAGCGCAAGATATCATGTGGATCTTCCGGTCCATCAACAATCATTTCACCTTTTTCAATATGCTCACCTTCGAACACAGATACATGACGCCATTTAGGAATCAGCTCTTCATGCGGCTCACCTTCTTTAGGTGTAATGATTAAACGTTGTTTACCTTTGGTTTCTTTACCAAAGCTTATGGTACCGCTGATTTCAGCCATCAATGCTGGATCTTTCGGCTTACGTGCTTCAAACAAGTCGGCAACCCGTGGCAGACCACCTGTGATGTCACGCGTTTTACTGCTTTCCTGTGGAATACGTGCCAGGATGTCACCAATTTCCACTTCCATACCATCTGTAACACGAACAATCGCACCACCTGGTAAGAAGTATTCTGCTGGAATATTGGTACCCACAATATTAACGTCATTACCATGGTCATCAATCAACTTAACCATTGGGCGCATATCTTTGGCTGCACTACTACGTTGTTTTGGTTCACGAATAATCAAGCTGGTCAGACCAGTGACTTCGTCAACTTGTTTATCAACAGTAACACCTTCAACCAAATCACTTAGTCGGATATGACCCTTAACTTCGGTTACAACTGGATGGGTATGCGGATCCCACGTTGCTACAATTTGACCTGCATCTACTGCATCATCATCGGCTACCGCGATTTCAGCACCATAAGGAATCTTGTAACGCTCACGTTCACGGCCATTTTCATCGATCAAATGCAACTCACCTGAACGGGAAACCGCAATGAATTTTCCAGCCGAGTTTTCAACAGATTTAATGTTGAAGTAACGAATACGACCTTTGAATTTCAGTACAACTGAGTTATCAGCTGCGGTACGTGATGCAGCACCACCAATGTGGAAGGTACGCATGGTTAACTGAGTACCAGGCTCACCGATAGATTGTGCAGCGATAACACCAACGGCCTCACCAACGTTAATCTTATGACCACGACCCAAGTCACGACCATAACAAGATGCACAGACACCGTAGCGTGATTCACAGGTAATCGCACTGCGGACCATAACTTCGTCGATACCTTCGCGTTCCAGTTTTGTCACAGATGCTTCATCGATCATATGACCGGCACTTAATACCACATCACCGTCACTATTCAGAACATCTTCTGATACAACACGACCCAGTACACGTTCACCTAAGGCTTCAACAACATCACCGCCTTCGATAATAGGTGTCATGCTGATACCTTTAGTGGTACCACAATCATCTTCGATAACAACCAGATCTTGAGATACGTCAACCAAACGACGAGTCAGATAACCTGAGTTAGCTGTTTTCAAAGCGGTATCCGCCAAACCTTTACGAGCACCATGGGTGGAAATAAAGTACTGCAAAACGTCCAGACCTTCACGGAAGTTAGCGGTGATTGGCGTTTCGATGATAGAACCATCCGGTTTCGCCATCAAACCACGCATACCCGCTAACTGACGGATCTGAGCGGCACTACCACGAGCACCAGAATCGGCCATCATATAGATGGAGTTCATCGATTGTTGTTGTACTTTATTACCTTCAGCATCAAGTACTGTGTCAGTACCCAGACCATCCATCATCGCTTTTGCGATTTGATCATTGGTACGTGACCAGATATCGATGATTTTATTGTAACGTTCACCATCGGTAACCAAACCAGAAGCATATTGTGTTGCAATTTCTTCAACTTCGGCTTCGGCTTTAGCAAGAATGCTGCCTTTAGCTTCAGGAATAACCATGTCATCAGCACATACCGAGGCACCTGACATAGTGGCTTGGGCAAAACCAAGATACATCAGCTGATCAGCAAAAATGACTGTGTCTTTCAAACCTAAACGACGGTAACAGGTATTTATCAGATCACCGATAGCTTTCTTAGTCATCGTGCGATCAACTACTGAAAATGGCAGTCCTTTTGGCACAATACTGAACAACATTGCACGACCTACTGTTGTTTCAACACGGATAGTGCGATTTTGTTCTGGCTCAGGCAACGTTACGTCTGTTTCATCAATACGAACCATTACTTTGGCATGCAAAGATACTACTTTGTTGTCATAAGCACGTCTCAGTTCTGCAATATCTGCAAACCGGCTACCTTCACCCTTTTCATTTACTAATGAACGAGTCATGTAATACAGACCCAATACAACGTCCTGTGAAGGAATAATAATTGGCTCACCGTTGGCTGGCGACAAAATATTATTTGTCGCCATCATCAAAGAACGAGCTTCAAGCTGTGCTTCTAATGATAAAGGTACGTGAACAGCCATTTGGTCACCGTCAAAGTCGGCGTTATAGGCGGCACAGACTAACGGATGCAACTGAATTGCTTTACCTTCAATCAATAATGGTTCGAAGGCCTGAATACCTAAACGATGCAGTGTAGGTGCACGGTTAAGTAATACAGGATGTTCGCGAATTACTTCTTCAAGAATATCCCAGACTTCCGGTCCTTCACGTTCTACCATTTTTTTGGCAGCTTTAATCGTAGTAGCTTGACCACTACGTTCAAGTTTGCCGTAAATAAATGGTTTAAACAGTTCCAACGCCATTTTTTTCGGCAGACCGCACTGATGCAGTTTTAAATATGGACCAACAACAATTACTGAACGGCCAGAATAATCGACACGTTTACCCAGCAAGTTTTGACGGAAACGACCCTGCTTACCCTTGATCATATCGGCCAAGGACTTCAATGGCATACGGTTGGTACCGGTAATCGCACGACCACGACGACCGTTATCCAATAATGCGTCTACAGATTCCTGCAACATCCGCTTTTCATTACGCACGATAATATCTGGTGCGTTTAAGTCGAGCAGACGTTTCAAACGGTTATTACGGTTGATTACGCGGCGATACAGATCATTCAGATCTGAAGTCGCGAAACGACCACCATCCAATGGTACCAATGGACGCAAATCTGGTGGTAATACCGGCAAGACTTCCATAACCATCCATTCTGGTTTGTTACCAGAATCCAGGAAGGCTTCCATTAATTTCAAACGTTTGGTTAATTTCTTGATCTTGGTTTCTGAATTAGTGCCTTCTATCTGGTCACGGATGACATCGACTTCTTTTGTCAGATCAATACTTCTCAGCAGTTCCTGAACGGCTTCAGCACCCATGCGTGCATCAAACTCTTCGCCATATTCTTCAACAGCTTGCATGTACATTTCATCAGAAAGTAATTGACCTCTTTCTAATGGTGTCATGCCCGGATCAACAACAATAAACGCTTCGAAATACAGCACTCGTTCAATGTCACGTAAGGTCATGTCAAGGAACAATGAAATACGTGATGGTAATGATTTCAAAAACCAGATATGTGCCACTGGGCTGGCAAGTTCGATGTGACCCATACGCTCACGACGGACTTTGGCCACAGTAACTTCAACGCCACATTTTTCACAGATTACACCGCGGTGTTTCAGGCGTTTATATTTACCACACAGACATTCATAGTCTTTTACCGGTCCAAAAATCTTGCAGCAGAACAGACCTTCGCGTTCTGGTTTAAAGGTACGGTAGTTGATGGTCTCCGGTTTTTTAACTTCACCAAATGACCAAGAACGGACCATTTTTGGCGAAGCCAGGCCGATGCGAATCGCATCGAACTCTTCCGGCTGCGTTTGTTGCTTTAACATGTTAAGCAAATCTTTCATATTTTTTCTCCGCTGTCGTTAAACGACATATGTCCTGATTATCGGGTTCGCGCTTACTCTTCGACCAGGTCGACATCAATACCTAGAGAGCGAATCTCACGTGTTAGTACTTTGAAGGATTCAGGCATGCCCGCATCCATCCGATAATCACCATCAACGATGTTTTTGTAGATCTTAGTTCGGCCGTTCACATCATCTGATTTGACTGTCAGCATTTCTTGAAGCGTATAAGCAGCACCATAAGCTTGCAGTGCCCATACCTCCATCTCACCAAAGCGCTGACCACCAAACTGAGCTTTACCACCCAGCGGTTGTTGCGTAACCAAGCTGTAAGGACCTGTTGAACGTGCATGCATCTTGTCATCAACCAAGTGATTCAGTTTCAAAATATGCATGTAACCAATAGTAACCGGACGGTGGAATGTTTCACCTGTACGGCCATCAATCAGTTTGGCCTGACCTGTTGTAGGTAAGCCAGCAAGTTCCAACATTGCTTTAATTTCGCCTTCGTCAGCACCATCAAATACTGGTGTCGCCATTGGCACACCCGCTTGCAGATTGCCAGCCAGTTCTAAGATTTCTTCATCAGTTAACGAATCCAAATCTTCTTTTTTACCACTGGTGTTATAAATTTTGCCTAAGAACTCTCTGATTTCGGCAATGCCACGTTGTTGCTGTAGCATTTCTTCAATCTTATAACCTAAGCCTTTAGCTGCCCAACCAAGGTGGACTTCCAGGATCTGACCGATATTCATCCGTGATGGAACACCAAGTGGGTTCAACACGATATCGACCGGACGGCCATCTTGGGTATAAGGCATATCTTCAACAGGAACGATGTTTGAAATAACACCTTTGTTACCGTGACGACCGGCCAATTTATCACCGGGCTGAATACGACGTTTAACTGCCAAGAAAACTTTGACCATACGTTGTACACCTGGCGCCAAATCATGGCCAGAAGTCAACTTATCTTTCTTGATTTGGAAAGCTTCATCCATATCAGTACGGTATTGCTTGATTTGGTTAGCTGTCGCTTCAAGCATGGCGTTCAACTCATCAGAAGCCATCTGAATGTCATACCACTGTGACTTCTCAAGCCCTTTCAGATACGCCTTGGTGATTTTGTCACCTTTTTTCAGGTCAGGACCTTTATCAGCTACTTTGCCAACCAGAGTTCGCTCAAGACGGGCAAACACGTCATCCACCATAATACGGTGTTGGTCTTTTAAATCGGCCCAGACTTTTTCCAGTTCAGCTTTTTCAATCTGACGGGTACGCTCATCTTTCTCAACGCCATCACGGGTGAAAACCTGAACATCGATAACCGTACCGTAGGTACCTGAAGGTACGCGTAAAGAAGAATCTTTTACATCAGCAGCTTTCTCACCAAAGATTGCTCTTAGCAATTTTTCTTCAGGAGTCAGTTGCGTTTCACCTTTAGGTGTTACTTTACCGACAAGAATATCGCCAGGCTTAACTTCAGCACCTACATAGACAATGCCTGATTCATCCAGTTTAGCCAACGCACTTTCGCTGACATTTGGAATATCACCAGTAATTTCTTCAGTACCTAACTTAGTATCACGAGCCAGACAGTTCAGTTCCTGAATGTGAATGGTTGTGAAACGATCTTCTTCAACAACACGTTCTGACAACAAGATCGAATCTTCGAAGTTGTAGCCATTCCAGGGCATAAATGCCACAAGGATATTTTGCCCCAGTGCCAGTTCGCCTTTATCCGTTGAAGGACCATCCGCTAAGACATCACCTTTAGCAACGATATCACCAGGCTTGACAATAGGACGTTGATTAATCGTTGTGCTTTGGTTTGAACGGGCGTATTTGATCAGGTTATAAATATCAACACCTGATTCATTATCTTCAGTTTCGTCATCATTTACACGAATAACAATACGGCTCGCATCAATAGAGTCAACTTCGCCGCCACGTTTAGCAGTAACCATAACACCGGAATCCTGAGCAACAACACGCTCCATACCGGTACCCACTAATGGTTTATCGGCACGTAATGTCGGCACAGCTTGACGTTGCATGTTCGAACCCATCAATGCACGGTTAGCATCATCATGTTCCAGGAATGGAATTAATGAAGCAGCAACCGATACAACCTGGCGTGGCGAAACGTCCATCAATTGCACTTGCTCTGAAGGCATTAATGAAAATTCGTTTTTATGACGACATGGAACCATATTGTCAGCAATGGAAAAATCATCGTTCAGATTGATAGTTGCCTGCGCGATGCGGTATTCACCTTCATCAATTGCAGACAGATATACAATTTCTTCAGTCGCTTTGCCATCAATAACTTTACGGTAAGGCGTTTCGATAAAACCGTATTGATTAGTTCTGGCATAACATGCCAAAGAGTTAATCAAACCGATGTTTGGACCTTCAGGTGTTTCAATTGGGCAAACACGACCGTAGTGTGTGGGGTGAACGTCACGAACTTCAAAACCTGCACGTTCACGTGTCAAACCACCTGGCCCTAACGCTGAAACACGACGTTTATGCGTTACTTCAGATAATGGATTGTTTTGATCCATAAACTGCGACAACTGGCTTGAACCAAAGAATTCTTTAATCGCTGCGGCAACCGGTTTTGCGTTGATCAGTTGCTGCGGCATCAAACCTTCAGATTCGGCAATACTCAAACGTTCACGAACGGCACGTTCAACACGAACTAAACCAACACGGAATTGATTTTCGGCCATTTCACCAACGCTACGCACACGGCGGTTACCAAGGTGATCAATATCATCGACCACACCAAAACCGTTACGAATACCAATCAGCTCTTTCAGAACAGCTACGATATCTTCTTTAGATAGAATACCTTCGCCATCCAGCTCTTCGCGACCTAAACGACGGTTGAATTTCATCCGACCAACATTCGACAGATCATAACGATCTTGACTGAAAAACAGGCTGGTAAATAAGTTTTGAGCAGCATCTTCTGTTGGTGGTTCACCAGGACGCATCATCCGGTAAATTTCAACTTTAGCTTCTAACGCACTGCGAGTTTCGTCCAAACGTAAGGTATCTGACATGTATGGACCATGGTCCAAATCGTTAGCAAAAATTGTATCGATAACGTTAATACCAAAGCGCTCTAAGCTCTCTAATAAATCGCTGGTTATTTCATCATTGGCATTGGCTAACAACTCGCCCGTGGCAGGATCAATAACATCTTTAGCGATTACTTTACCTACCAAATAGTTGGTTGGTACTGCCAAAGTCGTCATTGCCGCTTTTTCCATTTGACGAATATGACGACCAGTAATTTGACGTTCAGCTTCAACAATTACTTCACCATCTGGATTAAGAATTTCAAATGGCACAGATTGACCACGTAAACGTTGTGGCTCCAGAGCTAATTCAAATCCATCACCTTTACGGGTGAAAGTATCGTTTTCAAAGAAAATTTCCAGGATTTCCTGGTTACTGTAATCCAATGCTCGTAACAGGATTGAAGCCGGCAATTTGCGACGACGGTCAATACGCACGAATACAGCATCTTTAGGATCAAATTCAAAATCCAACCATGAACCACGATATGGAATAACTCGAGCGTTATAAAGGATCTTACCTGATGAGTGTGTTTTTCCTTTATCGCTATCGAAAAACACACCTGGGGAGCGGTGTAACTGAGAAACGATTACTCGCTCTGTTCCGTTAATAACGAAGTTACCTTTCTCCGTCATTAATGGGATTTCACCCATATAAACTTCCTGCTCTTTTATGTCTTTAACGACTTTTGATTTTGCAGGGGCGTCTTTATCATAGATAACCAGACGCATTTTTACTCTAAGAGGCGCAGCATAGGTCACACCACGTAGTTGACATTCCTTGACGTCAAAAGCTGGTGTTCCGAGACGATAGCTAACATATTGCAGCTCAGCCATACCAGTGTGACTTTTAATCGGAAACACTGATTCGAATGCCGCATGCAAGCCCATTGCATTGCGTTCATCAGCAGGGACGGCCATTTGCAGGAAATCCTGATAGGAATTGACCTGAGTTGCCAGTAAATTTGGAACGGTCAAGACACTTGGTCGCTTGCCAAAATCTTTACGAATCCGTTTTTTCTCGGTAAACGTATAAGCCATGTATTACACCTCGAAGAAACACCTGATTTCTTTTAACGGAAATGCAGGTAGGGTCATATATTGTAGGTGGCCGAATGTCGATCGGCCTGCAACGGAAAAAGGCCGGTGACTAAAGTCACCAGCCATTTTCTTTTTCGTGGCAGTAAACTGACCACGATTGTAGGTGTGCTTACTTAAGTTCAGCAGTCGCACCAGCTTCTTGCAATTGTTTCAGAACGTCTTCAGCTTCTGCTTTTTCTACGCCTTCTTTAACAGTTGCTGGAACGCCTTCTACCATGTCTTTAGCTTCTTTCAAGCCCAGACCAGTCAGACCACGTACAACTTTGATTACGCCAACTTTGTTTTCGCCAAAGCTAGTCATAACAACGTTGAATTCAGTTTGTTCTTCAGCGGCAGCAGCGGCTGGAGCAGCGGCAGCAGCAGCGGCAACAGGAGCAGCAGCAGTTACGCCGAATTTTTCTTCCATTGCTTCGATCAAATCTACGATCTCAACAACTGTCATATTGGAAATCGCTTCCAAGATATCGTCTTTAGATACAGCCATGATATTTTCCTATTTCAAGCTTACAGAATTAAATAAAAGTTACTTATCCAAAATGGATTAAGCAGCTTGTTTTGCGTCGCGAACGGCCGCAAAAGTGCGAACCATTTTGCTGGTAGGCGCTTGCAAAGTACGAACAAATTTTTCGATTGGAGCTTTAAGCGTACCCATGAACATGCTAATAGCTTGATCTTTGGTAGGCATTTTCGCCAAACGGTCTAAATCAGAAGCAGGCAACAGCTTGCCACCTAATGAAACCATTTTGACTTCGAGTTTTTTGTTGTCTTTAGCAAAATCAGCCATGACACGTGCAACGGCACCTGGATCTTCCATAGAAAATCCGAATACCAAAGGTCCAGTCATTCCTTCCTGCATGCAGGCGAAATCAGTACCTTCAACAGCACGACGAGCTAATGTATTACGCACAACACGCAAATAAACATTTTGCTCACGCGCTGCAACTCGCAACGCTGTCATTTCTGAAACAGTCAAACCACGATATTCTGCTGCAACAGCAGAAAACGCAGATGATGCAATTTCAGCGACCTCAGCAACGACGGCCTTTTTACCTTCGAGATTTAAAGCCACCTAAGACCTCCTTAGGTTCACTACTCATAATCAAGTAGCGTGTGTTGCTAACAAAAGAAGTGTTGCCACTTCCACCTTCACGGCATTCAACCTCAGAATTTCTGTAGCTGAACCCGTCTGCGCAGGCAGACTTACGTCTATTAAATTTTCATGCCTGCGGTCTTAGACGACCCAGTGACTAGCACTGGGCGGTCCAAATTTTTTCTCAGCTTAAGCTAAGAATGATTTATCAACTGGAACACCGGCACCCATTGTGCTGGAAACACTAATGCGTTTAATGTAAATGCCTTTAGCAGAGCTTGGTTTCAGTTTATTCAAATCGTCTAACAACGCTAAAAGGTTTTGACGCAAAGCTTCTACTTCAAAGCTAGCGTTACCAATTGCGCAATGAATGATGCCGGCTTTATCTGTACGGTAACGAACCTGACCAGACTTAGCATTTTTAACAGCTTCAGCAACGTTTGGTGTAACAGTTCCGACTTTAGGGTTTGGCATTAATCCACGAGGTCCTAATACTTGACCCAATGTACCAACGATACGCATCGCATCCGGAGAAGCGATAACAACATCAAAATCCATATTGCCGGCTTTGATTGATTCAGCCAGATCTTCGAAACCTACAATATCAGCGCCAGCTTCTTTAGCTGCATCAGCATTTGCACCTTGTGCAAACACAGCAACACGAACTGTTTTACCAGTTCCGTTTGGCAATACAGTTGAGCTACGAACGACTTGATCAGATTTACGTGGATCAACACCTAAGTTAATTGCGACATCAATAGATTCAACAAATTTAGCTGAGGCGTTATCTTTTACAAAACTTAACGCTTCATCAAGCTCAAACACTTTTCCAGCAGTCAGCTTCTCGCGAATAGCGCGACTTCTTTTTCCAAGAGCAGCCATTATTCAACCCCTTCTGTATTCAAACCCATGCTGCGTGCAGTACCAGCAATCGTTCTTACTGCAGCGTCTAAGTCTGCAGCAGAAAGATCCGGCATTTTTGTATTGGCAATTTCTTCCAATTGAGCGCGAGTAACAGTACCGACTTTATCGGTATTTGGGCGAGCACTACCACTTTTCAAGCCAGCTGCTTTTTTCAGCAATACTGCGGCCGGAGGCGTTTTAGTGATAAAAGTAAAGCTTTTATCGTTGTACACAGAAATCACAACTGGTGTAGGCAAGCCTGGTTCCAGATTTTGTGTTTTTGCGTTAAACGCTTTACAGAATTCCATGATGTTCACACCGTGCTGACCTAATGCAGGACCAACAGGAGGACTTGGGTTTGCCTGACCAGCTGCAACTTGCAGCTTGATGTAGGCCGTTATTTTCTTAGCCATCTTTAACTCCTAAACGGGTACAAACGCCTTGCGGCTCCCCAACAACATTCCAGTATTAACTGGGCTTCTTTTTTGCCTAGCCTTTGGCGACTTGGCTAAATTCAAGTTCAACTGGTGTAGAACGACCAAAAATAACCACTTCCACGCGCAGCTTACTTTTCTCGTAATTGACTTCTTCGACAACGCCGGTGAAATCATTAAAAGGACCGTCAGTAACGCGAACCACTTCACCGGGTTCGAAAAGTACTTTCGGCCGTGGACTTTCAACGCCTTCCTGAACACGTTGCAGAATTTGCTCTGCTTCTTTATCCGTAATTGGCGCAGGACGATCTCCAGTACCACCAATAAATCGTAAAACCCGTGGCAGATCATTTACCACATGCCAGGTTTCATCATCCATTTCCATATTGACAAGCACATAGCCAGGAAAAAACTTGCGTTCGCTACGGCGTTTTTGACCTTCACGCATTTCCACAACTTCTTCTGTAGGAACGAGAATGTCACCAAACTTTTCTTCAAGACCCATTCGGGCAACACGTTCTTCTAACGAACGTTTTACTTGTGCTTCATAGCCGGAATAGGCTTGTATTACGTACCAGCGTTTACTCATTTCACATCCAGCTTTATAAGGTCAGTGCGCGAACGGCCCAGCCTAAAAGTGAGTCATAGGCCCACAACATAATGGCAACAACAATGACCATAACAATTACAACCAGGGTCGTTTGTAAAGTTTCCTGCCGAGTTGGCCAGACAACTTTTCTCACTTCTACCTGAGTATCACCGATGTATGATAACACTGATGCACCCACAGTTGCTCGGGACACAATGAATAAGGAAAGTGCGGCCACCGCAAGGAGACCAAGCACACGCAGCAATGTTGAATACTCTGAGTAGGTATAAAACAAAGCAATCGCAGCGACCATTAAGGCGGCTGCGACTATCAATTTGAGTTTATCTGCCATTGTTTTTGTTATTAATCCATCTTGATGAAAACAAAAATGGCAGGCCAGGAGGGAATCGAACCCCCAACCTACGGTTTTGGAGACCGTCGCTCTGCCAATTGAGCTACTGGCCTAACATATGCTCCCATTCGGTTGAGCACCCATGTGCTCAACCATAAGCATTACATACTATTCGA
>NZ_MCRI01000043.1 GCF_001720165.1 Methylophaga muralis
TGAATGATTTATGATTAATTTTCTGCCCGAACAGGCGTTGAATGCAGTTGGTGCAAGCTGGATATCCATATCGACCACCAAAATGTGAGATTCATCACAATTTAAACCGTTTTTTTAAATAACACAACCCTCTGATTTACCTCAGATAGTTAGTGATTTTCAGATGTAATTTTGTACTTCAGACGGCTTAAATACAGGCCGGATAACAATTAATAGTTATTCTCTGTGCCCTCTGTGTCTCTGTGGTTAATTTTTTAAAAGCCGATGAATATCAAATTACGGACAAAAAAATGGCCCAGTTTTAATTCAAAACTGAGCCATTTTTATTTGGCCTAATGTGACTATTGGCCCTATTTCAAATATCAACTTCCTCAAACAGTTCTGGCACTTCAGTATCCCAACCGAATTTTTCAGTGATGTGTTTACGCATGGTGTCGCTGGCAACGGCTTCGCCGTGGGTGACATAAACTTTATCGGGTTTAAGATTGCCCTGCTCTAACCAAGCCAGGATTTCGTTGTAATCACCATGGGCGGACATGGAATCCAGGTTATGAATTTCGGCTTTTACCGGCCAGTACGCACCGTGGATTTTGACCTTTTGGGCACCATTTACCAAAGCATCCCCACGAGTACCAGGGGCCTGAAAGCCAGCGAATACGATGCTGTTACGTGGATTGGGTAATAAGGTTTTAAGGTGATGCAACACCCGACCACCAGAGGCCATTCCACTCGCCGAAACAATCACACATGGGTAGCGCATAGTGTCCAGTTCGATGGCTTCATCTACAGTGCGGACGTATTGAGTTTGATCATCAATCAGCGCGCACTGGCTTTGATCCAGCTTATGTTCTTTGTGATGTTTGATGAAAGCCTCGGTGGCCTTGATAGCCATCGGGCTGTTCAGGTATACCGGCATGTCAGGAATCCTGCCTTCTTCCATCAGCTTATGCACCACATAAAGCAGCATTTGTGCTCGGCCAACAGCGAAAGCTGGCATCAGC
The DNA here is from genome assembly GCF_001720165.1 of Methylophaga muralis. Classification (GTDB taxonomy): domain Bacteria; phylum Pseudomonadota; class Gammaproteobacteria; order Nitrosococcales; family Methylophagaceae; genus Methylophaga; species Methylophaga muralis. The sequence goes on from NZ_MCRI01000043.1 coordinate 1,002, forward strand.
GTGATGCCACCACGGCCTGCAGTTTTGGTAATGATTTCTGCAAGTACAGCTTCTGGATCTGATTCACCATGGAGGCGGTCGCCGTAGGTGGATTCGCACACCAGTACGTCTGCGTGCTGCAGCGGTTCTGGTGGTCGCATGATAATGTCGTTTTGTCGTCCCACATCACCCGTAAATACCACTGTGCGGTCTGAACCTTTGTGATGAACATGCACACAGGATGAGCCCAGAATATGCCCTGCAGGTGTGAAGCTGACTTCAAAGCCTTTTACCGGCTCAAATGTTTCGTGGTAATGCAGGGATTCGAAGTGTTTTAACGCTTCTCTGGCATCTTTTTCAGTAAATAATGGTTCCGGGCTCTCATGTTTTGAGAACTTCTTGCGAGCAGCATATTTGGCGTCTTCTTCCTGAAGATAACCGGCATCTGGCAACAACACATTACACAGCTCATGGGTGGCCTTTGTGCAGTATATTTTGCCTTTGAAACCGTTTTTCACCAGTGCGGGCAAGTAGCCAGAATGATCGATATGAGCATGAGTAAGTACCACGGCATTGATTGTTGAAGGATCCACCGGAAACGGTGCCCAGTTACGTCGCCGCAGTGTTTTCACCCCTTGATACAAACCACAATCCACCAGCAATCGGTGGTTATCATCAGAAAGCAGATAGCGGGAACCGGTTACTGTGCTGGTACCACCGAGAAAGCGAAGTTTCATATTGCTGTAATCCTTGTCTGGCAAATATTGTTTTTAGCTAGAGTATAAGTTTACTGGGGTTAGACTCACCAACAGTTGATGTGGGTCAAATCTTTGGTGGACGTCTTTATTCTCAATTTATACGCTAAACATAGAAATGTTCACCGTATCACTACTTTCATAAACTTGTCAGATATTGACCATATTGATGCAGATTAACTGTCACTCTATTGATTTGTAGTAACGTCTAATTGAAAAAGCATTTACTTGTTGTGATACAAGCGCGTGATTATTGAACCGCATCTGTTCTGACTAAAATCCACCAATCAAAGCGTTTCACTCTGCTATTACTGCAAGATAGATGTCCTCTTTAATAACCTTAAGGAATCAACATCATGACACTACAGCAAATAAATCAACAAAGATCAGCTAGCATTTCGACTATTATCGCCGCATCTAAAAAGCTCTCTGAAAAAGAGAAGGAATCTGAAAAATCGCCTCAGGTTCCAGATCCTTCAGAAGGAACCTATCAGCCGGCAGATGACCCGGATAATGATAAACAGAAAGAGGCCGAAAAGGCACCGCCTATGCCGCAGCCTCCCACGCCACCATGAGAACCTAATCAACGGTAATGCATAAAAAAAGGCCCAGTTTTAATTCAAAACCGGGCCTTTTTTATTTTGCTAAATAGAATTAATGGTGGTGATGCTCACCCGTACCATCAACCACTTTGACAAACGGTGCTGGGTATTGCAGTGTGGTTTGTCCATGACCGGCGTGGACTGAATGATCCATTTCCTGCTCAGCTTCGTCAGTCATATCCATCTGATGATGTTGATGGGCTGAGTGATCAGTTTCATCTTTAGTCTGACCATGTTGATGCTGATGGCTTTTATGTTGACTATGATCCACCGAATGTTCAGATTCACCCATCGTTTTGCCATGCTGGTGTTGATGCTGATGGGCTTTATGCTGACTATGATCGGCTGAATGATCCATGTCGTGGTTCATCGCTTTGTGTTGATCCGGTACTTCGGTTTCTTCAACATCCATTTCACGATATTTCCCCTGAATTTGTCCACGGGTTTCTACTGCGGTTTCAGCAATCTGATCCCAATGCAATTCACCACTTTCACATTTTTGGGTCACCGGAAAATAGAGCACGCTGGTGGCACCGACACCGATACGACCACGGAAGACAAATTCATCAAAATGACTGTCCCGCAGTAAATTACCTGACCAAGTGATTTGCCGTACGGCTTCAGTTATCTCAATTCCGTCCCGAAAGAACGGTCTTTCAATCGGGCTTCTGACGACTTCTAACTGCCAACCCGCTTTAGCCATAGGTTGTGCAAATTGCAGACCTTCAGGAATATCGACTGTGATTTGTGTGGTGGCCGAAGTATCGCAGCCTTGAGTTACCAGTAATACGCCTTTATAGTAACTGCCACTTTCGGCTTGAGTTTGTTCAAGCATCACTTGAGCATTTGCCAAGCCGGGCACCAACATTGCCAAGAAAAGAAGTTTTGTTTTCATATTTTTTGCCTTCATCGTGGGGCGATGCTTCACCCGCTTATTACTAATCCGATCAATATGTTACTTAAGCATATCGCGAATGTTAGATAAATGCGCTTTGCCACGCTCTTTTCGTTCTTCTGGATCAACCTGTGTTTTTTCGGTCATCCAGATCAAATCCTCTGGCGGTAACTCTCGAAGAAAACGACTTTCTTCACACTCCACCTTTTCACCGTAACGTTTACGGGTATTGGCCAGTGTCATCACCAAGCTACGTTGTGCTCTTGTGATGCCAACATACGCCAGACGCCTTTCTTCTTCGATGGAATCCTCTTCAATACTGGTTCGATGCGGCAGGATTTCTTCTTCCATTCCGACAATGAAGACATGCGGGAATTCCAGCCCTTTAGCGGCATGTAATGTCATCAAATGTACCGCATCGGCCTGATTTTCATCAGCCTGGCGGTCCATGATATCCATCAGCGTTAAACGGGCAGCAATATCACCAATCGATTTTTCTTCAGTGTCCTGATCAATCATCCGTTCGATCCAGCCCACCAATTCATCGACATTTTCCATACGACGATTGGCTTTATTCGGATCGCCACTGACTTCTTCCAGCCAGCCACGATAATTGATTTCTTCGATCATATCTTTGATGGCATCCAGCAAATTGCCTCGTGCAGCGCGATCAGCAATATCAATTAACCAGCGAGTAAAGATTTCCAGATTCTGTACTGACTTAGGCGGCAGACTTTCCGCCAATCCCATTTCAAAACAGGCCCCAAACATACTGGTGTTGCGTTTGGCAGCGTATTCACCGAGCGCCTGTAAGGTAGATGAACCAATGCCTCGACGTGGCGTGTTAATGACCCGTAAAAAGGCATTATCGTCATCCTGATTGGCTAGCAGACGCAGATAGGCCATGATGTCTTTGACTTCGACGCGCGAGAAAAACGAGGTTCCGCCTGTCAGAAAATACGGCACGCTGTGTTCGCGTAATACTTTTTCCAAAGAGCGGGACTGATGGTTACTGCGATACAAAATCGCATAATCCTTAAAACTCGCCTGGTGTTTGAGCTTGTGATATAGCAGCTCGGAAATGACTTTTTCCGATTCATGCTCGTCATCTCGACAACCGATTACCCGAATGGCATCGCCCTCACCCATCGCACTCCATAGTTTCTTTTCAAACACATGCGGGTTATGGCTGATGAGTTTATTGGCGACACGCAGGATGCGGCCCATGGAACGGTAATTCTGTTCGAGTTTAATCAGATTTAATCTAGGAAAGTCGGTTTGCAGCTGCACCAGATTTTCCGGTCGTGCACCACGCCAGGAATACACCGATTGATCATCGTCACCCACCACAGTGAGCTTTTCACGAATGCCAACCAGTTGCTTAACTAGCTCATACTGACAGCCGTTGGTATCCTGATATTCATCCACCAGCAGGTAATGAATTTTCGCCTGCCATTTCTGCAAAACATCACGATGTTCACGAAACAGAATCACCGGTTTTAAAATCAGATCATCAAAATCCACAGCGTTATATGCCTGCAATGCCTGCACATAACGTGGATAAACCTTGGCAGCAAATTCTTCTTGGGCACCATCGGCAATCTGAGCAGCCTGCTCGGGCAGAATCAACTGGTTTTTCCAGTTTGAAATCAGGTTTTGCACTTCCTGAGCATGATCGCTGTCAGCCGCAAAATCACGTCCCATAAGATCGCGAAAAACTGCCAGTGAATCCTGTGCATCAAAAATGGAAAAACCAGGACGATAGCCTAATGATTTGCCATCACGACGTAGGATGTTCAAACCAAGCGTATGGAATGTCGAAACCATCAAACCCCGTGCTGAGGCTTGTCGGGTAGACATCAAATCAGCGACGCGCTCCTTCATCTCACGAGCGGCTTTGTTGGTAAAGGTTACAGCAGCGATATTGCTGGCTTTGATGCCGCATTGCTCGATCAGATAGGCAATCTTGCGGGTAATAACTCGCGTCTTGCCACTGCCGGCACCAGCTAACACTAACAACGGTCCATCGATGTAACGCACAGCTTCCCGCTGTTGCGGATTGAGATCTTTCACTAAATATTAATTCGCTGTGTCGAGGCGTCGATAGCCAATGGCTTCTGTTAAATGGACTGTTTGAATGTCAGGTGAACCGGCTAAATCAGCAATGGTTCGGGCCACTTTTAAAATACGATGATAAGCTCGTGCCGACAGGCCAAAACGGCTGATGGCTTTTTCTACTAATTGAAAATCATGATCTGACAAGGTGCAAAAAACCTCTAGTTCTTTATGTTGCAGGGACGCATTGGCTTTGTTGGCACGCTCAAGTTGAATCTGCCGTGCCTGAATCACCCGCTGACGAACCACTTCACTGGACTCAGGAGGAACATCATCAGGCTGAGGCCGCAACAGTTTTTTATCCACTGCCGGCACCTCCATCAACATATCAATGCGATCCAATAACGGGCCGGAGATCTTACCACGGTAGCGCCTGACTTGCTCTTCTGTGCAATGACACCTTGCCTGCCCCAAATAACCGCAGGGACAGGGGTTCATCGCAGCAACCAATTGAAATTTAGAGGGAAATTCCGCTTGATTGGCAGCGCGGGAAATAGTTATTTTTCCAGATTCAATTGGCTCGCGTAAAACTTCTAAAACTTTTCGATCAAATTCAGGAAGCTCATCAAGGAACAACACGCCATGATTCGCCAACGAAATCTCACCCGGTTTAGGCTGACTGCCTCCACCGACTAAGGCCACTGCCGAAGCCGTATGATGCGGTGCTCGAAATGGTCGTTGCATCCAGTTTTCTACCTGAAAACCTGCTGAAGAGATTGAATGAATTGTGGCCGTTTCAATCGCTTCCTGCTCACTCATTGGCGGCAAAATTCCAGGCAAACGACTGGCTAACATGGTTTTTCCGGTACCGGGTGGCCCAGCAAAAAGTATGCTATGTGAGCCAGCTGCTGCGATTTCCAAAGCTCGTCGAGCAGAAGCCTGGCCACGTACATCAGCTAAATCAGCGTAATTGTTTTGAATATGTTGCTGTTTATTCAGATTGGTCGGTAATCGTAATTGATCATGCAAATGTGAACAGACTTCTAACAATGTCTTCGCAGCAAAACTCTCACCCTGTTCAGTAAGCGCCGCCTCTTCAGCATTCTCAAACGGCACCATTAATTGTCGGTTGGCCTCAGACGTCGCTAACGCAGTAGGTAATACACCGCGAACCGCCCTTAATTCACCGGTCAGACCCAGCTCACCGATAAACTCCATATTGCTTAATGATTGCACCGGAATTTGATTGGAAGCTGCCAGAATGCCCAACGCAATCGGTAAATCAAACCGCCCGCCCTCTTTAGGCAAATCTGCAGGAGCCAGATTGATAGTGATACGTTGCTGAGGAAAAGTGAACTGAGAGTTAATCAACGCAGAACGAACGCGATCCTTGCTTTCCTTGACCGCCGTTTCGGCCATGCCGACAATCGACAAACTCGGCAAACCATTGGAAAGATGCACCTCAACCGTCACTGCCTGAGCATAAATACCGGTCAAAGCACGACTGTAAACCGTGGCAATACTCATATTCCTTCCCTGGAAAATTAGTGTGTTTTGATTCTAACGGATATGAGTTACCAGATGAAGCTCAAACGGGTCTTAATCAAAACTGGTTATCAGTTTCACGCGATTTTCACGTTTTATTTTTTAGGGTCTTTTGGAGTCGTTTTTCCAGACCGCGAATAAATCGTTTCAAAAATAACGTTTCAGTCAATTTATAAAGCTTCGGTTTCGCATCCTTGGTAAAGCATTTTTGAACCAAAGGTTATCCATCAAATAATCGGCATAGATTCACGGAAGACCTTAATCAAACACGGAGAAATCATGCTTCAACGTCGATTGAGCACCGCTATTTCCACCATTCTTCTTTTCACTTCCACCAGCCTCGCGGCAGATCAGATTCTGCTTGATGATGGCAGTCTCCTTAAAGGTTCTATCAAACAAATCTCTGATGGCAAGGTCATCATGGACACGGCATTTGCCAGTGAAGTTACCGTTGATTTCAGTCGGGTTACGCAAATTAGTACTGATCAAAAACATCTAATCGAACTGGATAGCAATGACCGTGTTGTGGGTCAGCTAACGGTGAATGAACAAGGTCAGCATCAATTGACCGGAACCGCTTTTGGTACGGTGGATATTGATCCAAAACGCATTAATACACTGTGGGAAACAGATGCTGTGCAACCGCAGAATGCACAACTGGAACAGCAGTATCAGCAGGAAATTGAACAAATCAAAACCGCTCAGGCGCAGGAAAAAGCGAAGCTTGAAGAAACTTACACAGCTGAGGTTCAGCAACTTCGAGCAGAACGTGAAGCCTTGTTGGATCCGTGGAGTGGAAGTCTGGCGTTTGGTGTACAAGGTGCCAGTGGTAACACTGACAGAATGGCGGTCACTGGCCGAGGGGAACTGCACCGGGAAACAGCAAATGAAAGACTGGGCATGTATCTGGAAATAAATTATGCCAAGGAAAATGACGAGCAAACCGAAAACGAAAAACTGGCAGGCATTAAATTAGAACGTGATATCAGTGAAAACTATTTTGCCCGTGGCAGTGCCGATTTTGAAATCGATGATTTTGAAGAGCTGGATTTACGAGCAATTACTACTGCCAGTCTGGGGCGATTTTTTATTCGTGAACCGGATTTAATCTTCAAAGGCTTCGCTGGTGTCGGTTATCGTTTTGAAAGCTATTCCGATGGCACTAATGAAAAAGATCCTACTGCGGTATTTGGCTATGAAACCAATTACAACCTTAATAGTCGTCTAAGTTTGTTCCATGATTTGACCTATTACCCATCGTTTAGCAGCCCCGGGCAAAATTATTTATTGGTAACTAATGTGGGTGCTGAAATGCCTATCACTAATGATGAAGCTTGGAAGCTGCGAGCAAGTCTTAGAAGCCAGTACAACAGTCAACCCGCACTTGATGCAGAAACTACTGACACAAATTATCGTTTAAATTTAGTCTATGACTGGGATTAGAGCTTTAGTATCATGCAAAAAAAAGCCCCGTTAAATTAACGGGGCTTTTTAAGTTTTGAGGTGTTATCTCAACAAACCATTAAGGCTTATTCACCACCGATTTGGTACAACACTGTTTCAACTGGTTTTAATTCACCAGAAACTGCATCGACTTCAACTTCTAACAATTTTCCATCATCAGTTTTGATATCAAACTCATAACTAGGACCACTGTCTTCGATTTCATATTCAATTTTCATGACCGCACCAGGATAAGCGTCTAATGCTGTTTTTAAAGCTGCATCTAAACGTACTTTTGCCTGTGAAGTAAATTCTTTATCGTCAGCAGCAACTTCACGCTCAGTTTCTAGCACTTTGCCGGTTTTAGAGTCGCACTCTACTTCCCAATTTTTACCGTCATCGCCTTTGATATCCAACTCGAACTGATGATTTTTATCTTCCATTTCAGCACGCAGTGAAACAATCTCACCTGGATGCATTTCCATCGCAGAAGCAACACAAACATCTAGGCCAGAATGTTTATCTGCATGAGCAGCTGTAGAGAAAAGACCCGCCGTCATTAGCGCCAGAATTGTCATTGTAGGGATTGTTTGATTTTTCATTTAAAGCTCCATTTGTGTTCAAAAAATCCATTCTCTACCCACAAGAGCAATGAAAACTAAATATTTATTCCAAGTATAGAATTTCTATATAGGAAAAATTCCTGATATAGAATCTCATAATACAGGAAAAATTCCTAGCTCTAGTTTTTCGAATGTAGCAAATATTCAACAAAATCCGGTCGTTTATTTGTGATGAAAGGATCTTGCCGCCAGACTAATTGAATGGATTTTTTAAGCGCATCGCCTTCCAACGGTATCGCACACAAACTGCCATGTTTAACCTCATCTACCACCGCTGATGCAAATACTAGCGAAATCCCCAATCCAGCCCGTACAGCTTGTTTCACTGCTTCGGTGCTGCCTAACTGCATGGTAATAGTCGGCATCTGCTTAAAACCCTGTAAATACTGTTTCAACAAACGCCCGGTTCCACTGCCACTTTCGCCACCAATTAATTCCAGACCGGCCAGCATGGATTTGCTTATCGTTTTCAGCTTTGCCAGCGGGTGGCCAACGGGGACTATCATCACTAACGATTCGGTTTTCCACTCCAGCGATTCAAAGCCGGCTTTGGGTGACCACCATTCAGTTAAAGCAATATCAATTTCAGCGTTTTCCAGTTTCTCGACGATGTTCGGGTTCGCTTCGATCACCAAGTCCAGATTCTTCAATGCTGTTGGCTGATGGCTGAAATAATCCTGCAAACAGGGTTGCAATAAATAGATACCAATATTCGAGCTGGCCCCAACTTTGACATTAGGCTTTTGCACAGCAGCTAATGCCCTATCGTGGAGACGCAACATGCTCTCAGCGTATGGTAATAATCGCAAAGCCGATTCGGTGGGCTGGCAACCAGTTCGTCCGCGTTGTATCAAAGGAACTGAGAGCATTTCTTCCAGTTTCTGAATATGCTGGGTAATAGTGGGTTGGGCTATTCCCAATGCATTGGCAGCGGCTTGAAAACTCTGCTGTTCTATCAGTGTTATCAAACTTTTAAGCCAGATTAGATTGAGCATGATGCATCCTTTACTGAGCCAAGGTGATTGGCTGGATCTATTGGCTGCTCTCCAGCTAATACTCGCAGAATATTTTCGGCAGCACGCTTTTCAATTGCCAAACGCACAGCGCTCACAGCCGAGCCGATATGTGCCGTAAACAAGGTGTTGGGATGCGCTAACAGATTTGCATCAATCTCATTTGGCCGATCATCACGTGCCCAATCTTCCATTTCAAACACATCACTGGCATAGCCGGCTAAGTGACCACTCTCCAGCAATCGTAAAATAGCAGCTTCATCAACCACCGATCCACGACAAGGATTAACCAGAAAAGAGCCTGGCTGCATCTGCTGTAAACGCTGTTGATTCATCAGATGCTGGGTTTGTGAGTTTAATGGCAATGCCATAATGACGATATTAGCCTTGGCAAGCGCCTCATCTAATGACATAAATTCAAGGTTTAAAGCAGCTTGCTGTTCAGAATCTAAAGCTTGTTGATCGGTGTAAAGCAGCTGGGCGTCCCAACCGTTAAGCCGTTGGGCAATGGCCTGTCCAATCGCACCCATGCCGATAATGGCAATGGTCGAGCCTTCCACACCCAGTCCATAAAACTGTGGACGCCAACCTTTGAAGTAACCACTTCGCACATGTTCATCAGCCACTCTAATATGTCGAATCAATCCAACCATTAAACCGATGGTCAATTCGGCGGTAGGAACCGTTAATAAATCCGGCACAAAGGTCAGCCAAACATCATTTTCTGTGCAGGCATTGACATCAAAATTGTCATAACCTTTTAACGCCGCACCAATCACTTTCAGCTTTGGGCAGGCTTGTAAAAATTCGGCATCCACCTTATCGGGCATAAATACCATCAATGCATCAGCATCCTGCGCCAGTTGAATGGTATCGCTGCGTGACAGGCTGAAAGTAGTCTGATTGGTTATCAAATCACAATGCGGTGCCAGCATTTCCAGCACTTCATCATGCACTTTATGGGTAATTACCAATTTAGGTTTCATCGTCATCCCTTACTTAAATTTTTTGCGTAATACACCGCTTAACGCATCAACTAATGTGACCATCACCAGAATCACCAGCAAAATCGCAAATACTTCCTGATACTGCATAATCCGCAGTGAGCCCATCAGCTCAAAACCAATACCACCAGCACCGACCATGCCCATTACTGTGGAAGCACGGAAATTGTATTCCCAGCGATAAATCGCCACATCAGCAAATTGAGGCATAACCTGAGGCAGAATCGCGTGATACAACACTTGCATCGGTGATGCACCTGCCGCACGGGCTGCTTCAACCGGAGCCTCATCAACATGTTCAATGGCTTCGGCAAAGAATTTACCGACCATACCAATTGAATGTAATGCCAACGCCAGCACACCTGGCAACGCACCAAAGCCCACTGCTGCAACAAAAATAATACCCATGATCAGTTCAGGCACCGATCGCAGTGCATTTAAAACAATACGTGCCAGTTGAAACACCACACCATGTGGTGAGGTATTGCGAGCTGCCAGAAACGCCATTGGCACCGAAAACATCACGGCAATCGCCGTTCCGGCAATACTCATTGCCAGAGTGTCTAACAGTGGAGAAAACCAGTTACGGATATTGGTAAAGTCGGGGGGAAATGACTCACCGGCTAAGGTACCAATCGCTGGCAAACCATTTGCCAGTAATTCAAAGTTGAGTACATTCACATACCAGGCTGCAAGCAGGATGATGGCCAATAAGGCCACCACCTGCAGGGTTTGTTTTTTCCAGCGCTGACTGTAACGTTTCAGCATATCTTGCTGGGTAATGACTTGCGTGCTCATAAAGCGCCCTTACATTTTGGAAAAATCAAGATTGAGCAATTTGCCCATATCTCTAATTACGTCGTAATCAGCATCAGTAATCGGCGCAAAACCCTCGGCTTTGAAAGCTTTCAGTACTTCTTCATCATCCAGACTGACAAATGCATCTCTTATTTTCGCTTTCAGATCGTCATCCAGATTAGAACGCATCGCCCATGGATATTGTGGAAAAGGTTTGCTGTGCCCAATCACTTTCACCTTGGCAGGGTCAATCAGCTTGCGTTCAACTACAAAATTGAAAATCACTTCAGAAAGACCACCGGCATCGGCATTGCCGTTAGCAACATTCACTGCAACCGCATCATGGGTGCCAACAAAATGTTGTTCATAATCAGTGTCAGCTTCGATACCACCTTCCTCGATTAATACCGTTTTTGGGATGAGGTGGCTAGAAGTTGAAGCCCGGTCGCCATAGGCCATTTTTTTGCCTTTGATATCCGCATAAGACTCAATACCAGAATTCACATTAGCAATGATGATCGAGCGATACGTTGGCACACCATCAATTACCATTGCGGCAAATGGTTCGATATCACTTTTTGATTTGGCCATGACATAAGAAAGCGGTCCAAAATACGCTAAATCAATACGGCCAAAGCGCATGGCTTCAATCATTGATGAATAATCGGTGGTCACTATCAATTGCACTTTTTTATTCAGCGTAGCTTCCAGATAATCTTTCAACGGCTGATTACGCATAATCAACTCGGAAGCATTTTCGTCAGGTAGTAACGCTACTTTTAGCGTATCCGGATCGGCATCAGCAGCCATGCTGGGCGCTATGGCTGTCACCAGCATGGATGTTGCTAACAGTAATTGTTTAAACAGTTTCATCGGGCAATCTCCAGTTGTGTTGCAGTTTTTTGAGGTAATTTTTGTTGAACAGATGGTTGTTGTTTATCTTTAGTAAATTCAGCTTTTCTCTGACTGACGGGTTGTTGGTAAATTAATGCCAATTGCTTGTCGTCCAGCTGATCAGGCGCTGCGTCAAACACCACCTGCGCATTGGCTAGGCCAATAATGCGATCAGCAAAGCGTTTGGCGTATTCGAGTTGATGTAAGGAAACGATGGCGGTGATGCCATCTTCTGCACAGATTTGTTTTAATTGAGACAGGACTTTTTCTGAGGTTGACGGATCCAAACTGGCGACCGGTTCATCCGCCAAAATGATAGTTGGCTGTTGAGCCAATGCACGAGCAATACCCACACGTTGTTGCTGACCACCGGATAATTGATCGACCCGTGATAAGGCTTTGTCAGCCAGTCCAACCCGATCCAGACAATGTAACGCCAGCTCCAAATCTGCTTGAGGCATCGGCAGCAGGCTTCGTAAAAATGAGTGATAACCAAGACGGCCCATCAATACATTTTGCAGTGCGGTATGACGCAGGATAAGTTGATGATGTTGAAACACCATGGCGGTTTTACGCCGATGACGACGTAAAGTACGTTGATTATCCAACACACCAAATTCGGCTGAGGTGACTTTGCCCGAGGTGGGTTTCACTAAATGATTAAGTGCTCGTAATAACGAGGATTTTCCAGCACCGGAGAGCCCGAGCAGCACATTAAATTCACCGCGTTGAAAATCAATTGAAGTTGAACGGAGAGCTTCGATCCCACCGGGATAGGTAATCCCCAGATTCTCAATCGACAGAATCGGCTGAGGTGTTTTGCTAAACGCCATATCATCACCTTTCGCAATATTAAGCACCGCAGTATTGCGGTTCACAATGGAATGCTAAGGTTTAAATATGACTGGCAAATGAAGGTTAGATGACCATTTAGTTACAGTAGGCCGAGTTAATTCCGAATTTTTCTCATAAAAAAACCGCCAGTCCATAACAGACGGCGGTTTTTTTATAGAACAGATTAGGTGAAAACTTAATCGAGATAACTGCAGCAATAATCGACCAGTTCAGTGATCTCAATATCGAAAGATGAATTGGCCGGTACATTGAATGACTGACCGTAGGTAATCGGTGTCCAATCAGTGTCACCATCCAGACGGTAACGCAATTGTCCGGCAAGAATTTCCATTAACTCGGCTTTCTCGGTACCAAATTTGTATTCGCCCGGCATCATGATGCCAAGTGTTTTATAGCTGCCATCCTCAAATGTCACTTTGCGGCTGGTTACTTTGCCATCGAAATAGATATTGGCTTCACGGGTCACCGTGACATTTTCGAATGTAGACATACGGCTCTCTTTAATAAAAATTTGAAGGAATATACGCCTGAGTTAGCGGGCTGTCATCCAGTCTTTCATCTCTTTATACCCTTTAGGTACTTCGTAAACATAAAGGCTATCGGTTTTGGTTTCTGACCAGGTGGCACCGTTACGATCGACATACTGAATCGTATCACCGTCTTTTTTGATGGCGTAATGCACATAATTGCTGCTGGAACTTGGATCAGTAAACACAAAACCATGACTGAGTTTTAATGAAACATCACGATCCACACCTTTCTGGAACGTTCCCAAAGCTGGTGTCACCCGCCACCAGTGATAATCATAGCTGGAAGCGTTATTTTTATATTCCATGGCTCGGATATGTTTAGCACCTTGCAGCTCAGCTTCTTCGTGCCAAAAGCCGTCTAGTTCCTGCTCTGTGATCTGTGGCGGACGCACAAAGTTGTACAAACCGTTATTAAAACTGAAGCTTTGTTTTTGCCAATCAACCTGCGTCTTAATGGCTCTGTTTGAGGCTTTGCTGCCCTCTGCCGGTGTCAGGGTTAATTGACCATCAGCAGATAATTCCACCTGATAGGTATTTTGCGGATCGGCTTCACCAGTATCTGATAAATAGGCTTTGCCATTGTCAAAAGTCAAAACTCCACGACCGGAAGTATCGACCCATTGTCCCTGCAGATTTTGCTGCTGGTTTTGACTGATAGTAGTCGCAGATTGTGATGACGTATCTGCCTGAACGCTTGCCATCATTGGCATGATCAACATCAACAACGTTGACGGGACCAAAATTACTGATTTTTTCATCTCTCTCTAACTTCCTTTTTAGTTATGGTAAAACGTCTATTTATTGTTTAACTGCTCCAGCTCTTCGACACGTTTTTCCAACGCTTCGAGTTTTTCACGAGTACGCAATAAAACCTGCGATTGAACTTCAAATTCTTCACGAGTTACTAAATCCAGTTTATTGAACGTGGAAGTCATTGCAGCACGAATATTTTTTTCAGCATCATCACGCATCTGCAACAAGCCAGGTGGCAATGCACGGGTAATGGTGTCGGCGATTTCATCGAATTTTTTGGGATCAATCATGTTGGTTCCTTTGAATTTAGGTCTCTAGGGTCTGATTTCTATTCTACGGT
>NZ_MCRI01000044.1 GCF_001720165.1 Methylophaga muralis
GCAGTGTCCTGCCTGAGCATGGTAACCCCCATGTGGCCGCAAATTGCTCCTGCATTAGCGGCATACCTTCCATCCATGGACATAACAAAATCGTCTGGAACAGCGTTGGACGCGATAGACGCCCGGTGGATGAGATGCAGGGATGCATCTCATCAAAGTAGGTCTGAAACCCAAGATAAACCCGAAAAGGGTGGCCTTTTTTATTATCTAGAGTTTAGATAATGTGACCTAATTGAACGGAGTGGTAAGTTGTTGCTCCTACAAAACCGACATAGGTTGAGCCTGAATGTTCAAGTCTCGTGCTTGCAATATAGCTAATGTATATCAGCAAACAACTAACATTATCTCCGGATTAATAATTAAAGCTAAAGTGAGTGGACTTTTAAATTCTTACGACAGCGTTGGCATTTAAATACAAAAATAAAAGCTGATTTCAATATTTCTTGATTTTATTATGTCCTGGAGCATTTTCGCTGTTGCCTGGACCTGCAGGATCGTGTCCCGGTGGTACGTGGCCATGTTTATTGTGATGGGCGCATCCAGTAAGTATTAGGAATGTAAATACAAGAAATGTTGACACTACTTTTGATAACAAAATATTTATCCTTAACGGTAACTACAAAAATTTCAAAAAGGCTATCTAACCAGGATTAGGGACATCGTTTTCTTTTACATTTTCTGAAGCCATCTTTTGTTTAGCAAGATTTACATCTTCTTTAGCTATCTCAAGACCTGAACGTGATTCGCTCGTCGTATTAGTCGTATATATCAATTGGGTTAGCAAAGCAAAGTGATCAGAGCCAAAGTGTGGCAAACGCCGGATATCATAGAGCTTAAAATGTTCACTATGGAAGAGATGATCCAGAGGCCATCGCATAAACCAATATTTAGCATGAAAGGTATTAAACATACCTCTACCGATCCGCGGATCTAATAATTTACTAACTTTACGGAATAAGCGTGTAGTAGTAGACCATGCAACATCATTAAGATCGCCAGTCACAATCACTGGTAAATCGGCATCCGCAACACTTTTAGCAACCATAATCAGTTCAGCATCGCGTTCCGATGACGCTTCGTTTTCAGTTGGGCTGGGGGGGCAGGATGGAGAAAATGCATACGAATATTGTGTCCGGATGGAAGGGTGAGTAGTGTATGCATTGAAGGAATATCATCTTCAACCAGGAACTCGGTTTTAGATTCGGATAACACATATCTGGAATAGACATGCATGCCATACAAATTCTCTTGGGGGCAATTCATCCGGTATGGATAATCATTTTCGATAACTTTCAGTTGTGTTTGCCACCAATAATTAGTTTTCTAGAGTAACTAAAACATCTGGTTTATTTTCCTTTATCAACAAAACCAATTTTTCAATGTTCTTGTTTGTCATCAGCACATTGGCAGTCATTATTTTGATACTGTTTATATCATCCAAATCATACGTTTGGGCCACTTCTTGAGAATAGAGTTTTGTATAAGGCAATATCCACCAGAGCTGATAGGCGACAACTAATAGTGTTGGAATAAACAGCAGCCAAAAACTGACTTTCGAGTAATCTAATAACAAAACCTCAGCAATCAGTAATACAAAAGCCAGCACAACATATTGTATTCGTGGAAAATCATGTACACGAATCCACCATTTTCGTTGGTTGATAAGCTAAGAAAAGAAACGCAAATTAATAAAATAATTAATGGTGCAAATAGATATATGAAATTCAAGAAGGCGCCTACAGTTGCAATTATGTTCAGTTATGACGTTAGCATAAAAGAGCTTATAGATAACCGTAAAATTATGTTTCGTCGTAATTTAATGACTTTGCATGTAACCAGGCTTGCATCTGGCATTAGGTGTCAGAAGGCAATAATGTTAGGTCGCTAATAACCTATCAGTGATTTGTTTGTAACGCGTTTTAAAGGCACTGTTTAGTATCACTCCTATCATTGTTCTACGTGATAGCCTGGGACGGTTCAACAGTGCTTTATCAGGTTGTTGTATTAGTGCTGACAAGGTAGTTAAACCACCTAATGTCATTGCCCTGATTTCCCAACCTAGACGACCGGATAACGATGAGCCAAGCTCAAGTCCTTCACTCATTATTTGTTCAGTACGCAGATAAAGGCTACGCAACAACGGAGCTAATATGATGGTATCAGCTTGAATTAAATTTGCCTCATCAATCCCGATTGCAGCAAGCTCATCCTGTGGAATATAAATACGGTTCTGCTCTGTATAGTCCTGCACAATATCCTGATAGAAATTGATTAACTGCAGTGATGTACAAATGGCATCGGATTGTTGAAGCTGTTGTTGAGTCGGTGGGCCCTGAAGATGCAAAAGAAGACGTCCTACCGGGTTGGCTGAAAACCGGCAATAGTCGAGAACTTCATTGAATGTTGTATAACGTGATTTAACTACATCCTGTCTAAAGGCGATTAACAAATCTTCTAACAATTGAATCGGTAAATTAAAGCGATGCACAGTATCCTGGAGTGCCAGAAAAATAGGATCATTACCTACATAACTTTGATCAGCGATTTCCAACAGATACTGGCTATAGAAATTGAGCAAACGTAACCTGTCTTCTGCCGGAATATTATCTTCGTCGGCAAAGTCATCTGCTGTTCTGGCAAAGGCATAAATAACAGCAATTGGGCGGCGTAGTGTTTTGGGCAATAAAATGGAGGCAACCGGAAAATTTTCGTAATGCGATTTCGCCATATTCAGACAAAACGCATACGCCTGGTCGAGTTCGGATTTATTCCTCATCACTAAGGTTTTGAACTGGTCGTGGCAGTTGTTCTATTGGGGGTAATTCGGTGATTTCGTTTTTACTGCTGATACCCATTTCAGTAAATTTACGTGCCCCCGGTAATACCTGACGTTCCAGAGAGCCGACTGCACTATTGAAATGATTGACGCTGCTTCCCAGGCTGTTACCCAACTTGCTCAGATGATTGCCAAAAGTAGAAAGCCGTTTATATAAGGTTTCACCCAGCTCACGAATCACTTCAGCATTTTCTGCCAAAGCCTGTTGTTTCCAGCCATAAGAAACGGCTCTTAACAGTGCGATAAAGTTGGTGGGGGTGGCCAGAATAATATTCTGGCTCATGCTGTCTTCCAGTAGGGCAGGATCTACTTCCAATGCTGCGGAGAGGAATTGTTCACCAGGAATAAATAACACGACAAATTCGGGAGACTGAGAATATTCAGCCCAGTAATTTTTGCGGGACAGTTCCTTAATCCGGCCGCGAATGATTTGAGCGTGACGCTTTAATTCCAGTTTACGGGTGAGATCATCTTTAGCCTGAATTGCAGATAAATAGGCATCCAGCGGTGTTTTGGCATCAACAATAATTTCGCGTTTTTCCGGTAAGCGAACAATCATATCAGGGCGGATACTACCTGTTTCGGTGGCCGTATGTGTCTGTTCGTAAAAGTCACAATGCGCCACCATACCACTGAGTTCAGCTAATCGGCGTAAAGTCATTTCACCCCACTGACCGCGTACTTCAGGGCGGCGTAGTGCTTGCACCAGATTTTGGGTTTCCTGCTGCAGCTGTTGTTGACTTAAATTCATTTGGGCGATAGTTGAGGTCAGGCTGCCGTAAGCCTCTTTGCGATCCTTTTCAATTTCCTGAATCTGCTTGCTGGTCTGCTGCAATGCTTCATTGATTGGCTTGAGCATTTGTTCAATGGCTTTTTCTTTTGACCCCAAATCCGCTTTGGCTTCACTTTGGAAGCGTTTCAGATTTTCTTCAGCAAGCCGCAAAAAGCTGGTGTTATTTCGCGTCAATGCTTCATTGGAAAGTTGATTAAAGGTATTGGCTAATTGTTCACGGGTTTGAGACAGAATCTCATCCATTTGGCGTTTGTTTTTCTGTTCCAATTGCAATGTCAGATCCAGCTCAGCATTGTTTTTTTCCAGTGTGCGAATTTTGCCACTGCGGATAAACAGACCGATAACGATGCCTAGCAAAATACCAACCAGCAAAACAATCAATAAGTCCTGATGTCGCAGGAAAAACTCGGGACTTAAATCCATTTTAAAATCTCATGTGGGTGATTAATCATGCAGTCAGCCTGCCAGGCTTCAGGTTCATCTGTTTCGGAGATATATCCGTATAAAGCTACGACAGAGCGCATATGTGCATTATGGGCCGCTTGAATATCCCGTTCTGCATCGCCAATATAAATACAATCCACTGGCTTGGCATCAACCAGTTCACAGGCATGTAACATCGGGGCAGGATGTGGCTTACTGAATGGCGTCGTATCCGCGCTGACAATACAAGCTGCAGCATCGGTTAATTGCAAGGCTTCCATTAGCGGGATGGTAAGAAAAGACGGTTTATTAGTGACGACTCCCCAGCGAATGCCTTGAGCCGTAAGACCATCAAGCACTTGTTGCATGCCAATAAATAAGGCTGATTCGCGGGCGATATTTTCTGCATAAAGACTTAAAAAGCGTTGTTGCAAAGCCGGGTAAACAGGATCTTCTTTTTCAATGCCAAACCCCAGTTTTAACAAACCGGCACTACCATGGCTTGCTACAGGACGAATTCGTGCATGATCCAGTGGTTGATGACCTTCTTGTTCTAATAACGTATTTAACGCATAGCCCAGGTCGGGTGCCGTATCGACCAATGTGCCATCCAAATCAAATAGCACGACATTGAACGGAGAAATAAACATCAGATCCGTCGACAATGTACAAGATAATTAACATCAACATCTCTGCTGAGTTTATAACGGCGGGTCAGTGGGTTGTAGCTGATGCCGGTGATGTCATAAACATGCAGACCGGCTTCCCGACAGCAACGGGCCAGTTCTGCCGGGCGAATAAAGCGTGCATAGTCATGTGTGCCTTTGGGCAGCATTTTTGCAATATATTCGGCACCGACAATGGCTAACAGATAGGCTTTTGGATTGCGATTCAAGGTGGAGAAAAACACATCTCCGCCCGGTTTTGCCATGGTCGCACAGGCGTTAATAATCGCCTGTGGGTCGGGCACATGTTCCAGCATTTCCATGCAGGTCACGACATCAAATTCATCCGGATGTTTTTCCGCCATGGCTTCTGCGGTCGTCAGTTCGTATTTGATTTTCAGACCTGCTTCCAACGCATGCAGTTTGGCGACATTGAGTGGCATTTCGCCCATGTCTATGCCAATAGTTTCTGCACCACTTTTGACCAACGCCTCAGTGAGAATACCGCCGCCACTACCTACGTCTACGGCCTTGGCGTTTTTCAACCGGGTTCTTTCATTAATAAACGCGAGTCGCAGCGGATTGATTTCATGCAGCGGTTTGGATTGACCTTCCGGATCCCACCAGCTAGATGCCAGTGCATCGAATTTAGCGACTTCAGCTGGATCGACGTTATGTTTTGTCATGAGACAGACCTTATTTTTGTTGCCCATTGTTGGGCCTGGGCAGATACATGTTGTGCATTTAATGTGGTGAGCTGGCGTTGTTTTAATAATTGTTTGCCCGCGACCCAGACATCAGAAACTTTATCGCGCCCAGTGGCATAAACCAATTGTGACGGTAGATCATAAAAAGGTTGTGTTTCGATCTCGCTGAGATCGATAGCGATAATATCAGCGGCTTTACCTATTTCAAGTGAACCGGTGACAGAATCAATGCCCAGTGATTTAGCAGCATTAATTGTTGCCATCTGCAATGCCTGATATGCAGGTACCACGCTGGGATCACCTGCAACACCTTTTGCCAATATTGCGGCCTGACGCATTTCTGCAAACATATCCAGATCGTTATTGGATGCTGCGCCATCGGTACCAATAGTGATATTGACGCCACGCTTGATCAGATCGGCGATTGGCGAAAATCCACTGGCAAGTTTCAAGTTAGATTCAGGACAATGCGCGATGTGAACGCCCGCTTCGGCGCACCAGTCCATTTCTTCTTCTGTAAGCTGCGTCATATGTACCGCAATCAGACGAGGAGAAAGCAGACCTAAATCTTTAAGCCTTGCCAATGGACGTTTGCCATATTGAGCCACACTGTCTGATACTTCAGTAGCGGTCTCATGAATATGCATCTGGATTGGTAAATCCAGTTCTTCGGCATTAATGATGATGGCTTGCAGTGTTTGATCTGAAACTGTGTAAGGCGCATGCGGCGCATAGTTAGTGGTAATACGCGGATGGTGTCGATACTTATCGTGTAATGCCTGCCCTTTATGTAAGTACTCATTTACATCTTTTGCCCAATTGGTGGGAAATTCAATCACCACCATACCAAGACTAGCTCGGATACCGCTGCTATCGACTACTCGGGCAGTTGCTTCAGGAAAGAAGTACATATCGCTGAAACAGGTAGTACCACCACGAATCATTTCGGCGATCGCCAGAGCAGAACCGGCTTCCACAAAAGCATCACCAACAAATTGTTGCTCAGCGGGCCAGATATGGTTATTAAGCCAGGTCATCAGCGGCAGATCATCAGCTAAACCGCGGAATAATGACATAGCGGTATGGCCATGATTATTAATTAATCCAGGCATCACGCAATGTTCATCCATATTCTGTGTCTGAGTAGCTTGATAAAGCTGTTCCGCCTGAGTTTGTGGTAATAGCGCTACAATATTGCCCTCATGGATGACAATAGAATGATTTTCGAGAACAAGTTGTTCTGCCGTCATCGGCAGACACCAGCGGGCATTAATGATCAGATCGACGTTTTTCATAGCGTCCGATTATAACCGCCATCAGCAGGAGAACACAGTGCAAAGCACCAGTGAAATGATTCAACCCATCAAATGGCAAGACCAACAGTTGCATTTGCTGGATCAGCGTTTACTTCCGACACAGCAACTCTGGTTAAATTATGAGCATGCTAGTGAGGTGAGTGATGCAATTCGTGAAATGGTGGTGAGAGGCGCACCGGCAATTGGCATTACAGCAGCATATGCTGTGGTTTTAGCCGCCCGGGAGGCTTGGAACAAGGCTGGTGTGAACTGGAAGCAGGCAATGTATGAGCCATTGGCCAAACTGGCAGCATCGCGTCCAACAGCGGTGAATCTGACCTGGGCAATCGAAAAAATGACAGCGTTGTATGTCAATCTGCCCGAGACTTATTCTCCAGAAACGGCTTTATTGGAAGCAGCTATTCACATTCATCAGCAGGATATTGCGGCCAACCAAACCATGGGGAAACTGGGAGCGGATTTGATTGATCCAGACAGTATGGTATTAACTCATTGCAATGCTGGTGCACTGGCGACTGGCGGGGGGGGGACAGCATTAGGTGTAATAAGCCAGGGTTATTCCGATGGCAAAATAAAACATGTCTATGTCGATGAAACGCGTCCCTGGTTGCAAGGTGCGCGCTTGACCGCCTGGGAGTTAATGCAGGGCAAAATTCCCGCGACTTTGCAGGCAGATGTCACTGCGGCCTCATTAATGGCTTCTGGTAATATCCATTGGGTTATTGTTGGTGCAGATCGAATTGCTGCCAATGGGGATGTGGCTAATAAAATCGGTACCTACTCATTAGCCGTATTAGCAAAATACCACCAGGTAAAATTTATGGTCGTAGCACCGTTATCAACTATTGATTGGCAAACTGAAACCGGAAAACAAATCGAAATCGAGCAACGCCCATCAAGGGAAGTGACTCATATTGCCAACCAGCAAATTGCGCCGGATGGGGTAAAGGTATCGAATCCGGCTTTTGATGTCACACCGGCAGAGCTGATAAACGCTATTGTCACCGAAGCAGGCGTTGTGTTGTCGCCCTCAATGACTACAATGAAAAACCTTCGTAAGCAGAATTAAGGAGCAGGATATGTCACAAACCGCACTGTTAACAGGCAGCAATAGGGGCATTGGGCTCGAATTATGTCGGCAATTAAAAGCACGTGGCTTTGATGTCATTGCAACGTGTCGTCATCGATCTCCTGCATTGGCTGAGCTTGATGTGGAAATTATTGAAGATGTTGAAGTCAGTAATCCCATCAGTCTTAAAGCGCTTGCAGAAAAACTTGGCGATCGTAAAATTGATTGGCTGATTAATAATGCCGGTATTGCCGCAGGTCTAGGCCTCAATGATATTGATACTAATGCCATTGATAGCTTTAAAAGCATGTTTGAAGTCAATAGCCTTGGTCCCTTATTGACGACTCAAGCATTGATGAATCACCTACAGCAGGGCAGTAAGGTAGGCATTATTACCAGCCGTATGGGATCTATCGCTGATAATGACTCTGGTGGCAGTTATGCCTATCGCATGTCCAAGGCCGCTGTAAATGCCGCAGGTAAATCTCTATCGATTGATTTGAAGCCCAAAGGCATTGCTGTTGCAATTTTGCATCCGGGCTGGGTGAGAACTGATATGACCGGTCATGGTGGTTTGATTGATGCTGACGAGTCGGCAGCAGGTTTGCTGGATCGAATGGCAGAGTTGAATATCGATAACACTGGCACCTTCTGGCATATGAATGGTGAAGTTTTGCCTTGGTAAACTACCCAGCGCTTTCTGAACAGCAGCAACAAGACTTGCCGGCACTGTTAAAACCGGCAAGCAGAATTCCCAGTCAGTTTAGCGATAGCAGCCATCAACTCTGGTTTTGTGAAACCGTCGATGGACCGATGGTTTTGAAGCTGTGTGATCATACCAATATCGATCAGTCGGCTTTCTGGCAAGCTATGAATAGCCTGTTTGCCATCAATTTTCCGGCATCATTGGGAAATATTGCAGAAGTTTACCAGCGTATTTCCACTATTAGTCCTTTGGCCATTCCGTCACTCATTACCTCAATGGAAGCGGAATTTGTGCTGGTTCGGTGGTTACCTGGTGAAGATGTGGATGCATCAGCGGTAACGGCGTTAGCGATTAAATCACTGGCTAACCATATCGGTTTGATGCATCAACAGCAGCATCCACGATGGGGGAGTCTGCAACAGCCAGAATTCACAACAGAAGATTGGCCGCAGCGTCTGAAAATGACCTTGCAGCAACAAGCTGACTCAATTGATCAAACTGTTTTAAAACCAGCCTTGAAGCAGGCCGAACAACTCTGTGAAAACACGTTTGTGCCGATAATGCCCGATTTGCGGTGGGATCAGTTTCTGATGCAGCAAGACAAGCTTTCTGCATTGGTCGATTTGGATGCGATTGTCTATGGTCCAAGAACGTTAGAATTTGTTTTGCTGGAATATTTGCTTGATCAAAAACAAGCAGAAAGCTTTGCTGTTGAATATCTGAACCATCAGACCATTCCTGATCTGACGGCTGTCCGGCTGCCATACAGGCTATTACTATTTTTGATGAATGTTTTAGGTGAGACAGATTTGAACTCCTGGCTCAACCATCCCGAACGGTTTAGTTAGGCAGTTCGAGTCTGGTGTTGGGCTGCTAATAACTTACGCCATTTGAAATACCCCGCCATAGCGAGAAACAGATAAATACTGAACATTACGATTGTGGCGTAGAACCCCGTCAGCGCATAAAGCACAATCGCAGAACTGTTGATAACCTGCCAATACAGCCAGTTTTGCAATACTTTTCGTGCCATTAATACGGTATTCATCACTGAAAACACCATTACAAATGCATCGAGGTAGGGATATTGGGTGGCGTGTGTCGATAAGTAATAACCAAAAATCAGGCTGAGAAAGCCACCAGTGGCAATAAAGATCAGATGGTATTGCCATGGCCAGCTGTGAATATTCAGTTCTGCCGTCTGGTTTTCATGACGATGCCAGAGAATAAAGCCATAGACCGCCATACCTATGTAATACAGGTTGAGTAGAGCCTGCATCGGTAACTGATTTTCCCAAAACAGGACGGTGTAAATAATGGTACTGATAAACGCTAATGGCCAGCACCATTGTGATTCTCGGGCAGCAAACAGGATATAACCAATGCCAAGCAGCGCGGCAAATACTTCCCAGCCACTCATGGACGCCAGTCCAGCTAGCGTAATATCCCACCAAGCTGATTCAGACATCAGTCTTTGACTTGATGACGATCATTACCGATCAGTTTTAACACAAAAACGCTATGTGGTATCTGGGCAAACACGGCTTCAATTTCACTATCCATCGCATCCATCACATCCCGGTATTCACCAAAAATCTGGGTGCTCAATGTATTACGATGCACAATCAATTTTGAATTGTTTTCCAACATGGCAATAAACGCCAGAATTGGTTCGACAAATTGTTCAGTCAGCGGATAAAGGCTGATATCTACAGAAATTCGCATAATGATTTCCTGAAAAGGGGGCACTACTGTGTCCCAGGTAAATTTAGTAGTCGTAAGATACTGTCATACCGAAAGTACGTGGGTCGGCATATTGGGTATAAACCCGATCCTCATATTCGGTCGAAGGATCGATACCAAAGAAAAAGCCGCGAGTGTAATAGTCTTTATCAAACAGATTGCGTCCCCATAAGGTAAACGTCCAGTTTTTCTGCTGGTACTGCAAACTTGCATTGGTAATGGCGTAAGAACTGGATTTCGCATTATGGCTGTTGGAGTAATAGAACTCATCCTTGCCCTCAACATTAGCGCGTAGAGTCCATTGCGATGTCAGATAGACTTCACTGCCAACACTGAAAGTGTAGGCTGGAGCATGAGCTTGCCTTCTGCCCTGAATATTTAATCCAGCCTCATCCAGTTCAGGGTTGTCATATTCGTCAAATGTCGCATGTAAAAGACTAATGCTGCAAAGGTTCTTATGCGTTCATTGATCAACCAGTCAACACTTGCTTCAATGCCCATATTACGACCTTTGGCTGCATTATCCTGATAATCGATAAAACGGGTGCCGCCACCATCACGAGGTACACTGACAGATGTTTTTACTTGGGCATCTTTTCGTAAACCATAAAATGCGGTGATATCGGTCACCAGACTGCCATCCAGCCATAGTGATTTCATGCCGGCTTCCAGATTCCATAAATATTCATTATTGAATTTGCGTAAGCCGGGCGCGAGATCTGCTTCCGTGTTAACCCCCCCAGCTTTGTAGCCTCGGGATAATGATGTGTACAAAAGGTGTTGTGGGTTGAATTGATAATTTAGACCAACTTTGCCGCCAAATAACACATCACTGTCATCCAGATCCAAACCTTGCGAATCCTCATAATCAGCGTCCCAATGTTCAACGCGTAAACCAGTAATTAAAGTTAGTTTATCGGTTAAAGCAGTATCAAGTTGGCCATAAATGGCGCTATTAAACGTTTTATAAGTATTATCTAACGCAAACGGAAATACCGCATCACTATCAATTGCATTCGCAAAATAGGTGCGTTTTAAATCCTGTCGTTGATCGGCCAGATAAATACCAACTGACCAGTCAGTTGTGTCCGCAAAAATACGACCATCTTCGTTAGACAATGCTCTGAATTCAAATGAATAGTTTTCACGCTCACGCTTATATTGATCAAAACCACTATAAGGACAGTTAAATGCATCATTGTCTTCATCGGCATCGACACAGGTGGCATCTACTGGAAATTGTGTTTTAAATGACCAATCATCATCATAGCTATATTCCAAATCAGATTTAGAATAGGTCAATGTTGATTGAAGTTGTACTTTGCTATTGGCACGCCAATCGGTTTTCAACGCAAACGCATTGGTATGCTGTTTGTCTTTACCAGGCTGATCTGAAAGGCTGTTACGACTGTTATCCAGTGTGAAAGCGTCGTAACCATTGTCGATATTTAAATGCAGCAAATTAAGATCAATGGTCAGGTCATTACTGACCAGCCATTTCAAATGTCCGCGGGCAGTCAGTTCATCCTGATTTTGGGTATTATCCCGACCCAGAAAATCGTTATCCATATAACCATCTGAACGATGGGTATGCACGGCTATACGGCCCAGTAATGTGTCCTTAACGATAGGGCCACCCAAGGCTACACCGACGCTACGTGTATTGTAATTGCCAATGCTGGACTGAAAATTCATATCCAGATCATTGGTGGCCTGTTTGCTTTGCATATTGATAACGCCAGCTAATGCATTGGCACCATACAACGTACCCTGTGGGCCACGTAATACTTCTACTTTCTCAATATCAAATAATGTGGCTGCGCCGCCGCTGCGACTAAAATCGATACCATCAATATAAAGGCCTACTGATGGATTTAGTGGTGCCAGAAATTCACTGCGCTCACCAATACCGCGGATCTGAAAGAACTGACCACGTGAAGCGCCACTTGAAAGATTTACATTGGGTGCAAGATTGAGCACGTCTTCAAGATGCTGGGCACCACGCGATTCAATGATGTCTTCATCAAATGTTGTCAGACTGACCGGAATATCCTGGGCCTCAGCCGGACGGAAATCGGCGCTGACCAACATGGACGGTAAATCGGTGCTGTCGGTTTGGGCAACTGCGCCGGGAGCAAATAGCGCGCTGGTAACTGCAATGGAAAGCAGGGTGGGTTTCATGACTATCCTTTTTAATTTCATAAAAAGGACAGGGGATCACGCCATTTGCATAGATCTAGCAAGAAGGTGTTGCCGCCTGTCCCTACGCCAGTATTACCTGGATCAGGTTCATCGGGTCTCCACCAACTGGTGAATCTCAGGCCTTTCGACCACCCCGAGGCTTGTATTAGCAAGTGGAGAAAATATACAGAAAAAAGTGATTTTTTCCCACCATTAAAATTTTGAGCGCTCACAAAAAAGGCGTCCGAAGACGCCTTCAATGTTTAAATTAGTGTTAACTTAGTTTTCGATTTTGGCTTTTAAAGTATCAAGGCCTGAACGGAAAATACCTTGAATAGCGTTGGTAGCCGTTTCATCATTCAACTCTTTAGGTTCATGATGATTACCGGTATAACCACGGAAAAATTTGGCTAACCAGGTAACTTTGGTTTGATCGCCTTCAGCTTCAACGGTTACCCATGCTTTATAACGACTGACTGGAACGGCAGGGATATCATGCATTTCACCTTCGATATCCACTTGACCCACAGAGCTCATGGAATCTATATCATATTGATAGCTCATTTTTTCCGCATCGAAACGCTTTAATGTTTCAGTGATGGTGGCATTGTTATCAAGTGTTAATGTGCGAGTTGCCCCAACTTCATTTCCACCTGATGCCTCGGTAGAAATGATGGCTGGATGCCATTTATGCAGACTATCGAAATCTTTGACCATGTTCCATACAGTTTCAGCATCGGCATTAATCAACACAGTTTCTTCGACTTGCAGACGTGAAGCACCATGAGCGAATACCAGTGCAGGTAACAGGAACAAGCCTGTAACCAGGCCTTTTAATACAGCTTTCATTATATTTCCTTCTTATATTTCATTTGGAATGCCAATAATTAGCCCGAATAAACTACCATCACATTCCGAAATGCTAAAGGGAAAAATTCACAATGCAATGGCATTTTGGATAGTTGAGCGTTGTAAATGTGGGGCAAAAAACTCAATAAAAGCATAGCTATAGCCACGCAGATAGCTGCCTTTGCGGATTCCCATATGCGTTGTACTTGGTTTAAATAAACCACTGGCATCCATTGCCTGTAACGGAGCATCTTTGATTGGATCAAATGCCATGTTGGCGATAATGCCGATTCCAAGACCAAGTTCCACGTAGGTTTTAATTACATCTGCGTCGGTTGCTGTGAAAATTACATTAGGTTTCAAACCCTGTTCAATAAAGGATTGATCTTGTTGAGCGCGACCAGTAAACCCCATGACATAAGTGAGAATGGGATATTTCGAGATTGCCTCCAGAGTGAGTTTTTTTTCATTTAACAGCGGGTGTCCGGGTTGCGCAATTACCGTGCGATTCCACTCGTAGCAAGGCAAAATCGCCAAATTATCAAATTTGGACAATCCTTCAGTGGCGATAGCTAAATCCACTTTTCCGGTAGCGGCCATTTCTGCCACCTCGGGTGGTGTGCCTTGCACCATATTTAAATGCACATCTGGGTATTGTTCAGAAAATGCTTTTATCGCTTTGGGTAGGGCGTAACGGGCTTGAGTATGTGTAGTACCAATTGAAAGCGTGCCTTTTTTTTCATGTCGACTATCGGCAGCTTGCTCCCGTAAATTATCCACTTCTTGTAATACACGCTCTGCCATGGCAATCACGGACTCTCCAAGAGGTGTAATTGCAGACAAACGTTTTCCATGACGTTCAAATATTAATAAACCTAATTCATCCTCTAACAATTGGATCTGGTTGCTGACACCCGGTTGGGAAGCATGTAAAGCTTGAGCCGCAGCCGAGATACTAAGACCACGACGAGCCACTTCGCGAACATACTTAAGTTGTTGCAACTTCATGCGCTATATCCGTTTTTGTTAATTAATTAAGTTAAATGTATAACTATTTATATAAATGGGGTGAAAATACCCGTCGCGATTTACATCTCAATTATCGGTACACCGTGTTGTGGCAATTGTAATGGCACCGTTAATTGATATTTATCATTATGAGATGCGGCGTCGTTTTCCGTAGCCAAAAGGCTTTGTGCTTCAGCTGGGCTTAAGGCGATGTATTCACAGTTATTAGCAGTACAAATTCTTATCGCCATAGTCAACGGTTCTTCAATATCATGGCGTTGAGTGACTGTTGAGTTATCCATTTGCAACCAGACGGGGGGAGCCTGATTCTGCATTGGCCCATTTAAGCTATTTGAGTTGACCGGATATATTATTAAAGCAGTAACAAGAGCAGAACATACTGCTGTTATTACTAATAAAAGTCTGTAAGTTGTCATCTTCAGCCTCTCATCCTGGAGTTGATTTGGAAATAGAGCATCGGTTAAGCACCGTGAAAGAAATGTGAACAATTAG
>NZ_MCRI01000045.1 GCF_001720165.1 Methylophaga muralis
TCCTAGCGCCCTGAACATGAAAGTAGCGGTACTCTATGTTTCTGGAACGATAATAAGCATGTAGAAGATAGGTCCATGAAATTATCGATAAAACCACAAAGCTTTCTGACTTAAAAAGTATGTTTGGATTGTTAAAAATCTGGACTGCTGCCAGCATTGATTCTCTAGATTTGGTTAAAAGTTCAGCTTTGACTGAACCTAGCTTTCTGCTACGTTTTGCCATTTTTGCTAACCAAGGTCTTTCGTCGTTAATCGGAATATTTTCTTAACGTAGCTAAAGAAAATATTTTTTCCATTGGAGTACTCTTATCAAACCAAATGCACAAAGCTCCGTCATCTGGTCCTGAAGGCGAGTAGTCACCAATACCTTGTACCGTCATGATCGGACCGCCACTTTTTAGCTGAACTTCATCACCTTTTTTTATATCGCCCATGCTCCATCCTCCTTTCAGTAGATTGTTTAGCAAAATCAAGATTGATTAGATGAGTCCAACCTATGTGGCTGGACGGCATTAACAAGAGCCTCAATGTTAACGCTACCTAATTGGCCACTCTTAGCTTTCCCATTGAGGTATGTCTGAAACTTTTCTGAGATATATACATCGTCAAGCCATTTGCGAAACTCTCCTAAAGCTTCGACTGGATATATCCATGCTTTGGGATCAATTTGAGGAAAATCATCAGGAAATTTATGGATATGCCTTATTCGTTGGCCATAACCTTCTTCCAACCCGTTGTCTTTCCAGTGTTTTGCCCAGACTAGCCCTACACTAATATCAGGTACGGTCTTTTCATCGAGAGGTACACCTTTTTGTATAGCTGTCACAAGTAGGTTTGCAATCTCCCTGAATACACTGAAATAGCCGGATGGGATATCATTCAGCGAGACTCTCTCGTGGAATACCTTCCAGTATCTTGGTAGATCATCAGAGGGTCTATAACCTGTTTGCTCGTAGATAAATTTCTTCAGAGTCTGTTTGGCTAATAATCGATAATTATCTCTAGCTTTGACACTAGGGCTTTGTGAGTCGAAGGCATAATACTCCAGTATGGCCATACAGTTGATATCATTAATGGCGTGATAATTCACTCCATCGACCTGAATAGGGATATATAGCTTTGATACGTCACCGTCCTGTGCTTTTATTATTCTCTCTATCGCTCTTCCTCGAGGTTTATCCCTTAATGTTTCCCACTCTTTAACTAATGTAATAATGTTGCTCGGAGCGACACCACATAGTAACGCTAGCCCCCTGGCACCTAAATAAGGTGACCCATCAGCCATGACCCCCATTTCTATACCTTCAGGTGCCGTATGTTTCACGGGAGTTAGGTTTAATTCATATTGCTCTGATGTCATCAGTATGACCTCTGCAAGTTCACAGTAAGGGTAAAAGGTACAAAAAAGCCGACATAAAGTCGGCTTTTAAATCAATCAATCCCATTTCAAACCGCCACCGGTTTGATACTCGGTGACCTTGGTTTCGAAGAAGTTTTTCTCCTTCCGCATATTGGCTTGTTCATCAAGCCAGGGCAGGGTGGCTTCGGCGCCTGGGAAGGGTTCTTCGAAGCCGAGTTGTTTGGCACGGCGGTTGGCGGTGTAGCGGAATTGGCCGTGGTGAGCTTCTTTTGAGTAACCCAGGATTGGGTCACGCAGAATGTAGCCACCGTAGGTTGCTTCAGCGGCATCAGCTTCTTCGAACATTTCCTGGATTTTCTTGGGATCCAGTTTGACGTTTTCTTCTTTGATGATTTGTTTGCAAACACGAATACCAAACGAGGCGTGCATAACTTCGTCACGCATGATGTATTGCAGCTGTTCGCCGGTACCTTTCATCAGGCCACGACGTTGCAGAGCAAAGATCGGTGAGAAGCCGTTATAGAACCAGCTGCCTTCGAAAATGCCGGCGAAGAACGCATAGGACATCACGAAGTTTTCCAGTTCGTCTTTATCACGTAGATCGATATCGCTACGCATAACGGTATCGAGACGGTCATTGGCTAGTTTGATCTTTTGGTAAATCTCCGGCACTACGCGGTAGCGGTTGTAGATTTCACTTTGATCCAGACCAATGGTTTCGATGCAGTGCTGGTAGGTCCAGGTATGTAATGCTTCTTCATAAACCTGACGAGCTTGATAAATCTGCAATTCCGGTGCAGTCATTTTTTCCATAACGGCCAGACCGATATTACGCATGGCGAGAATATCGGAGGTGGTCAGGTAGGACAGCACGTTTTCATAGACATGACGTTCTTCCAACGTCAGTTTATGACGATAGTCGTGAACGTCCTGTGCCATGTTGATATCGAGTGGCGTCCAGTGGTTTTTGTTAGCGTTTAAGAAGTAATTCCACGCCCACGGATATTTGAAAGGAGCAAGCTGATTGATATCAGCTTGTCCATTGACCACACGTTTGTCGTCTGCATTAACCGCTTTGGCATTCAACGGCGGCAATTCACTGACACTGGCTTTGGTTGGCTCAGGTGTGTCGAGTTCATTGGCGGCTTGTTGTGACGGCGGCAACAGTGCGTTGTCGACAACATCGGTTGCCGGTTTCTCGGCAAGTGGATCGTCCCAGTTAAACATTATTGGCAAGCCTCGCAGTCTGGTTCCAAGATTGAACAGGCTTTCGGTGCATCGATACCTTCGCCTGAAATAAAGTCATCTTCTTGTTTGGCAACCGGCTTTAACACAGGTGGTGCAGACGGTTTAGCAGTTGTTGCTGTAGTTGGCGCGGTGCTGGTTTTCTCGGCACCGGTTGCGCCCATTGAACGCAGGTAATAAGTGGTTTTGAGGCCACGTACCCACGCCAGTTTGTACAGATTGTCCATTTTTTTACCGGATGGTTCCGCCATGTACAGGTTCAAGCTTTGTGCTTGATCCAGCCATTTTTGACGACGTGATGCGGCTTCGATCAACCAGCGTGCATCCATTTCAAATGCGGTGGTGTACAGGGCTTTCAATTCCGCTGGCACACGGTCAATGGCTTGCAAGCTACCATCATAGTATTTGAGGTCATTGATCATGACGTCATCCCACAAACCGCGTTGTTTCAAGTCTTCAACCATGTATGGGTTGATAACAGTGAACTCGCCAGACAGGTTCGATTTAACGAACAGGTTTTGGTAAGTCGGTTCAATCGACTGGCTGACACCACAGATGTTTGAAATCGTGGCTGTCGGTGCAATCGCCATAGTGTTTGAGTTGCGCATGCCTTGACGTTTGACTTTGTCACGCAGTGCATCCCAGTCCATGGTTTTGCTTTCGTCTTGTTGCAGGTACTCGCCACGTGCTTCTTTAAGGATCTTGATGGAATCAATCGGCAGAATGCCTTTGCTCCACAAGCTGCCTTCGTAAGATTTGTATTTGCCACGTTCTGCAGCCAAATCAGAAGACGCATCAATCGCGTAGTAGCTGACTGCTTCCATTGATTCATCAGCGAATTTCACGGCTTCTTCGGTGCTGTAAGGAATACGCAATTTATACAATGCATCCTGGAAGCCCATGATGCCCAGACCGACAGGGCGGTGCAGTAGGTTGGAATGACGTGCTTGCGGCACACTGTAATAGTTGTACTCAATAACGTTATCCAGCATACGCATCGCTGTTTTGATAGTGCGGTTGAGTTTTTCTTTATCCAGTTTACCGTTGGCATCAATGTGCTGAACCATGTTGACCGAACCGAGGTTACAGACCGCGATCTCTTGATCAGATGTGTTCAGGGTGATTTCAGTACACAGGTTTGAGCTGTGAACTACGCCAATGTGTTGTTGCGGGCTACGCAGGTTACAAGGATCTTTGAAGGTAATCCAAGGGTGGCCAGTTTCAAACAACATGCCGAGCATTTTGCGCCACAGGTCGGTGGCAGGCATGGTTTTGAAGTTACGGATTTCACCGCGTGCCGCTTTTTCTTCGTATTCAGCATAGGCTTTTTCAAAACCCAGACCGGTCAGATCATGCAGATCTGGCACTTCTTCTGGTGAGAACAAAGTCCATTGACCTTCTTCGGCAACACGTTTCATGAACAAGTCAGGAATCCAGTTGGCGGTGTTCATATCGTGGGTACGACGACGATCATCACCGGTGTTTTTACGCAGATCCAGGAATTCTTCAACGTCGATATGCCAGGTTTCAAGGTACGCACAAACAGCACCTTTACGTTTACCACCTTGGTTAACCGCAACAGCCGTGTCATTAGCCACTTTCAGGAATGGCACAACACCTTGAGATTTACCGTTGGTGCCTTTGATATGGGCACCCAAACCACGGACGCGAGTCCAGTCATTACCCAGACCGCCAGCATATTTAGACAGCAGAGCGTTATCACGCATCGCGCTGTAAATACCGCTCAGATCATCAGGCACGGTTGTCAGATAGCAAGATGATAATTGTGGACGCAAAGTACCGGCATTAAACAATGTCGGCGTAGAGCTCATAAAGTCGAAAGACGACAGCAGGTTGTAGAACTCAATAGCGCGGGCTTCACGATCGATTTCATTGATAGCCAGACCCATTGCGACACGCATATAAAAGGCTTGTGGCAATTCAAAACGGGTGCCGTCATAGTGAATGAAGTAACGGTCATAAAGAGTTTGCAGGCCAAGGTAAGTAAAGCTGAAATCATTTTCTGGTTTCAAAGCGTTACCCAGACGTTCCAGATCATATAAACCCAGTTCTGAATCAATCAGTTCGTTTTCAATGGCAGTGCGAACGTAGGTTTTGAAATAGTCTTTATATTGATCTGCCATTTCACCTTGTGATGCTTGGCGAGGTGTTTTGTAGACAAAACTCAATGCTTCACGACGAATGCTGTCCATCAGCAGGCGAGCAGCCAAGGTGCTGTAGGCAGGATCTTTTTCGATAAAAGTACGGGCTGACATGATCAGCGCTTTTTCGACGTCTTTTTCAGACACACCATCAAAAATATTACGTTGGGTATCACGCAGGATGGCTGCATTATCCACTTGAGCAAGGCCTTCGCAGGCTTCATCAATCAGGTTGCGCAGACGTTCGATATCTAATGGCTGGCGAGTGCCATCAGCTAACGTAACGTGCAATGTTGATTCGTTGGCAGGTTGTGGGTGCTTGCGTTCTTCTTCAGCACGTTTTTGTGATTGTTGTTCACGGTAAACCACATACGAGCGGGCAACTTTATATTCACCGGCACGCATCAAAGCGAGTTCAACCTGATCCTGAATATCTTCGATATGCACGGTGCCACCATCGTCTAAACGACGCAGCAGATTTTCACTGACTTGGCTGGTGAGTTCGGCAACGGTTTCATGAATACGTCGGCTATCTTTAGCAGCCTGACCTTCAACTGCCAGGAAGGCTTTAGTTAAGGCAACAGCAATTTTGCTGCTATTAAATTCGGTGACCTTGCCGTTACGACGGATAACTTTGTAACCGGTTTCGGAAGAGGGTTGGATGTAGTTTTCTGCTTCGCTCGCCATAGTGATTTTCCCTGCATTGTGTGGTAAGACTTAATAAACGGCAAACCACAACAAATTGTGGTCGCAACGTGATTGAACCACAAGATAATGTGTTTTTGAAGTCTTAGCAAGGGGATAAGTTGCACATAAATTGTGCATTAGATGTGGATAACTTTAGGGTGATCGGGCGGTAACTGAGACGCCATGCGCGATCACCGAAAGTGATCCAATTTGGTGAAGAAATAAATTATTTTTTTATTGTGGTGGGTATATGAGAACAACTTGTAGTCATTCTCCTCAACGAGCCGGAAAGTACCGACTCGTTGGGAGATGAAAATACCAAAAGTTAGAGCGTTTCGCTCGTTGAGACGGCAGAATTTTCCAATAATTCTTTAACCAAATCGATATCATCTTGATCGTCTGTTTGCACAACGACTGTCCAACGATGTTCCTGACTGGTTTCAATGGTTTTGGTTATCAACGGATCATGATCAGGACGGATTGAAATCAAACCCGCCAGCATCATGCCGAAAATTAAACCAAAAAAGATAAATACAATATAAGTAAACAGGGGGCTGGACTGAGTCATTTCAGGACCACTGGACACTAAAATCGTCGCTATCAAAATACCGACAATCATCCCAATCAAACCTAACCAACCATGTGATTTAACGATGGTTTTGGCAATGCCATGGCTATCGGGTTCAATTTTTTTACTGATATTGCTGTCATCAGGTCGAACAATATTAATGATGCCGGGGGCAATACCATTGTCGATGAGTTTTTGTTTGGCCGCTTTAGCCGCTGCTTCGTTGTTATAGACGGCAGCTACACGACCAGTATGTTTTTCATCTTGAATTTCTACTTCCATATTGCTTCCTCCTGAGAGACAAAATTGATTCAGGTTTAACGCTGTAATCAGCGGGTATCATTCCTAAATCGATAACAAAAGACCTTGTTCATAACAATGTCTTATATAACCATGACAACTGTCAGGATAAACAATTCATCACTCGGCTTGCTTAACCTATGTTTAAGTGCAGTTTATTGGTGTAACTGAAAAAAAGTTGATCCCAGTCAATTTTGCGTAGCACTTCTTATGATATTTTTAGTCATAAAACTGAATGTAAACGTAGCTTAAGCTGTGCGTGTTATCAGATTCTGTCTGCAGCATTATTAAATTGGAGTCACCATGGAACTCGATCCGCTCTTACTGTCACGAATTCAGTTTGCGTTCGTGGTGTGTTTTCATGCCATCTTTCCTGTATTTACCATTGGTCTGGCGAGCTTCATAGCTGTATTGGAAGCTTTATCATTAAAGACAGGAAATCCACTTTGGCAGCGACTTTCGAAGTTCTGGATTCAGGTATTTGCCGTAGTGTTTGGCATGGGCGTGGTGTCGGGCATTGTTATGTCATTCCAGTTTGGTACCAACTGGAGTAATTTTTCCTATGCAACCGCCAATTTTCTGGGGCCGGTGCTCAGCTATGAAGTTATCACCGCCTTTTTCCTGGAAGCAGCTTTTCTTGGCGTGTTGTTATTTGGTCGCGATAAAGTCCCGCAAGGTGTACATCTGTTCGCGGCAATGATGGTGGCGTTAGGTACCTTTATTTCCTCTTTCTGGATTTTATCAGCCAACTCATTAATGCAAACACCTGATGGTTTGGTGCTGCGTGACGGCCTGTATTACGTCGCTTCCTGGACAGATGCCATCTTCAACCCTTCATTCGGATATCGCTTTCTGCATATGGCACTGGCGTCATTTTTGACCGCATCCTTTGTTGTCGCAGGGGTGTCAGCCTGGTTCATCATGCAAAAACGTGAATTGGCAGCCAATAAAAAAGCATTGTCTATTTCGTTGTGGCTGATATTGATTTTGGCACCAGCTCAAGTAGTGGTTGGTGATTTTCATGGCCTGAATACGCTCAAACATCAGCCAATGAAAGTTGCCGCGATGGAAGGTAACTGGGAGACAGGGACTGGTGTGCCGTTGCTGTTATTTGCCTTGCCGGATCAAGAGAATCAACAAAATCTTTTTGAAATCAAAATCCCCAAACTGGCGAGCTTTATCCTGACTCATGATTGGGATGGTGAAGTGCCGGGTTTAAATGAAGTCGCTCCCGAAATGCAGCCGCCGGTATTTATTGTTTTCTGGGCCTTCAGGGTGATGGTGGCAATGGGCATGCTGATGGTGTTGTTTGGCCTGGCAGGGCTCTGGCTCCGCAGAGGCGATCGCTACCTTGAAAGTAAACCTTTCCTTAACGGGTTAAGAGTGATGAGTCTGTCACCGTTTATCGCCGTGTTATCAGGTTGGATTGTCACAGAAACCGGCAGGGCACCCTGGTTAATCTACGAACAAATGACTCATGCACAGGGTTTAACCCCATCACTTACCGGTGGTATGGCGTTGTTTACTTTGATCGGATACGTCCTTGTTTATGCCATGGTATTCAGTGCCGGGGTGTTTTATCTGATGAGTGTGTTCCGCGGTGGATTGGAAACAGCCAATGCTGAACAAACTGATTCTGATGTTGAAAAAGCCCAACGGCCGATATCCGCAGCCAATGCCAATTTAGACGGAGGTCTATGATGGAACAGCCATTTGATTTAGTGATTATCTGGGCCGGCATTATTGGCTTTTCGGTGATGATGTATGTGTTGATGGATGGCTTTGATCTGGGGCAGGGCATTCTGTATCCCTTCGCCCCGGATGATCACTCACGCGACATTATGATGAACTCGGTAGCACCGGTATGGGATGGTAATGAAACCTGGCTGGTAATGGGCGGAGCGGGGTTGTTAGGTGCATTCCCGTTGGTGTATTCGGTGTTTCTGCCTGCCTTATATATAGGCGTGTTTCTGATGCTGGCCGGTTTGATTTTTCGCGGTGTGGCATTTGAATTTCGTTTTAAGGCAAATACCACTAAGTACATTTGGGACTGGGCGTTTGCCGGTGGCTCATTCGTTGCTACATTTGCTCAGGGCGCGGTGGTTGGTGCTTATGTTCAGGGGTTTGCAACTGACAACTTTGTCTATGTCGGCGGTGCGTTTGACTGGTTAACGCCTTTCACCATTATTACCGGTTTGGGTCTGGTGGCGGGTTATGCGTTATTGGGCAGTACGTGGTTAATTATGAAAACCGAGGGTGAACTTCAGCAATGGGCGTATCGGGTGACGCTTCGTCTGCTAGTGTTGGTGTTATTAGTGTTTGCCATCATCAGTATCTATACGCCATTTGTTGACGCAGGCGTGATGGAGCGGTGGTTCCATGGTTTCTCAATCATTTGGTTTTTGCCACTTTTAGCACTTTATAGTGCCTATCTCATTTATAGCTCAGTAAAAAAACAGCAGGAAGGCTTGCCGTTTGTTGCCACCATGGGCTTGTTTTTATTCACCTATCTGGGATTGCTGGCAAGTAAATGGCCTTATCTGGTACCACCGGATTACACACTTTGGGATGCCGCTTCGGCCTATGAATCACAACTGTTCCTGTTGTTGGGTTTCCTGTTTGTTATTCCTTTTGTACTGGGTTATATCGCCTGGTCATACTGGATTTTCCGCGGCAAGGTAAAAGGCGGTTATCATTAGCGAATGCATGATAAATCCCTGATCAATGCCGGACGTTTATTACTCAAAAATCTGACGCAGCAGCAACACAGCCGATTGTATCTGGCGGTGTTGCTGGGCGTTCTGGCATCGATTGCGATGATTGTGCAGTGGTATGCACTGGCACGATTAACCTATGCAGTACTCATTCAACAGCAGTCGCTGGTTGAACAATCCCTAATTATTGGCCTGATGGTACTGGCACTTATTTTAAGATCAGTGCTGGTCAGGGCTCAGGAACATTACGCTCAGCTGGCAAGTTTGCATGCACGTGAGGCGTTACGAAATCAGATCCTTTTCAAGTGGCGTCAAATCAGTGCGTTGCAACATAGCCAACGTTCTCCCGGCTCAGCTGCCAGCCAGTTAATCGAAGATGTCGAGGCGATGGATGGCTATTTCGCCAGATTCTGGCCACAGCAATTATTGGCAGTACTTACGCCACTAATCATTGCTTTTGTCGTGTTTTATTACAACTGGCTGGCCGCATTATTTTTATTGTTGGCAGCGCCATTGATCCCACTGTTTATGGTTTTAGTAGGGATGGGTGCTGAAAGCATCAATCAGCGGTTTTTCAACCAACGCCAGCGTCTGGCTGGACATTTTCTGGATCGGGTCAAACATCTCACCACGTTAAAACTGTTTGCTGCTGAATCTGCCGCATTAACTGAAGTGAATTTACGCAGTGAGGATTACCGACAAATGGTGATGAAAACACTGAAACTGGCTTTTTTATCCTCAGCCGTTTTAGAGTTTTTTACCAGTGTGGCCATTGCCGCTATCGCTATATATATCGGCTTTGCCTTATTTGGCGCGATTAGCTGGGGTCCGTCGGCTGATATCACGTTATTCAGTGGTTTGTTTATTTTGCTGCTGGCACCAGAGTTTTTTCAGCCACTGCGAAATCTTTCCCAGTTCTATCATGATCGGGCCGCTGCTTTGGCTGCCGCGACGCAAATTGCCACCTATCTGGATCAGTCGGACACAACTAAAAACCTTCCCGCAGGTGACATATCAGAACAACAATCTAATTCGGCGTTATCAAAGTTGGTCACAACTGATCTTTCAATCGGTTATAACGCCAATGAAAAATTACAGGGGCCTTTAAATTTTGAGTTAACAACAGGTCTGTGCCTAGTGATTAGCGGCCCTTCCGGTAGTGGCAAAACCACCCTGTTGCATACCTTGGCAGGTTATCTGCCACCAGTGTCCGGTGAGCTGCTATTGAATAACCAGCCAATCACTAAAACAGCGATTCGTTATTTGCCTCAAAAGCCCTGGATCATTAACGGTAGCTGGTCTGATAACCTATCGGTGCTGGCACCACAAGCCACTGAACAAGCAATGCAAAAGGCATTGATTCAGTTAGGTTTGGAACCATTAATTTCAAATAGAGACAATGGTTTAGACAGTAAACTTAATGAGCATGGTGAAGGACTTTCCGGCGGTCAGTTACAGCGACTGGCGTTGGCGAGAGTCATACTTTCGCCTGCACCTTTAGTATTGCTGGATGAACCAACGGCCAGTCTAGATGCCGAGAGTCGGCAGTATGTTTTGGCGGTACTAGCAGAGTTAAAATCACAGTGTATTTTAGTGATATCCAGCCATGATCCTGAGGTATTAGCGCTTGCCGATCAGCAGCTTCATTTTAAGTTTAAAGGGGCTGACTCATCATGTTGAATCCCCGACCAAATACAGTTTCACCGATTAGATTCTGGCTCGGGAAAGTCCTGGAACATCAGAAGAAACGCTTATTAATTGGTTTACTACTGGCGTTATTAACGGTTGTTTCAGCGATGGGACTGTTGGCCTTGTCTGGCTGGTTGATCACAGCAACAGCGATAACCGGTCTGGCAATTACGGCGGGTAGCGTGATAATGCTGGATATTTATCGTCCAGGTGGTGGCATCCGGTTTTTTGCCTTAAGCAGAACGGTAGGGCGCTATTTTGAACGTCTGCATAATCACGATTTAGTGTTGCGAGTTATTGCTGGATTCAGAGGCACGCTATTTTCCGGATTACTGGATTTACCGGTTCAACAACTCAGAAACACCCAGGATAGCGAATGGCTGAGCCGTTTAACCGCCGATCTCGATAATCTCGATAGCCTTGTATTGCGGCTGTTATTACCTCCAATGACAGCCGTAGGCAGCGTGTTATTGCTGGCCTTATTTATGAGTTTTTTCTCCATCACACTTGGGATGATATTCGGTGGTGTCACACTGATATCAGGTATTTTCTACTTCAGCCTGTTAACCCATAAAACAACCCAAATCTGTCGCTTTTATGCAGAACAAATTAACGAGGCGCGATTGTTGACGATTGAACATTTACAAGGGCAGCTGGAGTTACAGGCCGCGCATTTAAATGAAGCACATCAAACGCGACTGGTGCAGTCGCTTGGTGAGATTGGCAGGGCACAATTAAAGCTGAACCAACAGATTGCCAATGCACAGTTAATGGTCAGTATCTGCCATGGGCTGTTGGTGATAGGCGTGGCGCTGGCAGCAATGTGGGCCTATCAGAATGCCATTTTCAGTGGACCGGTTGCGGTTATGTTGGTATTGGCTGTGTTTGGTTTGGGCGAATTACTGCAAAACCTGCCAGGCCAGTTAGGGCAGTGGGGCAGAACCCGCTACGCAGCAGAACGTTTGCAACCATTAGCCGAACATAAGACTACAGAGAAAATGGAGCTGGAACAGCTTGAACGCCTGTCGATGATGCTGGCTGATCATCCAAAAGTGATCAGCACTATCGACACTGCTATGGCATTTGAATTAAACGTCGGACAATGTCTGCTAGTGACCGGTAGATCCGGAAGTGGAAAATCCACAGTCGCCAACATACTGGCGGGACTGGAAATACCGGACTCATTTATAACGCCTTATCAGTTGCTGATAAACGGCATTCCAATGCGTACAGAGCAAACACAAGCCTGGCATAAGCAGATTGGCTATTTGAATCAGCAAAACAGCATCATCGCCGCGACTTTATATGACAATCTGACGCTGGGGCTGGATGAAGTCGAAGAACAACAGCTTTGGCAGGCACTGACCTTGGTCGAGCTGGATGATTGGGCCAAACAGCTGCCAAAAGGATTACACAGCTGGCTGGGGGATACCGGCAGTCAACTATCAGGTGGTCAGGCCCGCCGTGTTTGTCTGGCACGACTTTTATTAAAAGAGTCGAAACTGATCTTGTTGGATGAACCATTTAATGGCATTGATATAGAGATGGCAGAATGCATCTGGCAGCGTTTGTACCCGCAATGGCAGGATAAAATGCTTATCGTGCTGATGCATCAGACCTGATTATTTTCCCGAAGTCGATAATCAGCAGATTTTTGAAATCAATCTGGATTAGAGTTGAACTCCAAAATCGCTATTGCTTGTGTAGATAGTGCAACTTGGCGATTCACAGCAAGATATATCAGAAACGTTCAATCTCAACATGCCCTAATTGAGAAGGATGTTGCTTGTCATTGAAAACTATGAAATATTCAATCCACTAAATATAC
The DNA here is from genome assembly GCF_001720165.1 of Methylophaga muralis. Classification (GTDB taxonomy): domain Bacteria; phylum Pseudomonadota; class Gammaproteobacteria; order Nitrosococcales; family Methylophagaceae; genus Methylophaga; species Methylophaga muralis. Next base: position 12,554 of record NZ_MCRI01000045.1, read on the forward strand.
GAGTCCATGTTACGAGGACTCATAAAATTTGTAATGGATTTAAGAAATGGAGATTGGGTCATGGAAGCAGCCTCATCCTTGATACCGACAAATCATACTGGGCCGATGATTAATTACAAATTATCAGGCCATGCGCCTTTTTTTAAATTTACCATCTCAAGCTTCAATGAAAACGTTAATGTATTCAAAAAGTTATATAGCTCATATTTTCTTAACTTCGAATTAAAAGCCCGCCTGCTCATAATTATTATGAGGCCAACGGCCTCATTAACACGCTGTTAGCCCGGTGAATCCAAATGTCTGATATTGAATTCAAATTAAGCAATTGGCGTGATGGGAACGTTGCTGCCGAACGCATGGCTGGCGCCATTTTACATTTGGAAGGGTTCTCTTCAGTAGATCCTCAATGTCCTTTAGGTGGTCCAGATGGCGGGAAAGATTTACTTTGCCAGAAGAATACCTGGCAATATATTGCGGCCGCGTACTTTCCTACTACAAATAAAGAATTTAAGGATATCAAATCTAAATTCGAAGGTGACTTAGCTGGTGTAAATAAGAATAGTGCGAATGGCATCGTATTTCTAACAAATCAAAAGCTTACCCCTGGTGAGCGAAGTCAACTTGAAGCATTGGCAGAGAAGCAGAGTCATTTATGTATTCTCTATCACATCGAAAGAATATTAGGCATATTGAACAGCCCAGCCGGATATGGAGTACGTCTACAATATCTCGGAACCCCCATGACAACAGAGGAGCAAATTAGCTTTTTTTCGCGTTGGGATACAGCACTCAGTGACAAGCTTCATGAGAATAGTCTATTAGTTATCAGAGAATTGTCGAAAAAAATTGATTCCTTATCTATGCCTTTAACTGCAATGCAGGGTGACCTTGGGCAGCTTTCCGAGTTCGCTCAAAGAACAACGGCAGCAATAGGAGAATTAGTTGGGAGGAGCGATAAAGCTAAAATACCTGCCCCTTTAAAGCTTCAATCAACGCGCGCTCTTTCGGTGGAAACTATTTGCACTTGGCACAGAGCTATTATGCTAGATACCGCAAGGGGAGGTTTTCTTCCCGGTGGTGTGCTTAGAGACAAGGATATATGGATTAGTAAAGGCTCGGCTTCTAAAGAAGATGCCATCTATGTTCCGCCCCATCCAGATCAAGTGCTCAAACAACTAGAGGTATTATGCGATTCATGGAACGAGGAGTATGAGCGTTTGCTGACTGCAAAGAAGCAGGAAATTATTAATGAAATCGCAAAATTCCATCACGGCTTTTTGCATATACATCCCTTCATTGATGGTAACGGGCGATTGGCCAGATTCATATTGGCCCAGCAAGCATTCGAGCTTCTCGGCATTACGAGAAAAATTGTTATTGAAGATAGGAGGCCATATCTTGATTCATTGTCCAAAGCCGATGACGGAGACAGTTCTGATTTAGAGCGGGAAATTACTCAGGTATTGTTCGGAGTGGAGTTTGTTTCAGGTTCGCCGTGCCAAATGTCTGGGCAAATATGCCCTAATTGTGGCAATGCCATTCTTGACTTGGCACAAGATCAACAGGGGGTTGAGTGTTCATCATGTTCTGCGTACTACCCAGCTTCATCATGAATGGGCTAACAAGGGCATCAATTTGACCCCTTACGCTGCGCTTCAATCGGCAAATTATGGCGGCGTTATGTTTCTCTTAGGTTTGTTGGAAAAATAAGATAAAAATATGAATCAATTTCAAGTTTACATGCCTCCGCCATCAAACTGGCAAGACTTTCAGACTCTTATCGGAGATATTGCAAAAGTAAAGTTTATAGAGCATTCAGTACAAGAGTACGGGAGGCAAGGGCAAAGTCAAAATGGTGTCGATGTATATGCCGTAGACATGTGGGATAAGTGCATCGGTATTCAGTGTAAAGAAACTAAGATTGGCGTATTGACAGACAAACTAATCGATAAAGAAGTAGATAAAGCTTTAAATTTCCGTCCAAAACTAGATTTATTTATCATTGCAACATCTCTAAGGATAGATGCAAACCTTCAAAATCACGTAAACACCCTGAACTCATCGGGACA
>NZ_MCRI01000046.1 GCF_001720165.1 Methylophaga muralis
CCACTCGCCAGGCTGTCAACACTAAAAACCAACTAATTCATCCAAAATCTAAAAACAAACTATTTGGTCACTTTAAATCAATAAGTTAGCAATGCTAATTTAAAAACAGATGTTCTATATACAACTAAACCGGCAATAGCCGGTCTAGTTTGCAATCAATTAAGATTAAATATTAAGCAGATACTTCAGTTTCAGCAGCACGATCAACAAGTTCAACGATGGCCATTGGTGCTTTATCACCATCACGCAAGCCAGTTTTTAACACGCGTACATAACCACCAGGGCGGTTAACAGAGCGAGGCGAAACTTCGTTAAATAACTTGGTCACTGCATCACGGCTACCTAAGCGGGCAAAAGCCAGACGACGATTGGCAACACTATCTGTCTTGCCTAAAGTGATAAGTGGCTCAATAACACCACGCAACTCTTTAGCCTTAGGCAGTGTTGTGCGAATGACCTCATGCTCAAGCAACGATGAAGCCATATTTTTGAACATAGCTTTTCTATGACTGCTATTGCGGTTTAATTTACGACCTGAATTACGATGACGCATGGTTCTTACCCTATTCTTTGTGCTGAATTACTTCAGTATTATTTTTGCTCTAAAGAGGCAGGTGGCCAGTTATCAAGGTGCATGCCTAAAGACAAGCCTTTTGATGCCAGGACTTCTTTGATTTCTGTCAGGGACTTTTTACCTAAATTAGGCGTTTTCAAAAGTTCCATTTCAGTACGTTGAATCAAATCACCTACGTAATAAATATTTTCTGCTTTCAGACAGTTCGCTGAACGGACCGTCAGATCCAAATCATCAATTGCCTGCAATAAAGCTGGGTCAATTGGCGGCTGCTTTGGCTCAGAGGCTGCTTCTTCAATTACCGTAAAATCTACAAAAGAAGTTAACTGATCACTTAAGATTGTTGCTGCATATTTAATAGCATCTTCGGCATCCAAAGTACCGTTTGTTTCAACATCAATGATAAGTTTATCCAAATCCGTACGATTTTCAACACGTGCACTTTCAACGGCATAAGTAACCAATCGTACAGGGCTGAATGAAGCATCAAGATGCAACTGACCGATAGCACGGTCTTCATCTTCACCTAAAGCACGGCTGTTAGCAGCAGAATAACCGCGACCTTTAACCACTTTGAAAGTAACTGACAGGCTACCACCAGTTAAGTTAGCAATTACATGATCAGGATTAGTTACTACTACATTGTGTGGTAACTGAATATCTGCTGCAGTAACAGGGCCAACACCTTCTTTGTTCAAACTTAATACAGCTTCAGTTGCATCATGTAACTGAACAGCAATACCTTTCATATTCAGAAGAATATCTAAAACATCTTCCTGTACGCCAGTAATTGCTGAATATTCATGCACTACACCGTCGATTTGTGCTTCAACAACTGCTGCACCTTCCATCGAGGAAAGCAGAATTCTACGTAATGCATTACCCAGCGTATGACCAAAACCACGTTCTAGGGGTTCCAGTACCAGACGTGTACGTGTGTCACTAAACTTCTGGATATCGACGATCCTTGGTTTAAGAAATTGACTCGTATAAGTCGTCATGCAAATTCCTCTAATAAATCCGTTATGGATTTAGTTATGTCTATTTCGAGTAAAGCTCTACAACCAGGTTTTCTGAAAGTTCGGCCGGCAATTCATCACGTTCAGGAGCACGTTTAAACACACCTGACAGAGCTTGCGTATTTACTTCGATCCATTCTGGGAAACCTAATTGTTCTGCTACTGACATAGCATTCACAATGCGTTCTTGTTTCTTTGATTTCTCACGAATCTCAACAACATCACCTTCTTTTACTTGATAAGAAGGAATATTAGTAACGCGACCATTTACCATGATTGCTTTGTGAGAAACTAATTGTCTAGATTCAGCACGAGTTGAACCAAAGCCCATACGGTAAACAACATTATCAAGACGTTGTTCAAGCAAGTTCAACAAGTTAACACCTGTTGCGCCTTTTTTCTGATCAGCTAATTTGTAATAGTTACGAAATTGCTTTTCAAGAACGCCATACATACGACGGATACGTTGCTTAGCACGTAGCTGAACCGCATAATCAGATTCACGACCACGACGTGCACCGTGTTGACCTGGCTTTTGTTCAATCTTGCATTTGCTTTCCAGAGGGTTACCTCTGCTCTTCAGAAAAAGGTCAGTACCTTCTCTGCGGCTTAGCTTGCAAGTTGGGCCACGATATTTTCCCATTAGTGTTACTCCAAAAACCTGTTAAACGCGACGACGCTTAGGAGGACGGCAACCATTGTGTGGAATGGGCGTCACGTCTGTAATATTAGTAATTTTAAAACCTAAATTATTTAGGGCACGAACAGCAGATTCGCGACCTGGACCTGGACCTTTGATTTCAACATCCAAGTTTTTCATACCAAATTCTTTCACTACTTCGCCAGCTTTTTCAGCAGCAACCTGTGCAGCAAATGGTGTGCTTTTACGCGAACCACGGAAACCACAACCACCGGCAGTAGCCCATGAAAGCGCATTACCTTGACGATCAGTAATGGTTACAATCGTATTATTAAATGATGCATGAACATGAGCGACACCGTCGACCACATTCTTTTTAACGCGTTTGCGTTGTCGTGCTGATGAATTTGCCATCGAAGCGCCTCTTAACTTACTTAATCATACGGCGAGGACCTTTACGAGTCCTTGCGTTCGTTTTAGTTCTCTGCCCGCGAACCGGCAGACCTCTGCGGTGACGGACACCACGGTAGCAACCCAAGTCTTTAAGACGTTTGATATCCATAGAGACTTCACGACGCAAATCACCTTCAACAGTATATTTGGCAACCTCTGTGCGAAGTGCCTCAACTTCCTGCTCAGAAAGATCGCGAATTTTTGCATCAGGTGCAATACCTGCTGCTTCACAGATCTTTTGTGAACGTGTACGACCAATGCCGTAAATCGATGTGAGAGCGATTACCGTGTGCTTTTGCACAGGAACATTTATACCAGCTATACGAGCCATTCAATTACCCTAAATTTCTCAGGAGTGAACAGTGAATTGTATCATACAAAACTACAGTTCAACAACAATCACCGAACAGTCAAATTTAACCTTGACGTTGCTTATGGCGAGCTTCTGTGCAAATAACACGCAGAACCCCATTTCTTTTTACAATTTTGCAATTACGGCATATCTTTTTTACTGACGCCTGAACTTTCATTATTTTTCTCCAGCAAACTATTTGTAAAGTTAGCGTAAAAAACCGCCAACTCCATTATTATTCTTGTTTGATTTACGCATCAAACTTTCATACTGCTGCGACATCATGTGTGATTGCACTTGTGAAACAAAATCCATTGTCACAACAACGATGATAAGCAAAGAGGTACCGCCGAAATAGAACGGTACACTCCAATAGAGTATAAGAAACTCTGGCAACAAACAGACAGCGGTTATATATACAGCGCCAGCTAACGTTAAACGTCCCATAACGGTATCGATATAACGTGATGTTTGTTCACCAGGACGAATCCCAGGAATAAAAGCTCCAGACTTTTGCAGATTCTCTGCCGTTTCTTTTGGATTAAATACTAATGCTGTATAAAAGAAACAAAAGAATATAATCGCAAAAGCATACGCCATAACATACATAGGCTGGCCCGGTGACATGAGTGTTGAGATATCACTCAACCAACTCATACCTTCCGAAGAGCCGAACCAACCAGCAATGGTAGCCGGGAACAATATAATACTTGAAGCAAAGATTGGTGGTATAACACCAGCCATATTTAACTTCAATGGTAAATGTGTAACTTGGCCAGCCATCATTTTCCGACCTTGCTGACGCTTCGCATAATGTATAGGTATACGTCTTTGAGCACGCTCAACGAATACTACAAAAGCAGTTACTGCAAGAGCCATAACTAATAAAGCTATCACAAGAAATGGTGCTAATTGTCCAGTTCTGGCTAACTCAAGGGTACCACCAATAGCAGAAGGTAAACCGGCAACAATACCTGCAAAAATGATAATCGAGATGCCATTACCAATTCCACGCTCAGTGATCTGCTCACCTAGCCACATTAAGAACATAGTTCCAGTTACTAAGGTTACTACTGCAGTAAATCGGAATAACAAACCCGGATCTATAACAACACCCGAACCACCCGCTTGCTGGCTTTCCAATGCAATTGAAATACCAATAGCTTGAAAGGTTGCTAAAGCCAAAGTGCCATAACGGGTGTACTGAGTAATCTTACGTTTACCTGCTGCACCTTCTTTTTTAAGCTGAGCTAATTTAGGGTGTACAACAGTCAACAACTGCATAATGATAGATGCCGAGATGTAAGGCATGATACCTAGTGCAAATACAGATAAACGCTCTAAAGCACCACCTGAAAACATGTTGAACATGTCCAAGATAGTGCCGCGTTGCTGTTCGAACATAATTGCTAAAGCAGCAGGATCAATACCAGGCACTGGAATGAAAGTACCTAAGCGATAAACTACCAATGCCCCTAAAACAAAAAGAAGACGGCTTTTAAGTTCACCATATCGACCACCGCTCATCATTGCTGCGGCTTGTTGTCTGTTTTTTTCCACAAATATTACTCTTCGACCTTACCACCGGCAGCTTCTACTGCTGCCTTTGCACCTGCAGTAAGAGCCATACCCTTAATCGTTACAGATTTAGTAAGCTCACCAGAGTTAATTACTTTTACACGCAAGGTGTTTTCAGGCACGGCACCGACAGATTTCAATGTCAACAAATCAATTACATCCGCATCAATAGATGAGATTGTATCTAACCGTACTTGTGCTGTAGTTCGGCTAACACGCGAGCTAAAACCAACCTTCGGCAAACGGCGTTGTAAAGGCATTTGACCGCCTTCAAAACCACGTTTATGGAATCCACCAGAACGTGCTTTTTGGCCTTTGTGACCACGACCACAAGTTTTACCTAAGCCTGAACCAATTCCACGACCTACGCGTTTAGCTGATTGTTTTTCACCTTCAGCCGGTGCAATTGTATTTAAGTTCATCTCTATACTTCCTCAACCTTCAACAGGTAAGAAACATGATTAATCATGCCTCTATTTTCAGGGGTATCGATTACAACCGCACTGCTACCTGTTTTACGTAAACCTAAGCCTGCAACACAGGCTTTGTGTTTTTCAAGTCTTCCAATGGTGCTTTTGACCAAAGTGACTTTAATTTTTGCTTGTGAACTCATTTGATTATTCCATGATCTCTTTAACCGACTTACCACGTTTGGCAGCGATAGATTCAGGGTTGTTCATATCAGTAAGACCATTGATGGTAGCGCGAACTACATTCAGAGGATTGGTTGAACCAATCGACTTGGCCAGAACGTTATGAACACCGACAGCATCAAATACTGCGCGCATTGCACCACCGGCAATAACACCCGTACCTTCTGAAGCAGGCTGCATAAATACCTTAGCAGCACCATGACGAGCTGTCAGAGGGTGGTGCAGAGTATCACCATTGAGCACAACTTTCTTCATGTTTTTACGAGCTTCATCCATTGCTTTCTGAATAGCAACAGGTACTTCGCGCGCTTTACCTTGGCCAAAGCCAACACGTCCGTTACCGTCACCAACAATTGTCAATGCAGAAAAACCAAATACACGACCACCCTTCACTACTTTAGCGACGCGGCGAATACCTACTAACTTTTCAATCAAGCCATCTGATGCGGCTTGGCGTTGTTCATTCTGTGCCATGAGTCTTACCTTATATAACTAGAACTGCAAGCCGTTTTCACGAGCTGCATCAGCCAGGGCCTTAACGCGACCGTGATAACTAAAACCGGAACGATCAAAGGCAACTTGTGTAATACCTTCTTTTACTGCACGTTGTGCAACAGTCTTTCCAACCAATTCGGCTGCAGCTACATTTCCAGTAGCTTCAAGTGCTTTTTTCACTTCTGGGTCTAAAGTTGAAGCAGATGCAACTACTTTAGAACTATCGTGAGTAAGGACCTGAGCATAGATATGACGCGGCGTTCTGTGAATTGTGAGTCGGTAGACTTCCAATTCTCTGATTTTGGCACGCGCTCTTGCAGCTCTGCGTAATCTTGACGATTTTTTATCCATGATTCAGCCTAATTATTTTTTCTTAGCTTCTTTACGAGCAACATATTCATCTGAATAACGAACACCTTTACCTTTGTAAGGTTCAGGTGAGCGATAAGCACGAATATCTGCCGCCACTTGTCCGACCGCTTGTTTGTCAGCGCCCGTAACAACAATTTCTGTTTGACTTGGGGTTTCAACTGTAATGCCAGCAGGCACACTGTATTGAACAGGGTGAGAAAACCCCAAAGTCAGGTCGAGTTTGTCACCTTGTGCTTTAGCACGGTAACCAACACCAACCAATGTTAATTTCTTTTCAAAACCTTTAGAAACACCATCAACCATGTTACTGATTAAAGCTCTAGCAGTTCCCGTTAAGGCAACAGCTTGTTTTGAATTATTTTTTGCGACGGTCTTGAGTGCAGAACCTTCCTGCGACACTTCTACATCGGCATGAAAAGTACGTGACAATGTTCCTTTCGAACCTTTAACCGTAACTTCACTACCGTTGAGAGCAACCTCAACACCAGCAGGAATTTCAACTGGCGCATTTGCAATACGTGACATGTTCTATCTCCTGGAAATAAGGCTTAGCTAACGGCACACAGGACTTCACCGCCCTGACCAAGTGCACGCGCTTTACGATCAGCCATCACACCTCTAGAGGTAGACACGATAGCAACACCGAGACCACCGATTACTTGCGGGATTTTATCCGCCGAACGGTAAACTCGAAGACCTGGACGGCTGATGCGGTTGATTTGTTCGATAACCGGTTTGCCTTCAAAATATTTCAGGCTGATGGTCAACAGGGGTTTGCCTGCATTTTCATTAACACTGAAATCAGCAACATAACCTTCATCTTTAAGTACTTGAGCAATACTCAGCTTAACCTTAGAAGAAGGCATTGTTACATCAACTTTATTTGCTTGTTGGGCATTGCGGATGCGTGTCAACATATCAGCAATTGGGTCAGTCATACTCATTTAATTTAGCTCCACTAAACAGATTGGCAACTACCAACTCGCCATGACTAGGCCAGGGATATCGCCATTCATTGCATGTTCGCGCAGTTTGTTTCTTGAAAGACCAAACTTACGGTAATAACCGTGTGGACGACCAGTAATTTCACAACGATTTCTCATACGTACTGCACTTGAGTTACGTGGTAAAGCATGAAATTTCTTTGCAGCAACTTCACGTTCTTCCATACTCAATGATGAATTGATCATTTGTTTTTTCAATTCAGCACGTTTGGCAGCGTATTTTTCTACCATTTTTGCTCTTTTAATCTCGCGATTAATCATGCAACGTTTAGCCATAACTTATTCCACCCGGACTTGGTTTATTTTCTAAAAGGAAACTTGAACGCGGTTAATAAAGCACGTGACTCTTCTGCAGTTTTTGCAGTGGTGGTAATGGTAATGTCCATACCGCGTGTTTTATCAATCTTGTCAAACTCAATTTCAGGGAAAATGATTTGCTCTTTAATCCCCATACTGTAGTTTCCTTGACCATCAAATGATTTCGGGTTTAATCCACGAAAGTCACGAATTCTCGGAATAGAAATACTAATCAGACGATCGAGAAAGTCATACATGCGATCACTACGCAATGTTACTTTACAACCAATCGGCCAACCTTCACGCACTTTGAAACCGGCAACTGATTTACGTGCTTTGGTAACAACGGCTTTTTGACCGGAAATAGCTTCCATGTCAGCAACAGCGTTTTCAAGCACTTTCTTATCAGTCAACGCTTCACCAACACCCATGTTCAGAGTGATTTTGGTTATGCGTGGTACTTCCATAACGGATTTATAGCCAAACTGTTCTTGCAGTTGTTTGACTACTTCTTCACGATAAATTTGTTTTAATCTGCTCACTTTAATATCCCAACTCTAAGCTCAAGCGCCAACGGTTTCGCCGTTCGACTTGAAGACGCGAACTTTGCGGCCATCTTCGAGAAATTTGAAACCTACTTTATCGCCTTTTCCAGAAGCTGGATTCAGCAAAGCAAGATTCGACCCATGAATTGGCATTTCTTTTTCAACAATACCACCTGTGCGACCTAACGCCGGGTTTGGCTTAGTGTGCTTTTTGACAAGATTGATGCCTTGAACAACAAACTTACCACCTTCGACCCGACGTAGGATTTCACCTTGTTTGCCACGATCTTTACCAACCGTAACAACAACTTGATCGCCTTTTACTAATCTTTCCATCCTTCAGCGCTCCTACTTAAAGTACTTCCGGTGCCAATGAAATGATCTTCATGAATTTTTCACCACGAAGTTCACGCGTGACCGGGCCGAAAATACGTGTACCAATTGGCTGATGTGCAGCATTCAATAAAACAGCAGCGTTAGTATCGAAACGGATAACCGAACCATCTGGACGGCGAACACCTTTACGAGTTCTAACGATGACAGCATTGTGCACATCACCTTTTTTTACTTTTCCACGCGGCGCAGCTCTTTGATAGTGACTTTAATTACATCACCAATCCCAGCATAACGACGGTGTGAACCACCTAAAACTTTGATGCATTCTACTCGTTTAGCACCGCTATTATCGGCCACATCGAGACTACTTTGCATTTGAATCATGGTCTAAACTCCAAACTGAATAGTTGCTTACTTCGCACGATCAATAATGTCGACCAGCTTCCAGCACTTCGTCTTAGACAGTGGGCGCGATGAGGCAACACTTACTACGTCACCGACATTACATTCATTTTTTTCATCATGAACATGTAATTTCGTTGAACGTTTCACATATTTTTTGTAGATCGGATGGGCAACACTACGTTCTACTAGAACAGTAATGGTTTTATCCATCTTGTCACTGACAACACGACCAATTAACGAACGTGCATTTTTTTCTTGTTCACTCATTTCAGTGCCCTATTTATTCTCAGTCAGTACAGTCTTGATGCGTGCAATATCACGGCGCACACGCTTCAGCTCAGAGTTACGTGTCAACTGGCCGGTAGCGTTTTGCATACGCAAATTAAACTGTTCCTTGTGAAGTTCACCCAGCTCTTTAGCCAGATCCTCAGCAGATTTTTGTCTAATTTCGCTCGCTTTCATTACAGTATCGCCCGAGTTACAAATGTCGTTTTAACAGGAAGTTTAGCTGCTGCAAGACGGAACGCTTCACGAGCGATCTCTTCAGTAACACCTTCCATTTCATAGAGCATGCGACCAGGCTGAACATTTGCCACCCAGTATTCAACATTACCCTTACCTTTACCTTGACGCACTTCCAGTGGTTTGCTGGAAATTGGCTTATCTGGGAAAACACGGATCCAGATTTTACCGCCACGTTTAATGTGACGAGTCATTGCGCGACGAGCTGCCTCAATTTGACGAGCAGTAATACGTCCACGATCTAATGACTTCAAACCGAACTCACCAAAACTTACTTTGGCGCCACGGTGAGCTAGGCCACGGTTGCGCAGCTTCTGCTGCTTTCTAAATTTCGTTCTTTTTGGCTGTAACATTGGTTATAACCTTATTTTTCTGCAGGTGCATTTTGAGCCTGAGCATCAAAAACTTCACCTTTAAAAATCCAAACCTTCACACCGATAATACCGTAGGTGGTTTTAGCTTCTGCAGTACCATAATCGATATCAGCACGCAGAGTATGCAAAGGAACACGGCCTTCACGGTACCATTCGGTACGGGCAATCTCTGCGCCATTGAGGCGACCAGCAACATTAATACGAATACCTTCAGCACCAACACGCATTGTGTTAGTAACTGCACGTTTCATCGCACGACGGAACATAATGCGACGTTCAAGTTGTTGCGCAACACTTTCAGCAACTAATGTTGCATCAAGCTCAGGTTTGCGAATCTCTTCAACGCCTACATTGACAGGAATACCCATGATTTCTGATGCTTCCTGGCGAAGCTTGTCGATATCTTCACCTTTTTTACCAATAACAATCCCTGGACGGGCTGTATGAATGGTAATTTTTGCATTCTTAGCTGGTCTGTCGATTTGAATCTTGCTCACAGAAGCATGTGCAAGTTTCTTTTTCAGATAGTTACGTACCTTCAGATCATTATTCAGCATTTCTGCAAAATTGGCTGAATCTGCATACCAGATTGAATTCCAATTTTTAATTATACCAAGTCTGAAACCAGTTGGGTGAACCTTTTGTCCCATAAGTATTCTCTCTTACTTTTCGTCTACAACCACAGTGATGTGGCTTGTACGTTTAAGAATGCGATTACCACGGCCTTTAGCACGAGGCGACATACGCTTCATTGTTGGACCATCATCAACCATAACGGCTGAGACGTATAATTCATCAATGTCAGCACCATCATTGTGTTCAGCATTTGCAATCGCAGAATCCAATACGCCCTTCATTAAATCAGCAGCTTTTTTAGGGCTGAAAGCTAGAATGTTGATAGCGCGTTCAACGGGCAAACCTCTGATTTGATCCGCTACCAAACGCACTTTCTGTGCTGAAATGCGTGCATAGCTGAGTTTAGCTTTTGTAGCCATATCTTAACCTTATCGCTTAGATTTCTTATCGGCGGCATGACCTTTAAAGGTACGTGTTGGTGAAAACTCACCTAACTTATGCCCTACCATATCTTCTGTGACAAACACAGGTACATGCTGTTTACCATTGTGAACAGCCAGTGTTAGACCAATCATATCCGGGGAGATCATTGAACGACGTGACCATGTTTTGATCGGACGTTTGTTACTTGCATCTCTCGCTTCCAAGACCTTCTTTTCAAGGTGATGGTCAATAAATGGACCTTTTTTAATTGAACGCGGCATGTGAAATTCCTAGCCTTTTATTTACGATTACGACGACGTACGATCATGTTATCCGTACGTTTATTCTTACGAGTCTTATAGCCTTTAGTAGGCACACCCCAAGGTGTAACAGGGTGACGACCACCAGAGGTACGCCCTTCACCACCACCATGTGGATGATCTACTGGGTTCATAACCACACCGCGGACGGTTGGTCGAACACCACGCCAGCGTTTAGCACCCGCTTTACCCAATGAACGTAATGAATGTTCGCCGTTACCGACTTCACCCATTGTTGCTTTACAGTCAAGAGGTACCTTGCGTGTTTCACCGCTACGCAGACGAATAGTCGCGTAACCATTTTCGCGTGCAACATATTGAACACTGCTACCAGCGCTACGTGCTAACTGTGCACCTTTACCAGGCTTCAGTTCGACACAATGAACTGTGCTACCTAAAGGAATGGCAGACAATTTCAATGTATTACCAGCGCGGATCGCTGCGTTATCACCAGATTCCAAACGATCACCAGCGCTGATACCTTTCGGAGCGATAATGTAACGTTTTTCACCATCGGCATAACTTAACAATGCAATATGCGCCGTACGATTTGGATCATATTCAACACGTTCAACAACAGCAGGAATGCCATCTTTATTACGTTTGAAATCAATTACACGGTAACGTTGTTTATGACCACCGCCTTGATGACGGACAGTAATACGACCAGCGTTATTACGACCACCATTTTTTGTCTTTTTCTCTACCAAAGGAGCATATGGTGCACCTTTGTACAGATCTGGAGTACTGACCTGCACAACAAATCTGCGACCTGCTGATGTAGGTTTAGCCTTTATTAATGCCATTCCTGTTTCCTCACCCGTATTCTGTATTATTCGCCAAGGAAGTTGAGATCAGCACCATCAGCTAATGTCACATAGGCTTTTTTCCAGTCGCTGCGCTTACCGAAACTACGGCCTACGCGTTTGACTTTGCCTTTAACATTGGCTGTTGATACAGCAGCAACTTTCACATCAAACAAGCTTTCTACGGCTTTTTTGATTTCAGCTTTGTTGGCGTTAGGTAATACTTTAAGTACTACCTGGTTATGATCTTCGGCAACTCGTGATGCTTTTTCAGCGACCACTGGGCCAAGAATAATTTTGCTTAAGCGTTCAGCGTTCATACAAATGATTCCTCAAGCTTACGAATAGAGTCTTCACTCATCACAACTTTTTCAAAACGCAATAATGCAACTGGGTTGACGTGTGCCGCATCAGTGGCAGCAATGTTATACAAATTGCGCGATGCCAGTGCCAAGTTACCGGCAGCGTTTTCACAAACGATCAAAGCGTTTTCAATACCCAAAGATTTTGTCATTGCTAACAAATCTTTTGTTTTTGGTGAATCGAGCTCAACTTTATCAACCACCACCAATGCATCTTTACGACGTAATTCTGACAAAATGACAGAAATCGCATTACGATACATTTTACGGTTTACTTTCTGGCTGTAATCACGATTTTTTGATGCAAAGGTAACACCACCGCTACGCCATAAAGGGCTACGAATTGTACCAGCACGAGCACGACCACTACCTTTTTGTGAAAAAGGTTTTCTGCCGCCACCACTCACTTCTGAGCGTGTTTTCTGTGCATGTGTACCAGCGCGACCACCCGCTAAATAAGCAGTGACGACTTGATGCACAAGTGACTCATTAAACTCACGATCAAGAAACGCATCAGAAACAGTGATGTTTCCAGCTTTCTTACCGTTGAATGTTTGTAACTGAAGATCCACGTTAATTCCCCTCAGAATCTTACTTAGGCTTTCACAGCTGGGCTAACGACGACATTACTGCCGGTTGCACCTGGCACTGAGCCTTTGACCAAAATCAGGTTCCGTTCCGCATCCACTCTGACAACAGAAAGATTTTGCAACGTGCGTTTTTTATCACCCATATGGCCTGCCATTTTTTTACCCTTGAACACACGTCCAGGAGTTTGACATTGACCAATTGAACCTGGCGCTCTATGTGACAGAGAGTTACCGTGTGTTGCATCACCGCCACGGAAACCGTAACGTTTTACAACACCAGCAAAGCCTTTACCTTTTGTCAGACCAGAAACATCAATTTTCTGACCCGCTTCAAAAATATCTACTTTAAGTTCAGAACCAACTGTCAGTTCATCATGAGAATCCACTCGGAATTCACATACTTTACGACCAGCTGCGGCTTGAGCCTTAGCAAAATGACCTGCTTCAGGTTTAGTAACACGTGATGCTTTACGCTCACCCACTGTAACTTGAATCGCGTTATAACCATCAGTATCGACAGATTTCAACTGGCTGATACGGTTTGGTTCAACTTCAATAACTGTAACCGGGGTAGATACACCGTCTTCAGAGAAGACACGTGTCATACCACGTTTACGACCGATGAGTCCGATAGTCATGACCCAACCCCTCTTAGTTCAACTTAATCTGGACGTCAACGCCAGCGGCGAGGTCCAGCTTCATCAGAGCATCAACTGTTTTATCAGTTGGCTCAACAATATCCATAAGACGTTTGTGAGTACGGATCTCATACTGTTCACGAGCGTCTTTGTTCACGTGTGGTGAAATCAACACTGTGAAACGTTCTTTCTTAGTCGGCAATGGAATTGGACCATTAATCCGAGCACCAGTACGTTTCGCTGTTTCAACGATTTCTTTAGCTGATTGATCAATCAAACGATGATCAAATGATTTCAGCCTGATTCTAATAGTTTGAGTTGCTGCCATTTCTATTACTCAA
>NZ_MCRI01000047.1 GCF_001720165.1 Methylophaga muralis
CATCACAATTACAGCCAAATCTGGGAGTTCTTCATAGCTAAATCATGAATACGTTATAGTGCAGTTATGATTCTCATGATAAGCTCAATCTCAGGTCTATTTTGGCCTCTTGCTAAACCAACGGAGGGATGTATGAAACAAAAATTATTCGCCTGGATTGCTTTATTGGGCTTTTTTGGTAGCGTCACCTTACCCGCACAAGCGGCTATGATTAGCACGCCGGATGTCATTCAATCACAACAATCTCAATACGATCGTGAACAGCTGTTTTCAATGCTGGATCGGGATGATGTCCAAGAAAAATTAGTCTCCATGGGTGTTGCGCCAGAATTAGTACAAGAACGTATCAACAGCATGACTGATTTTGAAATTGCTCAGTTAAACCAACAAATTAATGACATGCCTGCTGGTGGTATTCTTGGTGTAATTGTGCTGATATTTGTCGTGTTTGTTATTACCGATGCTATCGGTGCAACTGATATCTTCCCATTTGTTAGACCGGTTAGATAATTTCTTTCAATTATGCAAAAACGTAATAGCTCAACTCACACCCAGCTACGGCTGGGTGTTTTATTACTACTAGGCTTTTTACTTACGGCTTGTAGTCATACTCCTCAAACCAACCAACTCAATCAAACAGCCTTTGAACCTCGGCAGGCTGAGCTGGAAGATGTGCCCTTTTTCCCCCAAACCCAATATCAATGCGGACCGGCCGCATTAGCCACCGTTATGCAATATCGGGGCATAGACATTTTGCCCGAAGCATTAACTGATCAAGTTTATATTCCTGAAAGACAAGGCAGCTTACAAATAGAAATGGTTGCAGCAACTCGTAAACAAGGGTTGATGGCCTATCCGTTAGCACCGGATATGGAAGCGTTACTGACTGAAGTTGCTGCCGGAAATCCGGTATTAGTCATGCAGAATTTGGGATTTAACTGGAAACCTTTTTGGCATTACGCTGTGGTGGTGGGGTTTGATATTGATACACAACAGTTGATTTTACGCTCCGGTGAAACCGAACGCTGGCAAACCACCTTACAAACTTTTGAGCGTACCTGGGCCCGCAGTGAGCATTGGGCATTAGTGATTGTTCAACCTGGAAACGTTCCCCCCACTGCTCAACTTGCAGCCTGGTTACAGACAGCCTATGACGCTGAAAAAACTGGTCAATACGTAACTGCTGAAACAGCTTATAAAGCGGCCATGGAGCACTGGCCTGACCACAAACAACCTGGCCTTGCATTGGCGAACATGTATTACCAACAAGAAAACTTTATCCAATCGGATGCCGTATTTGCCGAATTAACCGACAAATTTCCATTGGAAGCATCACTTAGAAATAACCGTGCTTACACCTTAAAGGCAATCGGTTGTCATCAAACCGCTTTGGCCTCTGCTGCGTGTGCAAAAAAACTGGCTCCTGAAGATCAAAACATTCTTTCCACATTTGAAGAAATGCTCACTTTAGAACCAATCACTAATGAGAGCTGCCCAACAATTAATTGTGCAGATAAATGACCCAGCTAAAAAGACTCATAATCAAACCTAATTAGATGCATGATTAAGCTTGTCGGCTGGTGTTCTGTGGCATAGACTAAACTGAAATATATGGCAAAAGGATTTGCATCAAATTGTATGAGATGGTTATCTGGATGCTTTGTTTTGACTAGAAGTTTATTGAGAATTTTATATAGCAGTAAGACTCATGATCGCTTGCCAGAAAACGATTTAACTAAACTGCTCTCACAAAGCCGGAAAAATAATCAACTCGTTAAACGTAAACGGTATTCTTTGTTACAGCCATACTGATTTTATTCAGGTGCTTGAAGGACCAGAAAATGTTGTTCTCAGCCTCTACCAAAAAATCCTCACTGATGAACGGCATCATGAATGTAAACTGCTAAATATTTGCCTCAGCAATAAATACATTTTTAATAACTGGTCAATGGGTTACATTGATATCAGTCCTGGCGATATGCAAACCTTACGTCAAGAGCTACCTGAAAAGTTATCCAACGATAATGCCGATAAATTTGCGTATCAGCTAAAAACCTATCTGAATAAACAATCCCGGAAAAAACCTGAAAATATTATTTTCATTTAATAAAAAATAACGTTAACGTCGATATAAAAGTACAGAAAGAGAGAATTAAAAATGACCAATCAAATGCCAGATTTCAAACCTTTAGGCTGTGATAAATGTTTAGAAGGTGGTGGACTGGATTTCAGTTTCTCAATGGCTTTTCAGCCCATTGTCGATGTTGAAGAAAAACACATTTTTGGTTATGAAGCCTTGGTCCGTGGGGTAAACAACGAACCCGCTTATACCATTTTGGAAAGACTGAACGACAACAATCGTTATTCGTTTGATCAGACGATTCGCGTTAAGGCGATTCAACTGGCAAAACAACTTGATTTGCAAGGTATGCTCAGCATCAACTTTTTCCCAAATGCGGTATATCGACCCGAGACCTGCATTAGGGCTACGCTAGAAGCTGCCGCAGTGATGAATTTTCCCACCGAGAATTTAATGTTTGAAGTGACCGAAGTGGAAAAAGTGAACGATAACAATCATCTGAAAAACATTTTCGATGAATACAAACGGCATAATTTCACTACAGCGATTGATGATTTTGGTTCCGGTTATGCAGGTTTGAACCTGCTCGCAGATTGGCAGCCAGATATTATCAAGCTCGATATGGCACTAATCCGTAATATCAGTACTGATAAAGTCAGACAATCGATTGTCCGCTCGATCATTATGACCTGTAAGGATTTAGAGATAAGAGTTATTGCTGAAGGTGTTGAAACGATAGAAGAGTTTGAATTTATTCGTGCTCAAGGCGTTGCATTATTTCAGGGTTACTATTTTGCCAAGCCAGCTTTTGAAGCGTTGCCGGAAGTGGATCCTGCACTTTATAAGTGATAGAAATAAAAAAACCCTCTCACCAATAACTTGTTGGTAAGAGGGTTTGAACATTTATTTAACTTCAAAACTGCCTTTCATGATTCCGCTATGACCAGGGAATGAACAGAAAAAAGTCATTTTTTCACCAGCAAGACCAGCGGTAGAAAATTCCACTTCAGTCGTTTCACCACCGCCAATCACTTCGGTGGCAGCAATGATGCGATCATCACCTTGTGGCAAATAATTATTATCTAAGCCTGCAGCAGCACCTTCTTTAACAATGGCCTGCATGTCATCTCTTTTGGTCAACACCCAGTTATGTCCCATCATATCTCTGGCCATTGAACCTGTGTGTTTAAGCACGACTTTCACTGTTTCGCAGCTGGCTGGAGCCGCCATCTTTTTTTCACTGAAATTCATTTGATCAGTGCTTTCAATGGTTAATACACATTCATCGGCAAACGCAGTAAAAGGTACTAAAGCAAACACTGCAGCCGCGGCTAATAAACGATTTTTCTTCATCTTGATTCTCTCCCAATTGTTCCGGCAACATTGCCTTCTTCACAAGACAAACGCAGTCACCTAATTCACTTGAAATAAGTGGATTGCGTTTGCGTTCATGCATGATTCATCATTAAAGCTTTTCCATCTCACCTGGTTTCAAAACTGCCAACCAATCGCAAACGAATAACTTGTCACTTTGAGCAGTTTGTTTGTTTTATCTGACCAGTTTAGATAGAACTTTCAAATTTAATAATAACCATTCTCATTATAGAGAGACGATTTTGACAGTCACAATAGTGCAACATTGATTGAGGAAATCTTCCTGTAGTGATTAAAGACATACAGGTAAATCAAGCAATTTGGCGAGTGACCCTCTATTTAAAATATCCTTGGAACCGATAGTATCTGTTAAAGCAACTAGTCCGCTTTAACCTGGATGTCAAAGAAGCTTTCCAATGCGTTCGGTGACATCATGATCGACATCAATGCCAGCATGATTCCGGTGCCTTGTGGATTTTTTGAATTGATATCCAAAGCTACCTGAGGCGAATCGCTATCGATAAAACGAGTGCTGGCATCGGTTAATTGGCTTTTCAAGTTAGCTGATACGGCTGGCATTGCTGAAAATTGTTGCAGCAATTGCTGTTTTAACTGTTCTTTGAAAACAGCTGGAGTGACGCCGGCTTTTTTGGCACCGTCTTCAATTAAAGGCTGCCACGCACCAAGATCTTCAAAATCAACCGTGGCTTTAATCAAACCAGTTTGCATCCACTCAGCTGAGGCAGTCGTCATATCCGCATCGTCTCTGAGACGCTGCATCTGACTTTCCAAATCAGGAACCTGGCTGAAATCAGTGTGCAGATTCATCGAAAATAATTCCGCAGCCGCTCTTTTTGTCAGCTCAGGATTGTAAAACTTATTCTGTAAATTCAAGCTCAATTGACGTTCTGCAGGTTTGTATCGATAAGCCAATTGTTGATCATGACCAATTTTGTCGTTGTTGATGCCTAAACTTTTTAAGGTATCGGCCAACGATTGTTCTTGCTCAGCTGTTCCATCGCCACCGGTAACGGTAAATAACGCATCTTTGGTCGAGATATTCATTGCATAAATGAAATCCTGACGTTCATTCAATTCAATTTCACTCAGCGTTAATAAGCCGATTTGATGTTGACGACCAGAATCATCGGTAACCAACACATCTTTAACCGAAATGTTTTTGTTATAGGGGTTGGCTTCAACCTCTCCGACTTCAACCTGGCCACCATTTTCATTGATTTTGGAGACCAATTCATCGACTAATTCCTGTGCCGCTTGATTTGCCTGATTATTAGCAACAGCATGGGCTCCGCCGAGTCCAATCAACAGAATTGCGATTGGGATATAGATGATTTTCTTTACTTTAAACACTGTTGTCTCCAACAAGAAATGAATTAAAAACCGAATCGCAGTATGCCTGTATGACCATTAACAAACCAGTTTAGTTTGGTTTTTATCAAGCGAATACAAAGTCATGATCTTGCAGTTATTCAATAAAATGCCATGGATCTCATAAAATTTTCGACCATAAAAAAACCGGTCTATGACCGGCTTTTTTATTTGAACAAATCTGATTGGGGTATCAACAAACTTATTAGCGAATGTTCATCTGCAACGTGAAAATCATTAAGCACTGCAAATCGGACAAGTGCATTTCATTGGATGCCACAACCAGCCCATTATGTGTGTGTCGGTAACGTTAAGTGAGGTCATGATGTTATCGATTACAGATATACATAGTCACTTCAAAGCCAAAACGCATATCGTTATATTCTGGTTTAGTCCACATGGCGAACTCCTTGATTAACTTGATTGAAATATGTCCTACGATTCAAATATTACTCATTCAAACAATACCGCAATACAGCGTTTTACCCGAACTACCTGAGAAAATTCCTTAAGCAAACCATCACGCTTTATTACAGATTTTCTCCACCCCATGTTTACCATCATGCATACCACGATAAACCAGCCGGCACAGTTGATTATCTTGTTCAATTTTGATGCTTTCACCAACGTTTAAACGTTTTGTTTGATCGTTGATGGTAAAGATAATGCTGCGACTGGTTGCATAATAATCTCTCAATGCCAGCACACCCAGATCGGGATAATAAATAGTTTGATACTCAGGCAAAGCGATCGTCGGAATCAAATCCCCGCCTTTTTTATTCAACAGCTCTTGACGAAGCACTTCACGGTCATATGCAACCGTTTCGAGTTTACTGGTTAATGTTTGATTGGCTTGCATCGCCTGGTTCAGATTCTGACTAAGCTGGCTGATAACGGTTTGAGCTTCTGCATTACCCACCGTTAGAGCAGATAACTGCTGAATAGAATTTTCCAAAGCACCAAACTGCGTCTGCTGAATATCGATAACCTCCTGAACACTCATATCGAATAAATCAGGAAACATCAGCGCCATGCCCGACTCATAAGCATTTTCAGCAGGCACTGACACCATAAAACCAATTCCGGCGGCCACCAGCGGTTTCTTAATAAAGTTTTTAACAGGGAGCGTAAACCTAGATAAATCCATTTTCATCTGCCCTACCCTCATCAGAATTTATGATGACGGATTTATAGCACATTAACTTGATGCTCAAAACAGGCGTTAGTAAAACGCTCCATTACCATGCTCACTTGCCAGGATTAACTTCAACCACTAGAATGCGATTAATTCTCATTAGCAAATAACCTTCAGGAGTCTTTCGTGAGCAGTGCCCAATCTGTCAGTAACTTTAATGTGCAGGTGCTGTATAGCGAACATCATAATTGGCTGAAATCCTGGTTATACCAACGGTTAGGTAATAGTGCGGAAGCCGCTGATTTGACTCAAGATACCTTTCTCCGTCTGCTTGGTTTGCGTTCCTCACGTCACTTTTCAAGCAGCGACCATGCCCGCAGTTATTTGTGTGCTACCGCCAAAAACCTTTGTATTGATCATTGGCGTCGAAAGGAAATTGAAAAAGCCTGGCACGACACCCTTTCCAGTTACCCAGAAGAAACAGCACCATCCGCTGAAAGACAGGCATCAGTGCTGGAAGCTTTGGAAGAAATCAATCTGATGTTGAGCGAGTTACCAGCCAAAGTCGCTAAAGCCTTTCTGTTAGCGGTGGTCTGTCAGATGACCGATGCCGAAACCGCAATTCAATTAGGTGTATCAGATCGCATGGTGCGTAAATATGTTGCCAAGGCCATGTTGGCCTGCCTTAAATTGCAGGCATCGCATACCACCCGTGAGCTTATTTCCGAGCCAGAAATGTAACTATGGCTGAGCCATCTCATCAAACACTCGAACAAGCTGCCGAATGGTTTGCTCTGCTTCGCGATGGACAAGCCAGTAACGAACACAAAATAGCTTGGCATCAATGGCTGGACGCCAAGCCTGAAAATAAAAAGGCCTGGCAATACGTTGAAAAAATCAGCCACAGTTTTGAAACCTTGCAACAAACACCTGATCCACAAAGCACTGCAAATAATCTATTCAGTGCCAATCAACGACTCCGCCAACGACGTCGTGTTCTTAGCGGCATGCTCAGCATTGGCGCGATAGGTTTATTAGGTCAGCTTAGTTGGAATAAAAAATGGCTTCCCGACAGCGTCATGGCATTTGCCGCTGACTATCACACCGGTGTTGGTCAACAATCAAATATCACGCTGGCCGATGGCAGCCAAATATGGTTAAACACGGCTACTGCCATCAATGTTGATTACACAACTCTGCACAGACGTATTCAATTGCTGCATGGCGAAATCTATATTGAAACGGCAAAAGATCTCAGCCGCTCATTTGTGGTGGATACCTCACACGGAAGATTAACAGCGCTCGGCACCCAGTTTAACGTCATCAGCCAGCAAGAAAATATCGAACTCGCCGTCTATGAAGGCGCGGTATCTGTTCAAACCAATAGTGCTCAGCAGACAGAAATTCGGGCTGGCGAAACAACCCGTTTTAATAGCAATCAGATAATGCCAAAACAACACGCCATAACAGCCCGCCAAGCTTGGCGACAAGGACTGTTAGTGGCAGAAGATATGACGCTTGAAGATCTGATTGCCGAACTAAACCGCTATCAATACGGCTACATCAATATCTCTGATGATGTTGCTCAGTTGAAAGTCTATGGCAGTTTCCCACTCAGTGATACCAACCGTGCTTTGGCAATGCTGACCACCGTTTTGCCGATACAGGTTCGTCAGGTTTTTCCAGGGTGGATTAAGGTAGAGTCACTTCGCAGTTAAATCATCAATCTATTCAGTACGTTGTGATTATTTCAGTTTTTTATACAAATAATGGTTCCGGGTTTCACACCCTCATCCGTTTATATCGGTATCAACATTAAACGAGATGAGGTAACACAATGGTAAAACACCGTCCCAAGCAGCCAGCTAAAAATCGGTATAAGCCGCTGGTGCTTTCTATACATATTATTGCTGCTTCCAGCATGGGTGCACTGTCGTGGCTGCCTGCAGCTCAGGCAGAAACAACTCGGTCTGTGTCTCAAGCCACGCAACAATTTAATATCCCTGCCGGATCGCTAAGTCAGGTTCTGGCCCGCTTATCTGCCCAAGCCGGAATATATCTAGTTGGTGCGTCGGAATTAGCCAGTGGCAAAAACAGTGCTGGTTTGCAGGGCAGCTATACCGTTGAAAATGCACTTAGCCAGATCCTAAATGGAACCGGTCTGGTGGCCGTGGCTCAGGGTGACATTAGTTACGCTTTGCATGAACAAGCCAATCAGGATGATGGACAAAGTGTCACCTTATCGACTCTGCAAGTTCAAGGTCTGGGGATGGATGGCTCTGCCGCCAATGCGTATCGTGTTGGCGATGCGTTTGCCGGTGCTCTGGGAAATATGTCCAAGCAGAATACGCCGTTTACCATTGAAACCTACTCCGAAAACTACATTGCCAATTTACAGGCACGCTCCCTAGGTGAGTTAACCAAATTTGATGCGGCAATCAGTCTCTCGGGCAATAATCTGCTCACAGAAAATAATGCTTTTTCGATTCGTGGCATCAGTACGGATTTTGATACCGGACAGAAACTCGACGGTATGAATTTTCGCAGCCGTGCCAAAGATCTTCCTCTTGAACATCTTGAGCGGGTTGAGATTCTAAAAGGCGCAGGTGGTTTCCTTTATGGTTTCGCGGCTCCCGGCGGCATCATCAATTACGTACTCAAACGGCCAACTGATGAATTCAAGGCCAGCGTTTCCACACAATTAATGGACAGTGGTCTGTTGATGGTACACGGAGATGTCGGTGGTCGCGTAGGTCCAGAGCAAGTGTTTGGTTACCGGGTTAATGTAGTCAGTGAGGCTGGTGACACGTATGTCGATGACGGTGAGGCCTACCGTAAATCGGCTTCTGTTGCACTCGACTTGCGTATCACACCGGATCTGACCTGGCAGGTCGATGCACTGGTGTCTGAGCGTAAAAGCTATGGTGGGTATTTTTCTATTTCTCCTAACTCTGATGGTTCATTCACTGATCGCACAGTAAGCAATATCGTCAGTCCAATTGACGGTGATAAAAGTCTTGCTCCGGATTGGACACGTTATGAATCAGAACACATTACCACCGGCAGTGATTTAATCTGGCAGGTTAACGATAACTGGAACAACAAACTTTCGTACCGTTACTCCACCAGCTACCGTAATCCGCTGATGCCAATTTTGTACGTTGATGGCGATGGCAACTACTCCGCTACGCTTTTCAATTACAACAATCTGTTCAAAAGCTATCAGACACAGAATGTGTTGAGTGGTGCCATCGAAACTGGTCCCGTCACGCATAACATGGCATTCGGTTTGTCACATACCCGTACCATCTCATCAAATAGTACCGGTATCGGCACCATGTCGATTCCACTGGGCTCGGGTAATTTATCTTCACCTGTCGACTTCGATCGACCAGTCGGTCATCTTGATAAAAGTGATGCCAGCTTTAATGAATATTCCAGAATCACCCGTAAAGAAGCGTTTATCTCCGATACGCTTAATGTCGGCGACAGCTGGGATTTCATTATCGGAGCCCGTTATGGCAGCCTTGAGGATGACTATGGTGATTACAAAGAAAGTGAAATCACCCCGTCCTTCGCAGCCATCTATCGGCCACTTGAATGGATGTCAATTTACGCCAGCTATGTAGAAGCCTTTGAGCAAGGTGCCACAGCGCCGAATACCGCTGCCAATGCTGGTGAGGTCTTTCAACCGTTAATCAGCAAACAATATGAGACAGGTATTAAAGTCGACTACGATAACTGGTCAGCCAACATGGCTGTATTCCAGTTGCAAAAAGGCCTTACCTACACAGACGGAAATGATGTGTTCAGTCAGGATGGTGAAGCCCGTTACGAAGGAATTGAGTTTTCAACCCGAGGCAAAATCACTGAGCACTGGTTGGTCGGGGCCAGTGCAATGTGGCTCGATGCGACTAACAGAAAAACCACCAATCCAAGTCTGGAAGGCGAACCGATACAAGGCGTCGCTGATAAACAATTCCGTTTGTACAGTGAGTATCAAGTGCCAAATACCCAGTTGACCTTCACTGGCGGCGCGCAATACACCAGTAGTGTTCCATTGGACATAGCCAACCAATGGCATGTCGGTTCGGTAACATTATTTGATTTGGGGGCACGTTATGAAATTGACCTCAACAAACAGCTACTGACATTGCGGATAAATGTTGAAAACCTGACAGATAAAGCCTATTGGTTAACCTCTGCAGGCAGCTCAAGCATTGCCCAAGGTGCGCCACGCACTATCAAACTGGGTGCACAGCTCGACTTTTAATATCCTAAACAACCCGGCAGTGATAACTGCCGGGATTTCTGCATACTATATAAGTAGGAACACACGCTAAATCAGATTTTTGAGGGTCAAATCTAGATCAATAAACACTAAAGCTAGATTTTCCGTCCTCATGATCTCCATTCAGTTCTAGTGTTAGATAATGTTTTATCACAACATTAAACCTGAATTTTCATCCGACGATTTATCAGTGAAATCCCAGAGATGTATTGGCAAATGCTTGCACCTCAACACAGTACGGTGGAGTTGTTGCCGCTTGTGGTATGACCACAGGTCCAGCAAGTCTTGCTCCATTGATATTAAGAAATGTAACAGCAGCCATTAAGAGCATAATGTCTTCTAGATAATAGAGAACAAAGAGCAAAAGCTTGGCTCAGGTTATCTCAAGATCTCAATTTCGAAAAAATCGAAGCGATGGTTGAAGATATTTCGTTAGATTAGGTTAAAGAGAAAACAAGCGGCCTCTTGTATGAAAAAGGACGAGGTCGAACAATTGATTCGACAAGAATCTAGTGGAGCATGGTTACATGAAAAATGAACCGACAAATGCAAACAGCATGTTTAATGAAGGAAAATTAAGTTTAGGACTTATGTTTCCCCTTGAATCATATCAGGGAGATGTTCCAACTATGGCCAATCAGGAGTCATTGGCTTGCTTGGCAGAAGAGGCAGGATTTTCTGCACTTTGGTTTAGAGATGTTCCTTTGCGAGATCCATTGTTTGGTGATGTAGGACAAATTTATGATCCCTTAGTGTATATGAGTTGGATTGCAGCACATACTAAGAGAATCAAGCTGGCGACAGGATCGCTCATACTGCCACTAAGACACCCTGTTCACCTGGCTAAATCATTAGCATCACTAAATATTCTTAGCAATGGTCGTATCGTAGCAGGTGTTGCATCAGGTGATCGACCAGTTGAGTTTCCAGCGTTTGGGGTTGACCTGGAATCAAGGGGGCAATTGTTTAGAGAGCATTTCGAGACACTTAAAACATTGCTCTACGACACGTTACCGCGATACAACAATTCTTACGGAGTCATGGACGGTCGAGCGGACAGTCTGCCTAAGGCAAAAGAATTGATTCCATTATTTGTCACTGGTCATAGCCAACAAAGCTTAGACTGGGTTGCACAAAATGCAGATGGATGGATTACCTACCCTAGACCACTCGCAATTCATGATCGAATTGTCAAAAACTGGTATCGAATATTGGATGAGAATAATCAACCTTTCAAGCCGTTCGCCCAATCTCTCTACGTAGATTTAGTTGCAGATCCAAGCACCCTCCCGACTCCCATCCATTTAGGAATCCGTACTGGTATTAAAGCTCTGTTGAATTATTTATTACATCTTAAGGGGGTAGGTGTTAATCACGTTACAATCAACCTCAAGTATGGAAAACGTCCCGCGAAAGAGGTAATTCAGGAATTGGGAGAATATGTCGTACCTTCAATTTAGAAGAAATTTATACCCACTCCATAGAACACAGATTGATCAGTTATAAACATAATTTACCCAAATCAAGTTTGCTTACCCTCCCTTGAATTTGTATTGAAAATAATCAAAGCAATAGGGTCTATTGACCTTTCATAGGCACCACTGCTGGAGGATATTTTTCCATCCTACAAGGCGGAAATGGTGCGATGTAGTTGTTCTACATAAGTCATTTGCAACGCAGTAGGACGAAAAAATAGTCCCAGCCCTGCGGGTTGTGGCTGAAAAATGCACCACTCTGCGTTACTCGTCGTTTATTTAGAATGACTAAACGGCACTCCTCGCGCCTTGATTGGTACATTTTCAGTCACAACAGAGGCGCCTATGAAAGGTCAATAGACCCTATAATAGTGCCTTGTTGTTCTCCCGCAGCAAGCTATTTTCGTTTCAGGATTCCGCATGTTTTTTAAAAGAGCCTTATTACCAATTTCATCGTTGTTCTTCTCTATTTCACTGTTGGCAACGGGTTATGGTTTATTGATGACGTTCATCGGCATATTCCTGAAACAGGAAGGCCTCACTGAGGGCGTCATCGGCTTAATCAATTCCGCTTTTTTCCTGGGCGCGATGTTAGCCGCAATTTTCAGTCAAAAACTTATCGTCACAGTAGGTCATGCACGCAGTTTTTCGGCTTTTTCTGCGATTATGGTGATGGCCTTTTTGGGACATGCCTTATGGTTTGATCCCTGGTTTTGGGCCATATTGCGTTTGGTATCCGGTTTTGCCTTTTATGCCATGCTGATTGTGTTGGAAAGCTGGCTCAATGAAAAAAGCTCAACTGATGACCGCGGCAAAATTCTTGCGATATATACCATCGTATTCTTCCTGGCGTTAGCATTGGGCCAATTGCTATTAATGCTAGAGCTATCAGCCAATACGATATTCATTCTGGGTTCAATTCTGGTGCTTTGGTCGCTGGTATTGGTCGCAGTAACACGTGTTTCGCAACCCGTATTAAAACCTTTTGAGCGTTACAGCATGCCAAAATTGTTATCGATAGCCCCATTGGCATTGGTTGGTAGTTTTATTGGGGGGGTATTCATTGGCGCGTTTTACACCATGTTGCCGCTCTACGTATTAAATGTGTTTGATCAGCCTAAGGTGGTCTCATTGTTTATGGCAATTACCATTCTGGGTGGGCTGGTGGCGCAATTACCTGTGGGCATGTTATCTGATCGAATAGGACGACGAAAAATGCTGGCCTGGTCTGGATTTTTCGGTGCAGGTGTTTTTCTGCTGATGCTGATTTTGCCTTTGATCTGGCGTGATAGCGTGGCGTTGCTATATACAGTTGGTTTTTTATTGGGTGTCAGTTTGTTCAGCATTTATCCCTTGAGTGTTGCACGCGCCAACGATGTGTTTGATGAAAACACAGACCTGGTCGAGATCAGCCGAACCTTATTGTTTTCTTATGGCTTCGGGTCATTTATTGCACCATTATTTTTAGGTTTTGTACTAGGGTTTTCAGCAACTGCATTTTTTATCGTGCTGGCGTTGTTTGCCTTCGCGTTAGGTTATTACTCATTGCAGAGCGAGCGTATTCCAGAAGACCATATGAATGTCTACGTTGCCGTTCCGGCAGCATCAGGCAGCGTTCTAGCGGAAATGGATCCACGTATGGATGAGAAATGGGTTGAAGATCATCGCCCTCATCCAGAGCCAACACATTAATAGATTAGGCATCGCATGTGAAATCAGTCAGCTTAAAACAATTCAGAAATCACTTTGAGGCTTTTGTAGACAAGGTTCTTACAAGTCAAAAACCAATAAAAGTTAAATCGCAATCTGGCAAAGAAATTATATTGATCAGCTTTTCAGATTGGGAGCGTGAGCAAGAAACTCTCTATGTT
>NZ_MCRI01000048.1 GCF_001720165.1 Methylophaga muralis
TGCTGATCTTGGTTTTGTAGTGACTAACAGTATTGTTCCTGACGGAGAAACTGATCCAAGCTGGGCTTATTTACAAAGCGAACAAGCTAATCTGATGCTTGGGTTAGCGTCGGCGCCGATTGATTCGACTCAACAAGCTATTCTCTTCTATCTGTACTTCGACGATATTAAGCAAACCCACAATATAATGGCCGAACTGGGCCATAAGCCGGGTGCCATTAACTATCCGTTTTACATGGCTGATGGTGAATTCAGGCTTGAGGATCCAGACGGTTATGTGTTGATGCTGGCTCAATCATAGAAAGACATTTCTCAATGGATTTCCACACTGCGGCTTGATGGATACTTCAATATTTGATAGTTAAATCAATTAAGTAGGTATACAGGAAAAAATTCGGTATAAATTACCGAAACGTTTCCAAGCCCTAGCCCAACTCAGTGTCTGAACTTTGATAAGGAGAAAACCATGAACGCGATAACTGAACAAAGCGGAAGTTGTTTGTGTGGTTCTGTCAGTCTGGTAGCAACGCCCAAGAGTTTTCATGTTGGGGCGTGTCATTGCGAGACTTGCCGGAAGTGGGGTGGTGGTCCGTTGTTGGCGGTGGAATGTGGTGGTGATGTTCGGTTCGATGGTGCCAAAAATATCTCGGTTTACAATTCTTCAGAGTGGGCAGAACGGGGCTTTTGTCAGCAGTGCGGTACCCATCTGTTTTATCGTTTGAAGCAGGGTGAGATGTACGCCATTCCAGTTGGTTTGTTCGATACTAATGAGCAATGGGAATTAACCGATCAGGTATTTATTGAAAGTAAACCGAGTTTTTATTCCTTTGCTGAACACACTCGAAACCTCACCGGTGCAGAACTGTTTGCTCAGTTTTCCGATGAATAAATTCGAAGCAGCCGGGCCCTAGGGGGCATGCTGCGTCAGGTTTATTAGCGTGATACGTTTGGTGAATCTCCGTTAGCACTTAGCTTTATCAAGTATAACTAATTGTAAATAAAGTCCGTATTTTTGGACTTTATACCATTTATTGTGCATCTAAGTGCCATATTTAGGACTTTATAAAAACTATTTAGAAGGTTGATAATATGCTATTTTAGATACCTAATAAGCCTTAAAGCCTTTTTGTGTTCTATTTTGGGTACATTATGAATCTTAAAGATAAATCAGCCAATGCAATCACCGAAGAGCTTGGCGAACGTCTCAAACAAGCCAGGCTTAATGCCAATTTGACCCAATTAGCGCTGGCCGAACAGGCAGGTGTGTCGCGAAAAGTGGTGCTAAACGCTGAAAAAGGCAAAGTTCAGTTACACGCTTTGGTCGCCATGATGCAGGTTCTAGGTTTGACACAACAACTGGATAACTTTTTACCCAAGCAAGCGTTATCCCCCATCCAATTAGCCAAGCTTCAGGGAAAACAACGTCAAAGAGCCTCAGGGCAAGGCAAAACCCAAGATGAGGACGGCAGCGAATGGTAATGGAGGTTATCCGGGTTCATTATCAGGACTACGATGTTGGCGCGGTCAGCTTTGATACTGAAACAGGTCGAGGTGCTTTTGAATATGAAGCGGCTTTTATTGAGCGTGGTATTGAACTCGCGCCATTGACGATGCCACTGGGTCGGCAGATTTATACATTTCCAGAACTGGATTTTGAGACCTATAAAGGCTTGCCAGGCTTAATTGCTGACTCGCTACCGGATGATTTTGGCAATGCAGTACTAAATGCCTGGGTGGCCAGCCGAGGTAAGTCGCCAGAGGAAATTTCTCCACTGCAACGATTGCAGTACACCGGTACTCGCGGCATGGGCGCGTTGGAATATAGCCCCGCGACCAGACTGAAAGATCTGAATGCAACTCAACAAGTCGATGTTGCAGCGTTAGTCAATATTGCCCAGGAAATATTGGACAGTCGTGCTAACTTTGCTGTGGAGTTAGGTAATGAAGCTCAGACAGATCGCGAAGCAATGATGGCGTTATTGTCTGTGGGCACCAGTGCTGGCGGAGCACGGCCCAAAGCCGTTTTGGCTTTTAACGATGACTTTACTCAGGTACGTTCTGGACAGGTTAATGTGCCGCAAGGCTTTAAGCATTATCTGATGAAGTTTGACGGGGTCAGCGAACATAATAAAAATCAGCAAACCTTTGGCGATCCTATGGGGTTCGGCGCCATGGAGTATGTATATTATTTAATGGCTACCGCCTGTGGCATTGAGATGATGCCGTGTCGTTTACTCGATGAAGGACAGCGTCGGCATTTTTTAACGCAGCGCTTTGATCGTGTCGGTAATCAAAAAAGACATATCCAAACCTTGAATGGGTTAGCCCATGTCAATTACAAACAACCGGGCAGTTTTTCTTATGCTGAATTATTCGGGGTAGCCCGAAAATTAGGCTTATCTGCCATTGAGGCTGAGCAACTTTTTAAACGTATGGTTTTCAACATCGTTGCCAGAAATCACGATGATCATTCAAAAAATATTGCCTTCATGCTGAATGACAACAAGTGGACGTTAGCCCCTGCATACGATCTGGCCTATAGCTATAAACCAGGTAGTAAATGGGTGAGTCAGCATTGGATGAGTTTGAACGGCAAACGAGATGATTTTAACCGTGAAGATTTTTATTCTTTAGAAAAACTGAGCCCGTTATTTACTCGTAGAAAGATAAATCAGTTTATCGATCAAACCATTAGCCATGTTGCCGAATGGCGAAAACTGGCAACTCAACACGCTGTACCAAAGACATTGATTGATGAAGTCGAATCCAATATTCGATTGTCGTTGTAGTCGAATCTGCTGGTCTTATAACGAACATAAATTGATGTTTTCCCGTAGCGGATTGTGATTTATTCCATATCAATGCCGCAGCGCTGAGGTTTATCCTGCTCACTTGTTTTGGTGTCTTGCCAAAATAAATAATAAAAAAGCGAAACCTTATATGAGCGAGAGAGATAATGGCTTTTTTGATAGAGCGGATGCCTATATCAAATTAGCGAATACCCAAATGGAAAAAGGCATTCAGGCAGGAGAAGTAAGTCCGTCTTTTATGTATGGTCTTGCCAGATATAGTGCTTGGTTTACGGCTTCTGGTTGGACAAATGCCCAAGATATGACGGATGCAAAAGATGAAACCGTCAAATTCTTTGTCAGTGAATTTCGGCGGATGTTGGAATTGAATATGGAAGACTATATTCAGAATTTCGATAATTATGTTCAGGCTTCTGAACAGCTACAAAACAAAGGGTAAGCGTTGCTTACCCTTTTTTTATCTGCACACTTTCCACCAGTAAACTCAAAACGGCTAAATTTCGGCGACCGCTTCCATACACTCCGGTAAGGTTTGTCCACCATCCACTACTATTTGTTGGCCAGTGATATAGGCTGCCTCTTTCGACGCCAGAAATAACGCCGCATTGGCGATATCTTCAACATCACCCAGTCGTTTCAGCGGGATCGCCGCTGCCATACTATTAAGATAATCTTCACCCAAACTCGCTAGTCCTTCGGTGACAATATTGCCGGGCATCACCGAATTAATGGTGGTGTTGTAACGTGCCAGTTCCATCGCTGCTGTTCTCATAAAACCCAGTTGGCCGGCCTTGGTCGCCCCATAATGCGACCAGCCGGGATAGCCGGTAATCGGCCCGGTTATAGATGAGGTGATCACCACGCGGCCTGCCCCGAGTTTTTCAAAATGTGGAATACAAGCTTTAACACACAGAAAAGTGCTTTTCAGGTTGGTCGACATCATGTCGTCCCATTCTTCCGGAGCAAGATCGATAATTTTCTTTTGCGGGAAGCTGCCAGCATTGGCGCAGAGAATATCAACTGGTCCGAAGGTGTTTTCTGTGTATTCAACCAGCGCCTGAACTTGCTCCCAATTGGCGACATCACATAAAAAATAAGCTGCCGTTCCACCTGCAGCCTTAATTTCATCGACCGTCTGTTGTGCTGCGGATTCACCGCGTGCAGCAATCATCACCTTGGCACCTTGTCTGGCAAATACACTGGCAATGCCTTTACCAATACCTTTTGAGCCACCAGTAACAATGACGGTCTTGTCTTGAATAGATGTCAGCATGAACTACCTCCGGAATATGAATCGACACGTTAACTGCATTTTTAGCATAAATCTTTTTCTTTGCAATAAAAATATTGCAAGTCGGACATTTTGGCGATATAAACATTTTTAACCGGGTTTATTAGGTACAGAATGATGGCAGGTTTATACAACGAGGAATATTTGCAGCGATTAGCGGGGCAAATACAGGAATTACTCGGGCAGTGGAATATTGATGAAGCTGCCAGAGTCTCACTGTTAACGGTCTCTGAAAATGCCACTTTTCTGGTGAATGATGAAAATAACGATCAGCGATTTATTATTCGGGTTCACCGGCCTGAATATCATTCAAAGCATGAAATCCATTCCGAGTTACTGTGGATTCAATCGCTGCGACAGCAAGCATTGTTGAATACCCCGGAACCCTTAACCATGCGTGATGGATCGCTGATTGCTGCATTTGAAGATGATGGTGTTGAACGGTATCTGGTGGCGTTTGAGTTTATGCCCGGCAAACAGCCAGATGAAGATGAATCATTGATAGAAGGTTTTGAAATATTGGGTGCGACCTCTGCCAGATTGCATCAACAAGCGCGACAATGGTCTTTACCTGAAGGGTTTAGCCGGAAAAAATGGAATTTTGACAGTGCTTTCGGTGCTAACCCGTTATGGGGAGACTGGCGTAACGCGCCGGGACTCGATGAAGCAGGGCAGGCGATATTAGAGCAATTATGTGAGATTCTGGAAGCGAAATTACATCACTATGGCGAAAGCCGGATCGATTTGGCCTGGTGCATGCTGATCTACGGCTAGCGAATTTGTTAGTCGATGACAAACAGTTAAGTGTGATTGATTTTGATGACTGTGGTTTTAGCTGGTTCATCTATGATTTTGCCTCGGCGGTTTCGTTTCTGGAAACCTCACCTTTACTGCCTGAATTGCAACAGGCCTGGGTGCGGGGTTATAAATCAATAGCAGCACTGTCTGCCGAAGATGAAGCAATGATTTCAACGTTGGTGATGTTTCGTCGATTATTGCTGACTGCGTGGGTGGCAAGTCATCCGGAAACCCCAACCGCTGCAGAAGCCGGCTTTGAACAATTCACCTTTGGCACTATCGAGTTGGCAAAAAAATATCTGCAACAACAAGCTGAAGAAGGGAATGATTTAACGGAAAAACGTATTCTGGATATGAATGCGTTTGAGGCCAAGCACGGTGGACATGCAGAAAATGTGGCGCGTCGTTTGAATAATCTGGGTGCAGCTCGGTGTTGTTTTATCAAGAGCCAATTGAAATGGTCTCGGCCCAGGGTGCGTGGATGCAGGCTGCTGATGGCAAGCGCTATCTCGATTTCTACAATAATGTGCCTTGTCTGGGGCATTGCCATCCCAGTGTGGTGCAGGCGGTTTCCAGACAAATTGGTACGTTGAATGTGCATACCCGTTATCTAGTGTCAGCAGTGGACGATTATCTTGATTCGTTGAAAGCAACATTGCCTGAATCGATTACCAATATTGTGATGACCTGTTCGGGCAGTGAGGCCAATGATCTGGCGATGCGTCTGGCAAAACAGGCTACGGGTGGTGAAGGTTTTATCGTGACCGAAGATGCCTATCACGGTAATACCAGTCTGGTCACCGAAGTATCGCCATCAATTATCAAACAAGGAAAATTACCGGCTCATGTTGTGGCTATTCCTCCACCATCTTCTGCTGTTTATGGTGAAGATATCGCTACTGGCTTTGCTGCAAAAGTCACTGAAGCCATTGAGCTTTTGTGGGAACGAGGATTTAGTGTCGCGGCTTTATTAGTCGATACCATTTTTTCATCAGACGGTATTTATACTGAACCGAGAGGTTTTTTAAAAAAAGCTGTTGATGTCGTGCATAACGCAGGTGGTGTATTTATCGCCGATGAAGTGCAACCGGGTTTTGCCCGACTGGGTGAAGCCTTCTGGGGTTTTGATTTTCATGGGGTCACACCGGATATCGTGACCATGGGTAAACCAATGGGCAATGGTTTTCCGATGGCGGCAGTGGCAACCCGATCAGAATATCTGGCGAGTTTTTGTTCTGACGTTGGCTATTTCAATACCTTTGGGGGTAATCCAGTTGCCGCTGCGGCAGGGCAGGCTGTGTTGGACACGATTCAGCAGGAAAATCTGCAAACTAATGCACTAGTGATGGGACATTATTTAAAAACCCGATTGCAATCTATTGCCAGCCAATCAGCTTATGTTGCTGAAGTAAGAGGGCAGGGATTGTTTATGGGAATTGATATCGGTAAAGCCGACAATAAACAGATTCCTGATCCGCTCAAAACCAAACAAGTCATCAATGGGTTAAAGGCGGCTGGGGTGTTGATTGGCGCAGCAGGGCGGTTTGGCGCTACCTTGAAATTACGGCCTTTATTGACGTTGACCCAATCCGAGGCCGACTTTTTTTTAGACGCATTTGTTCAGCAGGTATAAATGGTTCATTAAATCGACTATAGCGATGCCTATTGAACTGTTGCCACAATGATCTGCACCTCTGCTTTAGATAAGGCTTTTTTGAGCGGGCCGCTTGGCTTTTTATCGGTAATTAAATTATCAATCTCATCCCACTTTGCATAACGAGCGGTGGCAAGCCGATCAAACTTGCTGTGGTCTGCGACGATCATATTGTGTGTACTTTGACGAATCATTTGTTTGTACACATCCGCTGCATCAACTAATGCATCTGATGGTCCGGTGGGAGCAAGACCACTAGCGCCTAAAATCGTCCAATCGACAGTGTAATTGGTGAGAAACTGACAGGTCACCGAGCCATGAGTTGAGCCTTCTTCTGCATGATAAAGCCCCGGCGCCATGATGACCTTAATGGTTGGATTTAACGACAATACCGTGGCAACACCAAATGAATGGGTGATAACCGTGATGTTGTTCATTTCATAGGCAATCCGTTTGGCGACTTCAACCGTTGTTACGCCGGAGCCTATCATCAAAACTTTTGCCTCTTTGAGTATTGGAGCTGCTTTTTTAGCAATAGCCACCCGTTCAGCAATATTTGTCTTATGACGTTCATTGAGCACTGGTTCAACAGCTTGACGTAATAATGCACCACCGTAAGTGCGGCTAATTAGGTTTTGTTCAGCCAGTTCTTCCAGATCACGGCGGATGGTTTCGGTGGTGACATTTAAAGCCGAAGCTAATTCATTGACGCGCATTGAGGGATGAATGGTCAGTTCATCAATAATTGACTTATGACGGGCCGCTTTTTTCCGTGACATGTGCTTACACTCGCAGTTGATGGCTTGAAAGGTACCATACTCATTAGTGATTTAGCATACCCAAGCAACTGCCCAGTTGCTAAGCAGTCGCTTTTGCTTAAAGCCGATTTCTTTTCAATCCACTTCAGATAAGTTTCGATATTTATTCTGGTTATCCTAGCTTTATTTGTGCAACAGGATAATAATCGCGATGAAGAAAAATTCTTCAATTACAGTATGTTGTGCTTCATTTCCGGGTTTCGGAAATATGAAAGAAAGTAGGGTGTTATTGGTGGTTTTTTTCGATTTGGATTCTTATAAAGGATGCTGAAAATGATTAAAAAAATGCTGTTGATAGCCATGTTTTTTACCTTAACTGCTTGTGGTGATGGTGGTTCGGTTTCGGGTGAGTATATTGGTCAGGAAAACTCTTGGGTCGATAAATTGGTATTCGGTCCTGATGATAAAGTGAGAGCAATTGATGGTGATGAGACCGCTTTGGGCATATTCACCGTTGAGGGCGATAAGGTCATGGTGGCTATCGGGGGAGACCAAAACCCCATGACAATCAGAAAAGATGGCTGCCTGGATGGCGGGTATGTGGGAGTCTACTGTAAGAAATAGGCAGAATTTGTTGTCATCATTACTGTATTAACCATCAAGCTGGCGGGTACAATACCCGTCAGTTTTGTTGGTGTAATAGCTACATCCTCATCAAGTCTTTATATCATTTGAAATATCATTAACATTCAACCGATCTTTTGGTCTCATTGGTATGTATTCATACAAGGCGTTCTCATGAAAATCTTTAGCATCCTGATCCTGTCACAGGTTTTTCTGATCGGCTGCAGCAAGCAGGATTCAATATCAGAGCTGGTGTTAGTTTATGAAAATCGCAATGCTCTGCAATGTGAGAGCGCAGGTATTTCGCCGTCAGATAGTGTTGCCAAACTAACTGCTGCCGGGATAGCCGTTAGCAAAACTGATTGCGGAAACAAAACCGGTGTAATGTATCCAGCCGCGTGCGGCATGGGCACAGGCACGATATTAATTCATGAAATAGCACAGCAAGATCTACCTTCTGCTCGCCAAGCGGGCTTCGAAGAAGTGGCAGAGTTGGTCAATATTGATCAAGGCACAGGCTATGAAATTGTTCAATGTGAAGTCGTGGAATAAATCAATGAAGAACATCTTTCACACACTGCAAAGCAGTTTTATAACTATGACACTGGGTTTAATGTTGATTGCTTGCAGTGGCGAGTCAGATTCAAATACTTCTGTGCCTGATACAAGTCCAGCAGAAGTAGTTGAGCAGCCAGCGCCTATGCCAAAAATTTATATTGATCAAAATATCGTCCCAACTTCAGCGGAAAACCGTAGAGGCTTATATCGGGATTTATTGGAACTCTGTCGGGAGGAGGGTATTCCGACCAAAGCCTTATTAGAAAGTGAAGCCCTGAAGATAGGCACAATTCGTCTGCAGCGATGGTTGGACGAGGGAAGGACTGCATATCGGCTGGAGTTTTGGGACTACCAGATGGCTGAACCGCAAAAGAAACCTCGCTGTGAATTCCAACTGGTCAGCAGTGGTCGACATGTTTTAATTGAACCAGAGGGGCTTCGTGGTATCGATTTAAATGATAATCAGCCATTTAAAGTCAGTCCATTGACTGGTGCCGATGCAACTCTGCTTTTACGCTCCCCAGCTAGAACAGAGACCACATCTGCAGATAGACTGCAAACGGTCGCTGGGCAGCCATGTGTTGAGAAACCTATTCCCGGCAACAAAGGTGCTATCGCCTGTACCTGGGCGGGAGGAATGCAATGGGGCTTTGAACCACGATCTTTCAAAATTGTTTCGGTATTGGATGCACAGCACTATGAATTGTTTAGAAGCATTATTCTGCAACAACAGCCTGGCGGGGATGTGCCTGATAAGGTGACAACGGTTGCGTTTAGAATTAATAAAGCTTTTGACGAATCAGCCATGCAACCCGCACCGGCAACAGCATCGCCTGCTCGACGCCCGTGACCTTGATAAGCTGTAAATTTGCCGAACAGAATTAAAATGGTCTGTGTTTTGTGACTTAACCGTTATTTAATGTGACAGTGTCAGCATGACGCCAGTTAAACCAGCTGTATCTCACCCTTTAATATCGGGTGTTGTTTTCTCTAAAAACAGGTTCTAATGATGGAAACGCAAGTGATGGAAGATCACATCATCGATGTGCGCAATCTCAGTAAGAAGTATCCATCTGGATTTCAGGCATTAAATCAAGTCAATCTGCAAATCAAACGCGGCGAAATATTTGCCCTGTTAGGCCCAAATGGCGCAGGTAAAACCACTCTGATTAGCATTATTTGTGGGCTGGTCAATGTGGGAGAAGGGCAGGTTCTGGTCGGCGGCTATGATGTCGTCAAAGATTATCGGCAAGCCCGCAAACAAATTGGTTTGGTGCCACAAGAATTGGCCATTGATGTGTTTGCCTTTGTGTGGAATACCATGGTGTTTAGTCGCGGCGTATTTGGTAAACCGCGTGATGATGCGTATTTGGAAGAAATTCTCAAGGCATTGTCTTTATGGGATAAACGCCATGCCAAAATTCAGTTCCTTTCAGGTGGTATGAAACGTCGTGTGTTGATTGCCAAGGCCTTGGCACATGAACCGGAAGTGTTGTTTCTTGATGAACCGACAGCCGGTGTCGATGTGGAATTGCGCCGTGATATGTGGCGTCTGGTAGAAAAATTACGTCAACGCGGCACTACTATTATTCTCACCACCCATTACATTGAAGAAGCCGAAGAGATTGCCGATCGGATAGGCATTATTAATCATGGTGAGATTCTGCTGGTCGAAAACAAACGTGAGTTAATGAAAAAGCTGGGACGCAAGCAACTTATTCTGCAGTTACAACACCCGATTACGCAGATCCCCAGTGAACTGAACGGCTTTGTATTGCAACTTGGTGAAGATGGTAAAACCCTCACTTACGACTATGTTGATAATCAACCGACCAATCATGTGACGGAGGTGCTGGCGGCGATCCATCGTTCTGGGATTGAGCTGAGTGATGTGCAAACCAAGCAAAGCACACTGGAACAAATTTTTGTCAGCCTGGTGGAGGAATCAAAATGAATTGGTATGCGATAAAAGCCATTTATTTATCCGAACTTCACCGCAGCTGGCGGACACCTTTGCAAAGCATTGCTTCGCCAGTGTTGTCTACCTCGCTTTATTTCATTGTATTC
Organism: Methylophaga muralis; assembly: GCF_001720165.1. Lineage (GTDB taxonomy): Bacteria > Pseudomonadota > Gammaproteobacteria > Nitrosococcales > Methylophagaceae > Methylophaga > Methylophaga muralis. The sequence continues at coordinate 10,561 of NZ_MCRI01000048.1, forward strand.
GGTTCAGCGATTGGTTCTGCGATGACTGAAATCGGCGGTGTCAGTTACGGAGCCTTTATTATTCCAGGTCTGATTATGTTGATGGTGTTAACAGAATCAACGTCAAATGCCTCATTTGGAATATATATGCCCAAGTGGTCCGGCGCTATTTATGAAGTATTGTCCGCCCCGGTTTCAGCATTTGAGATTGTAGTGGGATATGTTGGTGCGGCAGCGACCAAATCGATTATTCTGGCGATGTTGATATTGCTCACCGCTAAATTATTTGTGGATTACTCGATTCTGCATCCGTTATGGATGATGCTGTTTCTGGTTTTAACCTGCATCACCTTTAGTATGCTGGGCTTTATCCTTGGTGTGGTGGCCGATGGTTTTGAAAAGTTACAGGTTATTCCATTGATGGTGGTCACACCACTGGCCTTTCTCGGCGGTACGTTTTATTCGATCAGCATGCTGCCAGAGTTCTGGCAGAAAGTGACTTTATTCAACCCCGTGGTGTATCTGGTCAGTGGTTTCCGCTGGAGTTTTTATGGCACAGCTGATGTCAGCCTGACATTGAGTTTAGTGATGATTTCTACTTTTCTGATTATTTTTATGTTGTTTATCTGGTGGATATTTAAAACCGGTTATAAGGTGAAAATTTGATCAATGGTTCAATAACCCTAACTTAATGTTAGCCAAAGAGCGATTACTGCCATAGTTGTTCCAGATGTTTGAAATGCCATTTTGAGGGATCTTCAGGGCCCTCTATGGTTTCCTTGCAACTGAGTAAAGCGAGATCGACTACTTGTATTTGGATGGGCGCTTTTGAACGTAACGAAAAAAAGACTTTCACCTTGGGTTTTACCAGTGATGTCACGCCGGGTTCAATCACCACAGCCAGTCGCTGTGAGGTCAAACGTACTAATGATCCAACCGGATATATGCCGACCATTTTGACAAAGGCATTGAACAGTTGTTTATCAAAGTGCCCCTCCCACTGAGCCATTTCGCGAATGGTTCCAGCAGGATCCCAGGCTTGTTTATAAGCGCGTTCAGAGGTAACGGCATCATAGACATCACAAATGGCTGCCATACGAGAAAACAATGATATTTCCTCGCCCTGCAGTCGATTCGGGTAGCCCAAACCATTTATTTTTTCATGATGATGTAAAGCGATATCGACGACCTCTGGCGCTGCACCTGAGTTTTCCAAGAGCTTGGCGCCGGCAGCTGGATGCTTTTTCATAATGTTGTATTCTGCTTCGGAAAGCTTTCCGGGTTTGTTCAGTACTTCCAATGGCATCAAGGATTTACCAAGATCGTGCATCAAGCCACCTACACCAGCCAGCTTAACCTGTTCTTCATCGAGATTGAGTTGTCGTGCCAGCGATATCATCAATGCACAAACAGCCAATGAATGCATGTATGTATAGTCATCGTGGGTTTTCAGTCGAGCTACACTGAGTATAGCGGCTGAGTTACGTTGTACCATCAAATCAATTTCATTCACTAGCGGTAAGGTGGTTTGCGGATCAATTGCTTTACCGAGTCGGGCATCTTTATACATTGCCATAACCTGAGGTTTAGCTTCATGAAAAACCTTACGTGCTTGATTGATATCGTCTTCCATTGAGGTTTGGAGCACAGTTTTTTTGTCTTCGATGCTTTGCTTAGTAACGATTTGAGTGTCTGAGAAGTCTTCAACAGCTGGTTGTTTAGAGGGCGTTACGGGGTGTGAATTTTGTATAGCTTCGCCTTTTTCCTCATCGATCCAGACATCTTCGATGCCTGCTTCAACAATACTTTTAATATCATCGGCATCGGTTAATAAAAAACTACTGCGTAAAAACGGATGCTTCAACCATGAACCACCCAGCTTTTGTATATACATGCCCAGTCGGAGCTCAGTAGAGGCAATGCGTCGAGTCAAAGTTGGTTACCTTTTAGTGTGAATTTTTCCTGATATTGTATATAGCTAACATGTGAAAAAAATGTATTTCAGCACAAAATTTGTGGTTTTAGCTTTAAATTCAGGAAAATCCTTGGCGCTTTCTTCGGCTAAATCTGAGATTTGTGGAAAAAACAGAGCTCTATCTGGCTAAACTCAGAGTGTTGAGCGATTGGAATTTGAATCAAGAATAGGGTTTTTTATTGTAAGCTGAAATCAGCAACTTGTATTATTCAAAATAGACGCAAAGCAATGATGGTGCTACTTTGGGTGGTGACGCATTGAGTGGACTTTATTGATGTCACCGGATCGCTAATTAGTCTGAATGACGAAGAGTAAA
>NZ_MCRI01000049.1 GCF_001720165.1 Methylophaga muralis
CCTTTGACACTGTCCGATTCTCGGATGGTGTCTTTTTTTTGGGTGGCTATATATATATTAGATTGACTTCGGATTTTTCCGGGGTATATTTCATCACCATCATAATTTCTTTGTGGATATTAAAGGACGCTTATGAGTTCAACTTTGCCTGACAGTTGTATTGTTCATCAATTTTCAAAATTTGCTGATCTTAATGAACATGAAATCAACCTATTGAAGGCATTGGAAAAAGATCCTCGTAGTTATGAGGCCGATCAACCCATGGCAATTGAAGGCGGAAAGGCGGAACGGTTTTTCACACTTCAGTCAGGCTGGGCTTGCGCGACCCGAACCCTTGCAGATGGCCAGCGCCAGGTGTTGGATATTTTTCTGCCAGGGCAAATCCTTGGTCTACGAGAAATCAGTTTTGATCGAAACCTTTCCGAGTTTCGAACTTTGACAGAAGTGAAAGCCTGCCCGTTTCCACGACAGCGCTTGACGGAGATCTTTGATCAAGCACCACGCTTGACGGATTTATTCTTTTTAATTCTTGCTCGTGAACAATCAATGCTCATTGAACGAGTCATCAATATAGGCCGTCGTAGTGCGGTAGAGAGACTGGCGCATTTTATTGTGGAAATGAAAGTCAGGCTGAACGTTGATACCGACAAGTTCGTGCTGCCTATGAATCAAACCATCATTGGCGACACCTTAAGTTTATCTTCCGTACATGTCAGCCGAACCTTTAAAGTATTGCGTGACCAAGGCTTGCTTGAGTCTAATAACGGCGATATTCATATTCTTGATCTGGATGGCTTAATTGAAATATCCGGTTTTGATCGAAATTATTTAGACAGCCATTCTAACTGGGCCAGACAAGACTAATTACTATCAGCTGCTTTTTTCTATTCGATTAATATCCTGCATACAATCAATATCTATCAATACACCTGATTGATTAGTGTCGACTTTTTGGATGAATTCAGCATCGCGCTGAAGCAGCTTTTTGGCACCAGAATCACCCTCCTGTGCCAACAACTCATCTTTGTACAGACGATTCAACCCAACAGGATGGCCACGCTGTCCATCAAAATAGGGGGCCGTAATCAGGGCACCCAATTTCAGGTTTTGATATACCTGATTCAGCACTGAAAATGGGATTAATGGCATATCTGCCAACCCAATCATCCAACCACTCGATTCAGAATTGGCCTTGATAGCCGCACTGAGACTATGCCCCATCCCCAGAGCAGCATCGCGGCATTCAATCAGGTTAATATTTTTATGCTGTTTTTCGGCAAAGTCCATAATGGTTTGTCGTAACGGCGGTGTGTCCGTTCTTATAACGACAGATATTTCATCAAATAACAAAAACCATGACTGCAGAGTGTGTTGGATCAGCGGCTGACAGTCACCCTCGATGGTTAACTCATACAACAATTTGTCTGAGCCGAAGCGGGAAGACATGCCAGCGGCTAGAATAATCCCTGCCGGTTCAGACATCGTTGATTTCAACTACAAACTGATTGAATTTCAGCAGTCTCATTTACGGCCTTAACAAGATGAATGCGTCTTAATTCAATAAGCTCAGCCAAGATAGCAATAGCTATTTCCGGTGGTGTGCGACTGCCAATCGGCAAGCCAACAGGGCCATGCAAACGCTCAATTTCGCCTGCAGATAAATCAAACATCGCCAAACGTTTACGGCGATTGGCATTGTTCTTTTTGCTGCCCAAAGCACCAACATAAAAGGCAGCAGATTTCAGTGCTTCCAACAACGCCATATCATCAAGTTTCGGATCGTGCGTCAAAGCTACAATAGCCGTGTGTGCATCAGGCTGCATCGCCAACACAGCATCGTCCGGCATCATATTGAGCAGCTCTACGTTCGGCACATCCCAGCTTTCAATCATCGCATCACGCGGCTCACACACAGAAACTTGATAGTCCAGCGCTTGTGCCATATTCGCCAGATATACAGAAGTCTGTCCTGCACCAATAATCAATAAACGCCATCTCGGGCCATACACAACGGAGAGTTGCTGATCGGTAATTTGCACTGTCGGATCAGTCACTTTGGCATCGCTACACTGGGTTTGTAATGAAGCAATCTGCAAATCTCGTTTTATCAAGCGATGATTGTTAATAGCATTAAGTATTTCATCTACCCAAACGGTGTTTTTGACCGGTTCGATAATCAATTCCAGTGTTCCACCACACGGCAGGTTGAAGCGTTGTGCTTCTTCGCGGGTCACCCCATAAACCATTAATTTTGCCTGCTGCGTGGGTAATTCTCCTGACTGAGCTTTATCTACCAGATCATCTTCGATACAACCACCGGAAACCGAGCCAACTAACACACCATCTTCTCTGAGCACCAATAGTGCACCCGGTTGACGAGGGCTGGAACCGAAGGTTTTCACCACGGTTACCAGCCACACGTTCAAATCGGTTTCCAACCATTTCTGCAGGGTTTTAAAAACCGATAAATCAACACTGTCCATAATCAGCTTTCCAATTGATAACGGATGGGCAAGTCACGAATACGTTTGCCTGTCGCAGCGAAAATGGCATTACACAAAGCCGGTGCTATTGGTGGCAAACCGGGTTCGCCTACGCCGCCTAATGGCGTGTCGAAATCTTCCGATGGTAACAAGTGCACATGAATTTCACGGGGAGACTCATTCATTCGGGTGACTTGATAACCGTCAAAGTTATCTTCTTGTACGGCCCCGTCTTTAAAACTGATTTCTCCAACCATTGCCAGGCTGACACCCATAATGCAGGCACCTTCCATTTGCGAACGGATCCGTTCCGGATTTACTTGCGGGCCACAATCCACGGCAATATCGATTCTCGGAATGCTTAAATCACCATCTTCAGAAACTTCAACCTCAACTATTGCCGCCGTATAGGTAACAAAGCTGTAATGTGTCGCCAATCCCAATCCTCTACCAGCTGGTAAATCACGTCCCCAATTGGCTTTTTCGCAGACAGCTTCCACCACCCGGCGTAATCTTCCGGTATCCAGCGGATAAGCTTCCGGTGACTCGCCATAGTTCCACTCATCTTTCAGTTCAATCGGATCAATTTTTCTGGCTGGACCAATCAGCTCCAGTAAAAATGCTTTGTGATCCTGATCCAGTTCGTTGGCCATTTCAGCGATAAATGATTGGATAGCAAAGGCTCGGGGAATATTGGCTACCGAACGGAACCAACCGATACGGGTATGGGCTTTGGCGGCAGGATTTTCCAGTTGAATATTATCGATAGCAAAGGGAATATTCATCACCCCCATGCCCAGCTCGATCGGCATTTGATGCTCCGAAGCAGCATCAAAAGTTGAAGATATTGATGGGGCAACAGTACGATGCAACCAGGCTGTGGTTTTGCCCTGCTCATTTACTCCGGCCTCAAGATGCTCTATTGAAACTGTATGAAGATAACCGTTATGCAAATCGTCTTCACGACTCCAGGTTACCTGAACTGCTCGTCCATCCATCGCTTTTGATAATAAAGCGGCTTCGACAAGATAATCAGGTTTGGATTTTCGCCCGAAACCACCGCCCAATAGAGTGACATGGACGGTAACATCATCCGATGACATATCCAGCCATTTGGCAACGGTATCTCTACCTGCCTGTGCGGCCTGTGTCGGCGCCCAGACTTCACACTTGCCATCCTGAATTCGGGCTGTAGCAACTGGAGGTTCCATCGGAGCCTGGGATAAATGCGGGACGTAATAATCTGCCTTAAAGGTCTTATCGGCAGATTCCATGGCTTTAGTAATATCGCCGGTACTGCGCAGCACTTTGCCACCAGATTTTGAGCCCGCTTCCAGCATTTTCTGGCGATATTCGTCAGAGTTGTAGCTGACGTTTTCTCCATGATCCCACTCTATTTTCAGTTTTTCACGACCTCGCATTGCAGCCCAGGTGTTTTCTGCAATAACGGCAATCCCACCTAAAGGATTGAAAATTGCCGGTGGCGGACTACCTTTCAATGTGACCACTTTAATCACACCGGGGACCTTCATTGTCTCACTATCATCAAATGACTTAACTTTGCCGCCATAAACTGGCGGGCGAGCAATAACGGCATACGCCATGCCATCCAGCTGAATATCTATGCCGTAAATTGCTTTGCCGGTGACAATGTCCTCACCATCAATTAATTTGGTGGATTGTTTGCCGATATAGCGAAATTGATCCGCAGTTTTTAACTGCAGTTTTTCCCGTTCTGGCACATCTAGTTGTGAAGCGGCTTTCGCTAACTCACCATAACCCAGCGTTTTACCGGAAGGGCGGTGCTTGATTTGATGATTTTCAGCAAACACCTCGTCAACACTCACACCCCAATGTGCTGCGGCAGCCGCTTCCAGCATCATTCTGGCAGCAGCACCGACATTACGCATCGGCATAAAGAAGTGTCTTACGCTACGTGATCCGTCGGTATCCTGATTGCCGTAACGTTCTTCATCACCTGGTGCCTGAATAACCTTTACTCGACCCCAATCTGCTTCAAGTTCATCAGCAACCACCATTGGTAAACTGGTCCGCACGCCTTGCCCCATCTCTGATCGGTGAGAAACGATAGTCACGGTACCGTCTTCAGCAATTGCTACGAATATCAAAGGATTGTCCACCCAGCCATTTGGCATGGCGTCGCGACCATATTTGGGTGCTTCTTCACCTTCTGCAAAACCGACAAACGGCATACCCACCGCTAAAACAAAGCCGGTTAATGCAAAACCCTTCAATAGATTTCGACGACTGATATTGGTGATTTCAGTTTGTAAAGTTTCATTTTTAAGGGGCTTATTCATTGTGCGTCTCCACTTTTAGTGGCAGCCAATTTTATGGCATCACGGATCCGGTTATAGGTGCCACAGCGACAGATATTGCCACTCATCGCATTATCAATATCCGTATCACTGGGGTTGCTATTAGTACGTAACAAAGCTGTGGCTGAAACCACTTGGCCTGACTGACAATATCCACATTGGGGTACTCCCAGCTCCACCCAGGCTTGCTGTATCGCGCGGCCAACTTTATCTTCACTGACCGCTTCTATCGTAGTGATTTGTTTATCTTTGGCTGCACTAATTGGGGTGGAGCATGAACGGATGGGTTGTCCGTCGAGCATCACGGTACAAGCACCACATAATGCTTTACCACAACCAAATTTAGTGCCGGTCAAGCCCAGCACATCGCGTAAGGTCCAAAGAATCGGCATTTCTTCAGGCAAATTGACTTCATGACTTGCGCCATTGATCGATAATTTCATTGTGCTGTTCCTATGTGATCTAAAACTGAAAGGCCTACTCTGGCCCATTTGTAGCTGATAACGCTATCAGCTAAAGATTATCGTTTGATTAAGGACATTTACATTTAACAAAAAATGCCAATGTCATGGTCTAAATTTTGCTGAACTATGATCTAGTCACTATTGATTCAACCATACCATTCACAATCCGTGCAGCACCCTCTGTTTTGGTGCCCCTGAAGGTAGATACTAACAGCTTGGCTTCGTTATAAGCGGTATCGATTTCCTGGCGAAACAATTCTCGAAAACGTTTACCCCCCATAACAAAAGATCCGTGTTGTTGGGTGATTTGTTCAAAGATCTGGCTTTCCGTGACGTTATGATTTTGTACGATCAGCTGACCAGCCAATCGACTGAAAACGGGGACGGCCATCACAAAGGTAATCAGCTTATTTACTTCACGAGGGTTTCGCTGTTTCCAATATTGCGCATAAGAAGAAATTTTGCGAAAGGTTCGCCAATCAACATCGGATAAATGGCTTATTGGTCCGGAGGGCTGAGCACCATTGAACAAATGCTCCAGATCTACGCAAAACGCATGATAATCTGGCAATGCCGCGGAGGCTAACTGTGTAGCAATATTGGCAATATCCGCCTCCAACTCTTCACGCGGCGCTAATGTTCTGTCAAAAAAAATAACTGCCGAATGATATTGCAAGGTTTTGCTGTCCTGCCAAAAGCGAATCGCTTTCAGCTTTGGATGAAACTCCGCAATGACTGCCACTGATGCAAAAAGTTGATCTAATGTATCCATATCACCCAATCATTGACCGAGATAGTGCTATCAATACGTTGTGGGACAGAAAATCGCAAAAAATGTTCGAAAATAGTTTATGTCACCCATAAAAAACCCGGCTTAAATGCCGGGTTTTATCAGTTTTAAGCACGCAAGGTAATTACTTCAAAATGTTTAATGCTGCTTCATAATCAGGTTCATCAGCAGTTTCTGCGACCTGCTCGGTATAAATGACTTTACCATTTTCATCGATAACAACGACAGAGCGTGATAACAAACCTTTCAAGGGTCCAGTTTTGGCTGTCACGCCATAGTCTTCACCAAAACTGGAACGAAAGGCTGAACCTACCTCAACATTTTCCAGACCTTCGGCCCCGCAGAAACGCGCTAAAGCAAAGGGTAAATCTTTTGATATACAAATGACCGAAGTATTCTCGATTGCCGTCGCTTTTTTATTGAACTGACGAACGGACATTGCACAGGTATCAGTGTCAATAGAAGGAAAAATGTTTAGTACAATCCGGCCCTTTATATCTGCCAAATTCAGATCTGATAAATCGCCTTTGACCACCGAAAAGTCAGGCGCTTTATCACCCACTTTTGGCAAATTGCCGACTGTCTCAAAAGAATTACCTTTTAATGTTACTGTTGCCATGATGTTTCTCCAGAGTTAGTTTCAAACAGATCAGCGAGCCTACACCCAAGCGACTAGAAGTCAAATCCGCTTAAGCCGCTGATGAAAAATATTTCGCAGCTTTTTTAAATCACTTGCGTGATTTAATCTCTAAAAGTGGCTGAAATAAACCACCCAAACACCTTCTAAATTTATTACCTTAACAAAATCAATGACCTATATTTTTCGGCAGGTTTATTTAATGGGGAACTCATCGTGATAAAAACCATCTTCATAGTAGGATAACATCCCAAAACCTACCTTAATCTCAATTAAAACAAATAAAGGAGTGAGAATGGCTGATAACTTACGAAATAGCCGTGAGCGTTACGGCAAGGTAGCCCAATGGCTACATTGGATAATGGCTTTTTTAATTTTAGCGACTTACATCGCCATCTATTACCGGGCCTGGTTTACTGAACCAAGAACACCACCAAGTTCAATGGCATTACAGATCCATATGTCTTTGGGTTTTTACCTTTTCACTTTAGTCATACTTAGATTGATCTGGAAATTGACGAATAATAGCCCCGATCCTGTGGCCGGGCCTGCCTGGCAGCAAGCTTCTGCCCGCTGGACGCATAGACTGTTCTATGTTTTTCTGTTGTTGATGCCAATCACCGGTTATATCTTTGCGGGACTTGGTAATGAATTTTTCTACAACACTCCGATAGCTTTTGAATTGATACCCAAATTTTCTGATACCCAGGCTTTTCAGGCAATTGTAGTAAATGGTTTTGGCATTTCAGATGAGGCTTGGCGCAATGCTAGAGAGCCTTTTAAGGATTTTCATGTAATTGTTGGGGGAATCGTATTGGTAGCCCTGTTTGTATTACACATCGGTGCGGCGCTTTATCATCAATATGTATTACGTGATGGCACCTTGCACAGAATGACTCGCCAAGATTAATTGATGTTTTCATTCGCCACCGTTCAATGGTGGCGAATGACTTCAAACCAAAATTCGCTCACTCTGCTTCAACTAAAATTCTCTAGACCACAAAATTTAAATTAGCGTGAAATCTCCAATGTAAACAATTCGCTATACGTCAGAGGTTGTATTTTATTACGACGGGCAAAATTCCCGTTATTGTCTGGTGTATAGTCGAAAAATCTTGTTTACGATGAATTCGGGAGGCAACATCTATGGCCAGCGTACTGAAAACCACTCACCACGGCGGTTGCCCACATGATTGCCCTGACACCTGTTCGATGGTCTACGAAGTCGAAAATGGCAAACTGATCTCGGTTCGTGGCAACCCTGAACATCCTATGACGCGAGGTGGCTTATGCGTCAAACTCAAAGACTACGAAAAACGTCATTATCATCCCGAACGTGTTTTACATCCCATGCGGCGTGTTGGACCGAAAGGCAGCGGTCAATTTGAGCAAATCAGTTGGGAGGATGCATTAACGGAAATTACTGATCGCTGGAAAGCCATTATTGATGAATATGGTCCTCAGGCCATTATTCCTTACAGTTATCTCGGTAACCAAGGTTTGGTTCACGGTCTGAATGGTGGCGATGCATTTTTTAACAAAATGGGTGCCACCGTCTGCGAACGTACATTTTGTGGCGAAGGCTCATGTACAGCCTGGCTGTTAACTGTTGGACCAACTGCAGGCGTAGATCCTGAAAGTTTTATTCATTCAAAATACATCATCATTTGGGGCTGTAATTCCGTCAGCACTAACCTGCATCACTGGCATATTGTTAAAGAGGCCCAGAAGCGTGGCGCCAAAGTCGTTGTGATTGATCCTTATAAATCCAAAACAGCTAAAGAAGCAGATTGGCATATCAGTCCTCGACCAGGAACCGATGGTGCATTGGCGATGGCGATGATGCACACCATTATTGAAGAAGGCTTGCAGGATCAGGAGTATGTTGATAGTTATACCATTGGGTTTACTGAATTAGCCGAGCGAGCTAAACAAAGAACTCCAGAATGGGCAGAAGAAATTACCGGAGTAAGCGCTCACGACATTCGCCAACTTGCTATGGAATTTGCTACCACCCAACCAGCTGCTATTCGTCTTGGTGTGGCTTTGGAGCGTAACTATGGTGGCGGCCAAGCTATTCGAGCAATTAGCTGTTTACCGGCTCTGGTCGGAGCATGGCGGCATGTTGGTGGCGGTGCATTACAATTCCCAGTATGGGAACACCCTTATAAATTTGATGTTATCTGTCGCCCGGATTTGATTCCGGAAGGTACTCGAGTCATTAATGCGATTCAGATTGGTCGAGCGTTAACCAATGAAATGGATCTGGATATTCCGATCAAATCCATGATGTGTTGGAATGCCAATCCCGTTACTCAGGCAGCTGAAACAGACAAAATTGTGGCCGGGCTGATGCGCGATGATTTGTTTCTGGTTTCAGCCGAGCATTTTCTATCTGATACCGCTTCTTTTGCCGATATTGTGTTGCCTGCCTCAATGGGCGCTGAACTGGAAGATATGGTGTTGTCCTGGGGGCATCTCTATCTCACTTATAATGCAAAATGTGTTGATTCGCCAGGTGAAGCCCTTCCTAACAACGAAATCTTCCGTCGTCTTGCCGCGAAAATGGGTTATGAAGAAGAAAATTTCAAATGGACGGATAGTGAATGTTTGGAAAATTATGTTGATTGGGACTCTCCGGCCTGTGAGGGCATTGATTTAGCGTTCCTGCGTGAACATGGTTATGCACGGCTCAATGTTGGTACAAAAGACAATCGTGCGCCCCACAAAGCCGGTAATTTCCCAACGGCTAGTGGTAAGTGTCATTTCCGGATTGATGATGCAACCAATTTTGTTGCCGGACCTTTCAGACAAATGTATGACGGTTTTCAGCCAGGTGAACCACTGGATAGCCTGCCAGATTATGTGGCTTCAAGAGAAACCCCACAGACAAACCCTGAACTGGCAAAACGATTCCCGTTAAATATTATTTCACCGAAAAGCCATGGCTTTTTAAATTCCTGTTACGCCAATATGGATAACAAACTTAAAGCGCAAGGTGATCAATTCGTGATGATTAGTGCTGCAGATGCAGATTTACGGCAAATTCAGCACGGTGATAATGTTCGGGTATTTAATGATCGGGGAGGATTTGATGCTAAAGCTCAGATCACAGAAGATGTGGGCCAGGGCATTGTGGTGGCAACTTTAGGTTATTGGCGTCAGCGTAATAATGGCACCGTGAACTGCGTTAGTTCTGCAGAATTTGTTGATATGGGACATGCCCCAACTTTTACCGATAACCTGGTACAAGTAGAGCGGATCGTTCAATAGAGCAAACCAAACAAAAGGACGGATAATTAAGTTATCCGTCCTTTACTTTTATTGTGTAGCTTCGTTGTTTTGACTGGCAACGGTTAATGCTTCTTCACGCTGCTCTATAGCCATTGTTTCCAGCAACTTACCCATAGACTGCATCAGCCAATAACATGCATAAATACGGTCATAATATGCTTCGGTATAGGCAATTCCTGAGCTTAACAGCTCATTCTCGCTGTCGAGTAAATCCAGCAGCGTACGTTGACCAATACGAAACTGAGCCGCATAGGCTTCGCGAGTTTTCTCAGCTGCTTCAACCCGTTGTTTTAGGCCCGGTAAGCGGCGTTCTGCATTTTCAAGCGCATTCCAGGCTAAACGAACATCCAACTCGATTTCACGTTGTGCACGATTAATCAGTTCTTTTTGCTGCTCGCTTAAATGTTCAATTTGTTCAATCCGAGCTTTATCTGCTCCGCCGTTCAGCAAGTTATATTGCAGGCGAAACATCGCATAAAGTCCTTTGTCATGGCCCGGCTCACCATCCAGATTGTTATTTGCTGATGCGCCTAAATCCAGATCTACACGTGGATGGAAAGCTGATTTTGCTGCATTTTCCTGTGCCAACGAAGCTTCATGGTTCGCTAGTGCTGTACGCAGAGTAGGATGTTGGTTGTAAGCAATTTTAACGGCATCATCCAATGTTGCTGGAGCTTGGTCACAGCAGCCATCACCGGGATTAGTGATGTTTTCCGGCATAGTTCCAACTACCCGCTGGAAGTTGGTTCTGGCATCCTCAACATTGCCGATTTGTGACTCAAGATTCGATTGCGACAATGCTAATCGAGCCTGCGCCTGATCCACATCTGCCCGGCGACCCACCCCACTATCAGAGCGTTGCTCTATTTGTGAAAAAATGGTTTGGTGAGATTCCAAGTTGGTTTGGGTCAACACTAGAAGATCTTGACGGCGTAGTACATCGAGATAAGCACCAATTGCTTGTAAACTTCGCCGCTCGGATATATCAGTCACCGCAAAACCTGCGGATTCAGCTGAAGCAGTGGTGCGGTCTACTTCGCTTTTTGTATAAAAACCATCGTAGAGCATTTGTCTGGCTGTAATACTCGCCTCACCACGTGTCAAACTTTCACTGCCAGGGCGTGTAGCGGGATTCTTGGTATATTCGCGACCATAGCCAAGATTCAAATCAACTCGCGGAGCATAACCTGCTCGAGCTTGATCAATTGTTTTATCAACACTCAAACGTCGATTAGCTTCGGCCAGAATTTCCGGGTTGCTTTGAATCGTTTGTTCGACGGCTTGAACCAAAGTCTGCGCCATAACCGGTGAATGAAATGCAGTTATGCCTGTAAATAGAGAAGTGCAAAGCGCCAATAATTTAAATTGTTTGTTCATCTGTCTAACACTCCAATCAGCGAACGTCTATTTCAACACGTCGATTTCTTTCTTCAGCAACTTCATCGGCAGTCTCGATTAACAGCTCTGATTCGCCCATACCTTTGGTAGTAATAATATTTTCGGGAATGCCGCGACGGATAAGCTCTTGGCGAACCCGTTCGGCCCGACGCTCTGACAAACCAATATTGTATTCTTCAGAACCCATCGTATCAGTATGTCCGATAACTATCGCCTCAGCAATTTGTCTGGCTCTTACTTCATCAAATACTTTTTGAGCAGCTATTTCCGATTCAGGTGTGAAAGTGCTGGTATCAAAAATGAAATATAAACGCGCTCGATAAGGCTCACGTGGCAATGCCGCGATTGCCGGCTCCATTTCAGGTTCAGGTTCAACTGGTAGGGCACAGAAAGGCGATTCACCCTCGGCTAACTCAACAGGTACCTCTATTTGCTCGCGCATTTCTGAAGTAGGTGTTTTCGACCCGAGTGTATTGACCGCGCTGCTATAAGCGCTACAGCCAGACACTACGGTTACAATTATTAATAAAAATATAGTTCGGAATATATTTGTCAGCATCATGGCGCTTCTTTAGTAAGTGGATCGACTTTAACCGATAATGTTGAGCATGTAGCTGTCAGCGTTGACGTTGGGGTATGTACTTTAACGGATTGTGAATCTTTCGCGGCTAACTTTCCACCAACAACCGCCAAAGTGCCATTTTTTAGAGATAAATCAGCCCGCCCTAATTGCGTTTTACTATCAAACTGATAGTCATCAATAGAGAAACTGGTATCAGGTCCTGCGCCAATACGGGTATCGTCGCTAAACAAAATTCCTACGCTGCTATTTTGTTTGGTCTGCAACTTATCAGCAATAAAAACTTCATCCCCTAAAGCCAAGTTTATTAGCTCGCCTTCTGCGCGAAGCAGCTGCACTTTTCCGAGCATTGTTTTTACAACTCCCACACTTTGCGCAAATATTGCTGTGGGAAACAACAAAGATAATGGAAATAGCGCTAAAACTATTTTTTTGGACATCATATTCTTCATAACCATCCATTGGTTAAACCAGACTAATATCATTTTAAGTTTTATTTTCAATAAGCCTTAAAACCATCATTGCATGGCATCTGACGAAATAAAACCTTAACTATTACATTAAAACACGTGGTAAATGTAATCACCAACGACAAAGACAACTCTGTCACGTTTTTTTCAGCTTGACCATCCTTAAACGCAAAAAA
>NZ_MCRI01000050.1 GCF_001720165.1 Methylophaga muralis
AGACATGCCAGTCTCCCCGCCAAACTTTTTAATTGTTAAAATCAAAAACAGGCAAGGTAGTCCCTGCCCAATCAAAATAAAAAATGGAGCCCGCAATCAGAATCGAACTGATGACCTCATCCTTACCATGGATGCGCTCTACCGACTGAGCTATGCGGGCCAAATCTTCCAAAACTAAAATGGAGCGGGTGATGGGAATCGAACCCACATAGTCAGCTTGGAAGGCTGGAGTTCTACCATTGAACTACACCCGCAAAATAGTAAACTCTCAAATAAAATGGTGGAGGGGGGAGGATTCGAACCTCCGAAGGTAGAACCGTCAGATTTACAGTCTGATCCCTTTGGCCGCTCGGGAACCCCTCCACTAAAGAGGTCGCATTTTCCGGAAATCCCCGCTCGCTGTCAACCACTATCTCACTTTTAAATGGCAAAAGTCTCTTAAGTCCCAGTAAAACGGATTACCAACTGCATCAGAACCGGCGGCATAGTATACTGCTGGGCTATTTTTATCTTTCGCATTGGAGTTTT
Source organism: Methylophaga muralis (assembly GCF_001720165.1). Lineage (GTDB taxonomy): Bacteria > Pseudomonadota > Gammaproteobacteria > Nitrosococcales > Methylophagaceae > Methylophaga > Methylophaga muralis. The sequence goes on from NZ_MCRI01000050.1 coordinate 529, forward strand.
TTATGGAGCAATACCGTGGCACCACGATCCTTTCATATCGTCGTGACGGCCAGGTAGTCATTGGTGGTGACGGTCAGGTCAGTCTTGGCAATACCATCATGAAAGGCAATGCCCGCAAGGTCAGACGTTTATACCATAATCAAGTCATTGCTGGATTTGCCGGTGGTACTGCCGATGCATTTACCTTGTTTGAACGTTTTGAAGCTAAACTGGAAAAACACCAAGGTAACTTGACCAGAAGCGCACTCGAGCTGGCAAAAGATTGGCGTACTGACAGAATGATGCGCCGGCTTGAAGCCTTACTTGCTGTTGCAGACGCCGAAGCATCATTAATTATTTCTGGTAACGGCGATGTTATCGAACCTGAAAATGGCCTGATTGCAATTGGTTCTGGCGGACCATTCGCCCAGGCAGCTGCTACTGCATTACTACAGAACACCGATTTATCGGCCCGTGAGATTGTTGAAAAAGGCTTGAATATCGCTGCTGATATCTGCATTTACACCAATCATAACCTCACCATTGAAACATTGGATTACAACAAATAATCATGAATCAATCATTAACGCCCAAACAAATTGTTCACGAATTAGATAAACACATCATCGGACAACACGAAGCTAAAAAAGCTGTTGCTATAGCATTACGTAATCGTTGGCGCCGTCAGCAATTGGATGCCACCTTACAACATGAAGTGACTCCTAAAAACATTCTGATGATCGGTCCAACAGGTGTAGGTAAAACAGAAATTGCCCGACGACTTGCTTCTCTAGTTAATGCTCCTTTTATTAAAGTAGAAGCCACTAAATTCACTGAAGTGGGTTATGTGGGCCGTGATGTCGAATCCATTATTCGTGACCTCGCAGAAAGCGCGATGAAAATGCTGCGAGAGAATGCTATCAGCGAAGCTAAGCCTCGCGCTTTGGATGCTGCAGAAGAGCGTGTTCTTGACGTATTGCTTACTCCGGCTCGTGGCACCTTAACCGAAGAAGAATCTAATACCCGGCAGAAATTCCGCAAGATGTTGCGTGAAGGCAAACTGGATGACAGAGAAATCGAATTGGAGTTAGCTCAGCATCAAATGGGGGTCGAGATCATGACACCGCCAGGTATGGAAGAGCTTACTAGCCAGTTACAAGACATGTTTCAAAGCATGGGTAATCAGCGCAAATCTACTCGCAAACTTACGGTAGCTAAAGCCATGCGGCTATTGAGCGAGGAAGAAGCGGCTAAACTGATTAATGAGGAAGATTTAAAAGCCGAAGTTATCAATCGAGTTGAACAAACCGGTATTGTGTTTTTGGACGAAATCGACAAAATAACCCACCGTGGAGAAGGCGGCGGAAGTGGTGCAGATGTCTCGCGTGCCGGTGTACAACGTGATTTACTACCGTTGGTCGAAGGCAGTACGGTTTCCACCAAATACGGCATGCTGAAAACCGACCATATTTTGTTTATTGCTTCCGGAGCTTTTCATCTGAGTAAACCCTCTGATTTGATCCCAGAACTACAGGGCCGATTACCCATAAGGGTAGAACTTAATGCTTTGACAACTGATGATTTTGTCAGAATTCTAACCGAACCGGATGCATCACTGACAGAACAATATTCAGCATTACTGGGTACTGAATCGGTTGATTTAAGCTTTACCCCAGATGGCATCAAACGAATTGCTGAGCTTGCCTGGCAAGTCAATGAAAAGACCGAAAACATCGGTGCACGTCGTTTACATACATTGCTTGAAAGGCTACTTGAAGATATTTCCTATGAGGCTGGTGAAGAATCAGGACAAAAATTTGTCATTGATGAAAATTATGTCAGTCAGCAGCTGTCAGAGCTGGTGCAGGATGAAGACCTGTCACGCTATATTCTTTAAAGGACTTTTATGAGCCAGGCTCCACTGCCAAGTGAAATTCAACTGCATAAACAATCCCGTAAACTGGAGTTAGTCTACGGTGATCAGCACTATTTGCTATCTGCCGAGTTTCTGCGGGTCCACTCGCCTTCCGCCGAGGTTCAGGGACATGGACCGGGGCAGGAAGTATTGCAGTTGCAAAAAGAAAAGGTTGGCATCAGCAATATTGAGCCAGTTGGCCATTACGCCATTAAAATTTATTTCGATGATGGTCATGACAGTGGGTTGTTCAGCTGGGATTATCTTTATGAGCTTTCCATGCATCAGGATGAATACTGGCAAACCTACCTGGAAAAGTTGATGGCTGAAGGTTATGAACGTCAGCAAGACGCCTGAGGGACTTATGGAAGACAATAACACTACACATTTTGGCTTTAAGCAGGTTCCGACCAATGAAAAAGCCAAACATGTCGCCGAAGTATTTCATTCTGTCGCTGGTCGCTATGACTTGATGAATGATTTGATGTCAATGGGCATTCACAGGCTTTGGAAACGATTTACCTTGCATAACAGCAATGTGCGGCGAGGCGCTAAAGTGCTGGATATTGCCGGTGGTACCGGTGATTTGACTGCCAAGTTCGCCGAAATGGTTGGACCAACCGGTAAAGTAGTGTTGGCTGATATTAATGCTTCCATGCTCAATGTTGGTCGTGATCGTCTGACTGACCTTGGTAAAGCCGGCAATATTGAATATGTTCAGGCCAATGCTGAAGCATTGCCGTTTCCTGATAACACCTTTGATTGCATCACCATCGCCTTTGGCCTGCGTAATGTCACCGATAAAGATAAAGCACTCGCCTCAATGTTAAGAGTACTCAAACCAGGTGGAAAATTAATGGTACTGGAATTCTCCCAACCTGCCAGCTGGTTAACCCCACTTTACGATACCTACTCATTCAAAGTGCTACCGGCACTTGGCAAACTGTTTACCAATGATGCCGAAAGTTATCGCTATCTGGCCGAATCAATTCGCATGCACCCTGATCAACCTAGTCTGAAAAAAATGATGGAAGATGCCGGCTTTGAGCGTGTGGACTTTATCAATATGTCTGCGGGCATTGTGGCGTTACACAGTGGTTATAAATTCTAAGTCATGAGCCTGTTGTTAAAGCCGCTTGAAATGGCATTGAATCATGCATTGCGCTTTGATATGGAAAGCCATGAACAACTTCAGCGCTTTGCCAAACGCAGTATTCGCATTGATATCACTAATCTTAATATTGCTGTTATCGCAAGATTTACCGATGACCAAATTCTATTAGAAATGGCCGAAGAACATGTCGCTGATTTAATGATCAAAGCAGATAGTTTTGCCTTGCTGAAAGTTTTACAGCAACCGGACAGCCTATTTTCCAACGAGATTCAGATCCTCGGTGATGTCCAGTTCGCTAAACAATTACAGGACTGGCAACAACACTTTGATTTCGACTGGGAACAGCAACTCGCTCGATTAACCGGTGATACATTGGCTTATCCATTAGCCCAAAGTCTACGTCGAGGCTTTGACTGGTTGAAATACAATCGCTCGGAATTCGAACAAAGTGTGGCGGAATATCTCAGAGAAGAAAGTCACTATTTACCCGACAAATCGCAAACAGCGCGATTTATGCAACATGTGGATGTGCTTCGTGCCGATGCCGATAGACTGGAAGCCCGAATCAAACGACTGCAAAACATTATCGAGAAAAAAACATGAAACTCAGTCAATTCGGACGTTTATTGCAGATAAATCATGTTTTGGGCCGACATCGTCTCGACGAACTAATTCTGGCAATACACTTTTTCCGCCCCTATCGTTTCCTGAGCTGGTTTTCACCTTATCGCTGGCGTCATAAAGCCGACTTGCCTAGAGGCGAGCGAATTCGTCTGGCGTTGCAGGATTTAGGACCAATTTTTGTCAAGTTTGGTCAAATCCTTTCTACCCGCCGTGATTTATTACCGGAAGATATCGCTGATTCACTCGCCAAACTGCAGGATCAAGTTGCGCCCTTCCCAAACGATATTGCATTAGCACTTATTCATGCCGCCTACGAAGAAGGCGAACCAGAACGTATTTTCAGTCATATTGATGCTGATCCCCTGGCCTCTGCATCAATCGCTCAAGTACATGCCGCTACATTGGCTGATGGAAAGCAGGTCATTCTAAAATTAGTCCGTCCCGGTATTGAGAAAGTTATTCGCCGTGATGTCGACCTGCTTTATACACTGGCTGGTTTAGCGGAAAAATACTGGTCTGAAGGCAAACGTCTACGTCCTCGTGAGGTGGTTGCCGAGCTGGAAAAAAATCTGTTTGATGAACTGGATATGTTGCGTGAAGCGGCATCCGCTTCACAGCTTAAACGACATTTTGCTGATGAACGCTTATTGTATGTTCCCGAAGTTTACTGGTCATTAACCAAACCTAACCTGCTGGTGCAGGAACGGGTATTCGGCGCGCCGATAAGTAATATCGCGTTATTGAAACAACATAATATCGATTTGGAATTGCTTGCACTATCGGGGTGGAGATTTTCTTTACCCAGGTATTCAGACACAGTTTCTTTCATGCTGATATGCACCCAGGCAATATTCTTGTCGATGTCAGCAATCCCCAGTTACCGCGTTATATCGCCATTGATTTCGGCATTATGGGCACTCTGTCACCTGATGATCAGCGTTATCTGGCGGAAAACTTTCTGGCGTTTTTCAACCATGATTATCGCCGGGTGGCCGAACTGCATATCCAGTCAGGCTGGGTGCCGGCAGAAACACGAATGGATGAATTTGAATCGGCCATTCGCAGTGTCTGCGAGCCCATTTTTGCCCGTCCATTGAAAGAGATTTCATTCGGACAGCTTTTGTTGAGACTGTTTCAGACTGCCCGACGCTTTAATATGCAGATCCAACCACAACTGGTGTTACTGCAAAAAACACTGTTGAATATTGAAGGACTGGGACGTGACCTCTATCCCGATCTGGATTTATGGCAAACCGCCAAACCCATTCTGGAACAATGGATGAAAGAAAAGCTTGGCTGGCAAGCAGCAGTCAAATCGCTGCAGAAAGAAGTGCCAACCTGGGCTGAGACTTTACCAACCTTACCCAGAATGCTGCACGATTTAACTAAACAAGCTCAGGCCGGACAATTGCATATGCAATTATCATCACAGGATTTGGAGAAGATCCGCCGTGAAGTTCGTCATTCCAGTTATCGAACTGCCACCGCAGTCAGTGGTGCAGCCTTTATAGTGGGTGCAGCCATAATTAAAGGGCTGGATGGTTATTCATCCAATATGTTGGCCGGCATGCCGGTGCTCAGCTGGGTTCTGGGGATCTGGGGTGGATTAATGCTTTATTTCAGCCTGCGCAGTTCCGATTGATCAGAATAAACCACTGATCACACCTTTATCATCAATATCGATTCGCTCTGCCGCAGGAATTTTAGGCAGACCGGGCATAGTCATCACATCGCCGCAAAGCACTACAATAAAGCCTGCGCCTCGTGATAAACGCACATCCCGAATGGTCAATGTATGTTGGTCAGGGGCCCCGCGTAAGCTGGGATCGCTACTAAACGAATAAGGTGTTTTTGCCATACATACCGGCATATCACCATGCAGCGATTGAAATTCACCCAGTTTTTTCAGTACTTTTTTATCGGCAATCACTTCATTAGCGCCATACAATCTCATGGCAACAGCATTAATTTTGTCCCACAACGTTGCGCTATCGCTATACAGCAGTTCGCATTTACCCGGTTTCTCTAATTTTTCAACAACTGTCCGAGCCAGTAACTCAGCTCCCGCACCACCTTCAGCCCAGTGCCGGGCCAGAACAGCCGTCGCCCCCATGGCTTCAACAGCCTCTTTAATCAATGCAATTTCTGCATCCGTGTCCTGAATAAAATGGTTTATCGCCACCACACATTCCAGACCAAACTCGTTTTGTAAATTATGTAAATGCTTACGCAGGTTGGTCAGCCCCTTCTCAAGTGCCGTGAGATTTTCCGCTGCCAGATCTGGGACATTAACACCACCGTGATATTTCAATGCTTTTACCGTGGCGACAACTACCGCCAGATCAGGACGGATACCGGCTTTACGGCATTTGATATCAATAAACTTTTCAGCACCCAAGTCGGCACCAAAGCCTGCCTCGGTCACCACATAATCACTGAGCTTTAACGCCATTTTGGTGGCAATGACCGAATTGCAGCCGTGTGCAATATTGGCGAAAGGTCCACCGTGGACAAACGCCGGATTATTTTCCAACGTCTGTACCAGATTCGGTTTAATCGCATCTTTTAGCAGCGCAGTCATGGCTCCATGAGCATTTAAATCACTGGCATATCTTGGCGTGCCATCAATTGAATAACCAATCAATATATTGCCGAGTCGCTGTTTTAATTCGGATAAAGAGGATGCCAGACAGAAAATCGCCATAACTTCGGAGGCAACCACAATATCAAAGCTGTCTTCACGTACAAAACCATTGGCAGGACCACCCATACCTATCGTGATCTGACGCAATGCCCTATCGTTCATATCGACCACCCGTTGCCAAGTGATCTTGCGGGTATCCAATTGCAGTGTATTGCCATGATGAATATGGTTATCAATCATTGCTGCCAACAAGTTATGTGCCGCAGCGATCGCGTGAAAATCACCGGTAAAGTGCAGATTGATATCTTCCATCGGCACCACCTGCGAATAACCACCGCCCGCAGCGCCACCTTTCAATCCAAAGCAAGGGCCCATAGAGGGTTCACGAACACAAACCGTAGCTTGTTTGCCAATTCGGTTGAGCGCGTCACTTAATCCAATGGTAGTGGTGGTTTTGCCCTCGCCGGCTGGTGTTGGGCTGATGGCAGTAACCAGAATCAGTTTACCATCTGGCTTTGTTGCCAAATCGTCCATCACCCGCAGAGATACTTTGGCTTTATAACGGCCGTAGCTATCCAAATCATCGACCTGCAAACCTAATTTTTGCGTGGCGATCTCGCTAATATTCTGCATTGTGGCTTGTTGGGCGATTTCAATATCTGACATGCTATCTTCCGAATTTTGGCTCTGCGGGCATTATACGCGACTTAGTTTATGGCACTGTATTCGGGCCGCTAATTATTCGCCCCAGCGTGGCATCAACTGGTGTTTTATTGAGGCTTGATCAAGAATTCTGGCCACCACAAAATCAACAATATCTTCGAGTGTCTGCGGCCGAAAATAAAAACCAGGATTTGGCGGCATAATACAAACGCCAAGTCGGGACAGTTTCAGCATATTTTCGAGATGGATTGGCGAAAACGGTGCTTCTCTCGGCACCACAATTAACTTACGTTGCTCTTTAATCATGACATCAGCGGCACGATTAATCAGATTATCACTGCCGCCACAGGCAATGGCGGACAGTGTTCCCATGGTGCAGGGACAGACAATCATCGTCGGAACGGAATGCGAGCCGCTGGCAAGTGGAGATGACCATTGCTGCTCGCCATAAAGCTTTAATTGTTCAGGTTGACAGCCAAATTGTGTGACTAAGACTTTTGTCGCATCGGCAGCGCGTGCTGGTAATTTCCAGTCCAGTTCATCCGCTAATACAATCCGCCCAGCAGCGGAAATCATCAGATGTACTGTTATTCCCTGTAGCAACAATTGCTCCAATAAACGTTTGGCATAAGGCGCGCCTGACGCGCCAGTAATAGCTAACGCAATTTGCTGAGGATCAGTCATTGTCCAATGCATCCAGAATTTTTTGATGTATACCGCCGAAACCACCATTGCTCATTACAACAATATGATCGCCAGATTTGCTTTGACTGACCAATTGAGCAACGACATCATCAATGCTTCGATGCAAGACTGAGGTGTCACCCAGTTGTTGTTGAATACTGTCTAACGACCAGGTTAACTGTGGATCCTGATACAAGATAACCTTATCAGCCGCCTCTAGTGAGGCGGCTAAAGTCTGTTCATGAACGCCCATTTTCATCGTATTGGAACGTGGCTCTAATACGGCAATCAATCGTTGATTACCAATATTGGCACGCAAGCCTTGTAATGTTGTGGCAATCGCCGTTGGATGATGAGCAAAATCATCATAGACTTTGATGCCGTGCCGTTCACCACGCAGTTCAAGACGACGCTTAACCCCTTTAAACTGATTTAATGCTTCACAGGCATGTTCAACAGTTACACCGACATGATGTGCGGAAGCTATTGCCGCCAAGGCATTATTAACATTATGTTTGCCAAGTAATGACCAGTTCACCTGTGCACTGTGCTGCTGATACTGCACGGTGAAACAATGGCCATCTTCAGCCATTTCAGTTAATTGCCAGTCTGCCTCTATACCATCCAAAGTCTGTCTGGGTGTCCAACAGCCACGTTCCAGAGCCTGTTCAATGGCAGGAACACCACATGGTGTGATCACCAGTCCTTCAGCAGGCACAGTGCGAATCAAGTGATGAAACTGAGTTTGTATGGCAGCTAAATCAGCAAAGATATCCGCATGATCAAATTCCAGATTATTAATTACCAAAGTGCGTGGACGATAATGGACAAACTTACTGCGTTTATCAAAAAAAGCCGTGTCATATTCATCGGCTTCAATCACAAAAAAAGGCGTATTACCGATAGCGGCAGATTGACCAAAATTACCCGGCACCCCACCGATCAAAAAACCGGGCTGCATGCCAGCATATTCAAGAATCCAGGCCAACATACTGCTGGTTGTTGTTTTACCGTGGGTACCTGATACCGCTAACACCCAGCGATTAACCAGAATATTTTCCGCCAGCCATTGTGGTCCAGAAATATAGGGTAATCCTTGGTTGAGAACATACTCTACTGCAGGATTTCCACGAGACATCGCATTGCCCATCACTACCATATCGGGTGCTGGTTGCAGATGTTCAGCAAAATAGCCTTGCATAACGTCGATACCGGCAGCTGCTAACTGATCACTCATTGGTGGATAAACATTGGCATCCGAACCGGAAACTGTAAAACCACGTTCTCGGGCTAATAAAGCCAGTCCGCCCATAAATGTGCCGCAGATGCCTAATATATGAATATGCATTTAAGCCACCCCAGACATGACTAGGCCATTGAAAATGATGGCCACAAATACGTATAAAACAGTTAAAGCAACCGCTTTTGGAGCAGATGTTTCGAGGGTACGACGAATAATATGCGCGGTAACCATCAAGCTCCAAAACATCACCAGCATCAGTGCAAACAAAATAAAATTTGCCGTATCGGATTGCTCTGCATACTGATGAAATGCCCATAACAATGGCATAGCCAGCAATCCTAACAGACTGCCCGTACCCGCCATAGCCATCAAAGTCTGTTGATAGCGCGGCAAGAAATGATTGAACCGGAGTAATAAATAGAGGAAGGTCATTAAAACAAGCAGATCACTAATCCCTGACCATAAGCTGATCCGTAGAGACATATCAATCTGATTAATTAATACGCTGACGCAAAAATAGGCCAACAATACCAATTGCATTAGTTGATTATTCGCTGGAAGACTATCTGGTCCAGATCTGAACAGGCAAATATCCGTAAATCGCAGTATCAATTTCATGTGCGGCATCATAGCGCGTCAGCAATCGTTCACAAAATTTTTCTTGTCATTGTTTGATTTTCATCCATAAAAAAACCCGACAACGCATTACGTCGCCGGGTTTTAATTTTCTATGTTTCAGAAACTAGTCGTCCAGAACTACCCCCCAAGGGAATGCTCCGACTTTAATAGTCTCAATTCGCTCCATTTTCGCGGTATCGACAACAGAAACTGTTCCACTTACCCCATCCGCGGTATAAAGCGTCGAACCATCTTTAGAGATATCCAAACCCCAAACCCGGTTACCCACTGGAACATTACCTTTTAATTCCAGCGTTTTCGCATCCAAGAAGGCAACTGAGTTACCACGACCTGTGGTGACATATAACATTGTGTCATCAGGGCTTACTTTGATATCCATCGGCTTAGATTCTTCTACATCAATCGCAGCTTTCTTAGTGATTTTCAAAGTTTCCATATCAATGATGGCAACTTCGTTACCAATTTCACTAGTCGCATAGGCCAAGCTGCCATCACTATTAAAGGCTAGACCACGTGGGCGTGCAGCAACCACTAAATTCGCAACTAATTCATAACTGCTGGTATCGATGATATGCACCATATTGCTTGATTCGCTGGTAACTAAGGCATATTTACCATTTGGAGAAACAGCAACACCTTCAGGTTCAATCCCAACTTTAACAACGGCTAATTTTTCATTACTTTTCGGGTCAAGGAAGGTCGCTTCACCATCATCTTCATTGGAGATAACAATGTGTCCATTAACTGGATTGACACCAAATGTTTCAGGATCATCACCAGAATCAAGTGTTCTTAGCACTTCTAACGTATTTACGTCGACAACTGCGATGGCGTTATCATCACTGATAGCGACATACAGATGTTTTTGATCTGGTGATAAACCGATACCACGGGGACGCTGACCTACATCAATAGTGGCTTCAACTTCATTGGTACGAGAATCAATAACGCTGACGGTATTATCTCTTTCGTTTGTTGCAAACAAACGGTGGGTCGGTTCTGCTGCTGCAGCAGTACTTGCCAAAATCATTGAGCTTAGTAAAAGGGTTTTAAATTTCATTCATCGTTCTCCTTAATATTTCTCGCATTACTTGCATGTTACTTTGCCGAGGCTATCTAAACCACCTTCAAAACCACGAAGCGGTGCTTCAGCAACAATTTTATTATCGTTATCAACCATTAAAAGGATTTGACGTAACTGTCCGTTTTCACGAAAGTTTGTGTTATCTCCTTTTTGACCATCAAACACCAGATCGTTTTTAAGATGATTCAACATAAATGCGGCATCATATTGCATGGTTTGTACTACTGAATCGGCGACCATTTTGGTTCCAGCCCACCCCGCCCATGCGTCATCGGTCATCTCTTCGCCTTGGTTTTTCTCAAAACGATTATTCAATTGACTTGCCGCAAATTTCACAAAATCTTCGTGCCAACTTTGAACCTTAGCAGGCTTATCTGAATTCTTTTCTTGCCATTGGGCCAGCGCATCTGCACGCATGCTTTCACTCGGCGTCACATGCAATAAATTTGGTAAACAGACATCACGCAACGCATCAGAACTCGAAATGAGATTGATAACTGGTATGGCAGCAAACTTATCTGATTGAGCAACTTTCATGATGTAATCATCATCCGTTGCCAGTAAGACGACCGTTTCAACATTGGTCGACTCTAGCTCATTTGGCTCAACAACTTTTACTTGATACTTCTGACCTAAAAAGCCACCTTGCAAATTAGCTTCTTCAATTCCCTGTTGAACTCCCAGCCATACTTGGCCATCGGTTGGTCCGACATAGTGCATCGTGACATCAATTTCGCTGGCCACTGTCCACTGTGGCCAAGCAAAGGCCAGGAATAAGCCATATTTTTTTATGTGTTTCATTCATCTCTCCTTACATTACAAAACATCTCCAAGATACTTACTTAGATGTCTTTGATAATCAGAAAAATCCTTAACAACTAAGGAATTTATCCCACCAACCCCATCGGAAAAACAATTAA
>NZ_MCRI01000051.1 GCF_001720165.1 Methylophaga muralis
TTATTTGTTTTAGGAAATTTTCCTAATTCTATGTCTGAAACGCCATGCTAGCATCGCCCCAAGCTTCGTAGAAAGCTTTAAAAAAAATTAATACAAATTATTAATCTGGGAGATTAAAGATGGCGATTCCTTTTCGACGTGGCGTCCTGCCCGCGTTATTAGCAACGGCTTTAAGCCCCGGTTTCAGTTTGGCTGCTGAACCGGATCTGCAACTTGAAAGCATCGAAGTTATCAGTCTCACACCGTTACACGGTGTGGGACTCGAGGCTGACAAAATTCCAAGCAATGTTCAAACAGCAACCGCCGAAGATATCGAACGCAGTCAGGCGTTGGATATCTCTGATTTTATGAATCAGACAATGGGTAGTGTCAGCATTAACAATGCTCAAAACAATCCTTTTCAACCTGATTTGAAATTCCGTGGCTTTACCGCTTCTCCACTGGTTGGTAATGCTCAGGGTATTTCGGTTTATCAGGATGGTGTGCGGATCAATGAACCGTTTGGTGATGCTGTCAATTTTGAATTATTACCAAAATCAGCCATTGCCAGCATGAATATGATGTCGGGTTCTAATCCTTTATTTGGTTTGAATACATTGGGCGGTGCTTTATCTATCCAAACCAAAAATGGCTTTACCCATCCGGGACATAGTCTGGAAGCCTACACCGGTTCGTTCGGACGTGATTCCGGCACCATTGAAAGTGGTGGCAGCGATGGTAACTTTGCTTATTTTGTAACTGGTTCGATTACTAAAGAAGATGGCTGGCGCGATTTTTCACCTTCCCGGGTTGAGCAGTTCTTTTCTAACCTAAGCTACCGTAATGAAACAAGCAGCCTGGATTTTGGTATCACCGCTGTTGACAGTGATCTGAATGGTAATGGTGCCTCGCCGATTGAGTTGGTGAGAGATGATCGTGAAGCTGTGTTTACTCATCCGGATAACACGCAAAACGAATTGCGTATGTTTACCTTAAATGGTTCGCACTGGGTGAATGACAATATGATGTTGTCAGCCAACAGTTATTATCGTCGTAGTGATCGCAGCACATTTAATGGTGATGGCTCCGAACTCAGTGTTATTGGTAATCAAGTCGGTGAAGAAGATGATGATAATCCTGGTGTTTTGGATGAAATCTTCATTGGAGATGCTGGCGCATTCGGTTTTGCCGATGGCGATTTTGTCGCATTAAACAATACCAGCAAAACCAAACAGGATAGTTACGGTTTCGGTTTGCAATCCACATTCCTAGATAATGTGTTTGGTCGTGACAATCAGCTGATTGTAGGTGCGTCTTATGATCGTTCTGATGTTAAACATTCTTCTCAGTCTGAAATCGCCCAATTTACCGACAGCCGTGGCACCAGTGGCACAGGTGTGATTGTTGATGAAACGATTGTTGATGGCAAAATTAATACCGACACATTCAGCCTGTTTTTCACCAATACACATTCATTGACAGAGCGTTTGGATCTCACCTTTGGTGGCCGTTATAACTGGATCCAGATTGATATTTCAGGCACTAGTGAAGGTGGTGAGCAGGATCTGAATGAGAGCGGTAATAAACATGTATTCAAACGTTTTAATCCAACAGCCGGTCTGACGTATGCTTTGAGAGATAACCTGACGGTTTATGGTAACTATAGCGAATCAAACCGTGCGCCAACACCATCGGAATTGACCTGCTCTGAAGAGAGCAGCCCATGTTCGTATCCGAATGCGTTTCTTGCCGATCCACCGCTGGATGATGTTGTTGCCAGAACCATTGAAACAGGTTTACGCGGTCAAAATGGTAATATGAACTGGAATGCCGGCGTGTTTTATACCCAGCTGAAAGATGATTTGTTTTTCTTTCCGGATGTTGAAGATGAAGTTAATGACCCGCGTTTAACCCTGGGTAATTTCGATAATATCGATAAAACGGCACGGGCCGGCCTGGAATTGGGCGTAAATGGTCAGCAAGACAAAATGTTGTGGTTTGCCAACTATTCCTATGTACGTGCCACGTTTGAAGATTCGTTCCTCTACGCTCGCGAAGTTGATGACGAAGTCGAAACGTTTGAAGTGAAAAAAGGCGATCGTCTGCCGGGCATTCCTGAGCACAACATTAAGATCGGTGTTGATTATGCCTTTACGCCGAAATTATCATTAGGCGCAACGGCTTCGTATCATTCTAGCCAGTATTACCGTGGTGATGAAGCGAACGAAGATAAGAAAATCAGTGGATATGGACTGGTTAATCTGCACGGTCGTTACAAGTTGAACAAACATGTTCAGTTCTTTGCCAAAGTAGATAATTTGTTTGACAGTGAATATGAAAACTTTGGTTTGTATGGTGAACCAGATGAAGCGCCTGGTCTGGATTATGAAGATCCACGCTTTGTCGGTGCTGGTGCACCAAGAGCTGGCTGGATTGGATTTAAAGTAACCCTTTAATTCTTGTTCTAAACGTTCAGATAAAAGTAAGGCCGCTAATTGCGGCCTTATTTTTTTAATCGATAAATCGCATAGAGAGATCGACAGCCTGTAAATCTTTGGTTAATTGCCCGACCGAAATTCTGTCAACACCTGTTTCGGCAATATCACGAATAGTGTGCATATTCACCCCACCTGATGCTTCCAAAGCCGTTTTACCATTGGTCAAATGGACTGCTTCACGGAGCATTTCCAAAGAAAAGTTATCCAGTAAAATAATATCAGCGGCAGTGTTCAGTGCCTGCTCCAGTTCGTTCATGGATTCGACTTCAACTTCAATTGATACATTGGGATGCAAGGCTTCGGCCTGAGCGACTGCTGAGGCAATTGATCCTGCAGCAAGAATATGATTTTCTTTAATTAATATTGCGTCATATAAGCCAAAGCGATGATTAAACCCGCCGCCACAACGCACTGCATACTTTTGCCCAAGTCGTAAACCGGGCAGGGTTTTTCGTGTATCCAGTAATTTAACTGGTAAGTCTTTTAACAGATCTGCATAACGTTTGGTTTGAGTAGCCGTGCCCGAAAAGGTTTGTAAAAAATTCATTGCGGTACGTTCACCACTTAATAACGCTCTGGCATTACCAGAAAGCTCGCAGATCACTGCATTTTCAGTAAGTACATCGGCATCGGCAAAAAACCAGTTGATTTGGATAGCGGGGTCAAGCTGATGGAACACTTCATTAAACCAGTCTCTGCCACATAAGACCGCGTTTTGACGGCTGATTAATGTGGCTTTAGCGATGGCATTCGCCGGTATTAAATCCGCAGTAAGATCCTGCTGACCGATATCTTCAAGTAAAGAGAGTTTGACTTGTGAAGCAATAAAATTGGCGGGGATAAAGTTCTGAATCGTCATAGTCTGTGATGTTCTATTTAAACAGCCGATAGGGTAACTGTTAAAGCTCTGATAATCTATTCACAAACTCAGGTTGGAGCACAAAGTGATTATCGATAGGCAGAGCGGATGGTTGGATGTGGCGGAGATTTTACCCTCGCCAAATTATGATGATCGTCTGGATGAGAACGATATCAGCGGTATCGTCATTCACAATATCAGTTTACCGCCGGGGCAATTTGGTGGCGGTTGGATTACAGATTTATTTCTCAACCGGTTAGACCCCAATGCGCATCCTTATTTTGCTGAGATAGCGCATTTAAAGGTATCCGCACATTTATTAATAAGACGAGATGGATTAATACAGCAGTTTGTTCCATTTCATAAACGCGCCTGGCATGCAGGGGTATCCTGTTGGGAGGGGCGTGAACGCTGTAATGACTTTACTATCGGCATTGAATTGGAAGGTGATGATGAAACCGCTTTTACAGAGGTTCAATATTTGCAATTGGCCGCCGTAAGCAGAGCTTTATTATCAAGCTATCCCTTGCTGTCTGAGCAACGCATTACCGGTCACGAACATATCGCACCGGGCCGTAAAACGGATCCCGGTCCACATTTTGACTGGCCGCGTTATAAACAGTTATTGCAAGCATAAAAAAAGCCGCCCGTAGGCGGCTTCAGTAGATCTTAAATAATGATTATTGCGTGATTGCAATCAGCTCAATATCAAAAATCAATGTTTCATTAGGGCCAATCATTTCACCGGCACCTTGTGGGCCATAAGCCAGGTTACCTGGGATGACAACACGCCATTTAGCGCCTTCTTTCATCAACTGCAACACTTCCTGCCAACCTTGAATGACACCATTAACCGGGAAGGTTGCCGGTTCGCCACGTTGAATAGAACTGTCAAAAACCGTACCGTCAATCAGAGTGCCTTCATAATGCGCGATTACGCGATCTGATGCTGTTGGGGTCGCGCCGTCACCGGCTTCGATGATTTCATATTGAAGACCGCTCTCAGTTGTAACCACACCGTCTTTTTTAGCATTTTCTGCCATATAGGCTTTTGACTCGGCTTGCTTTTTGTTCATCATAGCAGCCAGTTCTTGTGATTTTTTCTGTTGGTATTTACCAATGATTTCTTGGGCTGTTGCCTGATCCATCTGTGGTTGACGGCCAGCCATCATATCGGCAACACCTGCACTGAATGCATCCATTTCCAGCTCAACGCCTTCCATCATCATTTGTTGACCGACTTGTATGCCGAAGATATAGCTGAGTTTTTGTTGTTCTGTATCGAGGGTGGCGTTTTCTGCCATTACATTAGCTCCAAATAAAACGGGAAGGAAGGCGAGATATTTCAGTTTCATGTCTTATGACTCTCAAAGATTTAATTTAAATTTAGGCTGGCGTTGTTTAGAGATCTTCTCAGCCGCGAAGTTCGCTCCGCGATTGTCTCATATTTTTCTGCTGGTTTCAGATTGAATAGCCGACTAATACACTTGGTTATTCGGTTAATTGATACTATAATGGTATCAATTAGGAGGGCGTGACATGTTACGCATGAGCAAACTGACAGACTACGGCATTGTGCTGATGAGCTACATTGCCGAACACCGCAGCAAGCAGCACAGTGCGCATATGTTATCAGATGCGGTGCATATGCCGCTGCCGACAGTACGTAAAATATTAAAAATGTTATCCGCCGGCGGTCTGCTGACTTCAGAACGCGGGGTACAAGGTGGTTATACCTTAAGTGGTGATCCGGCCAATATTTCTGTTGCCCAAATCATCACTACAATTGAGGGTCCGATTGCATTAACGGAGTGTGTTAGTAGCGCATCGCACTGTGATCAAGAAACGCATTGTTCAGTGCAGACAAACTGGAATCAGATTAACAATGCCGTATTCCACGCATTAGATGAAGTTAAGTTAGCCGACATGTTGGCAACCTCACTTTCTGTTCCACGACCAGTTCAATTTTATCCGCCCAACTTCAGGGCAAAAGCAGTTACCTTACAGGATGGTGATCAATATGAATGATCAAACACAACAACTTGAAGCCATAACGCAGAAAGAATACAAAGCGGGTTTTTATACTGATATTGAATCAGATAGCTTGCCACCCGGTTTGAATGAAGATGTGGTGCGTCAGATCTCCAAGATTAAGGGCGAACCGGAGTTTATGTTGGAATGGCGTTTGAAAGCCTATCGCCATTGGTTAACCATGGATACTCCGGAATGGGCCCATGTACATTACCCGGAAATCGATTATCAGGCGGTCAGCTATTATTCAGCTCCGAAGAAAAAAACCGATGGACCGAAAAGTCTGGATGAAGTCGATCCGGAATTATTGCGTACCTATGAAAAATTGGGTGTGCCATTGGATGAACGAGCCCGTTTAGCTGGTGTAGCTGTTGATGCGGTGTTTGATAGTGTTTCAGTCTCAAATACCTTCAAAGATAAATTGGCCGAGCAAGGCATCTTGTTTATGCCTATTTCTGAAGCGATTCATGAGCATCCAGAACTGATTAAAAAATATCTGGGTAGCGTGGTTCCGCAGAAAGATAATTATTATGCGGCATTGAACTCAGCGGTATTTACCGATGGCTCGTTTGTTTATATTCCAAAAGGCGTACGTTGCCCGATGGAGCTATCAACTTATTTCCGTATCAACGCAGCCAATACTGGACAGTTCGAGCGCACATTGATTATCGCCGATGATGATTCTTATGTAAGTTATCTGGAAGGTTGTACTGCACCGATGCGTGATGAAAATCAGTTGCATGCGGCGGTGGTGGAATTAGTGGCAATGGATCGTGCTGAAATCAAATATTCCACCGTACAAAACTGGTATCCCGGCGATGAAAATGGCAAAGGCGGTATCTATAACTTTGTCACCAAACGTGCTGCCTGTCGTGGTGTTAGTTCAAAAGTTTCCTGGACCCAGGTAGAAACTGGTTCGGCTATCACCTGGAAATATCCAAGTGTGGTGTTGCAGGGTGACAACTCTATCGGTGAATTTTACTCGGTGGCTGTGACCAATAATATGCAACAAGCCGATACTGGAACCAAGATGATCCATCTGGGTAAAAACACCAGCTCGACCATTATTTCCAAAGGCATTTCTGCAGGCCGTTCATCAAATGCCTATCGTGGTCTGGTACGCATCGGGCCAAATGCTGAAAATGCCCGTAATTACACCGAGTGTGATTCCTTATTAATGGGTGATAAATGTGCAGCGCATACTTTCCCGTATATCGAAGTGAAAAACCCGACTGCTCAGGTTGAACACGAAGCCTCTACCTCAAAAATCAGTGAAGATCAGCTGTTCTATTGCAAACAACGCGGCTTGGATGTGGAAGATGCGGTCTCGATGATTGTGAATGGTTTCTGTAAGCAGGTTATTCGTGAATTACCAATGGAATTTGCGGTTGAAGCACAGAATCTGCTGGGTTTGTCCTTAGAAGGCTCGGTTGGTTAAACAACATTCACCTAACAAACACGTGTTGAGTGGGTCAGGCCGCTCAACCAATAAAAATGAATAGAGAACAATTATGAAAATGTTGGAAATCAAAAATCTACACGCAAAAATTGATGGCAAAGAAATTTTGCGTGGTATCAATTTAACGGTCAATGCGGGCGAAGTGCATGCCATTATGGGGCCAAACGGTGCCGGTAAAAGCACTTTGTCTAATGTATTAACCGGTCGTGAAGGCTATGAAATCACTCAGGGTGAAGTCATCTATAAAGGTGAGAACTTGCTTGAACTGGAACCTGAAGAGCGTGCCCGACGCGGTGTGTTTCTGGCTTTCCAATATCCGGTAGAGATCCCGGGTGTCAGCAATATCTACCTGCTTAAAGCGGCATTAAATGCTGTTCGCAAACATCAGGGTCTGGAAGAACTGGATGCGATTGATTTCCTGACTTTGGTGCGTAGCAAAATGCAGCTGGTCAAAATGGATGAACAGTTTTTACACCGCAGTGTGAACGAAGGTTTCTCTGGTGGTGAGAAAAAACGTAATGAAATTCTGCAAATGGCTTTATTGGAGCCTGAACTGGCGATTCTTGATGAAACCGACTCAGGTTTGGATATCGATGCTTTACGTACGGTTTCTGAAGGTGTAAATGCCTTACGCAACTCAGACCGTTCTATTGTCATGATCACTCATTACCAACGATTGCTTGATTACATTGTGCCGGATTATGTGCACGTGTTATCTGAAGGTCGCATTGTGAAATCTGGCGACAAGGAATTGGCAAAAGAATTGGAAAAATCTGGCTACAGCTGGGTACATGATGCTCCAGAGCCAGAAGGGCAGCCTGCATGAAAGTTTTAACAGACATACATACCGATTTTGCTGCTGTTGCGGCTAGCCGTGATGTCATGGTGGAAGAAAATAGCCGCTGGCACACCTTGCGTCAACAAGCCAAAGCTCAGTTTGAACGTAATGGCTTGCCTGGCAGAAAAGAAGAAGATTGGAAGTACACCAGTCTGTGGCAGTTAGGGCAGGAACAATTCAAACATCAAGTATCACAACCTGGTCATGCCGATATATATGATTTGCAGCTGGTTGAAGATGCTTATCGTCTGGTGATTGTCGATGGTCGTGTAGATTTTACCGCTTCGTCGATTGATAACCTGCCTGCAGGTTTAACGGTAAGTCCGTTATCACAAGCTATTGAGCGTGCCAGCGAATTTCTGAATCAGCAGATTAATATTGAAAAGCCTGGTTTTAATGCTTTAAACACGATGCTGATGAACGAAGGCATCTTTATTGAAGTTGCGGCGAATAGTCAGATAGACAAACCTATTGAACTGATCGTGGTAAATACCGGGCGTACTGAGCACTACGCAATGCATCTGCGTAATGTCATTGTGATGAATGAAAGCAGTCAGGCAACGTTTATTGAGACCTATGCCGGTAACGATAACGCCAATGGTTTAACCGAAGTAATTACCGAAATAAATCTGGCTGAGAGCGCCGAATTATTTCACTACAAATTACAGCGTGAAGCGTTGGACCATTATCATATCGCTACGATTGCAGCCAAACAGGCTGCCAATAGTAAATGGCATAACAGCAATATTTCATTGGGTGGCAAGCTGGCCAGAAATGATGTGCATAGTCAGTTGTTGGGTGAGCAATCCCATGTGACTTTAAATGGTTTGTATCTGGTTACTGGTGAGCAACATGTCGATAACCATACGCGAATTGATCATGCGGTTCCAAACACTACCAGCGATGAAATGTATAAAGGCGTTTTAGATCAACAAAGCCATGCAGTCTTTAACGGTAAAGTGATAGTGCATAAAGATGCACAGAAAACCGATGCCAACCAAAGTAATCGCAACTTACTGTTGTCACGTGGTTGTGAAATTGACACCAAGCCAGAAATGGAAATCTATGCCGATGATGTGAAATGCGGACATGGTAGTGCTGTCGGTCAAATCAACGAAGATCAATTGTTTTTCCTGCGTGCCCGTGGTCTGGATGAAATCAGCGCCCGCAGTTTGCTGACGTTTGCTTTTGCAGTTGATGTGATTGAACGTATATCGAATCAGGAGCTGAAAAAATCCATTACTGCAGTGATTGAAAAACGCCTACCGAAAGGTGGTAATCATGAGTAACTTGAACATTAATGCCATCCGTGCGGATTTTCCAATTCTGCATCAGGAAATTAATGGTTATCCATTGGTGTATCTGGATAATGCGGCAACCAGCCAAAAACCTCGCCAGGTGATTGATGCGGTCAGTCATTATTATCTTCACGATAATGCCAATATTCACCGTGGAGTGCACAAGCTGAGTCAGCGTTCGACAGATATGTACGAAGCTGCGCGAGGCAAAGTAAGGCAGTTTTTAAATGCCAATTCGGATAAAGAGATTATCTTTACCCGCGGTGCGACCGAAGCTATCAATCTGGTAGCACAAAGTTTTGTCAGACCAAAGCTGCAAGCTGGTGATGAAATCCTGATCAGTCATCTTGAACATCACGCCAATATCGTACCGTGGCAAATATTGTGTGAACAGACCGGTGCCAAACTGAAAGTTATTCCGATGACACAAAGCGGGGAACTGGATTTAACCGACTTTGATGAGATGCTTACAGAGCGAACCAGGATTCTGGCCATTGGACAGGTATCCAATGCTCTAGGCACTATAAATCCTGTCAAAGCCATGATTGCCAAATCACACGCCAAAGATATCCCGGTATTAATTGACGGGGCACAGGCAGTGCCGCATATGACTGTTGATGTTAAAGATTTGGATTGTGATTTTTATGTGTTTTCCGGTCATAAGATGTTTGCGCCTACCGGTATCGGTGCGCTTTACGGGCGTGAAGAACTGCTGAATGCCATGCCACCTTATCAAGGTGGTGGTGACATGATTCTGTCGGTAAGTTTTGAGAAAACCATCTACAACGAACTGCCAGCCAAGTTTGAAGCAGGTACACCGCATATTGCTGGTGTTATCGGCCTCGGTGCGGCGATAGATTATATGTGGCAAATTGGTATCGATAATATTGCCGCTCAGGAACATCACCTGCTGGAGATCGCCACACGTAAAATTGAGGCTTTATCAGGTGTTACCATTATTGGAACAGCCCCCGAAAAAGCTGCGGTCATCTCTTTTATGATTGAAGGCGTGCATCCGCATGATGTTGGGACTATTTTTGATCAGCAAGGCGTGGCTATCCGTACTGGACATCACTGTGCTCAACCGGTAATGGAGTTTTACGATATTCCGGCAACTGCTCGTGCATCATTTGCGTTTTATAACTCTGAAGAAGAAATTGACGCATTGATTAACGCGATACAAAAAACACAGGAGCTTTTTGCCTGATGAGTGATTTAAGAGAGCTATACCAGCAAGTGATCATGGATCACAACAAACGCCCAAGAAACTTTCGCGAGATTGATCAGGCCAATCATTTGGCGCATGGCAATAACCCGTTATGTGGTGACAAGCTGGTGGTTTACGTCAAGCTCGAGGGTGATGTAATTGAAGATGTCAGTTTCAAAGGCAGTGGCTGTGCCATTTCAATGGCCTCAGCATCGTTGATGACTGAAGCATTAAAAGGCAAAACCATCGAGGAAGCTCAGGCTATTTATGAACAAGTTCATAAATCAATGACTGGTGAAGAAACCGATCGTAACCTGTTAGGCAAACTGGAAGTTTTAAGTGGTGTCAAAGAGTTTCCGGCGCGGGTAAAATGCGCGACTTTATCCTGGCATACCGTGCATGCAGCAATAGATAGCGAGCACGATATTTCGATTAGCACTGAGTAATTTTATGAATGATAATCAGGTACAACCTTTTACCGAAGAAGACTTGAAAGAAGATGTGATTGAGATGCTGAAAACCATCTTCGATCCTGAAATCCCCGTCAATATATATGAACTGGGATTGATTTATGAAATTGACGTCAGTGCTTCTGGAAATGTGGTTATCAAAATGACCTTAACGGCGCCGGGATGCCCAGTCGCACAGACGTTTCCTGGTGATGTGGAAAACAAGATCAGCAGTATTGATGGCGTTAATAAAGTACATGTTGAACTGGTCTGGGATCCACCTTGGACCCGTGATCAGATGAGTGAAGCTGCCCAGTTACAATTGGGTATGTTCTAGCCTCAAGATCTCCTGCGGTATATCGCAAAATCAAAGCAAAAAAAACCGTGGATAGGTCTATCCACGGTTAATCAGATCGCATGACCAATCTGAAGAGGTAACAAACTTTAAGGCTACAGTAAGCAACTAGTTCAGGGTTGAGCCCCGAGAGAATTTCATTAGCAAGCTGTTGGAGCCAATCATAGTCATCTGCTGCTATGCCGCATATAGGAGGAATTCCTTTTTATTTGCTTCGCGTGATACCTCATCTATTCGTAAATTGATGCACTCATTGTTGAGTATTTCTCAACAAAAAAAACAAATTGAGCTTTAACCTTTAAAGTCATTTAAAAACAATTGTTTAGCTTTGTATTTTTGCGTGCAGACAGCAGCTTTTAAAAAATAAGGAATTTCTCCTATATGGGATATTTTCCTCTTTGCCTACTATCCACTCACAAATATAAAACTGAGCTGGAATTGATGACAAGCAATGTAATGCCACAAACCACTACAAAACTTCTCAAATTAAAATTGATGGAACTGATTGATGATGTTTTAGCTCATGACGGTTTCAGTGATATTCGGATAGAGGTCAAAATCCTTAAGCGTGGACAGAAAGAAGTTATCCTGCATTATGGAAAGCAATATAGATTTGTGGTTGATATGCATGAGATAAATGAAGCTGCTACCACGCAACAAGTCTCAGGCTGAAACGACATCCCCTGCATAGTTAGAACTCTAACCATACAAAAGAAGTAATAATCCTCCCTTTTTCGGATTGTTACAAAACAAGGTTTCATTAACTAAAGGCAAGGTTAGCGTTAGCCTGAAACAGACCTCTAAGTAGAAAGGTTTAACAAGTTTTGATTGCCAGTAGGTTCTTGGAATTGATATTCGCCTTAACTAACGTATCTTGGTAAGCCTGAC
>NZ_MCRI01000052.1 GCF_001720165.1 Methylophaga muralis
TAAAGCTATCGTTTAGGTTACGTTTGCTTAGGGATTGCTGCAATGCGTGTGCCAAAGGCATTTTTAAAGTGCTAGATCGCCATATATATAAGGCGTAGCTTGATACGAGAAATATTGTTAGCAATAGAAATGGAGTGATCTCTATAAAAAGTTCATTAACGAAAGAACTTTTTACTGATGATTAATATTCTTAGGTTGAATAAAGAAATATCAGCTCGACTAAATAGAAATTCTCTCAACCCGCATTTGAGTTCAAGCTCAAAGACGTTACAATCGAAACACATCAACTTTGCTGTTGTCAGACTCCCCAGCGCAGCAGTAACACACCCAAACAAACTAAGAGTGATTATGGAAAATAAAATCTTATCGACTGGCGCCAAGGCGCTTGAAGTAAACCTTGATGCCCTTCGTTATGGATCTTTTGCTGAAATTGGTGCCGGTCAGGAAGTTGTTCGCTGGTTCTTTCGGGTAGGAGGTGCGGCGGGCACGATTGCCAAAAGTATCTCGGCTTATGATATGAAAGTCAGCGATGATATTTATGGCAAAGCCGCCCGCTATGTTTCCCGTGAGCGTCTGGAAGACATGCTGGACCATGAATATAACTTAATCGTGGAATGTTTAAGCGAACAGCGTGGCGATAACACTGCTTTTTTTGCCTTTGCCAATACCGTGTCGGCACGTAATTATCATGGTACTAATGAATGCCATGGCTGGTTAGGCATTCGTTTTCAGACCGAACCTCACGCAGCGCATAGCGAAATCATTATTCACGTGCGAATGCTCGATCATGAAAATGCACTGCAACAAGAAGCTCTGGGCATTCTCGGGGTGAATCTGGTTCATGGTGCATTTCACCTGAGCCATAATCCGGACCTGTTAGTAAAATCATTGCTGGATAATCTGACCACAGATCGAATTGAAGTCGATATGGTGGACTTACATGGTGATGCTTTCTTGCATGTTGATAACCGTGTTATCAGTTTGAGACTGGTACAACTGGGCTTAAGTAATGCTGCGATGTTTTCAGCGGATGGTCGGGTGCTACAGCCCTCAGAGCATCTGCGTAAGAAGAATGTATTAGTCGAAAGAGGCCGTTTCCGCCCTGTCACCCACGTCAATATTGATATGTTGAATGCAGCCAGAAAACAGTTTGAAGCCGAAGATGACTCGGCTCCGGATGAGACGATCTCCATTATGGAAATCACCATGCATAATCTGCTTGATGGCAATGACAGTATTGATCTGGAAGATTTTATCAGTCGTGCTGATGTGTTGGAGGCAACAGGTCATACGGTGATGATTTCGGACTATCCAGAGTATTATCGGTTAGCTACTTATCTGTCCCGTTACACCAATCGTCGTATCGGGATCACCATGGGGGCTCACAGTTTGATAGAGCTGTTTCACGATCGCTACTACACCACTTTGCATGGCGGTATTTTGGAAGGCTTTGGCCGGTTATTTAAAAATAACGTCAAACTCTATATCTATCCTTATAAAGACGCGGCAACCAACACATTATTCAAGGTAGACAATCTCAACGTCGATGCAAAACAAAAATATCTCTACGAATATCTGAAAGAAGGTGAACATATTCAACAGATTGAAGCATTTAACGAAGAATATCTGCACATCTTTTCACCGGATGTATTGAAAATGATTACCAGTAACGAACCAGGTTGGGAAAACTTAGTCCCCGAAGTCGTGGCTGAGAAAATCAAAACGCAGCAGTTGTTTGGTTATAAGCCCGCCGAATAATTGGTGATACCGTAGCCATGCTAGGTTGGGCTGAGGCACGAAGCCCAACAATTCTGGTGTTTCACGGGTTGGGCTTCAAACATTCAGCCCAACCTACATTTAATTCTTTCTATTGATCAAAATCATGTTGAAGCGATGTATTGGCTTATGCAGTGTTCGACTTTAACAAACCCGAAGCCAACGTCAAAAATGCATCAACCGCTTTGATTGATGCAGCATGGGGATCCTCTGCATTAGCAATCCATAAAGATGCGCCAAACAAAGCACCATTAATCAGTCGTGCCATTGCCAGTGAGTCAACTTCTCGCAAAACACCCTCTTCCATCAGCTTTTCAATACTGAGCTGAGTATTACGAATACAACAGTTTTTACGTGGCCACTGCGAAGGATCACCTAATACAGCAGGACCATCCAAAAGCGTGATGCGCTGAATTTCCGGTTCACATGCCATATTGAGATAAGCGATTGAGCCATTAATAAACGCATCCCATGTGGTTGGGCCTTGCGACTTTATCGCTGAAAGTCGTGTGGTCATTTCCTCTTCTATCTGTTGAATGACAGCTTTCAGTAAGCCTTTCTTACCACCGAAATGATGATACAGCGCGCCGCGTGTTAATCCGGCTTCTGCCGTAAGATCATCCATACAACTTTCCGCGAATCCATGTTGAGCAAAAGATTCTCTCGCAGATTTAATGAGCTTAGCCTGGGTTTCGGCAATCATATCTTCACGTCTTTGCGCCATTTTTTTCTCCAATTCTTTTACATACGTATTGCATGTGAGTTGACATACAGTGCGTATGCGAAATACTATACATCACATACGTCGCGTATGAACAAGTAATTCCGCACTAAATTTAAGGCAATTATACATACGATTCGTACGCCATCTGACATACGAATCGTATGTAAGTTGCAGAATCATAAATTTACTAAAAACCCGTTTCCAACCAGAAACTCAAGGAGAACCACATAATGAACACAGGAAACACCTTAAGATTATTTTTGCTGGGGAGCATTGCAGCGATGGTCTTGTCCGCATGTGGTAATCCAGAAGCGGCTAATCAAGCAGAAGCGCCGCCCGCACCTGAAGTCAGTGTGGCACAAGTCGTAAGTGAGCGAATAACCGAATGGGATGAATTTACTGGTCGTTTACAAGCACCGGAAACAGTCAATCTGGTGCCACGAGTATCCGGTTATATCGAACAAGTACATTTCACTGAAGGTGCTTTGGTGAATAAGGGCGATTTATTAGTGCAAATTGATCCACAGCCTTTTGCGGCTGAAGTCGCCAGACTCAAAGCCGAACTACAAAGCGCACAGAGCGCGTTAGCACTGGCTGAAAACGAATACATCCGAGCGGAAAAGCTGAGTGTTGCACGCGCGATTTCTGAGGAGCTGCTTGATACCCGTTTAGCCCGTAAACAGCAAACCGCTGCAAACGTTGCCTCTGTTAAAGCGGCTCTACATCGCGCTGAATTGGATCTAAGTTACACCCGTATCACCGCGCCTATCAGTGGTCGGGTGTCTTATGCACAGATAACAGTGGGTAACTATGTCAATGCAGGTCAAAGTCAGTTAACCAGCTTGGTATCGACCGAAAAAATGTACGCTTATTTTGATGTCGATGAGCAAAGTTACCTGAAATATCTTCGCCTGAGCGAGGACGGTAAACGAGCAGATACCCGTGATGCCACAGCAAATCCTGTTTATATGGCGCTGGCCGACGACAGCAATTACCAACACACGGGGAATATTGATTTTGTCGACAATAGTGTGAATCAGCAAACCGGCACTATCCGCATCCGTGCCAGTTTTGCCAACAGCGACAACAAACTGTTACCAGGCTTATTTGCTCGTATCAAACTGGTTGGTAGTGACTCATATCAGGGCATTCTGATTGATGAAAAAGCCATTGGCACCGATCTGAATAACAAGTATGTGTTGGTGGTAAATGCTGAAAATCAGTTGGAGTATCGCGCGGTTAAGCTTGGTGAAAAGGTTAACGGGCTGCGTATTGTGCGTGAAGGTTTAACGGCAACAGATAAAATTGTTGTTAACGGCTTACAACGCGTGATGCCGAATATTCAGATAGCACCCAAACTGGTGAATATGGCAACCGATGATCAATTAGCCGGTTTACGTAAAAATCAACAACTGCTGGATAAAACCAGCACCGCACTGACTGCAGAGACAGTAAGTTCAGCAGATAAAGGTTAAGGATAACGTCATGTTCTCGCAATTTTTTATTAAACGCCCCATTTTTGCGGCCGTTATTTCACTGTTCTTTTTAATTACCGGTGCTATCGCAGTTTGGCAATTGCCAATCACTGAATATCCTGAAGTGGTTCCCCCTACTGTCGTCGTAACAGCCAATTACCCTGGTGCCAACCCTAAAGTGATTGCTGAAACAGTGGCTTCACCATTGGAGCAGGAAATTAACGGTGTGGAAGAGATGCTTTATATGTCATCTCAATCCACCTCAGATGGCCGCATGACACTCACTGTGACATTTGCCATTGGGACCGATGTTGATTTAGCCCAAACGCAAGTGCAGGCACGAGTCGATCGGGCAATGCCACGTTTACCACAAGAAGTACAACGCTTAGGGGTTGTCACCGAGAAATCATCGCCCGATTTAACCATGGTGGTGCATTTAAGCTCGCCGGACGATCGGTACGACATGCTCTATCTATCTAACTATGCGCTGTTGAATGTTAAAGACGAGTTGGCGCGTGTTAATGGTGTGGGTAATGTAGAGCTGTTCGGTGCTGGTGATTACAGTATGCGGATCTGGCTGGATCCCAATAAAGTGGCGGCTCTTGGTTTATCCCCAGCGCAAATTACTGCTGCGATCCGTGAGCAAAACCAGCAGGCGGCAGCGGGTAGTTTAGGTGCTCAGCCTAGTGGTGAAGCTGAGTTTCAATTACTGATCAATGTTAAAGGCCGTTTATCTACCGAGGAAGAGTTTGGCAATATTATTATCAAGGTCGGTGACAACGGTGAGGTCAGTTACTTAAAAGATGTTGCTCGTATTGAATTGGGCGCCTCGACCTATGCCTTACGATCGTTATTAAATAACAAAGACGCCGTGGCTATCCCTATTTTTCAGGCCTCTGGTTCTAACGCAATTCAAATCTCTGACGATGTACGCGCCAAAATGGCAGAGCTATCGAAAAGCTTTCCAGATGGTTTAGCCTACGACATTGTTTATGACCCCACGGTGTTTGTTCGTGGTTCTATTGAGGCGGTAATAAAAACGCTGCTTGAAGCATTGGTCTTAGTAGTACTGGTGGTAGTGCTATTTTTACAAACCTGGCGTGCATCCATTATTCCTCTGGTGGCAGTACCTGTCTCGTTGATCGGTACGTTTGCTTTATGCATCTGCTCGGCTTTTCGCTTAATGCCTTATCGTTATTTGGTTTGGTATTAGCCATCGGTATCGTCGTCGATGATGCCATCGTGGTGGTGGAAAACGTAGAGCGTAATATCCGGGAAGGTTTAACGCCAATTGCCGCTACACAAAAAGCCATGACAGAAGTCACCGGGCCTATTGTTGCTACTACTTTGGTTCTGGCAGCTGTGTTTATTCCTACCGCCTTTATGTCAGGCTTAACCGGGCAGTTTTATAAGCAGTTTGCCTTAACCATTACGATTTCTACCTTTATCTCGGCGATTAACTCGTTAACCCTCAGCCCTGCCCTGTCGGCGCTATTGTTAAAAGCACCAGGCGAGAAAAAAGATCTGTTAACACGTGCCATGGACAAACTCTTAGGAGGTTGGTTATTTGGTCCGTTTAATCGCTTCTTTGCTCGTCTATCCAAAGGCTATGGCTGGTTAGTGAAAAAGGTGATCCGCTTTGGGGCGCTGGTTGGCATTATGTATATCGCACTGTTGGGGTTAACGGGTATGCAGTTTGCCACTACCCCATCCGGATATGTACCAGGCCAGGATAAGCAATACCTTGTGGCGTTTGCACAATTGCCAGATGCTGCGTCATTGGAACGCACCGATTCAGTCATTAAGGAAATGTCGAGTATTGCACTTGAACAACCTGGCGTAATCAGTTCCGTTGCTTTCCCCGGACTGAATATTAACGGTTTTACCAACAGCCCCAACTCCGGCATCGTCTTTACGACCTTAAGCGATTTTAATGAGCGTAACGATCCATCAATGTCGGCCGATGCGATAGCTGCAGCGTTGAACCAGAAATTTGCCGGTATTGAAGATGCCTTTATTGCCATATTCCCTCCTCCACCTGTACAGGGGCTTGGCACCATTGGCGGATTCAGGTTGCAAATACAAGACCGCGCCAGTCACGGTTACGAAGAGCTATACAACGTGACTATGCAGGTAATGCAAAAAGCCTGGGCCACGCCTGAGCTGACCGGCATTTTCTCCAGCTATCAGGTCAATGTGCCACAGCTGGATCTGGATATCGATCGCACTAAAGCCAAACAGCAAAATGTGTCGCTGGATGAGATATTTCAAACGCTGCAGGCTTATATGGGCTCGGTGTATGTCAATGATTTCAACCAGTTTGGCCGTACCTATCAGGTGAATATGCAGGCTGACGAGCAGTTCCGTCAGAGTGCGTCGCAAATTAGCCAGTTAAAGGTACGTAATGGTAGTGGTGAGATGGTTCCACTGGGTTCCTTTATCAATGTTACTGATACAGCGGGTCCAGACAGAGTCATGCATTACAACGGTTTTACCACCGCTGAAATTAATGGTGGTCCAGCACCGGGTTACAGTACAGGTGAAGCTCAGGCAGCGATTGAGAAAATACTGGCAGAAACGTTACCCAACGGGATGACCTATGAATGGACTGAGCTGACTTACCAGCAAATTCTGGCCGGTAACGCCGGAGTATTTATCTATCCTTTGGTGATTATGCTGGTATTTATGGTATTGGCAGCACAGTACGAAAGCTTAAGCCTACCGCTGGCCATTATTCTGATCATTCCGATGACATTATTGTCAGCACTGAGCGGCGTTTTAATCTATGGCGGGGATAACAATATCCTCACTCAGATAGGGCTAATAGTCCTGGTCGGGCTCGCCACCAAAAATGCCATTTTAATCGTCGAGTTCGCCAAAGAACTGCAGGACCATGGCATGAGTGCGATGGAAGCCATTTTGGAAGCAGGCCGCTTGCGGTTACGGCCGATTTTGATGACCTCTATCGCCTTTATTATGGGCGTAGTACCCATGGTGTTTTCCACTGGTGCAGGTGCCGAAATGCGCCAAGCCATGGGGGTGGCCGTGTTCTCCGGCATGATTGGTGTCACCTTCTTTGGCTTAATCTTAACGCCGCTGTTTTATTACATGCTGGCCAAACGTGGCGAGAAAAAAGCGCTGCCATCGTCAACTGCAATAAATGATAAGGCGGAGACTAACCATGCGTAACACACACAAACTTACGACAATTGCTGTATTGGTGATGTCATTAAGCGCTTGTGCTGTAGGGCCTGAATATCAGGCCCCTGCAAAAGTGGCCGATATCAACGTCAGCAGCCCGTATCAACAGGCAGAACTGACACAAAACTGGTGGCAAGCCTTTGATGATGAATCGCTGAATCGGCTGATACAACGGGCCTTGAACGAAAACCGAACATTGGCTCAAGCCAGAGCCAATGTCGACAGGGCTTATGCTGTGTTTCAAGATGCTGATAATGACATTCTGCCAAAAGGCACTTTGGACGCGGGCTATCAAGCCAGTGAAAACGCTGTGCTGCAGCCAACTAATGACAGTGTGATTATCCGAGGCTATAGCACCGGCGCTAATTTAAGCTGGGATTTAGATTTGTTTGGCAAATTACGCCGTGCCACTGAAGCTTCTGAGGCTCAGGCGCATCAGGCTGATATTTTATGGCACGACGCTCAGGTACAGTTAATTAGCCAGGTGGCAACCAGTTACGGTGAATACCGTGGTGCCCAATTGCGTTTGGTCGTGGCAGAACAAAACTTACAAAATCTGCAGCAAAGCCGTGCCATTGTTATGGCCAGGTTGGAGGCCGGTATGGCTTCCGAACTGGAGCTGGCACAAATAGATGTGCAAATGCATCAAGTGAATGCTGCGATACCTGCATATCGTGTTGCACTGTTAACCGCAGATGCTACTTTGTCAGCTTTATTAGCACAGCGGCCCGGCCAGCTGGAACTTGATGATATGCCCCGTTTACCGCAGTTAAAAAAACCCGTAGCCGTTGTTGAAGGTGAAAACTACCTGCGTTATCGCGCTGATGTGGCAAGCAGCGAGCGATTATTGGCTGCCCGAACTGCAGAGATTGGTGTGGCTACTGCCGATTTATACCCTAATGTATCGATAAGCGGTTTTTTAGGCTTTTTATCTGGCCCGGGTTTATCGCTAGGTAGTGATACTAAAAGCTGGGCGGTTTCCCCCAGTTTAAGCTGGCAGGCCGCTGATTTAGGATCAGTGAAAGCACGTATCCGTCAGGCTGAAGCTAGTTCTCAAATGGCGCTAGCTGAGTTTGAACAGCAAGTGTTTAACGCTATTAATGAAATGCAATTGGCTCTCAATAGTTACAACTTGAGTCGTGAGCAGCAGTTAAGTACTGAATTGCAGTGGCAGGCCAGTAACAAAGCGGTAGCTATTTCCCGTGAGCGCTATAACGCCGGCACTGGCGAATTCCTCGATCTGCTCGACTCCGAGCGCGAACTGCTACGTAGCCGCGATCAACTGGCTCAACTGCAGCAGCAAAGCTTTATCCGCTTAGTTGAGATTTACCGCAGTTTTGGTGGCGGAATACAGTTGATTTAGTGCTCGTTGTTATGTGAAAAAGCCGGACCATGGTCCGGCTTTTTTATATCTTTTATTCCGAGAGTTATTTCTCCAGCAATTTGTATATAACTGAACGTTAATTATTGGACAGTTGTTTCTGCTGATATGGCAATTGATTGCCATATCGACGGCAAAAATTGCCTTGTCTGAAAACAAATTCTGCTGCACTCATTACTATCGTTAGCATTCTGCTCATGGAACATGTTTTGCTTTATATCAGGCTGTCTCTCTTAAAACATAGGAATGGATTCAACCATGATCATTAATAATGTAGTCAATCAGCAAAACCTCAGCCAAAGCAGCCAAAAGCTGAACAGTAATATGTATAACGACCCAGTATCTTTCGCCGATATCATGCACGCTCAAACTGAACAAGCTAAGCAAACCCATGCGATTGATTCTAAAGACCGTGATCAAGCTGATTTTACAAACATGACTCGGCAAGAGATGTTTGATTGGATGAATAGCCAAATTCGCAGTGGAAAAATGACTTTGGATGAAAGCTCCCCTTTACTAATCATGACAATGAAAATATCAGTGGAAACCGGACAAAGCGTTGATATGGCAACGGACTCATCCCCCATCAATTCCCGAACGAGCTCGTTCGGGAATTGATGGCGCGCTGTCACTTAACGATCAGGAATTAGCCAATAGATTGCAAACAGTTTTAGAAATCATGCAGAAAAATCAGAGTTAGCCAAATAAGTTTGTCATGGAGTTAACCTGCCATTGATGCAATATCAACGGCTTGATTTTGCGTCTCTCCATTTTAAAGGTATCCTCACCACAATATTGATCGAACTACGTAGGAAATCCACCTCTATGAAACACCTTGTCTGGCTGATGGCTTTTATCTTCCCTCTTATACTTTCTGGCTGTGGTTACGATGAATTTGAGGGCAGATTTATCAGTTCGGATGGTAGCGTGAGTTATGAGTTCCAGACGGATGGGACGCTGAAAATCATTCAGGGAGATGATCTCACGACGGCTGATTATCAATATAAAAGCAGCGATCAAATTATTAAGCTCAGTTCAGATCAGGATTTACCTACAGATACGCTCACAGTTGAAGGTGAGAATCATCTTCAAAGTGATGAACTTATACTGACTCGCGGTATTGATTACGCAATGTTGACTGACACAACCTGGATTGGAAATCAGGGCCAATACACATTTGCATTAACCTTCACCATGAGCGAACAAGGCTTAGAAACTGTTTCTGAGCTAGTGTCTTATTACGATGAAAACATGATGTACTTGTCACAGACTGATGACAGTATTACTCGATTAGAGGCGAATAAACTGTTGCTTGATCAAACTCAATACATCGTTTCAGACGTGACACGGGAAAGTTTCAAAATCTCAATCGGTGAAAACAGTATGGTGCTTGAAAGACAGCCCAAAGGCACTGAAATAACGATTCGTGATGGGTATCAATTGATCGAAGACTAATCATGATGCTGATTGCGCTAATCAGCTCGTTGTCACTACATTTGTTTAATCGCTTAAAAATAACAGATTTAATTTTAATTCTGGAAAGTTGTTGTTATTTGCATTGCATGAACCTCATTAATAAAGACATAAATGTTCGCAATGCACACAGAGTACCTGTTGGAGAGAATTCATGATTTCGCCCTTACTACCCGAAGACGAAAAACAAAGAATGGAAAAGCTAAGAGCGCTTAAAATTCTAGACTCGGCTCCGGAAGAAAGATTTGACCGACTTACACGCATGGCAAAACGCATGTTCGGCGTGGATATTTCTGTATTAAGTTTAATTGATGATGGTCGTCAGTGGTTTAAATCAAAAGCATCCGAAAATGAACTTCCTGATGAAACGCCAAGGGAAATCTCGTTTTGTGGACACGCCATTTTAGGCAATGATGTGTTTGTCGTCGAAGACACCTTTGAGGATCATCGTTTTAAAGATAATCCCTTAGTCACTGAAAATCCCAATATCCGTTTTTATGCCGGTTATCCGTTAAAAGTGGGTAATGGTAGCGCCCTTGGTACACTCTGCATTATTGATGATCAACCCAGAGAATTTGATCCTGAAGATTTGCAATTATTGAGAGACCTTGGGGTTATGGCCGAACAGGAAATTGCAGCATTGCAATTAGCAACCCTGGATGATCTAACCTTAATCTCCAATCGCCGTGGTTTTAAAGACTTGGCAAAACACAGTTTAAGTGTCTGTAAACGCAAGGCGTTACCCGTATCCATCCTGCTGTTTGATTTAAATAAATTTAAGCCTATTAACGATAAATTTGGTCACGCTGAAGGTGATAGAGCTCTCATAGTATTTGCCAATACGCTACGAAAAGTTTTTCGTGAATCTGATGTTTTCGGCCGTTTAGGTGGAGATGAATTTGCAGTATTAATGATGGATGTTGATGCTGAAAATACTGAAAAAGTAATTGAACGATTCAAAGCAGAAATTACGGCCTACAATGAAGAAGCTGCACGCGGCTATGATATTGAATACAGCGTTGGATATACCAATACGTTAGTAGAAGAGCATATAGATATTAATGATCTTTTAGCCGCCTCTGATAAGAAAATGTACGCAGAAAAAGACAATAAGGTGCGTTGAAAATCACAAAAAGCT
This sequence comes from Methylophaga muralis, assembly GCF_001720165.1. Taxonomy (GTDB): domain Bacteria; phylum Pseudomonadota; class Gammaproteobacteria; order Nitrosococcales; family Methylophagaceae; genus Methylophaga; species Methylophaga muralis. Next base: position 11,169 of record NZ_MCRI01000052.1, read on the forward strand.
ACCTCTGAATTCTCTATCTGTAACTCATAACATA
>NZ_MCRI01000053.1 GCF_001720165.1 Methylophaga muralis
CAGGTCCAGGTACCAGTTCACACATTGATTTATGATTTAGTTATTACTAACGAAAATTTGATGCACGACCAAATCGAGCTAACTAACTGCACATCTCTATGCTTAATCAATAAGTTTGAAACTGACCGAATGCAAACAAAGGAACAAAAAAAAGAACAAAGACATAATCTTTGCCCTTTTTAGCTTATAACTCGTTCCCATGCTCCGCGTGGGAGCGCGTCACAACAGAAGTTTACTCAGACCAAACCGCATATTCATTGCCATTCGGATCAGTAAAATGAAACCGACGACCACCGGGGAATGAGAAGATATCCTGGGTGATTTTACCGCCTGCGTTTTTGACTTTCTCGACCGTATTTTCCAGCTCATAACTATAAAGCACAACCAGTACACTTCCATTAGCAGTTGTCGCCACCAAGTCAGATTTAAAAAATCCACCATCCAGCCCGGCATTCTCAATGGCAACATACTCAGGGCCATAATCCACAAAAGACCAGCCGAATGCTTCACTAAAAAATTGCTTAGTCACGTCGAGATCTCGCGATGGCATTTCAAGGTAATTAATCGTTCCGGTTTGTTTCATGATTCGGTTACTTTTGCCTTATGTGTGGTTCTGCAATTAGGTAAAAAAGCTATTTTTTATCGACCTCTGTTTTCTTTCCCTGATTCATATTCATCAGATAAACAGACGCTGCCAAAGCCAGAACGGACAGGGCCAGGTAAATTGCATCAAGTGGAGTGATGAACTGGATATCCACTACTGCTCTGAAAAACTCAATTATCACTGCCAGAATAACCACTCTGACAATTTTATCTTTCAACTCATCAAAGGTTTGTATATTGAATGGATGAGCGACGCCATTTTCCTCAGACTGATCAATAGGGGAAATAAACAGTCTGTATACACCTGCACCAAACATAAGCAGTACGACCGCTACCAGATAAATATCAATGGCAAGGATGATATCGGTGACAATGAACTCGTGAATGTCCTGTTCACTCCGCCCCAAATAATAATTCACTGCGGAAAATCCTACTTTTAATATATCCATCGTCCCCACAACAAACAAAACCAATGATCCAATCAAGCTTGAAACCACTGCGATTAAGACTAAAAATCGTGATTTCCACAAAAATTGCTCGAAATAATATTCGATTTTTTTCATTGGATACTTACTCTTATAAAAATATTTAAAGATGCTGGCTTGAACAAAATAATGACGTTATTGCACTAGTTTTGCATTCTTTACCTCAATAAACCACTTCGGCTGCATGGCATCAAAGTCGGTTCTCATATTAGCTGGCAGATAGCTTGCCGAATCCAGTACAACTGCTTCGCCATTTTCGCGCGTGAAAACCACCCAGTGCCAGAAGTTTTTGCCCTCTTGCTGATGATGTTTAATAGCTAATAAGGCTAAATCCGGTAACGCTTCCCATGATTCAAAAGCAATTTCATCGGCAGCAGTCTCAATTCCGCTCAGTGCCAACATCTGCCTCACATATTGTGTGTCAGACCATAGCGATTGGTCTTCAGCATAAATCCCCATTGCGTTGGCGATAACTTTCATTTCTAAATAGCTTTTCCCAAGGATATTAGCTACTGCCGCAATGCCACATCCTGTGGTTTCTTGCTGTATTACTGGCTTCAAAAATGACTCTTCCTTACACTGGATAACGATATGATTTTAGTATCTTTAAATTACTTTAGTGCGATTTTTACATCACCTCTACATTATCTGATTCAGTCTTGGCAGCGTCTTTATTGGCATAGGCTCCTTGAGCCATTAACATCTCGATCAAACTGGTCGGATTGGAGCCTTTCCCTTCAGCCTGATGAGTAATGTAATTGAAATCAAGATCAATCCATTGCTGAAGCTGAGACTCATAGTCCTCTGGATATTGTGATTGCTCAATCGCCGGGAGCTCTTTGTAGTGGTTAAGCACCTCGGTAAAGAAGTTAGTGAGCTTGCCGGTGCGGTTATATTCGTCCGTTGCCTGGGCCACGACCTTTCTTCGCCAGACCTCTTCCTGGTCATAGGATTCCAGCCATGCTGCACGCCGTTCATTGATGGTGAAACTGCCACTTTCATCGTAAGCAATCAGGGATAATTGATCTCGTGACATGCCCTTGAAGGGATTACTCCCCATGCCATTGACGAAATCGGTAGCTTGTTTAGCGCGTGCCAGCAACTCTGGGTCGTCGGTGTTGGGAACCTCATTGTCGTGCTGGAGCTTATTATTATCGTAGCTATTGCCAATGAGCTGATCGATCAGAGTTTTGGCTTTGTGAGCAAGTTCATTGCGACTGAGGCTGGCGTCTCGTGTTTCGGCAAGATTTGCCGCTTCACTCAACTGACGAGCCAGATTCGAAACAGTGGTGGTAGTAGGACTCGGGGGCGTTGTTGTGCTGGTCGTGTCTGTAACAGCTTGATACTGGTTTATCGTAGTAGTGGCAAGCCGACTATTGTAAAGCGTTGTGTTATTAGTAATGTCAATCATGACTGTCCTCGTCGTGTATATCCATTTCGCCTCCAGGAAATGTCATAGACCCGAAGCAATAATTGGCAAAGAATCAACTTCAAATACGGTCAAAGCAATTTCTATACCTATCAACAAATAAACATTGAACTTGTATGTAAACCGCTACTCGTCACTTTGATGATATAGTCGGCATTTTTCCAACACACGAAATGACGATGAGCCAACCACGCGCTGACAAAAAGGAAATTTTCGGCTGGGCAATGTTCGATTTTGCCAATCAGGCCTACACATTGCTGATTATTACCGTGGTGTTTGGCGATTTATTTACCCGGGTGATTGTTGGTGATGCCGAAAATGCCTATCGGCTGGGCAATCTGTTGTGGAGCTTGTCACTGGCAGCCGGTTATTTATTGGTGGTCTTAACGGCACCCTTTTTCGGTGCGGTGATGGATCTGACCGCTCGGCGCAAACAGTTTTTGTTCATCAGTTATTTAGTGACAGTATTCGCTACGGCGCTGCTGTATTTTGTGGCGCCCGGCTACATTCTGCTCGGCATGTTGCTGATAGTAATTTCCAACTATGCCTATTCCATTGGTGAGTCGTTTATTGCCAGCTTTTTACCAGATCTGGGACCGCCAGAAGATCTTGGCAAAATCTCCGGTTTTGGCTGGGCACTGGGCTATGTCGGTGGCTTAGTAGCAACTGGTTTGGCTTTATTGTTTCTCGGTGAAGTCAGCCTGGAAAATTTTGAAAATGTGCGTTGGGTTGGACCATTTGCAGCGGGATTTTTCCTGCTGGCTGCCATTCCGACTTTTTTGCTGCTGAAAGAACGTGGCAAAGCCAGTCACATCAGTGGTATCAGTATTTGGCAGCAGGGTTGGCAACGGCTGGAAGGCAGCCTGAAACATCTTCGCGGGTATGAGGATTTAAGTATCTTTCTGCTGTCGGCATTGTTTGCCATGTCGGGTATTTACATCATTATCGCTTTCACCTTTATCTACGGTGCACAGGTGGTGCAGTGGGATGAAAAAATGCGGGTGCTGACTTTTATCACCGTGCAGGTCACGGCAACCTTGGGAGCAATATTTTTTGGCTGGGCCGAAGATCGTCGCGGCAGTCAGTTTACCTATCAATTTACCCTGCTGTTCTGGATTGGGGCGGTATTATTAATCTGGCAAACACCCAATATTACTGATGCAATTAACTCACTCGGTTATCAAGCTGAACGGCAGGATATCTTTCTGGTGGTCGCAGTGGCGGCTGGTTTATGTCTCGGTGCAACACAATCAGCCAGTCGCGCTATTGTCGGCAAATTAACCCCATTGCCAAGAGCAGCTGAGTTTTTTGGCTTCTGGGGTTTATCACACAAACTGGCAGCCATCATTGGTTTGGTTGGTGTGGGCTTAATGCAGGCACTGGTCGGTTTGCAAAATGCGATTTTGCTGTGTGCCGTGTTTTTTGCTCTGGCATTTATTGTCTGCCTAAAAGTGAACTTATCGCGAGGTCAAATCAAGGCAGGACAATATCCGAAAGACTGATACCTCAACAATTAATAAACGGCATCTAAGGCTTGTTGGTCTCTTTGCTGACATCCCCATATAAAGCACAAGACCAAGATAAGCCCATCAACAGCTTTACCCGCCCCAGCCAACGGCACAATCACCAAAACTTAAGAAACAACCAAAATTAAGTCAAGCGAACGATCGGCATAGCGATTGACCAGATAGTTATCAACACCAAACCCTCCCCATACAACACCAGCATTGCCGTTACAAAAGCTGTCGATGCATGTGTTTCATCCTAGCTAAACACCGTAAACATAGATGTCACAGACCAAATTAGTAACGTCAATGCCGGCCATGTCGATGTGACTATTCGTTTTGGATAACTGCCTGATAGTGGCCTGCATGCCCGTCGTCTCGGGGAAACAGGTCGAGTGATGATTGCTTCGCCAGATTATTTAGCCAGAGCAGGTATTCCACAAATACCTGCCGATTTAAAAAGCACATTACTCAACACGAATCACGCCGTTTCTATAGGGTAGCTGTGATAATCCAGTGATCTGAAATCCTCTTTGAGATCTTCCCCAAACTCCAGAATGGTTTCATCTTCATCATCGTAATCAATGCAGAATCAATGGGGTCAGAGTCTGACCCTATTGATCATTGAGCTCTTAACTGGGGGTGTTACCGCTAGAGCTCAAAAAGGCATCGACAAGCTGAGTTCGATCGCACTGGAACTGTTGTCATCGTTATCGTTGGCGACTGACATCATGTGGCTAAGCGCAAGTTGACTGATAAGCCATCCGTTATCAAAACCAAAACCAGTGCGGAGGCGTTGATTGCCATATTCGTTGAGGTTGCTGTTGAAGAAAGGTGTGAGGGTGCCAACTGATCGGCCATCGGCTCCCTTAAGGTCAAAGCCATAGGTGACTGTGCCGCCGATAGTGTATTGGGTGTAATCGGTTTGTCCGGCAAGATAACTGCCTTCTAGGGCGGCGTTCAGCCCGGTGAGTCTGTCAGACAGCCGCACACCGCCACCAATAGTGAATGCGGTTTTGTCATTATTTATTGCATCGGTGAAATCGTAAATCAAGCTGGTTTCAAGGAAAGGTGAAATGGTCAGGTTTTGGGTCGGTGTGAAATCATAGGCGGCTTCGATGGCCGGTCTGATCTGACGGGTGTTCGCAGTTGTTCCCGAAACGACGGTATTGTCGCTTTCGGTATAGCCATCAACCGTTTTGCGTGCCGCAATAAAGCCCAGGGACGGGGTGAAAGATACCGCCGACAGAGATTTAATAGGGATGACCCGATAGGACATGTTGACGGAGGCATACCAGATATCCGATTCCGTCTTGCCCGATACCTCATTGTTATCGCGCGTGATATCAATTTTACCGATGCCGAAACCGGCTTGAGCGGAAATGACCAACCCGCTGACAGGAGTGTAGATCGCATAGGGCGAAACAACCCATCCCTTTTCCTGATAGGAGCCGTCATTAAATAATGTGTTGAGGTCGGTATCGTTATATCCGAGAGACAGACCTGCCGTCATGTTTTCGGCGAGTCGGTAATCCAGCCCGACATTGTAGCCCCAGACATCACCGTCATAACGATTATCATTGGCACCACTGACATAGTCGTTATCGAACGACGTATATGATCCGTGTCCCCAAATTGTGAAGGGTAATGCAGACACAAAAGAGGAGCGACCACCAATACCACTGGCACCGCCGGCATTACCCTGCTCTCTCGGGCCAAGGCCCAGCATGTGCATGCCTTCGCCGGTTGAGCTGTCGAAACTGGCCATCATGGCGATATGCCGTAAGCCTTCATAACCTGTGGTTGAGTTGGCACGATGGTAATAAGCGGGATCATCGAAAAGATTGGCATTTGTAGCATTGTCATTGTTGTTTCCAAAGCCACGACCAGTTGTGCCGTTCCCCTGGCCGGAAGTCCATCCGCTCGTTGCATAGTCAGCAGGGGTGCTCACTGCGGAAAGGCGTGCACCGATATTCTGTAACAGTACGGTTGTCTGGGAACGTGACACAGAAGATACAACAGCCGAGGAGGTGGTGGGTTTGCTGCTTTGTGGTGTTTCGGGGGTGGGGTCTGAAGCTTCGTCGCATGACAATGTCACCGCAGTCATGCCGCCGCTGTTAATCACCAAATTCAACCGACCGCTGGTTGTATTTCGCGGTATGGTGATGGTTTCATTTACCGTACCGCCGATATTGATCGTTCCGTTACGGGTGATTGTCTGGTTGCCGTTGGCAATGTCTGTATAGATGAAAGTGTAAGTGTCCGCGGTGCCGTTGTTTTCGGTGAGGCTGACAGATGCCGTCTCGTTCACCTCGAACGCCAGGTTCGAACCGCTTACGCCGTTTGAATTTCCGCTGAACGTCCACTGCGTACAGCCGGCACTTTTGGCAAATGCTTCATCGGAAAAGGTTAAGACCGTGCCCACCAATGCTATGCACAGTACGGCGGATTTCTTCAATAGAAATTTGCTCATTTATGTTTCCTTGCAAGCTTTTCCTCCCTGTTTCGCCGTCAGTACAACAGGGAGTGTTCCATTTCGTGGAATTATAGAAATATAATTTCTCCAAATGCAAGATATGTAGGTGATTTAAGGGGCCAACCAGCTTGATTTAGTTTGACTCCATAAACTGATGTAATGAAGTCACTAAAAACCTATCGCTACCAAAACCAAAAGGGGCAGACTCTGCCCCTTTTGCTCGAACTCTAACTCAACACGAATCACACCGTTTCTATAGGGTAGCTGTGATAATCCAGTGATCTGAAATCCTCTTTGAGATCTTCCCCAAACTCCAAAATGGTTTCATCTTCATCATCGTAGTACCAATTCAGCGTGATGTGATTATTGTCTGCAGCCGCTTTGTTCAATGCATCAAAAAAATTGAAAAGGTATTTCGTGCTGGAGCTGTTGAAATAACCCAGTGAAATATTAACCTCTATCATTTTGTTACTGCACTTTTGCAGGTATGACATTGTTGCTTCAATTATTGGCTGATAGAAAACGCTGGCATTTTCCGGATAAGACTCACCACGCATTGAAAGCCTGTTTTGGTCAAACTGAAGAGAAACTTCTGGAGTGGTAGGTGATGCCGAAATGTAAAGATTGTCCATTTTCCATCCTTAATACGTAATTAAATGCTGGTTTGTATGCAAAAAAAAGTGATCTCCGGATTCTCAGGATCAACAATGAATTCAAAATTCAGTGGCGCGCTGGCGTCTCGTGCGATGGTCAGAAAACCTAGCCCTGCACCTTTGCTTTGATTGGACGTTTCTTCACGAAGGGCTTGCTTATAGGCGAGTTTTATTTGCTCGAGTGACATACTGCGAAGTGGTTCAATACGCGAGCGAATTGTTTCCACATCAGATGAAGCAACGGGATTGGATGAAAGCAGAAAATAGTGGTCGTCATGGTAACCAATACAGACTGAACCTCGGCGTATTTCATCACTTAGCTGACTTGGTGGGGTCAAACTTTCGGCTGAGTAATGGATAATATTTTGCGACAACTCCACAAACGACGAGAAAAGTTTGCGTCGGGTTGGCCCAGCAGCACCAGAAGACTCAAGTCTGGCACGAACGGTTTCGGCCATAGCGGTTACAACATGCTGTGAAAAATATCCCACATAGCAAAACAGAATATTTCCCCGGCGGGCCATGTCACTAAATTGAATCAGGTCGGCATGATACATAGTCATATTCATATGATTAATGGCTTCGAAAACAGAAAAAGGTTAAGTCATCACGACGGGGCTCACTGCCTTGCCAACTATTGAACTGTGCTAGCAGTGATTGGCAAATTTCTTTTGTTGTTTGTTGTTTGCAGAGATGCAAGGTATCTCGAATATGACGTTTGCCAAAAGCGATTTTTTTAGCATCGCCTATTTGGTCAATCAAACCATCCGTGGTGATAAAAAATAATGTGTCGTCAGGTGTTTTCAGCTCGCTGTTCTTCCACTGAAAATCTTCAGGTGAATCAATATAGCCCACGCCCATTCTTACACCATCCAGAGTTTGAACCTGATCCTCGTCCGGCGTGATATAGAAAAGCGAGGTTTTTGCACCAGCGTATGTCAGCGTTTTACTATCACTATTGAACCAGATAAAACCAGCATCAAGCCCCTCATCTGATTCTGGGCGCGTGGCAGCATCAGCAAATTGGCCCAACAGACTTTTAATACTTCCATTCACACAAGCTAACAATTGTGCTGGACTTTCTGGCCCGTACATTTCTAAGGCCTGCGTCAGGCAAGATGATGCAATCATTGTCATAAAAGCGCCGGGTACACCATGGCCCGTACAATCTGCAATCGCAGCAAACCACCCATTGTTATAACGGCAAAAGTGGTAAAAATCGCCTCCGACCACATCTCTTGGCTCCCAAATCATATAGGCATCATGAAATGCTTCCTGAAGGACGCTTTGCGATTGGCGCAACATGGCACGTTGAATAACGCTAGCGTAATCAATGCTGTGGAGGATCTGACGATTTTTCTCTGCCTGGATATCAGCAACCTGGCTCATCAGATCCATCCCTCTCCCCATACCCAGATAGTCACCGTGTTGATTGGTGATGATAAAGCCATCGGCAAATGCCTTTTCACCTGAAGCGACAGCCCTAAATGTTAATTCTTCAATAGACATGGCTTCATCGGCTTGCAGCGGTTCCTTATCCATAAAAGCAATGCAGCTTTTCTTACCATAGATTTCGCGGTGAAAAGGCTTGGAAACATGTGACATAAAAATATTACGATTAATCAGCCCAATCGCCCGACCTGTCTCTACCACTGGCAAACTGATCAACGACTTGTTCTGAGCAAAAGTGTTTTGCACATCTTGATTACATGTTTCAGGAGTTACTTTTAGAGAGTGAGACAGAAGATCTCCAGCACAAGCTTGGCGAGTACGGGGCAATTGTGTGCGGGTTGCGTCAAAGACGGCGTTCATGGGGCTTCCTGAAATTGCGATATCAACTTAAAGATTAAGTTGCTTCAATGACGAGAAGATTACAGAGGGTAAACTCTATGCCCGAATCAAGTTGGGTGGACTTCAATTATTCCCGGCAAGCTGCATTTTGGAAGCTGCCACCGGTAATGGCTGCTGGCGATAAAACTGGCATAACAAACCATATACCTTTGGCATATCTTGTTTCATGGTTTCGGGAGTTTCGAAAAACGTTTCACTGCACACAGCAAAGAATTCTGCCGGACTGGTTAACGCATAATCATCGAGCGGCAATGAGCGATGATGTTGCAAGTCATTTTCCAATCGATCCCACGCTGCTGAAAAGATATCGTGCCATTCGCCGGGACGCATATCGGGATGCATCGGTGGCGCACCATTGGCACCATCACGCAACATATCGAGCTTATGTGCTAACTCATGAATCACCACATTACTGGCTTTGCATGATGCGTCTTTGCACCGCTTTGGCAAATCGCCTGCCAAGATAAAATCACTGGACCTTGTTCCCAGGCTTCGCCGCTGAGGCCCGGACTCTTAGCATGAACAACACCATCTTCAGTGCGATAAGGGCGATTAGGTACAAAATCGCCCTCGTAGATAATAATGGTTTGCCAATGGTCATACCAGCCCAAGCTAAGATGCAGAATTGGGACACAGGCCATAGTGGCAATCTTCAAACACATTGCATCGGTGAATTGAAACTCGGCACCAGAGAGGAATGTTTTACGAGCGAGAAAATGAAAGGTCATCTCCCGCAGAGCATCACGCTCTTCGCCTTGATAACGCTGCATCACAGGCCAATCAGCAATGGCAGACTCCCATTGCTCGGTGGTGAAAGCCAGTTTTTTAATGCGCCGATCTTCCCGCCATTTACGCAATCGCTTAAACACGTTTATGCTTCTCCACTAAAAATTATCAGATTTACAAAGCATAAATTTGATGAACCAGTGTTGAGTTTATTTAAGACCAAGAATATCTGCGATCTTTAAAAAGCCGTGATAAAACGTAAAGGCAATAAAAGATAGTGCT
>NZ_MCRI01000054.1 GCF_001720165.1 Methylophaga muralis
AGAGATTTTGAAGGGTATAAACTTCAACCATAGCCGCCAAAAAAATCCCACTACTTATCAATATTAAATCCGCGTCCATCTGCGTAATCTGCGGATCAAATATTAAAAAATACCTCCGTGCCCTCCGTGCCCTCCGTGCCCTCTGTGTCTCTGTGGTTAATTACTTATCAATAGCCTGAATAGCCTTAGCCACATTATCCGCCAGATGAACTGGATTAATCGTTCCAACAACCACACTGGCCACCGCCGGGTTAGCAAAGATCATTTCAAAGCTGGCACTGACGCTGTCTTTGGTTGAGTTGGCAGGCAAATGCCCACTGGCAAACGCTTTTTTGATAAAGATCGCTTTATTGAGCTGGTTGGCCGTATCAATGACGATTTGTTCGTCCTGATAGGCAAGGTTATGGGTGACCATGACAATATCGGACTGTTGCAGGGCGAGCAGGCCGCCTTCGACGGTTTTGCTGGAGATGCCGGTGGCAGCAATCAGGCCTTGTTGTTTAAGTTCATTAAGGGTTTCCAACGCCCGATGCTGTTCGATGATGGGCACATCATTGCCGTCGGAGTGAATCAGCAAGATATCAATCATTTCTCGATTGAGACGTTGCAGGCTTTGTTCTACGCTGCGGATGATTGCATCACGGGAAAAATCAAAATGTGATTCGCTACTGTTGGCATCAAACTGTTCACCGGCTTTGGAGCAGATAATCCAGTCATGTGGCAGTTGAGGTAATAACTCGCCAAGCCTTTGTTCACTGTTGCCGTAGGCGGGGGCGGTATCGATCAGATTAATGCCCAGATCCCAGGCTTGTTGCAGCAAGGCGAGGGCAGCTTGATCATCCGGGATAGTAAACGCTTCGGGGTATTTAACGCCTTTATCGCGTCCCAGTTTGACTGTGCCGAGTCCCAGCACAGAAACATTCAGTTGGGTGCCGGGAATGTTTTTTTTAGGCAGTTTGTTCATTTAGTAAATGCCCGATCCCAAAGTGGTTCAGCCAGTTGTGCCAAGGGCAAAATATGCTGCTCTGGATGAGCTGTTTTTTGCATCTTTTGTTTTGCCAGGGCTCCGATAACTTTATCGGCCAGATCGGGTGACAAAGCGAGTTTGGTCGGCCAGGCAATATGCAGATTATTATGGCTGCTGACATAGGCGCTATCGGGACGTGAAAAACCGCTTTGTTTAGGCTCGGCACGATTGACGTTATGCGTCGTCCATTCCAGTTCCGGCAGGGTAAACCACGGCAGGATTTGTTTAAGTAAAGCTCTCGCTTCGTCGATCAATTTATCGGGATCTTTGCCGACTCCTTCTTCAGCGATATTACCGCCGAGATACCAGACGATATTGCCGGTTTTATCGGGATGGCTGCTGATGGTGGCAATCGGTTTGCTGCCACTGCCGAGACTGTGGGCATAAATCTGCGGTAAAGGATTAGCCGGATCTTTGGCTTTGCAGAGCAGCATTTGCAAAGGCCGTTTCTGCATTTTGGGTTTGCTCAGTTGCAGGCTTTCTAACAATTCACCCGTGCCTTCGCCGGAAGTAAGCACAAACTGCTGTGCCTGAATTTCCAGTTCATCGCCAAACCGCATGGCGGTGATTTGGCCATCCTGTTTTTTCCATTCCGGTGTGCTGTCAGGCGTTTTTAAAATCGTTGCGGCATACGGTGTGATTAAGGCTTCAAGCAAACTGCCGACATCCAGCACCGGTTCGTCCAATTGGTATAACGCACCTTTAAAACCCTCATGGGCAAACAAACCGCTGCGCTCTGATTTGGGAATATTCTGCATCCGGCTTTGCAGCGCTTTGCTGGCAAAAAACGACACCATTTTGGAAGACAGACTTTGGGTGGACCAGAGCAGTTGATGTTCGGTAAACACATTGACCTTGGATAAATCGATTTCGCCGTTACCTTGCAGGCAGGCTTTCCAACGGGCAGGCATACCGCTGATGGTTTGTGCGGCGTTGGATAAAATGCCATTTAACGCATATTTGCTGCCGCCATGAATAATGCCTTGTGCACTCAGCGTCTGGGCATGACCAATTTTCTGGTTTTCCAGCAGCAGACAGTGATAACCCAGCTGGCTCAGCCGATTATGCAACCATAATCCGGCAATGCCGGCGCCAACAATAACGACGTCTGCTGTGATGATGTTTTGACTCATGCTTTGCTGAGTTTCTCGTCCAGTGCTTCACACAACCAGTGGCCAATCAGGATATGGCCTTCCTGCACCCGGGCGGTTTCGGTATCGGCGACACAGACACAATGATCAGCAATGGCTTTGAGTTGTCCGCCACTTTGGCCGGTAAAAGCAATCGTTGTACAACCGGAATTTTTGGCAGCATTGATGCCGTTAATCACATTGGCGCTGTTACCGGAAGTCGATAAACCAATCGCTACATCGCCGGGTCTGGCCAGTGCCTGAATTTGCCGGTCAAACACAGTTTCAAAGCTGTAATCGTTGCTGTGTGCGGTGAGAATCGATGTGTCGGTGGTCAGCGCAATTGCGGCCAGCGGTCTGCGATCTTCTTTATAACGAATGACAAATTCCGCGGCCAGATGCTGGGCATCAGAAGCGCTGCCGCCATTACCAAAGAACAATACTTTATTGTCATTCAGCACGCAGTCGCTGATAAGGGCCAGTAAATCATTTAATTGAGGCTCCAAATCAAACAAGCTTTCAATCATCTTTTGGTGGCGTTGCAAGGTGGATTTAAATGACACGGCTTACCTCATTTCGGCTCTGGTGGTAGTATTTGTGGTTTCCTGCAAACAGTGTAACAAAACGCTGTGCGCGTTCGCACAACTCACTGCTTGGCATAGCCTTTAGATGGCCTTAATGAAAAAGAATTCCTGTTATTTGCGACAAGATTTGGCTCAGGCCTGGGCCGATAAGCCGGTGTTTGATGCTGTGGCGAACATTGATGGCGAGATCTTTCGGGATAAGGAAGGCCGCCGTACCTTACGCTTTGAGCTGAATGACCGCTCGTATTTTCTGAAATACCATCAAGGTGTCGGCTGGACGGAAATCGTCAAAAATCTGCTGCAAATGCGTTTGCCGATCATCAGTGCCCGCAATGAATGGCAGGCAATTCATTTTCTGGAAAAACACGGCATCGAAACCATGACGCTGGCCGGTTATGGCGAAAAGGGAATTAATCCCGCGACATTACGTTCGTTTGTGATTACTGATGATCTGGTTAATACCATGAGCCTGGAATACGTTGGTGAACAATGGCAACAACGGCCACCAAGTTTTGCCACCAAACAGGCGCTGATCCGCAAGCTGGCCAATATGGCGGGCACCATGCATAAAAACGGCATGAATCACCGTGATTTTTATCTGTGTCATTTTCTGCTGGATGAACGCTTTGCCGAGCACAATACCTTCGAAGATAAAACTCCGGTTTATCTGATTGATTTGCACCGTGCGACCATTAGACATAAAACACCGAAACGCTGGCAGATAAAAGATTTGGGCAGTCTGTATTTTTCAGCTTCCAGAGTACCTTTGACTAAACGGGACAAATTACGCTTTATGCAGATTTATTCAGGATTGCCACTGCGAACATTGCTGAAAGAGCAGGCCGATTTATGGCGTGAGGTGCAACATCGCGCGCAGAGGTTGCTGGCAGAATAATGGTCATGTTGACTGCTCAAAGTTTACTAAAAGAATTACCTGCCGCTTTTCCGGTTGAATTGGAACTGGGCGGCACACAGTATCAAATTCTGTCGGTATTACGTTTTCTGGCCGGGCGGCGGATTGTTTTGCATGCCAGCAATGAGAGTGGCGAGTTTGTGTTAAAAATCTTTGCCGCTCAAGGCAAAGGTCAGCAGGAATATCAACGTGAACTGAAAGCACATCAACATTGCACTCAAGCAGATATTTCCGTCGCGCCGATTTTGCAGCATGCCGACGATCAGCAGGGCATCTGTTTTATCGTCTATGCCTTTTTGCCTAAAGCTGTGACTTTGAATGAATTGTCGGAGGATGCATTTCCGCTGATCGCATTATTTGATTTGTTTGGCCGTTGCCATCAAAACCAGTGCTATCAGCAGGATCCACATCTGGATAATTTTGTGTTTTCCAATAACATCTTGTATCTCTTGGATTTGGCTTCCGTGGTTTGCCCGAAAAAGCGGCTGAAAATGGCAACCTGTCTGAATAATCTGGCACGGCTGATGGCACAGTTTCCATTGGAGCAACAGGAATGGATGTTGGATGGCTTACCTGCTTATTTTGCGGCGAGAAATATGCCGCTGGATCCTATCGTTGAACAGCAATTACTCGGCAAGATCAAAAAAGCCCGCGACTATCGGCAAACGCATTATCTGAAAAAACAGTTTCGATCCTGCACCATGACGCGTTATCGAAAATCTTTGATGCTCGAGGCGGCATGGCGTGGCAATTTATCTACCGCTTTAGCAGAGCAGCCGTTAACGGTGTTAAATAAAGCCATGCAGGACGGAATCGCTTTGAAAAAAGGTAACTCTGCTACCGTTGTCAAAAGTGAACTGTTGGGACAGCCCGTAGTTATCAAGCGTTACAACATGAAAACGCCCTGGCATTTCTTACGACGTTGTCTGCGTAAAAGTCGGGCCAATGTGTCCTGGTACAATGCCAATCTGCTGGAGTTTCTGGGCATTGCCACACCGCAACCATTCGGCTTTGTTGAACAAAGATTTTTAGGGCTGCGACAGAAAGCCTATTTTATCTGTGAGCATATTGTTGGTCGTTCTTTGGCAGACCTTTCTGACTCGGAAATTCAGCAACCTGAGATGCTGCAGCAAATCAGCGATTTATTTGAGCAGTTACATCTGCATCATATTTATCATGGCGATTTAAAAGCCACCAATTGGCTGGTCGATAATCAGCAAAAAATCTGGCTGATTGATTTGGACGCGATGCAGCAAATCACAAAAGCCGGTTTCAAGCGTTTACATAAAGAGGATCAGCAACGATTTTTACGCAATTGGCCGGTAGGCGAAACTCGTCATCTGTTAACCAAAGCGATCAAAGCATAAAGGTAGTAATGCAGTGTTAAACGGAATTCATTTATGAAGCTGGCGGTATGCCTGTATAAATATTTTGCCTATGGCGGCCTGGCACGTGATTTTCGGCGGATTCTGGAAATTCGCCGCGATGCCGGAGATGAAATTGATGTGTATTACATCGAATGGCAAGGCGATCCGATTCCCGGTTTTAACCAAATTCCGATTACCGTTTCAGGACTGACCAATCATGCCAAAGTACGGGATTTTTATAATAAATCGCAGCCATTAATCGCCGCAGGAAATTATGATCTAGTGATTGGCTTTAACAAAATGCCAGGGCTGGATTTGTATTACGCTGCTGATCCTTGTTATCTGGCGCGGGTCAGACAAGAACCCAGCTATATCATCAAACAGTTTTTTGGCCGGGTAAGATTTTATGAAGCCTGGGAGCGTGCTGTTTTTGGTCCGCAAAGCCACACTGTCTCAATGATGATCTCATCAGTACAGCGCAAACTGTTTGAACAGTTTTATCAGACGCCACCGGAAAGGCTGGTCGATCTGCCACCCGGTATCGATCCGGATCGAGTGCGGCCAGATGACTGGCAAATGCAACGTCAGCAGTTCCGCCAACAGTTATCGTTAAATGCCGATGACTTTTTACTGCTGATGATAGGCTCCGGTTTTAAACGCAAAGGTGCTGATTTTGCCATCGAAGCCATGGCCGCTTTACCACAAGCTTTACGTGAAAAAACACACTTGTATGTGGTGGGTGAGGATAATGCCAAACCTTTTGAACAATTGGCGCAAAAGCTTGATGTCGCTGAACAAACTCATTTTATGGGTGGACGCGATGATGTAGCGAAATGGCTATTGGCGGCGGATGTATTTTTACACCCGGCGCGTTCTGAAAACACCGGTACAGTGATCCTCGAAGCCATGGTAGCCGGGCTGCCAAGTATGGTCAGCACGGCCTGTGGCTATGCCAATTATGTGGAAGACTCAAATGGCGGTGAATGTATCGACCAGCCGGAAGATACATCAGCTTTTACCCAACAATTAGCCAAAATGCTTGATAAATCACGCCTGCAACAGTTGTCACAAAATGCGTTGGATTATGCCGAAACACACGATCTGTATAGCATGCCGCAGCGTGCTGCGGATTTGATTGTGGAGTTGCGCCAGCATAAAAAGAAATAAAAATGCGAAATATTTGAATAGAAATAGTTTGTTTGAATGATTGGGGAAAATCATACTTAAACTGGAAACTATTAATTTAAGGTTTATGCGAATTTCTGGCAGCTTAAGAATTTTTTACGCTGCTGACAGAATGATGAAAACATAGTTTTCAGGCAAAAAAGCATTATTTTTGGCGCACTTAACTTGTGGTTGGCAGGTTAAATAATTTTAAGGTGTAACGAATTTGAGCAAAAAATTATTAGTCTTGGATGGCATCGGTGGCATTGACTTGGGACGAAATTTGGCTTCAAGCATTGAGGAAAAAGGGATCTCAACCAAGTATTTTGATATGTCATCAATGCGAAAAATTGTTCTGCAAGGACCGCGTTCAAGTATTGCGAAAATGCTCAATAAAAAAAAGGATAAAGATGGTTTTTATTGTTTACCGAAATGCGATTTTGACGAACTTGAAAAACAAATTAATCAGTTCAAACCCAATAAAATCCTGATTATTGGTTTTTTATATAAGTTTTATGAACCGCAAAGATTAAAGCGATTAGCCGATAGATTAGGGATAGAGCTTTTTTGTATGACACTGATAGTTGCAATCTTTACTCAACTCGCCGAGAGTTCATATTTTTTATTGAAAATGAATTGAAAATCTATAACGCTATATTTTCATTTTCTCGTGTAGTGACCGACTTTTTCAAACGTAAAAAATTAAATGCCTTTTTCTGCCCATTTGGCGATACTACCAAAACTATTCAACCTATAGAAAAATCTGAAACCGATGTGATTTTTGTTGGCAGTGCAGATTTACGACGGGTATTTTTGTTGGAGAACATTGCCGATAAAGTCACTATTTACGGTAACCGCTGGCAACGGCAGTGGCCGTTAATGTCTGCAAACCTACAACAAAAAGTGATTGATAAGCCCATTTGGGGAGATGAGCTGCAAGCAAAACTGACTGCGTCAAAAATTGTCCTGAATATTACCAGGATCCCATTCTATGGCGCGGAAACAGGAATTAATCATCGTATATTTGAAGCAATGTCGATGGGCTGTTTTGTGTTAACCGATCATTGCGATGAAATTGCTGAATTATTTGAAATCGGAGAAGAAATCGAAACCTATAAAGGCATCGAAGATCTGAAGCAGAAAGTTGATTTTTATCTAACTAATGATGAAGAGCGTGAACGGATTGCTATAGGTGGTTATCAACGATTTCTCAAAGACTATACTTGGCAAACCAGAGCAGCCGATTTATTAACAAAAATGGGGTTGTTAAACTAACAACCCCATAATCTCCAGAAACCCGACGCATTAACCCATATTATTTGGTAATCAGAATATCTTCCATCACCAGATATTGCAGATCGGAGCCGAAGAACATATTCAACGCATCCGTTGGGCTGCAAACCATCGGTTCGCCACGACGATTCAACGAGGTGTTTAAAACCACGGCATTGCCGGTAAGTTTTTCCATTTCCTCTATCAGTTCGTAATAGCGCGCATTGGTTGCACGGGTCACGATTTGAGCCCGAGCGGTGCCATCTTCATGCACAACTTCCGGAATCCGTGATTTCCAGCTTTCTGCCACATCAAAGGTAAAAGTCATATACGGACTTGGATGCTCGGTCTGCAGAATTTCCGGCGCCACTTTATCCAGCATACTCGGGCAGAATGGACGCCAACGTTCGCGGTATTTGATCTGAGCATTAATCCGATCCGCAACACCGGAATGATTTGGTGAACCCAATATACTGCGATTACCCAACGCTCGAGGCCCGAATTCCATACGGCCCTGAAACCAGGCAACTGGATTACCATCGGCTAGAATTTTTGCCGTGTCGGCACAAACATCATTTAAATATTGCCAGCTGACAGGTTGAGTATAACGTTCACAGGCATCAATGCATTGTTGAGTGGTATAGGATGGACCAAGATAAACATGTTCCATTTTCTCAACCGGTACACCGGCCAATTGTGATGCATAACTGGCGGCACCAATCGCGGTACCGGCATCACTGGAAGCAGGTTGCACGAACAACTCTTTTACACCGGGCATGGCAATGATGCGTTGGTTAAGTTTGACGTTAAGCGCTACACCACCGGCATAAGCCACTTTTCCGGTTTCACGAATGATATCGCCAAGGTAATAATCAATCAGATGCAGCGCACATTTTTCCAGTAAGGCCTGAATGCTTGCAGCGTAATCAATGTACGGCTCATCTTTTTCGTCACCTTCTCGCATTGGGCCGAGCCATTCAATGAGTTCCGGGCTAAAGAAATAACCTTTGCCATCTTTTTTATAACGACGGAAACCGACGGTATTGACCAGTTTTGTATTGACCTTGAACTCGCCATTTTCACAATGAATCAAACGTGAGAAATCGAAACGGTTGGGGTCACCATAAGGTGCCATGCCCATGACTTTAAATTCGCCATCAAGCATTTCAAAACCGAGATATTCAGTCATCGCGCCATAAACGCCGCCAAGTGAATCCGGGTCATAAAACTCTTTGATTTTGTGAATTTTGCCGTTTTCGCCATAACCAAAAAACGTTGTGGCATATTCGCCTTTACCATCAATACCGATAATCGCGGTTTTTTCCTGAAAACCACTCAGATGATAAGCACTGCTGGCATGGGCCAGATGATGTTCAACCGGGACAAACTTGACGCGTTTTGAATCAATGCCTAAATCATCCAGCAGTTTCATCACGTTTTTGTGATTACGCCAGTAACGACGATTACCGGAAAATAAAGCAGTCAATGCCCTGTCAGGTGCATACCAGTGACGTTTGGCATAATGCCAGCGAGCAGGTGATTGCAGACCAATCTGCGCATATGGAAACGCGACAATATCAATTTCATCAGGACGGATACCGGCCTGTTCAAGACAGTATTTGGTGGCTTCATATGCCATCTTGCCTTTGGCATGTTTGTCACGCAGGAAGCGTTCTTCTTCGGCAGCTGCCACCAATTTTCCATCAATATATAAAGCAGCTGAGGCGTCGTGATTTACCGCGCCGGAAAGGCCTAAAACGATCATAAATTATCTTTGAGTTGCGTAAAAATTTAGTTCAGTATATCAAGCGTGGAGGTATGGAGACTATTTAACCTTTAAGTTCAGCGGTGATAATGAGGACAAATACTCTAATGAGGTTGGAAAACCCATGTCATTTAAGAGTGGTATAGACATTTAGCTGGCAAGTTCAAACTGTTCAGTTGTCTTCTCAAAAAAGTTTGTTAACAATTTCTGCGATTAAAAATTTTAAATATGAAGCTCTATTAACTGGATGCCTGAAGCTTTGAATATTGAGGAAATCAAAAAGGAAATCGTAGAGAGGTTTCAATCCGTAATGAACTCAGTTTTATCGGTTTACTCAAGGCCATAAAAACTTGCGGGGTTAAGGAGGGTCGACATATTGTTTTTGAGATTTCTTAATCAACAATAAAAGGTCTGGCCAATGGTTTATAAACAGAAACGAACCTTCCTGGAATGGT
>NZ_MCRI01000055.1 GCF_001720165.1 Methylophaga muralis
AATGTTTAAACAACTATTTCTTTCAACTGCACTTGCTACCGCTTTTATTGCCACACCTGCATTAGCAGGGGATCATGACAAACATGATGCTCAAGGTGAGACCCAAACCTACGACAAGGTCGATAGAGATGGAAAAAAAAGTAACGCCTGATAAAAAAAGCATATGACAAAAACAAATCTAAAGATGGCAACGCGCAACATCCAGCTCATGAAATGGGCGAAGGTGATCCAGCGAGAGAACAAGGCCAATAACCAATAAGCTTTATAGTTATGAGGTTTAATGGGGGCGTAGCGTTTTTAACGGAGTAAGAATTCTCAAGTCGATTTCTCAGTGTCGGTTTGAATAATTACTTAGGGAAAGTAACGCTACGTTTTCATTTCTTTTTTGGCGTTCTCAATCAATCTTATGACAACCTAATTAACTTCTTATTAAGCAATAACAGTTAAAAGCTGTACCTACATTCAAGGGTGCAGTTGTTATTTGCTGAAGTCTGCATAATCCAATTCACTACACGTTCGTATCGCGCTATCCATTCATAGGGGAATATTATGTTCAAACATTTGTGTATATCCACGATCATGGCAGGCAGCTTTATTATGACACCTGCTTTGGCAGAGAATAATAAAATTCAAAATAATGCATTGAGTACCAGCAAAATATTCTGTTGGCAGAAAATGACAGTGATCGGACTTCCAAAGATAGCTCTAGCCGGGGCAGTGTGACTCAAGGCGTGATTGGGGCTGAAGCCAAGGAAAATAGACAGCTCGTTCCTGAAGAATCCGCCGCTGAAAAGAGAGAACAAGATCCTTCACCCAATATTCGTTTACCGGATGATAAACAGGATAATGTAGATTCAATACCACCAGCCGCAGAATAAAATTAGTTCAATCCAGCTTTAGCGCCTTGGTTTATAACTGTTTAAGAATCTGACAGGCATTGCGCCCTTCGCTTAATAAGATGATGTTTTTATGAATACAGGCATCCGTCCAACCAAATACATTATCCGGAGCGGCGTGCTTGGAAAAAATTCCAAATCAACAGCCTGATATTGGCAAATTGATACAACTCTATGTGTTCACTGTTCCATCTTCCTACCCAACCATCCGCAGCATTATTGATTAATGTTTGTCGTTGATAATGTTTCTCAAAACCTGCCGCTTCAACATCGGCTATCTGAATCAGATGTTCATTGAAACTAATCTTGTATAACAACATCATTGCGACTGTAAAAGTAACAATACTTATGCAATGAATAAGATGATCTGTACTGGTTAAACCAGGATTTTTGGTATAACACTGGACACACGATTTAGCAGTTTGAGTCACCTGATATTCACATGTTTTACATTTAACGAGTTTTGCCATTATGAAATTCCCTTTTTTGTAATCGCTATTGAGAATTAACTGGCGAGTTTTCGATAATTATCAATGATCCAATGTACTCTCTCACAGGCTTGAATATATTCAAGAATCATTGAAACAGGAGGGGATTGAATGGTTTCAATACCCAGTCGGGTATATTCCAGACTATGAATTAGATTTCCCAAACGGGGATCCAGAACGGTAATTTTGCCCATTTCGATTTTGCCTTGCATAATCGAGTCTGTATTAATCTTCTGTGTCGTAGTAGATAAACCATAGAGTTGTTTCTCCAATACATCCCATGCTTTGCGCATGGAATATATTGGAAAAAGGGTCGCTTCTTTTTTGAGGGAAGCCCATTCCGTTGAGGCTTTTTTTACATGACTGGTATCCATAAATCACCACTCTTTTCTTTAATAGTGCAGCGGTAGTCAGGCGTTTAAGAACGACTTAGCTGCTGTTTACGCTCAGTAAGCTTTTCACCGAGCAATAATAAATCCAGACTACTTTTTTTCATCAACGGAAACATTTCTTTTTCTTCTTCCTCGACATGATGCTCAATATATTCAGATAGCACTTTAACTTTCGCGTCGAACAATTCTTCATCGGCCTGCATTTGTTGAATTTCCTCAATCAGCGTTTTGGCGCCATCATGTTCAACTTGTGCTTCGTCAATCAGATCTTTTTGACCAGAGATTTTTTCAAGAAACGCCGGATAAATAATTTCTTCTTCTAACTGCGTATGCACTATCAGCTCGGCACAAATTTTATCGGCCAGTTTCTTTTTTCCGACGTATGCTTTTGGGCCCAACTCTTCATATTGGGCGAATGCCTCTTCAACCTCGCGGTGTTCTTTTTTCAAGAATGTTATGGCATCGCTATGTTTAATTTTTGAGTCAGTCATTTTGTTTTCCTATGTTTAATTGACCTGCTATTGGTTTGATTGCAATTAATGTACCCATCAATCCAAATCATTCATCAAGCCCTTCTAGGCTTCAATGTGAGAAAGTTTTATGCAGAAAAGCGTGATATAGGAAAATCGAATATCGGTAAAATTTACTGTCGCGAGAGAAATATTTATAGGTAGATCGCCATTTCGTCGAGTCACAAGTTTCTGCTCAATTCAGCTGATAAAGCCGTTTAAGCCTCATTTTGTTGCATGGCATAAGGATTGCTGGAATGGTGTTAACCATTACGCTAGTAAATTGATTTCAATTAATGGTCTGACAGAAGAATGTCGGCATGGAGCATGCCTTGATGTAATGAGAAATCACAAGCTGAAACAGGTCTCTAAATTTTTGTATTAGACGTTCTGGACCTTGTTTAAAAATAATTTATAAGGAGTAACCATGTTCAAAACAATAGTGTTTACCGCCACTCTTGCTTTTACATCCTTTATGTTGTCAGGATGTTCGGATGAGCAAGATAATCAAGTAGGACAGGACGTTAATCCCGAATGGAGTGAAAACCCTTATGAGGATGAACGAGCTGTTCAAAACCCGGAACCTACTGATGAAATAAATCGTAATCGAGAAGGGGACCAGCTTAACGAAAACAATACTGATAGCGACGAAACTGGCTTAGATGAAGCTACCGAGCAAGGTATTGGCCAACAGTATTGATTTTATTCATCTAGTAGCTTTGCTTGATAATGTAACTCAGACTAGCCCAATAAACCGTTATGGTTTATTGGGTTTTTTAATGGATTTTTACACCATTTGCAGCGGTAGGCTGTGGTCGCCACGGTTTACCATCACAAAACGCATAATTTTTACAGTTTTTTGTACAGCCTCGACAAGGTAAACGCTGGATCTCGACCTTTTTCTTTTCGGTTTGCTCGGGTTTGTTTTCATTCATTACACATATTCTCCAAATTCAGCATGAGACAATACGATTTATTGGGTGAATACAACGTGAAAAGTGACAAAGTGTTTTAACAAAGAATGCTTTTATTATTCGTTAAAAATGCTGAAATAAGATTATGCTGTCCCACCAGTAATAACTGAAAACACGTCAGCATCCAAGGCTATTTCACTCGGTATTAAAGGAATCACCTATGCGTTGGAAAGGTAGACCGAAAAGCAGCAATATTGAAGATAGACGCTCAATGCGTCCTTCAGCAACAGGGGGAATGGGGGGCGGCTTAAGATTGTTACCGCTGCTGTTTCGGTTTTTAGGCTTTAAAGGGACATTGCTGTTAATCGCTGGTGTATTGGCCTATGGCATTTTTACCGGAAGTCTTGGCAGCATGTTGTATGCGCTTGGACTTGGTGGCAATCCTCCCACCACTGTTACCACAACCGCGTTAAATGAATCACCGGAAGAAAAGCAATTAGTTGAGTTTGTGTCTGTCGTATTGGCCGATACGGAGCAGACTTGGAGCACGATATTTGAAGAGAACGGTCAGCGATATCAAGAACCTCGCTTAGTGTTGTATCGTGGCGTGGTTCGATCAGCCTGTGGCACCGCACAATCGGCAGTTGGCCCGTTTTATTGTCCTGGCGATCAACAGATTTATCTCGATTTGAATTTTTTTGATGAACTCGCCAATCGTTTTGCAGCACCGGGAGATTTTGCTCAGGCTTATGTCATCGCCCATGAGGTGGGACATCATATTCAAACCTTGATGGGAATATCGGCTGAGGTTCACGCTGCACGAAGTAGATTAAGCACAGTTGAAGCCAACAAACTTTCAGTAAAACAAGAGCTTCAAGCAGATTGTTTTGCTGGGATTTGGGCCAATCATGCTAACGATAAACGACAGTTGCTGGAAACAGGGGATATCGAAGAGGGGCTTCGGGCAGCCAGTGCAATTGGTGATGATACTTTGCAAAAGCAATCACAAGGACATGTCAGCCCTGATTCATTTACCCACGGTAGTTCACAACAACGTATGCAGTGGTTTACTACGGGATTTGAAACAGGTGATATCACGCGTTGTAATACATTTGAAGAGTTTTAAAAGCGTATGCCTAACATCAATCTACGCTTTTTGCGTACCTAACAAAATAACTGTATTCAATAAATGTTAATGAGTAAGACGCTTTATATATCTCTATTGCCATTCTTAAAGAAATATATCTGAAATAGAAATAGAGCTGGTTGATAAGGCGAATACACCTTTTGGATAATTGCTTGCGGGCAGAGATACCATCAACATAGAATGGCACGTTTTTTCTTGTAATTATTTGGAGTTTAACTATGTCAGAACCAGTTTGGTTTAGAACCGCTGAAGCCACTGTATTTGCCAGTGAAGATCAAGGCACCGATGCTATGCCGGAAATTTTAATTGGCCGCACCAAAGGTCCAGCTGGCCAGGCATTTGCCAACTTGATGGGGCAAACAGAAGGCCACACACGTATGTTCGCCATTCGTGCAACTAACCAGCAAGTTAAACCAGCCACCATGATTGTGCCTAAAGTCACAATTAAATCAGGCAGTTATGTCGCTTTGTTTGGTGGCCCAGTTCAGTCTGCAATCGCTGACGCGGTGTTGGATAGCGTTATTGAAGGTGTGATCCCTAAAGAACATGCCGATGATTTGTGTATCGTTGCAATGATCTGGATCTCTCCAGATGCAGCAGCCAATCCGGATGTTGATCGTAAAGATTTATACCGCACTAACTATGAAGCCATGAAATTAGCAATCAAACGCGCTATGTCAGGTTCACCAACAATTGATGAGTTAATTGCCAACCGCAATAAAATCCATCATGAAATGTATGATCCAGAAACTGGCGAATCAGCCTGGTAAGAAAAATAAATCAGCCCCCGACTTTATAAAGAATTTTAAAGTCGGGGGATTTGATTACTGCTGCTTGAGTGCAAGAAACTGATTTGCTTCTCCGACAATATAAATAACACCCTCATCATCTACCGCAACGCCTTCAGGTTGCCAAAACCAGCCAATCAGACCGAACGGATCACTACGTAAACTCAAGCGAGATAATTCATTGCCTTGCATATCCACCACATGCAGGCTGTCCGATGATTCGCTTAAGATCAGTAATTTGTCGACTTTGCCCGGCAATACTTCCATTCCAGCAAAATCCCGAACATTCAGACGAACTTGGCTTAAGGCTGTAAGTGTAGCCGAGAAATCGTGGCTTTCAGTTGGCTGATAAATAATCAGCGGTGGTTTTTCCTGCACAGCAAATAAACCAAATTGCTGTGACCAACCAACACCTTCGAGTCCATGATTATCGTTGTGCCCGATATCCACATGGTAAATAGTGGCATCGGAATAATGTATCGTGTCGACATTGTCTGGCACTTCTACTTTAACCAAGTTCTGACGTTGCTCTTCAGCAATAAAAAAATAATTATCGTAGGCGTAAGCAATAGATTCGGTATCACGAAAGCCCTCCAGCTTAATGCTTCGGACTAACTCGCCGGTTTTTGTCAGTACGTGGATCTGCCGGGGCTTGTTGGTCACAGCATATAAATGCCCGGAAGGCGGGTGGTAGGTTAAACCAGAAAGGTTATCGTTAATTCCCTCGATACGGATGGTTTTACCAACCGGATGGTATTGAGTTAAATCCCATTCGGTTTCAATACCACTTAATGGAGAGTTATCGGGAAAATGCCAGGAAACCCAGATTAATAATAAAACTAATGCTAAAAACAACCATATCAAACGTTTTTTTTTTTGACGTCTGGATTTACTCATTAGGATTACCTTGTTAAACAGATTTTCTGAGGAAATACAATACTTTATAAGTTTGACGTACATCATTTCCTGCAATTGGCAGGCTGAGTTTGCTGAGCCAAAACAACCACGGCATGCTTTTCGCTAAATTAATTGCAGACTGACTAATCTCACCGGCAGCATTTTCACAATATCTATTCCAGACTGCAGAAATTACCGGGTTATCCGCTTCATAAAAACGTACAACACTGTGCATAAACAGAAAAAGATCCCGGCTCATGCATTGGACAGGTGTTAGGTGACTTATCGGGTTTTCTTCAAAATCAATCAGCGTGACTTTTTCACCATCCCACAGTATGTCTTTTAACGCCGGACGGCCGTGCCATGCACCTAGGTTATGCAAGTTCGCCAAAGCAATGGCTGCTTGTTCCAAAATATGTTGCAGTTGTTTATCGTTCAGTTCAGAGCGTTTAAATAATTTCTGCAAAGTGATGCCGTGATCGGCTGTGGCAAACCAATTTTCACCTGAAGCAATAATTTGTGGGACCGATGCACCTTCATTTTTTAACTGATTAATTCGTTGAATTTCACCGGTTAATGCAGTGTTTCCATCGATGGTGACGGTTGGTGTGAATAAGGGATTGTCAGAAATTTTGGCGATAATAGAACTTAAATAATGCCAAATCGTTGAGCTACTGGCTTCAGCCTGTTTTATCCAAAACCTAGAGCCCTGTAATTTGACATCAAAAACACGCTCATCATTTAGCGGAATTTGTTTAGAGATTAGATTTGTGAGCGTAGTGTTTTTTCATTCTAAATGCCAGCGTTTATTATTTCTAGATCTAGATGATTCGGCGTAACCAATAAAACTCGTGATGGTTATTTTAAAAAGTAAATCAGCAGTTCATTATAAACTGCTGATTATTAGCTTAACCCTATAACGAAAAAGCCTGCAAATTCTCAACAGGCTTTAATTCAGTGATTATGAAATATTAATGATTGTTGTATAACTTTTCATAAAAGCTGCGTTCAAAATCTCTCAGTGGTTTGCGAGCAACATTTCGGTTATCACTCTCTGGATGATAGTTAGACAGTAACTGAACAAAATAGAGGGTTTTACCCGATTTAGTATTGATTTTGCCAGCCAGATTGTACACCCCGTATATAGAGCCAGTTTTTGCTGAAACTTGACCGGTTAACGGTGCATTGACCAAACTACTGCGATATTGCAGTGTTCCTGATTGACCAGACACAGGCATGGTTTCGATTAATCCCAGCTCTTTATTGCCAAAAATATACTGGACGACCTGGACTAACTGTTTTGCCGTCACACGATTGTTACGTGACAATCCCGAACCATCCATGATGATGGCGCGTGATAAATCAATATTGGCTTTTTCTTTTAATACAGCTTTAGCCGCGCTGCGCCATTTTCATAACTTCCAGGACGTTTGTAATAAACCCGGCCTACCGTTTTGAGAAGGTTATCGGCAATCAAGTTATCAGAACGTTTCATCATGATATCTATGAGTTTCATCAAGGGTTCTGATTGATGCAGCGCTATCACCGTACCTGTGGCTTTATCGTTACGCATGATTTTACCGTTTAACTGTATTCCGGCGCGGTCCAGTTCTTCCTGAAGAATTTTACTTAGATACAGCGTGGTATTTTGTACTGCCAGGTGAAAATTGACGGGTAAGCGATTAGAAGCCACACAACCATCCAGTGAATAACGATTGTTGTTATCTGCAGTGAGTTTCAAATCACAATCGATATTCTGGTTTTCCAGACCTTGTCGAATAATAATGTCACCGGCACTGATGTTTATATAAGGAGAGCCACTAGCTTTAAGCGCTTTGACAGGTGCTTCGGTGGTTCCTTCGATTTTTCCGTAGATGCAATTAGCATTCATGGTAATACTGCTGGATGGTGCGCTGTAACATACACCCAGAATATCCCATGGCACCCCGACTGCACGTTCAGAAGTATCAAAAGCGCCACCATTCAAATAAAGATTTCCTGGAATAGTGGTTTGCTTGAGTTTGATTTTTTCAACCAACGCCCGCAAATGAGTGCGGGTAAAGGTGGGATCACCACTGAAATTGATAATGACATCTCTGTCTGTTGTTTCGACGGTGGTTTCAAAACGGAAATCTTTATCTAGCACTAAACGAGCTGCCAAACCGGTAATGATTTTTTGCAAGCTGGCAGGTTGCTGAAACTGTTCTGCACGCTCTGAATATAATTCTTTGCCGTTGGATGCATCCAATACATATAACGCAATATCGGCACCTTCAGGTGTCGGATTACCATTCAAAGAGGGGTTGGTGAAAACTTGTGTAGCAAAGCTTGGAACACTAGTGAAAAGCAGCAGCGAGAGAGCAAGATATTTGGTCATACAATCCAGTAATACGTAAGGTTAAGGTAGAAGGACTGCAAAGCCTAACATGAAAAACGACGCTTTATTTAAAACAAAGTGTCCCTGTTTGGGCGTATCCCTTAAGGTTACTGAATTTGGCGATTACTGGTTGCTATACATAGGTTTGTTATCCGCCACATTGAGCCAGCCTTTTGCGATTCGATAAATGACCCAGATGGCATTTGCCAGCAGAATAAAATAGCCAATCACTACAGCACTTAAAAATGCCCCCAGCATACCCCATAACAGGCAAAACCAGAAGGTGCGAATCTGCCAACGGAAATGTGATTCCAGCCAAGTGCCACGAACATCATCACGTTTGATGTAGTTAATAATAACGGCAACTAAAAACGTCAAACCGACAATAAATGATGCAGCTTGCAGAGCATAAATAATGATGGTTAAGGTTTTCGCTTGATGCTGATTGTCATTAGTTTGCTGTTGGGGATTCGGAATAATCCGTGGGTTTGACATATTAAGATCCTATGATAATGCTGCCCGAAAAGCATAATGCCTTCCGGGCAGATACCACAATTTAATATGGAGAAATAAAAATAGGGGAAATGATTAAACGAGTGAGCTTCACTAGGTTCGCGTTTAGTGAGGAGTAGAATCCGAGCAATGAGAACATTCACTTATAAGGTGTGCCTGATTATAGAATTTTCTTCTGGCCACATGAATTGCCGTTTTGCAATCTGGCAGATCGCCCAGTTCAATTCGCTCAATCATTGGTGGCAAATTTGGGCAGGTTTCCGGGCAAACATGATGAATATCACATCCCTTATTGGGTAAGTTAGGATTTGAATCTAAATAGTAACTAGCCATAAAAATCTCCCTGATTTTAACAACGTCTTCGTTTTCCGCTAAGCCAAAATTGAATTAACGGGTAAGTCGCATGCTTATTATTACTACGGTTACTTTTGCTTACAGTGAGTGAAAAA
>NZ_MCRI01000056.1 GCF_001720165.1 Methylophaga muralis
CTGCTCTCAAAAAAATGGATGTTTAGGATGATGCATGCAATGGACGCCGTATTCAGGCACACAGCTCTTGATGAAACCAGTTTTCAGGACCGTAAAGATTTAATTCGATTACGAAATGAAGATAAAGAGCTACTTTGTGCCTTGCATATCCCTCTCCAAGCTTATGAAACAGAGTTAATAAACTCATTTTACGACCATTTGATGTCATTCGATTTTGCCCAGGACTTACTGGCAGATCCTCAAGTAAGAGCCCGACTACAATCCACCCAAAAAACTTATTTTCGTAGACTGACTGCAGGTGTCTATGATCTGGATTATGCAAAAGATCGTATTCGTGTAGGTATTGCCCATGAACGAGTGGGTCTAACGACGCAGTGGTACATTGGTTCGTATGCCGTTTATCTTGAACTGACCAGTCATTACATTGCCAAAATTCTCACTCAATCGCCTGAGTTAATTGAACCCTCCATCAACGCGTTATACAAAGTTGCCTTACTGGATATCACCCTGGCATTTGATGCGTATATGTATGCCAGTCACGAGTCGATTCAGGCTGCCAGGCAAGAGGTTTCAGATAAATATGACGATCAATTAAAACTGCAGCAAACCATCGATCGAATTCAAAAAGCTTTTATTCTAAATCCATCATATGACAGTGCTTTGGAATTGCTGTTAAATGAACTGATAGAGTTCACCAATAGCGATTTTGGTCTGATTGGTGATGTACTACTTGACGAGAACCATGCCCGTTATCTCAAACTTCGAGCGCTAACCAATATTGCTTGGAACGAGGAAACCCGGGCGTTGTATGAATCCAATCAGGCTAATGGACTGGAGTTTCATAATCACCATAACCTGCTTGGCAGCGTCATGACCACGGGCAAACCGGTTATTTCCAATTCACCAAACTCAGATAGTCGTTCGGGTGGTGTTCCCGAAGGCCATCCGGTATTGAACTCCTATCTCGGTCTTCCGTTTTATCACAATGGCAATATTGTCGGCATGATTGGTCTAGCCAATGCCAAGGATGGGTATAGCGAGAATACAGTAGAACGTCTTAGTCCCATTCTAGAAACGCTTGAAAGCTTGTATGAGGCTAGAAAAATTCGCGATCAATTAACCGAAACGCTGCATGAAAATGATGAGTTACGCCAGCAAAACGAAATGCAAATTGCGATTTTATTGCAAAAGTCGGCTGATGCTATTGGCATCATCAACAAAGATATGGTCATCACCGAATGCAATGATGCCGCGGTTAAGCTTTATGGCGCGTCATCACGTCAGGATTTGATAGGCCTGTCTCCATTAAAAATTTCTTCTTCGAACCAACCTGGTGGCTCCAGTAAAAAACTTGCTAAACAATACATTTCCAAAGCATTGACCGAAGGCTATCAACGATTTGAATGGCTACAAAATACTGTTCATGGTGAAAATACGCCGACGGAAGTGACGCTGACTCCTGTTATTTATCATGGTGAAGCTTGCATTCAGGTGGTTTGGCGCGACTTGACTGAGATACGAGCAAAAGAAAATAGAATTAAGCAATTGGCGTATTTTGATGAACTAACGGGGCTTGCAAACAAAAATCTGTTTACGGATCGCGTTAAACATCTGCTGGAACTCTCTAAACGCTTCAACTACACCATTGCGATTGTTTACCTTGACCTGGTCAATCATGAAGACGTCAAAGAAACGCTCGGCTATATTGCTGGCGATGCTTTGCTTTATGCTGTTGGTCGACGTATTGCCAGTACCATCCGAAGTGCCGATACACTTGCACACTGCGTTTTTAATGGTGACCACAAAGCGTTTGATATTGATCATCGGGCAATTGATCGGGAGTTTGACTCGCTCGCCAGAATCAATGGTGAAGTTTTTGCCTTGGCAGCAGTAGTGAAATCAGCCGATGCTGCTGCAATGATGGTGTCGCGATTGCAAGATACTTTAAAGGCACCTTTCACGATTGCAGACGCCAAAGTAATGGTGAATACCAGAACTGGTATCGCCTTGTATCCTCAGGATGCCGAAACGTTTGAAACACTCACCAGGGGTGCTGCTATCGCCTTGGATATTGCAAAAGAAAAACTTCAGTCCAGTTACTTTTTTAACGTTCAACTCGGCGAGGAAATTCAACGTCGTTCCCTCATCGCCAAACGAATTGAGTATTCGCTGAAATTTGATCCCGAAAGTTTTTCTATCCGAATTCAACCACAAGTTAATACTCAAACTCGTCAAATTACCGGCGCCGAAATATTGTTACGCTGGAATGACGGCACTCTAGGTAGTGTTCCTCCAGGCATTTTCATTCCTATTGCCGAAGAGCGTGGCTTGATCAATGAAGTCACTAAATTGGTTATTCAGTTAACTTGCAATGCACTACTCTCCTGGAAAAAACAAGGTTATGCTTTATTTGAGGATCGGGGGATTCGGATGGCAATCAATATCTCTGCAAAAAGCATTGATAATTTGCTTTTCATTGATGAATTTATTGCGAGGTAAAACAATTGGGTTTGAGTCCGGCGGATTTTGAGCTGGAGTTGACTGAAACTGGAATCATGCATGATCCAGAAACCGCCATAGAAATTATTAAAAAACTCAAACAGGAAACTTTGTTCTGGCGATTGATGATTTTGGTATGGGACATTCCTCGCTCAGTTACCTGCGAAACATTGAAGCTGACATTCTAAAAATCGATATGTTTTATATCCGTAATATGCTCAACGATAGTAAAAACATGGCTATCGTTAAAACCATCATTTCGACAGCGCAGATTTTTGGTATGAAGACTTTGGCTGAAGGTGTTGAAGATGTAGAAACCGCTAATGCATTAAAAGTATTGGGCTGCGATTATGCTCAGGGCTACTTTTACTCATACCCCCTTACTATCAGTGAATTTGAAGAGAAATGGATTAAACATAACCACAATTCCCAAAGTGGCTTGAATAGCTAAAAAATACAGTTTTTCCCGCGTTTTTTAGCTTTGTACATCGCCTCATCGGCCGCAGCGATAAGCTGAGTGATTTGCTCACCCTGTTCCGGAAAAATCGATATACCAATACTCACTGAAAGTTCTATTTTATGGCTTTGCCATTCATAAGGTTCTGATAACACTAAACGGATTTTTTCAGCGACATTGAATGCGCCTTGGCGATTGTCGATGTTATCAAGCAACACCACAAATTCATCCCCACCAAACCTTACTACGGTGTCCGTTTCACGCACACAACCAGTAATACGCTGTGCAGCTTCTTTTAATAATTGATCGCCTGCCGCATGCCCGTAGGTATCGTTTGCCTCTTTAAATTTATCCAGATCCAAATACATTAGGGCAAAGTGGTTTTGTTCACGCTTGGCTCTTAACAATGAACGCTGCACACGATCCTGGAAAAGTTCGCGATTGGGCAACCCTGTCAGTGCATCGTATAAAGCCAGATGTTGCAGTCGCTCAAATCGCTGGTGACGCTCGATAGCGGTGGCGACCTGTAAAGCTGTAAAGGTTAATAACGCTCGATCATTTTCATTCAGCGAATAGTCCTCATCCATTAATGCCAGTGCGATGATTCCCTCAGACTCATCATCAAACACCAATGGCACCATTAACATTAATTTGCCATCGACTATTTGCAACGCTATTTCATTCTCACCAGCAATGCGAAACAGCAACTCTGTTGTCAGCATATTCAAACAACCGCCAACACTTTCAAAAACCGTTAGCCATCGCTCATCATTCGGTGCTGAGATAGCAATGCCAAATGTAGCGATAGCAAGATGAACATCGAGATGAAATAGAATCTGCGTACAGATCTGTTTGATGCCGTTAGTTCGATGTGCCGTATCTGAAATGGCAATAAGGGAATTTTGCATCGCCTCGGCGGCTTTGATGCGAGTAATATCGCGGGCGACACCAAGACGCATTTTATGTGTGTCTGACCAACTGGTAGACCACAGCAGATGCACGACTTGACCATCTTTACGAATATAGCGGTTCTCAAAATCCAAGACCTGTTTGTCTTGCATCACGGTATAGATACTATGTTGGGTTTTATCCTGATCATCAGGATGCAGAAAATCCAGCATTTTTTTGCCGATTAATTCTTCTACTGGATAACCAAAAACACGTTGCGCGCCATTACTGACATAGATGATGTGACTGTCTTCATCTACCGCACAAATCGCATCGAGCAGTAGGTCTACATATTCACTAAAAGAGTCCAGCAGAGGTTTATCCATGGCACATTCTTACGTGTTGGTGGGCATCTGACAAGCGTCTTGCCACATGTTATCCACAATTCGCCGCACATATTATCCTAAATACTTTAGGAAATTATCCATGAGTAAGTTCAACATTTCACCCCTATGTCAGGAAAAACCTCATGAAACCATACCCAGTTGGAATCGTCCTAATTAAAACAATTTCGTTTTTTCTCTCCAGGAGGTACTTATGAGGCAGTCCTTAGTCACTGTAATTTTTGCTATTTTGCTTGTCGGTTTGGCAGGTTGCGCCAACAATCACATTATTGCGACCAATGATGGTCAGATGATTGATAGTGCAACAAAACCAGAATTAAACAATGAAACCGGCATGGTGGAATATAAAGATAGTGAAGGTAAAGAAAACCAGATCCCTATCGAAGATGTGAGTTCAATTAAGGAGCGTTAAATCTTATGGCGGGCTTCGGCCCGCCACCAAATGTTAGTTTTCAAAGCAACCTTTTGAATAATTTTTGTAGTCAAAACGCTTTTCGACATCTTCACTCGACATCGGTTTGGCATACAGATAACCCTGAATTTCATCACAGCCATGTAGTTTGAGAAAATCACATTGCGCCTGCGTTTCCACACCTTCGGCAAGTACATTAAGCCGTAATTGTCGGGCCAGAATAATCGTGGTTTGCACAATGCTCATATCGTCGGCATCTGTCGGAATGCCATCGATGAATGAACGATCAATCTTCAGTCGATCAAACGGAAAACGTTTCAGATAGGCCAGGCTTGAGTAGCCCGTTCCATAATCATCAAGTGCAAGACAGATACCCATTTCATGCAGTGAATTCAATATCACAATCGCCTGTTCGGGGTTTTGCATGGCACTGGACTCGGTCACTTCCAACTCAAGTAAGTTAGCCGGACACTGTGTTTCCTCAAGGATTCGTTTGACATCAATGGCTAAGCCATCATAGTCGAGTTGTCTGCGAGATAGATTCACTGCCATGCGGAAATTTGATTTACCGGCATCAAACCATTTTTTTGCTTGAGTACAGGCTGTTCGCAACACCCAGTTACCGATAGGTAAAATCAATCCGGTTTCTTCTGCTACCGGAATAAAATCTACCGGCGAGATAATGCCAAGTTCAGGATGTGACCATCTCAATAATGCTTCTGTACCGATGCATTCTCCCGAAGCTAAATCCATCAGTGGTTGATAATGTAAATACAGCTGATTGTTATCCATTGCACTGCGTAGATCATTTTCCAGCTGCAATCGTGCATGCACTCGGTCATCCAGATCAGGACTGAAAAAACGATATACGCCACGTCCCTGCTCTTTTGCTAGATAAAGCGCTGTGTCAGCATATTTCATTAAGATTTCGGCGTTATCCGCATCACGTGGACAGAGGCTGATGCCAACACTGGCGTTTATATGCAGCTGACGACCCAAAACACTGAAAGGTGCTGAAAGTACGTCAAGCAGCTTGCTGGCAACATGAGCAGCATCTTCCGCTGTGCCCAGGCTTGGTAGCAGGATTAGAAATTCGTCGCCACCTACACGACCAATCGTATCTTCTTCTCGTAATACCCCAAGCAATCTTGAACCGACTTGTTGTAACAATAAATCACCGGCCTGATGACCAAGTGAGTCGTTGATGGTCTTGAATCGATCCAGATCCAGGAATAACACAGCCAAGATTTCAGGGTGGCGAACAGCATGGGTAATGGCATGTTCCAGACGATTCAATGTTAGCAATCTGTTTGGTAATGCTGTCAGCGAGTCATGATAGGCAAGATATTCAATATGCGCTTCTTGTTCTTTGCGTTCGGTGATGTCTTGTGCCGTTCCGGCGATCCGATAGATTTCACCCATATCATTTCTGATCGGAAACGCTTGCTGGTGAATATGCCGGATACTGCGATCTGGACGCATGATTCGAAACTCGATATCGAACTCACCAGAGACCTTAGCTTTTGATAGCGCATTGACAACGATTTCAAGGTCAACCGGAAAAATCGTTTTCAGCCATTGTGAAGGATTCTCGTAAAGGGGATCGCAGCTGCTTCCCCATATAGTCTGATATGCCGGACTAATGTAAAGAATCTTATCCATGGCAAGATTAGACAACCACACCACTTCTTCAATGTTATCGGCTAACTGTCTGAAACGTTCATCTTGCTCTCGCATAGCATTTTCGACAGCTTTTCTTTCTGTGATGTTATGCGTTAAAGCCAGGTTGTAGCCGATACCACCATATTCAAAATAATTGGCATTCACTTCAACCGGAATCAGCTTGCCCGTTTTTGTTATATGTCGAGTTTCCAAACGTATAGAACGTTGCTGCATTAGTTCATGCCAATGTTCGTCCCATTCACGCTGCTGCGTATCTGGATCAACCTGAGGAACAGACATAGTGAGCAGTTGTTCATAACTGTACCCCATAGTTTTACAGGTTTCATCGTTTACATAACGAATACGTCCCTTAGCATCCAACAGATAGATACATTCACTTACCTGATTAATGGCAAAGTTTAATAAAGCGATGCTTTGTTCAGACTTTTTCTGCTCGTCAATATTCTCTATTTGAGAGACGAAATACAGAGGTTGGTTATTGGCGTCTCTGACGATACTAGTAGTCAGTCTCGCCCAGAAATATTTGCCATTACGATGAAGGTAACGTTTTTCGAGCTGCATAAACGGAATTTCATCTGCAAGCAATCGCTCAAGCTCTGATTGCCCATTCTGCAAATCCTCAGGATGGGTCATTTCCTGATAACTGAGTTTCAGTAATTCAGCTTCGGAGTAGCCAAACATTTCATAGATCGAAGGGTTGGCCCTCAACCATTGCCCCGTTAGCGAGAGAATGCCCATGCCGATAGCGGCAAATTCAAAAGCTTGTCGGAAGCGTTCATCACTTTCGCGTTGCTCGCGAGAGATCAGCAAACTGGTCAAGCCGTCAGATATTCGATGGCCTATTTCATTGAATAAACGTTTTTCGTCGTTACTCCATACTCGTGCATAAGAACATTGATGTAAACCAAATACCCATGGTTTGCCGAGTTTAGGATAGATTGCCGTACCAATTAACGAGCGTACTTGATAATCCTTGATGACATCAGGTGAATCGGGACTATCAACATCTAATTGGAAGGTCACCGGTTCGCTGGCTGACAAGAAAGTTGTCATGGTCTCAGCCATATGAGCAAACATCGGATATTCTTCCCCAGCCTGCATTCCCCCCGGATATTCTGGCGTTGTCTGCTCCATGGGGACACTCCATGTCGCACTTTGCGGATCGCAAGGGTAAACCAGCCATGCCCGATCACAATCAAAGCAGCTTAGAATAGCCTCAAGCACATCACTCATCATCTGTTCGAGATTATTGGTGCCTTGAATTGCCCGATTAACCTGATCCATACATTCAAGAAAATGTAGATGCGCCTGATTTTCCTGCTCTGCCCGTTTTATCTCGGTGATATTTTGAAAATACCCATGCCAAACGATGCCCTTTTCATCAATAACTTCTGGCATGGCTTTGCAGTCAACCAGAACTTCACCCTTATGAGGGTGTAAAACACGCCACACACGATTTAACGGCTGCATTGCTTGGGCAGATTCAGACATTTCCTGCAGAATTTTTGCCCGGTCTTCGTGGTGAATACGTTCCCAGGCATATGAAGGATTTTCGATTATCGTCTCTGCATTCAAACCAAAAATATCAACAATTATCGCAGTGCTGTCGAGTATGGCTAACTGATTATTTTCTTGCAGACAAAACTTCACAATCGCAACCGGTGAAGTATCGGCTAAACGACTAATCACGGTTAGGGTTCTGATAAGTTTTGGAAGAGCGGTTCATTGGAAATTTATTCGATACCTTAATCAACAATAAAAATAGGTTATTGATTTTTATAATTTGTGGGACTGTTTGATAAGACTATACGATTGAAAACAGAGGCTCATCAGACCGGAAAATATTTACTGAATGAGAACGTTAAGATCTATTTAACAATTATCACCCTAAAATCCTGGGCATGTTAGG
>NZ_MCRI01000057.1 GCF_001720165.1 Methylophaga muralis
CTCTTTTATTCGGTTGAAAAATTAATTCCGCATTATCCCAATCATCTTGAGTATCAATGTCCTGCACTCGGTAGCTAGGTAGTTTCACATAGGTTGAATATTCAGCAAAGATACTTTTGCCTTCTAACCAAGCTGATACCTTACCCCAATAAAACTGAGCAGCATCCTGCATCACAACAGGTAAATCTTGCGTTCGACTTGTGAAATATTGTGGAAATAACATTTCTACGCCACCAGAGTTGTTTAAAGAAAACGATCTAAAAACTTGTGGATCTAGCTGAACAGCAGAGAATACATACTCCCAAAGTGCGGTTTCGAGTATCTTCTCTCCCGTTTGAATGTCCTGAACTTGTATTAAAGGCGCTGTGGGATATATGCAGCAAATATCAGTAACGGTTATTCCATGGTCAATTGCCCATTGAGTAGCATGAGCAATCACCGCTGTCGTTCCAGTAAAATCATCTGATAATTCGGCAGGTCTTATGAAAGGAACTTCTGCACCATAATTTCTGGCTACTTGTGCAATATTGTCATCATCAGTGGAAACAATAACGTGATCAAAACACTCGCTCTCAAGTGCCGCTTCAATTGAATAGGCAATTATCGGTTTACCAGCAAAGGATCGAATGTTTTTGCCAGGAATTCGTTTGCTTCCACCTCTCGCAGGAATGACGCATAACTTCATTGCAAAACCTTTTTTAAGCTTGCCACGACTTCATTCTGCAGGATGTCGTTAAGTCCAAAGTACAGTGGAATACTTAACGCCCTTTCGTAATAGCGTTCTGCATTGGGGAAATCACCCAGATTGAATCCCATGCGTTGATAATAAGGTTGAGTATGAACGGGAATATAGTGGATATTTACACCTAGCCCATTCTCTCTTAACTCATGAAATATTTCATAATGAGATTTATTGAGTTTTTCCAACTCAAGCTGAATTGGATAAAGATGTAAGGCCGAGTGACTGTCAGTTGATTGGTACGGTCTTATTATTGGCAGATCGCTAAGTAATTCGTCATAACGATTTTTAAGTACATGTCTGTATTGGACAAATTCATCTAGCCGTTGCATTTGGCTAACACCTAATGCTGCCTGCATATCGGTCATCCGATAATTAAACCCCAGCTCGATCTGCTGGTAATACCATCCACCATCTGGTTTTCTGGTCATTAAATCAGGATCACGAGTGATTCCATGGCTACGCAGTAACTCCATTTTTTTTGCGAGTTCGGCATTATTGGTGGTCGCCAGTCCACCTTCGCCTGTGGTAATAATCTTGACAGGATGAAAACTAAACACAGCAATATCACTATATTTGCAGTTGCCTATTGGCTCTCCTAAATACTGTCCACCAATTGCGTGGGAAGCATCTTCAATAATTCTAAAGCCATATTTCCCAGCCAATTCATGTATCCGGTTCATTTCACAGGATTGTCCGGCAAAATGTACTGGAACAACTATTTTAGGTAATTTATTTTGTTTATCGGCTTCAATAAGTTTCTGTTCTAAAGCATCGGCACTCATACAATAAGTCCGTGGGTCGATATCAACAAAATTAACCTCAGCACCGCAATACAATCCACAATTTGCTGACGCCACAAAGGTATTGGGACTCGTCCAAAGATAATCACCAGGACCTAGCTCTAAGGCAAGACAGGCAATATGCAATGCTGATGTCGCGCTGTTAGTAGCAACACCGAATCTGGCCTGACAATACTCAGTAATAGCTTTCTCAAACATTGGCACCATCGGCCCTTGAGTAAGAAAATCCGACTTTAAGACTTCAATAACAGCCTCAATGTCAGCCTGATTTATGTCTTGTCTGCCATAAGGAATCATGTTCAGATTTTTCCTATCTGAGAGTAATTGATATCAATCCACTGCTGAAGCTGCTCATCTGTCATCCATTCAGTATTGTTATCGCTTGAATAGATAAAGCCTTCTTCTACTTTTTTGCCATCTTTGATACGTTTAGGGCACTGCCCCCAATTATTTATTGAAGGCAAAATCTTATAATGATCAGGATATTCATAAGTAAAATATGAATCTTCAGTCCCAATCATTTGTTCGTGTAGTTTTTCACCGGGCCGAATTCCAACAATCTTTTGAGATGCTTCTGGAGCGACGACTCTAGCAAGGTCAGTTACTTTCATGGAAGGGATTTTTTTTACATAAATCTCACCACCTTCCATATCTTCAAATGCATGCCAAACCAGCTCCACACCCTCTTCTAATGAAATCATGAATCGTGTCATACGCGGGTCAGTAATTGGTAACTCACCTTTTTCTTTAAGGGTCATAAAAAAAGGAATGACTGAACCTCTGGATCCCATTACATTCCCATATCGAACAACCGAGAAACTAGTGCTGTGCCCTCCACTATAAGAGTTCCCAGCGACAAATAATTTATCTGAAGCTAACTTAGTTGCACCATATAGGTTTATTGGGCTACTGGCTTTATCGGTTGATAAAGCGACTACGCGTTTAATCCCTTTATCAATGCAGGCATCAATAAGATTCATTGCGCCATTAATATTGGTTTTTACGCATTCAAAAGGATTGTATTCAGCTGTAGGGACGATTTTTGTTGCAGCAGCATGGACGACATAATCAACACCATCTAATGCTCGGTATAAACGATCTTTATCTCTTACATCGCCAATAAAAAACCGTAATCGTTCATCACCTTCGAAAAGTTTGGCCATCTCCCACTGCTTCATTTCATCACGTGAAAATACGATGATCTTTTTTGGATTGTGTTTTTCCAACGTCATCGGAATGAACTTGTGTCCAAATGAACCCGTTCCACCCGTAATCAAGATTGTTTTATTATTAAACATGCTGTTTCCTATAACCTAAATGGCCATGTTTCTGAACTTAGGATTTCGCTCAATCAATTCCTGATAATTCCCTGAATCGATAATCTCACCTTGTTCAAGATAAATAATCTGATCGCAGTTTTTAACCGTACTGAGTCGATGGGCGATCATGATGATGGTTTTTTTATGGCTTAAAATATTAACAGCCTCAATTACCGCTTTTTCAGTGACGTTGTCGAGTGCGCTGGTGGCCTCATCAAAAACTAAAACTTCCGGGTCATGATAAAGCGCTCTAGCGATACCTATTCTTTGTCTTTGACCACCGGATAACCGCACTCCACGCTCACCAACCTGCGTTTGATATCCGTGTGCTAATTCTTCGAGGATAAAGTCATGAACTTGCGCCAATTCAGCACATTTTTCGACTTGAGATTGATCTATTTTTTCAACAGGAATACCCAGCGCGATATTTTCACTGATACTGGCATCAACTAGATAAATATCTTGAGGTACATAACCTAAGGATTTCTGCCATTGCCGGGTATTTTTCTCATCAATAATCGCATGATCGACCTTAAACTCACCTTCACTAGGCTCAAGCAAGCCCAGAATAAGATCAACCAATGTTGTTTTGCCCGCTCCGGTGCTACCAACCAAACCTATTGAACTTCCTTTTTTGATATCAAAGTTTAAGTTTTTTAAAGCTGGTTTTTCTGCATTTTCATAAAAGAAACTTAAATTTTGAAAGCTAATAGAATGGTTTACCAAGAGCGGTTTTACAGCTACTTTTTGAATTTCAACCAATGTATCTCTGGTATGTAAATCTTCATAGACATCATCCACCGCTGCCCCGCCAAAGCGTACTTTAGTTAAACTAGTATAAATCTGTTGAGCAGCGGGTAACAATTTATAGCCAGCAAAAGCATACAGTCCTAGAAGCGGTAAAGCATCGCCAAAATTATCAGATTGCGCCATTAAGGCTAGTGCAAGTAAAACGATGCCACCGAAACCAATTGCTTCTAATATATATCGGGGAATGACTGAAAGCGTGTTAGCTGTTGCCTGATTTATTGA
Organism: Methylophaga muralis; assembly: GCF_001720165.1. GTDB lineage: Bacteria > Pseudomonadota > Gammaproteobacteria > Nitrosococcales > Methylophagaceae > Methylophaga > Methylophaga muralis. Next base: position 3,894 of record NZ_MCRI01000057.1, read on the forward strand.
ATATATTTTAGAGGCCGGTGAAAAACGCATCAAATAGGTATGTTCACGGCCAAGTAATTTAATATCTTTAATTCCGCCCAAAGCTTCTGCAGCTGTTCTAAAGCGAGTTTTATTAGCAATAAGCCGTTGAGAAACCTAATTTTTTGATGTATTTTTGAATCATCAAAAAGATCACAAGGTAACTTCCGCCGATCGTAGCTCCGACAATCAATGCCAATTTAGGATCATTAATAATTAAAAAGCTAATCAAAGCTATGGTGACAAAAATATAGGCAATACCATCCATAGCTGGTTTTAAGACATTAGAAATTAATTGATTCACTTCGGAAAGAATGCTTTTCGCCATATCCCCTGTATTGCGTCCCAGAAAGAAACTGTAGGGTTGACGTAAATAAGTCTCAAGTAATCTTTCACTGAGTGTGTGCAGTCGCATTTGTGTATAGCGATTGATTACATACGTGGTGGCGATTCTGAAGGCGGCTGAAAATACTACTAGAGAAAATGCGAATACACCCAACGCAATTAAAAACTGCTGTTTACTTTGAAAGTTAAAATAGCTGTAAATAGTATTTAAGTAAGGATTTGTTTCAATTGCTTCTGGATTTCCCAACACTGTGAGAAAAGGCATAATTGATGCAACACCCAGCGTCTCAAATACTGCCATGATGATGACCATCATCAGAACCAGGAGACCTCGTTTTTTTTCTTGTTTGCTCAATAGCGAAAGCGTTTTTTTAAATGTCTGATACATTTTGTTCAGCCCTTATAAAACTGCTTAAACCATTGAACGAAATTCTCCATTCCACTTTCTATGTTAGTGGTTGGTTTAAATCCGGTGTCATTACTTAATGAATCAATATCCGCATAGGTAATGGGTACATCGCCCGGTTGCATCGGCAGGCTGTTTTCAATGGCTTTTTTGCCACAAGCCTTTTCAATAGCCTTAATAAAATCTCTTAATGTGATCGGTTGGTTGTGACCAATGTTGTAAAGTTTATATGGGGCTTGCGCATTGGTATTTTTTTTATATTCATCCACGACTTGCTGCAGTTCACCTTGGCCAGTGAGGACTGTTGATTTATCAAGTGATTGGTTAACAGATGCATTCAAGCTAGGTGCTTTCGCCATCACTCGCAAGATGCCATCGATAATGTCATCTATATAAGTAAAGTCCCGCTGCATTTGACCGTGGTTATACACATCAATCGGCTGACCTTCCAAAATGGCCTTAGTAAATTTAAAGTACGCCATATCTGGTCTGCCCCATGGACCATACACCGTGAAAAATCTTAATCCAGTGGTGGGAATGTTATACAGATGGCTATAGGCATGTGCCATTAATTCATTGGATTTTTTGGTGGCGGCATAAAGGCTTATCGGAAAATCAACGCGGTCATCAGTGCTGAATGGCTGTTTAGTATTCATACCATATACAGAGCTTGATGAAGCGTAAACCAGATGTTTGACTTTACTTGCACGACATCCCTCCAACACATTTACGAACCCCACGAGATTACTGTCAACATATGAATTTGGATTATCTATGGAATAACGAACACCAGCTTGAGCGGCGAGATTAACAACAACATCAAAAACATGATCGTTGAATAACTTTTGCATTTCCTGCCGATTTGCCAAATCCATCTCAATAAACTGAAAATGTGGTGGCTTGAGATTATCAGCCTGCAGCGTAATGCGAAGTCTGTCTATTTCTGTTAAACGCGCACGTTTTAATTCTGGTTCATAATAATCATTCAAATTATCTATACCAATCACACCTACACCCAGCTTTAACAAAGCATTAATCAGATGAAATCCGATAAAGCCCGCAGCGCCAGTAACCAATACGGTTTGATTCGATAATGGATTGGATTTATTCAATGTCTGATTCTTTTTGCTGGTTAAGGTCGTTACGAATTTGTGCTATTTCTGCTTCAAGCTTTTCGTATTCACGCATTTTATGTTTAAGAAATCGCACGGATACACTGGCTTTTTCTTCGAAACCTTTAGGTGTTAAAAAGTAGAGGTAGGCAGATTTTTTTTTACTGTTTTTGAAGTTGCTGGCTTTGAGCAATCCTTTCTCAATAAGCGCTTTAAGGCAAAAATTGGTTTTGCCGAGACTGATATCAAGCTGACTAGCTAATTCACGTTGACTGATCGAAGGATTGGCTTCAATCAATTTGAGAATTTTATATCTATATTCATCCGTCAACATTTTCTGCACAGCTCAATCTGTTCACTGAGTGAACAGACTCTACTGTATGTGACCACCAGTGTAAATAATTTTGTTAATCCTTATTCCACCGTAACGGATTTAGCAAGGTTACGAGGTTGATCCACATCGGTGCCTTTGATTAAGGCAACATGGTAACTTAGCAACTGTAGAAGAATGTTGTAAGTTATTGGCGCTGTAATACGGCCGACATTGGTGGTGGCTTTCACGACTTTAAAGCCTGACTCAGAGCTGATATCCGAACGCTCATCTTCAAACACGATCATCTGGCCGCCACGGGCTTTAACTTCCTGAAGATTGGATTTGAGCTTTTCCAACAGATCATCCAATGGTGCAATAGCAATGACAGGCATGTTCTCATCAATCAAGGCTAAAGGACCATGTTTGAGTTCGCCAGCGGGATAAGCCTCCGCGTGGATATAACTGATTTCCTTGAGCTTTAGCGCGCCTTCCAAAGCAATTGGATACATCGTGCCTCTACCCAGAAATAGAGCATGATTTTTATCAGCAAAATCTTGGGCAATATTCTGAATTTCCTGCTCATGCATCAAGGCATTCTGGATCAGGTTGGGTAATTTTTGTAGGCCCTGAGTAATGTGTTTTTCACGTTCACGGGAAATGCGTTTTTTGACTTTACCTATACAAGTTAGCAATAACGCCAGTGCCACTAATTGTGTAGTGAACGACTTGGTGGAGGCGACACCAATTTCCGGACCGGCATGGGTGAGATAACTCAGATCGGCTTCACGTGTCAGGCTACTTTCAGCTACATTACAAATGGATAATGTCGGAATATTTTTTGGTGCAAAAGCTTCGGGACTTTCTGCTGCATGCGCTTTAATTTGCTGTAATGCTGCTAGGGTATCAGCAGTTTCACCCGACTGGCTAATGGTCACAAATAAGGTGTTATCTTCAATAACTGGATTTCGGTAGCGAAACTCACTGGCCACTTCAACCTGGCAAGGTAATCGTACAATATCTTCCGCCCAGTATTTCGCGACCATGCCGGCATGATAACTAGTGCCACAGGCAATGATATGCAGTCGTTCAATACTCTTAAAAATGGATTCTGCACCAGGACCGAATGTTGAGACTAGCACTTTATCCTGTGTTACCCGCCCTTCGAGAGTGTCGATTACTGCTTGCGGTTGATCAAATATCTCTTTGTGCATGTAGTGGCGGTGTTCACCAAGCTCTACTGCTGTGATATTCAGCGTTGATTGTTTTACAGGACGTTCTACCCTTTCGCCAGTCAATGCACTGAAAATTTCAATACTATCGCGCGTCAATTTAGCGACATCACCATCTTCTAGGAAAATGAAGTTTTGGGTCACGGGTAATAGTGCAGATACGTCAGAGGCAATAAAATGTTCACCAATACCAATGCCAATGACTAAGGGGCTGCCTTTGCGTGCTGCAATTAACGTATTGGGATCATCGGTGGCAATTACTCCAAGAGCATATGCCCCTTCAAAATCTTGGGTTGCTTGCATTACCGATTCAAGTAATGAAAGGCTGCTGCGTTCAGCGGTTGGAGAAGCGTCTCCGTATAAATATTGATAGATAGAGTGAGCAGCTACCTCAGTATCTGTCTCAGAGGTAAAACGATATCCCTGATTGATCTGTTGTTGTTTAAGAACCTGATAATTCTCGATAATGCCGTTGTGTACAACGGCAATTCGATGGTTACAAATGTGTGGATGGGCGTTATTTTCGGACGGGATTCCATGTGTCGCCCAGCGAGTATGCGCAATGCCCATTTGTCCAGAAAAGCTGGTGTTTTCCGCATCTATCTTGGCTTCGAGCTGCTTGATTTTGCCAAGCGATCTGACACGATGAATATTGGCATCCGAATTCAGCAAGGCTACGCCAGAAGAGTCATACCCTCGATACTCTAGCCGGCGAAGTCCTTCCATTAAAATTGGGGCTACATTCCGCTCAGCAATACCACCGACTATTCCACACACTGATGGTCGTCCTCCAAAAAAGCAAATAAGGATTATACATCAGCTAAGAGTTGAATAATTCCCGT
>NZ_MCRI01000058.1 GCF_001720165.1 Methylophaga muralis
ATAACGGACTTTCTGCTTTGCAAACAACAACTTTGTTGAAATTATCTGACTTATATATTCAATTGAATAAATCATGCAAATTTAATTTTGCATAACCAAAATTTGTCATCAGGAAACAGATCGGCAGCACGGAGTTAAGATGATGACCAGGAGAGTTCTGAATGTTTTTTGGGGTTTCTAAATAGAAAAAGAGGAACAGATTTATTTAATGTAAAAATAAATCGGTCCCCCTTTTGGATAATCTATGTCAATTGACGAGCGACTTGGGATGGTATCGGCGCTGCCACATATATAATAAATCTGTTGTCTTTCTACTGCTTTTAACAGCCTCGAAACAACCACGCATGAATGAGCTTGGTATAGCGCGGCATTACCACATAGACCATCAGTAATACTGCAATACCGGTAATCACCAGTGTATCCAGGTAATGATTATCAGGCAGTCCCAACTTATGAAATGGCGGTAGCAAAAATGGCAACATCAACACCAGCGGATAGATAGCTGACCAGGTGACAAGAGCCTGTTTCCAGCGAATGGGAACCTTGGTATTCGCCTGTTCCGGGGTAAACCAGAAATCCAGCCCGCTATTAATATAAAAATCATCCCCTTTCACCAGCAATGGTGAAACCTGGGCTATCAACTCACTGCGTTTGGCGGACTCCATCCAACCACGTAAATGTGACTGCGTATCAAAGCGGATAATAATCGTATACGTTTCGGTCAACCCGGCGATTGGTCGGATAACATTCAAATCCAGATGCCCAGGCGAACTCTTACAATGCGGAGCAATTTCATTTAACCATTCTTCGTATTCGGGATGTTTGTCCTTATCAACCTGATGGGTAATTACCGCCGTCGCACCATGGGTTAACGGATCCACACGATTTTGTTGCATAGTTTTCCTCTCAAAACAAAGCAGCCTGAACGAAACAGTATTATCACAAAAGAAAACAGTAAATGACGTGACCGTCTATGAAGTTCATATGATCTGTTGTTTAAACACATCTGTTTGAGGGGCAGTGATTGCCCCTCGACTGATAAAAGCAGAATGAAGTTATTTATTGAGGATGCTGCGGTGGAGCATAAGGGCCATTTAATAGGCCGCGTTGAGTATTGTTAATGGCTTGTGCGTTGGCTAACCTTGCTACTGAAGGCGTCATATCCGTCATATCGCCAATAATTTGCGTGATGGCTGCCGCGACTAATGCTTCTAATAATCCACCACTGTTACCGGAACCACTCTGAACTGCCGATGCATCAGCATCCCACAATAACGCCCCTGTTCGAGCATCTACAAGTTTGACATGTGAAATCACAACGGTGGATGAATCAAGCAAAGTGTATTTTTGTCCCCAATCAGAAATACGCGTATACAAAACTGCATCAGCACCAGTATTTTCATGCAATTTATCCAATGGCACCTGATTCATTTCATCCGGTGTGGGCAAACCATTTTCCTTCATAAAACTTTCTATCACGGCGACAGGAAAAACATAATAGCCCTTCTCAGCCAGCGGTCGCGATAAGGTAGAAAGATCAATATACGAGGCATTGACTTCTAATGACTCGTTTAAGGGAGGCACTACCAAAATAGAGCGCGGCTTAGCGGCAAGCAAAGCATCATAATTATAGGGTTCTGTAGTAGCACAGCCCGTCAGCATTGCCACCATAACGAGTGGTAGCAGTAAAAATGTCCGTTTAATCATCATGATTCCGTTCCTTTATTCATACGCGCCAACATGCCATCAATGAACGTGGCTGATTCTGGGTAGAGCTGCTTTTCTTTGATAAATTCAGATTCCGCAGATGCCAGATTGCCTTTTAATACATACATATAGCCCAGATGTGCATGAATGCCGGGGGCGATACGAAGATCCTTGGCATGGGCTTGCTGGATATCTGCAGTGAGCTTTTCTATTTGCATATCAGGGTCGGCTGAACCTGGCTCTGTGTACATGACGTAAAGCAGATTTTCGTAGTCACCCCAGTGATACAGTGGTTTAGGCTGCTGTGCACATCCGCTCAAAAAAAGCAGAGCAAGGCCAGCGCCAGCCACTGACAGTTTGTTAATTGACATAAATAATCCCTTATTTAGTAGTGTTTTCTAAAGTCAGTGCACCGTTATCAATATCTCTAACGATATTGTTTACAGCTTCCGTGATTGCCAGATTGAGTACTTTGCCATTCAAAGTGGAATCGTAACCAGCCGTACCGCCAAAACCAATGACCTCCCTGTTACTCAGTTCATACTCACCCGCAGCTTGAGTTGAGTAAATAATTTCTGAATTTGTTACGTCAACAATATTAAGTGTTGCTTTTGCGTAAGCGGTTTGTGTCTTCCCCCTACCCAGAATGCCAAATAATTGTTTATCACCTGTGACTTTACGGCCAAATTCAGTGATTGCACCGGTTACCACATAACGTGCGCCGCTGATTTGTTGACTGACTCCACTGTAGCTAGCTTCTTCTTGAAGTACCTTCATATTGGCACGATCCACCACATTAAAATGATTGGTTTGTTGTAGATCGGTTTTTAGAATTGTTCTGGCTTGGTTGCCAAGCTCATCGACGCCCGAAGAAAAAATGCCATGCATATATGACGAACGATTTTCAAACTGACCGACGACCAGCGTTGATTTTGTTCCGTGGTAAGGGGTGTTGTGAGTTTCAACAGGTGTAACTTTTACTGTCTGGTGTGTCTCAGTGGCGCAGCCAGCAAGTGAGATAAAGAATAAGCCGAGCAGGGTTAGTAAAGTCTTTTTGTAAGAGGGCATTGATACCATGTCCTATTTCTCTCCGTGAAATGATGTATGTAAGGTGTTAGCAAACTTGATTATGAAATCTCAGACGTTTTAATTCCCTCCTTGAAATTGCAAACCCAATCGTAAATGACCCAGCACTTCCCCCTAGTAATGGCTTCATTTTTTCAGGGATTATGTTTTTCTAGTACTTTTTTGTCCATCATTAATTTAGTAACGCAAACGCTGTCATCTTTGGTGGATGCCAAATAATTTAGGGCCAGTGCAAACACTCAAAAATGTTGAGTTTTCACACTGGCCCTAAATATTAAGCTGATGTGGGAACCGAACCTTAATTCATAATCGGCCTAGTAGTTAGTTCGGCCCCGGTTGATTGTTATCCCAAAAGGCGTGCCCGACCAGCCCACAGTCCAAAAAGTCCGAAAGCAAACAGAGGTAATGCTGCTGGTAAGGGTACTGCACTTGGGTTCATAAACTGACTTGCCAGCGCTTCGGTAGAGAAAGTGCCATCAGTACCAAACGTCCATGATGAGAAGTTGGTGAATTTTCCTGAGAACAGCTCGTTATTCGCGATACCAAACGACATATATATCAGAGCATCAGCGATATCAAAGGACAAAATATCAGACAGAGAAAAGTCATTGAAGAATACGCTGTTGTCGCCCAAACCACCGTCAAAAATGCCTGTACTCAGCATGCCCGAGGTTGAGGTCAGTCCGTCGATGATCAGCTTGTCATCACCGGCGCCAAACATAACATCACCGATAATCTCGCTGTTGCCAGTCAGTAATAGGCTGCTGTTACCCTGATTGGGTGCCAACTGGATGGCAGTGCCCGACCGGCCAACCAAAGTGCCACTGTTCTCAATGGTGATTTCTGAAGTGCTGGCTTCATCTGCACCAATGGCACGGACGCCTTCGATATAACCTTCGTTGATGATGGTCAGTGGGCCTGCTTCACGCACATCGCCTAACGTGGGCTCAAACAATGGGTCGATGTCGATACCGCTGCCGCCATTCATTGAATCACTCGCGTTTCCGGTGGAGACAATAACGCCAGTGGCATGGTTATGCACCCGTCCCTCGTCGATGTCGATCCCGTCATCGGTGCCAAGGATCACACCGTAGTTATCCACGTTCCCGCTGGCGAATTGCACACCGTCCTGATCGTCACTGGCACCAGTATTCGTCCAAGTTTGTGTATCTGCATCCCATGACAAACCGTTAAGAGCGATGGTGCCGCGGTTTTCAAGAGTGAAATCTTCACGTGCTTCGATCACTTCTTCGCCACCACGTAACGTACCGTGGTTAATCACGGTAGTACCCGGTCCGCGACTCTGGATGGCACGACCCTCAGTACTTTCGATCAAACCATAATTTGTAATGTGAGCGTTTTCGAGCACGAATTCATCGTCCAACCGCACGGCCTGACGTTGCGCGTATATCTCACCACTTTCCTGGTTAATCAGGGTGAAATTGTGAGCATTATCCTGAAGGCGAATTCCACGGTCACCGCCAATGATAGTACCGGAATTGTCGATTGTCAGATTTGTACCTCTGCCTCGAATCGCATCATCATTGCCGCTTTCGATCAGTCCCTGATTGTTGACCGACTGATTCGATCCGCCCAATTGCACCGGACGTCCATTCGCGCGAACGATCTGTGCATCATTCTCGACAGTCACTGCCAGATTATTTTGGTTGTTATTGATATTACCGCTGTCTACCGCGGTGCAAAGCAGCGTTGGGGAATCGATAGAGCCGCCAGGAATACAAGTTGCCGCCATTGTTGGCGCGTTATACAGGGCCGCCAGCATTGTAGCGAGTACTAATTTATGCGTATTTTTCACATTGCCTCCAAGTCAGATAATGAACATCGGACCCGAAGATAGTGGTTAATTATGACAACCCTATGAATATTGAAATTAATGTGAACTAGGCCGCACCAAACATACTGAAAAAATGATAGCCGAGTGGTCTACCCCACACCTTTGATTTAATCCGTCTCACTTACTGCGTGCATTTCGTACTAAATATGAATTGCCAGGACCACGTTTTAGCTCAAATAAATCTATAGCTTTAAACAAGCTGCTGAGATTTTTAAAGCCATAATTTCGGGTATCAAACGAAGTCTTATTCGAGATATTTGAGCCAACCGGCCCAAGCATAGCCCAGCCATCTTCATCTTCGGTTGCCTCGATGGCCTGCCGCAGCAAATGAATCAATTTGGTATCGGATTTGATGTTCTTCGGTTTAACCGCTGTTTTGGTGACTTCTTTTTCTTGATCCAAGAAAAGAAACTTAGAGCATGCGTTCACAAATGCCGACGGTGTTTTCCGCTCGCCAAACCCCAATACCACCTTCCCTTCAGCCAATGCTCTGGTCACCATCGGCGTAAAATCACAATCCGATGACACAAAACACATGACATCAATCTGCTTGGTATACATCACATCCATCGCATCAATGACCAACGCGATATCCGACGCATTTTTGCCCTTGGTTAAATCATATTGCTGGATGGGTTGAATGGCATATTCATGCAATAGATCTTCCCAGGCCTTTAATGTCGGTGATTTCCAATTGCCATAAGCTTTACGAATAGTGACCACGCCATAGTTTGCGACCTCGCTCAGAACATCTTCAAACTTACTCGCGGGCGCATTATCAGCATCAATAAATAATGCAATTTTCTGTTTAAGTTCATCCATGTTTGCACCTCAAGCCAGTATAGATTTGTCGATGGTTAGCTATATATTGATACTAGTTTTTTATGACTTTATCATTGATGGCCGGATAAATTTCATTTAGCTCTGACACTCTAGATCGCCAAGCGATTTATCCAAAGCAGTTGTATCCGTCATTGCCTCCTGCTCTGCCTGATCCAGTATGACGGGGCCGCTACCCGATGCAGCCAGTGTGTCATCTGGATTATAGAGTGGGCAATTGGTCATGCTCAAACAGCCGCAACCTATACAACCAGCCAAGTTATTACGCAATGTTTGCAGATACGCAATCCGGCCATCCAACATACGTTGCCAGTTTTTTGAAAGCTGTTGCCAGTCCTCAATTGTTGGTGTGCGTTTATTCGGTAATGACATGAATGCCTGTCTAATCTCATCCAGGCTAACACCGACTTTCTGTGCAGCTTTTATCACCGAAATCCGCCTTAACACTTCGGGTTTATAACGTCGTTGATTGCCATCATTACGCCAGCTTTGGATAAGGCCTTGTTGCTCATAAAAATGCAAGGTACTGATTTTTACTCCGCAGCGTTTTGCTACCGCACCGACACTCCAGTTTGCCTCTGACATCACTTGCTCCTGAATTTTTTCGCTTAATTTGAAAAAAAAGCTTTACCTCAACCTTTGTTGAGGTTTTAACCTGTCGACTCGATTAATGCAAGGAGATGTTTTATGTACTTGGAACATGTAAATCTGGTGGTTCCTAATATCGATGACATGTTGAAGTTTTACCGCGCGGCATTTCCCCACTGGCATGTACGCGATGAGGGCTTTAGTGATTGGTATGGCAAGCCACGTAAATGGCTGCACTTTGGTGACGATGAACACTATATTGCCTTCTCCGATAACGGCGAAGGAGCCAACCGTGATCTGACAGGCCATAGCGTGGGTCTGGCACATTTTGCTTATGTCACCAATGACCTTGCTGCCGTGATAGACCGATTAACTAACGCTGGCTACGCCATTTCTAATCCAGGCGTCACCGAACCATTTCGCAAGAATGTCTACTTTATCGACCCCGCAGGCTTTGAAGTGGAGTTTGTTGAGTATCAGTGGGGTTTGTTATGTACCTGAGTGATATCCCGACCGAACAAAATTTAAACCGCGAAGCACAGCAACAACAGGAGGTATTGTGATGAAAATCGCCATAGTATTTCATTCAGCTACTGGCACTACAAAGCAACTGGCCCAGGCCGTTGCTGCAGGTGCTTCAACACTGGCTGATGTCGATGTTATTCAGGCAGAGATTGTTGGTACAGACATTGTTGAAGGACGTTTTCGCAACAGCAATCTGCTCCAGCAACTAGACAACGCAGATGCATTAGTTTTTGGCTCACCAACGTATATGGGCTGCGTATCCTCGCAGTTTAAAGCCTTCACAGATGCAACTGGTGATCTGTGGGCTGAGAAACGTTGGGCTGACAAGATTGCTGCAGGTTTTACCATCGGGGCAAGTTTGAGTGGCGATCAGCTGAGCACGATTCAGTACATGCAAGTATTTGCAAGTCAGCATGGCATGCTATGGGTAAGCTTGGATATTCCTGGTAACTTCGATGTAGAACAACGTAATCGCCTCGGAGCACAATCAGGCTTAATTGCCCATTCCATGGATGGTAACGTCCACGAAACAGATTTGATCACAGCCCACTATCTTGGGCAAAGGGTCGCCAGCCTTGCGAAACGATTTACAGCAAAACAATAACAGCGTTTACGTCTTGGATTTTGAATATGGCTGATGCACTTCAAATTCGGGGATCAGGTTGGCTGACAGCTAGTTCCCTCTTACCCGAACTCTCTTCCTAATAGCATATGCTCGGAATTATCTTCGAGAGTTATTAACGTTTTATCTTCCAATTTGAAATCCAAATCTACTGAAACACCCTCACTCTCTGGAAAGGTTATTTCATCTTCATTTACAGTAATTATGTATTGGACATCGCCTAAAGAGTCCAATTTTCTATTAATATAATTCAGAAACTTTATTCGTGTTTTGTGTGCAATCGCATGAAAAACGCCATCATGTATCAAG
>NZ_MCRI01000059.1 GCF_001720165.1 Methylophaga muralis
TTTCAAAAAACTGCAAACCATTCAAGGCGCCTTGCGATTCCATGAGCTGAGTTTTGTGGTATTGATCGTCATGACGGCGTTGATGAGCTTTAACTGGGCCTTTGCCTGGCAAAAAAGCTCAGAGGAATCACTTCGTTTAAGCTCCATGAACACACATGTTCAGCATTTGCGTGGTGATTTATATCGTCAGCTCAAAGAAGTATTTGATGTGGTGTTTCTAAACGATGCTCTGGCGATTGAAGAGTATTATCAGTTTCGCAATCAAATCGATAGCTATTTGTTACGATTGAAAGTGTTGGCACAAACCCCAACTGAAGAAATTCTGATTGTAAGAATTGAATATGCCTACAACAAGTTTTACCAGGAAACCAGCCGATTTCTTGAGATTGAAGAGCTTAGTAAGGAAGACAAGGTTTGGCTTGATGAACAACTAGAAGAACAAACTTTTCGTCAGTTGGAAAAGGTCTTCAGTGATATCGAAAATTATTTGCGTCAACAGCAACTTCAATTAACCGCATCTGATGAGCGTTTGTTTGGCAAAATGATTTTAAGTGAAGCCTTACCAATCATTTTGGCACTGATTTTACTGAGTATCTCAAAATGGTTTGTCCGCCGTAATATGCTTGCACCGCTGCGAAATGTCACCAAGGGTGCAAAAATCATCAGTACCGGTGACTTCAAACACCATATTCCGCTAAAAGGTTTGGAAGAGCTCCAGCTGCTGTCACAGGCCATCAATAGCATGGCAGATGAATTGGCCAGCAGCCGTGATCAATTAATCGAAACCAAAAAACAAGCTGCCTTGGGCGAACTGGTACCACTGGTTGCACATAATATTCGCAACCCATTGGCAGGTATCAGAGCTGCAGCACAAGTATCAATTGAAGAAGCGAATGAGGAAAGCCGAGTCGTTCTGCAAGATATTATTGTCGCTGTCGATAGGCTGGAAAACTGGGTGACGTCACTATTGATGTATCTTCACCCATTAAAGCCCCATTTAATACAAGTTACGCTGACTGAATTAACAGATAACGCTTTGTCCTTAATCGAGCTACAGTTAAAAGAAAAGTCCATTCAATTAACGCGCCATGGCTGGCAAAATAAGGCTTGTTCACTCAATATGGACAATAATCTGATGGAACAGGCTATATTTAACTTGATTCAAAATGCGATTGAGGCATCTCCAGTCAATTCAACTATTGATATCCACTATTGGGAAAGTGCTCAACAAGTGGGGCTGCATATTGATGATCAAGGTCCGGGTTTCACAGAAGTATCACCAATAAAAACCAGTCAATTACATAAAAAATTGAATTATGGTCTTGGCATTCCATTTGCCCAAAAAGTTATAAAACAACATCAAGGCCATTTAGCGTTTGAAACAAATTTGCAAGGCGGGGCAAGGGTTTCGCTTACATTAGATATCAATAATGAGCAGACTTTTTAATAGGATGTTATATGCTTAGTTTTTTACTAATAGAAGATGAAAGCCTGTTTGCAAAATCGGTAAAACGCAGACTGGAGCGCGAAGGTCATCAAGCCAAAATTGCAGAAAACATTGGCAGCGGCAAAAAACTATTACAAAGTGAATCGCCAGATATTTTGTTGTTGGATGTCAGACTTCCCGATGGCAACGGTTTAGATTTATTAGCCGAAATTCGTGCAGATGAGCATCCATTACAAAGCCTGCCGGTGATTGTGATGACAGCCTATGGTGAGTTGGAAGATGCAGTTAGTGCCATGAAATTTGGTGCTTCAGATTATCTGAAAAAACCAGTCGATCTCGATGAATTAATGTTGACGATTGATAAAGTGGTCAGTAATCACACCATCAGGCGTCAATTACAGTATGCAGAGCAACGTGCTCAAAAAACACATCAACCTGTAAATCTTATCGGCAGTAGTCAGCAAATTATGACTATTCGGGAGCAGGCCAAACAACTTTCAGAATTGATGGATAAAAATAAAGATACCACTCCCGTTGTATTAATTAGTGGTGAGACGGGCAGCGGAAAAGGAGTGTTAGCACGTTATTTTCATCAAATAAGCCAGCGACATGACCGACCTTTTGTACATGTAGATTGTGCAGCTTTACCCGAAGATTCCGTAGAAGCGGAGTTATTCGGACAGGAAAATATCGCCTTGGATGATTCTCTGAAAGCTCGTCCCGGACTGATTGAAGTTGCTGAAGACGGCATATTATTTTTGGATGAAATTGCTGAGCTATCGCTGTCAACCCAGACCAAACTACTAAATGTCATAGAAAGACGACAGCTGCGTAGATTGGGGTCTACAAAAGAAATACCGGTCAATTCCCAGGTGATTGTTTCTACCAATCGCGATTTACATCAATTAGTTTCCATGGGCGAGTTTCGTGCTGATTTGTACTTTCGCTTGAATGTTGTCGAGATACAGCTTCCTCCTTTGAGAGAGCGTCAACAGGATATTGCAGAACTAGCACAGTTTTTTATTGAACAATTTGCCAAACGTTATTCCGTAGAACAACCTCGACTGGCCTATGATGCCATGCGTCAAATGCAGCAATATGACTGGCCTGGCAATATAAGAGAATTGGAAAATGTTCTGGAGCGAGCGGTAATGCTTTGCCAGCAAAGTGTTATCGAATTTAGTGATTTATCACTAAAATCATTTGCCACAAGCGCTGATGGCGAACAAACTTTATCTGAAATAGAAAAAATGACGATGGATGAAGTGGAGAAATATCTATTGGAGAATGCGTTAAGCCGCAGTTCTGGTAATGTTTCCCGAGCCGCTAGACAGCTTGGTTTGACCCGTATGGCAATGCGTTATCGTATGGAAAAATATAAGCTTTAATTTATTTAACTAATTTTAAGCTTGGTTTGCCACTGGTTATTTTGGTGACAGATTTTGTTGGCTCTGTTGATGCCGGTGGAGGTGTAGGTGGTTCTTCTTCAGGAAAGAACATACCTTCATTATTTTCTTTACCGTAAATTGCCTGAATGGCAATCACCGGAATAAACAAATCCATTGCTTTACCTGAAAATCTTGCTGAGAAGCTGACCCAGTCATTATCCATATTAAGGCCGCTTATCGCATCAGGTGCAAGGTTAAGTACAATGCGAGCATCACGAATATATTGTTCCGGAACCACCACCCCTTCGTGATTTGTATTGACTAACAAATAAGGGGTGCAATGATTGTCGAGCAACCATTGGTAAATGGCTCGGATCAGATAAGGTCTTTGTGTAGACATGCTCATTAACGCATTCCCTTTTCCGCTGAACTCAAGCTCGCCTGAAATGTGTCTCTATTAAATATTTTTTGTGCGTAACGTTCAACTGCTTTTGCTGAGTCAGGTAATTTTATGCCTAATTGCGGTAAGCGCCATAATAACGGGGCAATATAGCAATCGATTAGCGAAAACTCGTCACTCATCAGAAAATCATTTTGCTCAAACAATGGTGCCAAAACAGTCAGATCTTCGCGTAAAGTCTTTTTAGCTTTATTCGCTGGGGATTTTTCCCGGCCAATTAGTTGAGGCCATAATGAAAACCAATCGGTTTCCAGGCGATGCAACATCAGTCGCATTTGAGCTCTGGCACCAGGATCATTTGGCATTAAAGACGGATGAGGGAATCGTTCATCAAGATATTCCATAATGATACGTGAGTGGAAAATCACAATATCCCGGTCAAACAAGGTCGGACCTTGAGCGTATGGGTTTGCTGAAGCCACTTCTTCTGGCCAGTGCCCATCTGCAAGTTCTATCAACTGACAATCAATTTGTTTTTCTTGAACAACGATACGGGCTTGGTGGCTGAATGGACATTGTACGTCCGAGTACAATGTCATCAGCGGTTTACGGTTACGTGTTGTCATTTTGGCAATACTGCTTATATATTTTGGAATGTAGCGTTAGTGAACGTCTTTCCAGTAAGCTTTTTTCAGTGCCAATGCGATAACAAAGAAGATAGCAAGATAGAGTAAAACCCACTTTCCTAACGCTAAACGCTGTAATTTGGATGGTTCACTGATATAGGCAAGAAAGTTGACTAGATCTCGGCTCATCATATCGTATTGACGAGGATTCAGTTCACCTTCTTGAACAACACTCAAACGACCATCTTCATCTATAGACTGATAACCTTGTTGTTCCCATAGAACGTGAGGCATACCTACATCTTTAAAAGCAAGGTTATTGGTGCCCATTGGTCGCGTTTCATCAAGATAGAAGGTTCGTAAATAGGTGTACAACCAATCTGTCCCACGAGCTCGAGCAATGACCGATAAGTCTGGTGGTACTACACCAAACCAACGTTTAGCATCTTCAGGACGCATCGCAATTTGCATGGTTTCACCGATTTTGTCGGTAGTAAACATCAAATTTTCAGCAACCTGATCTTCTGTTAACCCTAAATCTTTTGCCATTCTGTTATAACGCATCAAAGACGCGCCATGGCAGCTAAGGCAATAATTCATGAAGGTCTGAGCACCACGTTGTAGTGACGCTTTATCATGCAGGTCAATATCTACTTTATCCAGTTTTGATGATGGACCCGCAGCAAATGCAAAAGTCGAGAACAGACTGAATATTGAAATGAAAGCAGCTAAAGTCAGATTTCTCATTTGTACGTCACCCTTTCCGGTACAGGTTTATCTTTATCAAATGCGGTGTAAATTGGCATTAGAAGAAAGAAAGCAAAATACAGAATAGTAAATATCTGTGCCAGCAAAGTATAAAGCGACGTTGCTGGTTGAGTTCCTAAGTAACCTAACGCTAAAAAGCTGATAACAAACACAACTAAAGCCGTACGGAAATATGGACCTCTATAGCGAATTGAACGAGTTTTACTACGATCCAGCCATGGCAGGAGAAACAGCATGACAATTGCCAAGCCCATTGCAATAACGCCAAATAGCTTATCTGGTACTGCCCGCAAAATGGCATAAAACGGGGTGAAGTACCATAAAGGTACAATATGTTCCGGTGTTTTCAGCGGATCTGCCGGAATAAAGTTATCTCTTTCTAAGAACCAGCCACCGAACTCAGGTAGATAGAACAATACCAACGAAAAGATAAATAGGAAGACCACAACACCCACGAGATCTTTTACGGTGTAGTAGGGGTGGAACGGAATACCATCTAAAGGTTTACCGTTTTCATCTTTATGCTTTTTGATTTCGACGCCATCTGGATTGTTGGAGCCGACTTCATGTAACGCCAGAATGTGAGCTGCAACTAAACCTAATAATACGATCGGCAATGCAATAACGTGCATGGCAAAAAAGCGATTCAATGTGGCATCGGCAACTACGTAGTCACCACGAATCCACAACGCTAAGTCTTCACCAATAACAGGTAAAGCGCCAAATAAGGAGATAATAACCTGCGCTCCCCAATATGACATTTGACCCCAAGGTAATAGATAACCCATAAAGGCTTCAGCCATCAGCACGACGTAAAGCAACATGCCGAAAATCCAGATCAATTCTCGTGGTTGTTTATAGGATCCATACATCAAACCACGGAACATATGCAGGTAAATAACTACGAAGAATGCAGAAGCACCGGTGGAATGTAGGTAACGAATTAACCAGCCCCACTCAACGTCTCGCATGATGTACTCAACCGACGCAAAAGCGAGTTCTGCATCCGGTTTATAATTCATGGTTAAAAAGATGCCGGTAATAATCTGTAAAACCAGAATCAATAAAGCCAGGGAACCGAAGAAATACCAGAAGTTGAAGTTTTTCGGTGCGTAATATTCCGAAAGGTGTTCCTTCATCATTTTTGTCGCTGGAAAGCGAGCATCAATCCAATCCATCATCGACATTATGCGGCTCCTTGGGCGTCTTCACCAACGATGACAATATTGTCACCCTGGAAGTGATAAGGGGGCACTTCAAGATTGGTTGGGGCTGGTACACCTTGGTATACACGTCCTGCTAAATCAAAACGTGAACCATGGCAGGGACAGAAAAATCCACCTTTCCAGTTTGCACCTAAATCATTTGGGGCAATTTCAGGACGATAGGTTGGAGAGCAACCTAAATGCGTACAAATACCCACCATCACCATGACGTCTTTACGGATTGAACGAGTTTCGTTCTGAGCGTATTCGGGTTGCTGGGTTTGTGTGCTCTGTGGATCACGTAGCTCATCATTTAGAGAAATGAGCGTGTTTAAAACTTCTTCGGTTCGACGGAAAATCCATACCGGTTTGCCGCGCCATTCAACAGTTAGCAGTTGGCCTGGTTCGAGTTGACTGATATCAATTTGCACTGGTGCTCCAGCTGCTTCGGCTTTAGCACTTGGTGCAATGGATGATACAAAAGGGATGGCAACAGCCACCATACCCGCACCGCCTACTACACTAGCGGCGGCTGTCAAAAACCGTCTTTTGCCAGTATCTATAGAGTCGCTCATCAGATGAATATCCCCTGATATGTTATTTAATGTGAATCCAGCAGAGCATCAATGTCTCGGGATTGCTGAGATAAAACTAGCAAATTTTAACATAGCAAGGAATGTTTTGGATCAAAAAAGCCCGCATTTTCATGCGGGCTTTTAGGGTTACCACTAGAGGAGTAGATATTTACTCTGCAGCAGCCTGTTCGACTTTTTTTACTAAACGGCGTAATGCACCCTTTGGATTAGAGTCTACAATCGCTTGTAAATTGGTTGGTTCACCAACGATGATGGCGCCGCCCATACCTGCACCCCAATGTGGGTCACATTTGTAGAGGTAAACACCTTCAACTGTTAGTGGTTTAGTTTGGTAGTTTTCACCCATTTGTGAAATGAACCCTTCTGCGCCCTCTGGGATGAACTCTTGTTCTCCGCTCGCATCAGTAAAAGTAGTATTGACTAAGTGACCGTTCATTTGTTGCCAAGAAACTGTGTCACCTGGTGCGATTTTAACTACTAAAGGGTCAAAAGCGGTTAGGCTTGCGTTAACAACATGATTCTCAGCCATTGCAGCAGCAGAAAATAAAGATGCTGCGCCAATTACTGCTGTCAACAGTGATTTACCATATTTCATGAATATTTCCTCTCTTTATTGAGTTATTTGCCTCAGTGCGGTGCCAGTCTCCCACAGTGAACCTGAACACACACTGAACACACTTAGCCACGTGTTTTAACACGTAATTTTCTGGGCAATAAAGCACAAAAACGGCCAACTATACTGGCTGTTTGTGGGATATGTCCATGCTAAATTGTAAATTTATGTCAAATAACACAATGCATTTTCCATGACAAATGAATAGGCAAGTGCCTGAAAAAGATAGGGTTGAATACTTGGTTATTGGAAGTTCAGGTCTAAATTGTTACAAGGCTGAAATACTTGAGGTAACAATTTAACTTTTGAAAAAGCGTTAAATCATTTTCGCTTGAGCGCTGATTCAACTTTAATTAAACAGT
>NZ_MCRI01000060.1 GCF_001720165.1 Methylophaga muralis
AAATAGCCATGCTAACCAAAAGACAACAAGATACGCTCAATTTTATTCGTCATTACATTGAAAAAAATGGTGAAGCCCCCCTGGTGACCGAAATTGCTGAGGGATTGGGGATTGCCTCGCAAGGCACTACTCATCGGTATATTCAAGCTTTGATTGATGGTGGCTACTTGGAACGACTTACTGGCAGAACGCGTGGTTTACAGTTGAACGAACCAGCAACCTCAGATCAATCTCTTATATTGCCGATGATGGGTAAAATTGCTGCTGGCCGTTTGATTGAAGCCGTGCCAGATGAGTCTGAAATTGACCTTGGCATCATGTTCAAAGGTAAAGGACGATATGTTCTCAAAATCAGTGGTGAGTCGATGATCGGTAAAGGCATTATGTCTGGTGATTATGTGGTTGTGGAGTCGACCAGACAGGCTAAGCACGGTGACATGATTGTTGCTTTGGTTGATGGTTATGATGCCACCCTTAAAACCATGTTGGTCAATAAAGATGGCACCATTACTTTAATGCCTGCAAATGACGCGTTTGAACCTGTAACGATTGATGCTAAACGGCTCAGTATTCAGGGCGTTGTGGTAGGCCAACTGCGAACTTATCCTTGAAGCGTTATTAACAAATATACATTTTAAAAACTCGCTAAAGATCGTAATTTGCAGTTGATTTTTACTTATGCAGATTAACCATATTGTTTTTTGAAATAGTAGTTAGTAGCTTCAACATAACCGGCAATGCTGCCGCAATCGAAGCGGTGACCTTTAAATTTAACTGCCAGTACCGGCTTTTCTTGAGCCATAGCACGGATGGCATCAGTAATTTGTACTTCGCCATTTGCCCCAGGTGGTGTATTGCGTAAGTACTCAAAGATATCGGGAGTCAAAACATAACGGCCGATGATGGCTAAATTACTTGGTGCGTCTTCTGGCTTGGGTTTTTCAACCATATCCGTAACACGATAAATATCCGGTTCAATTTCCTCGCCAGAAATGACACCATAACTACCCGTTGCATCGGCTGGCACTTCTTCAATTGCTACGATGGTGCATTGATGTTTTCTGTACAGTTCGACAAGTTGCCCTAAGGCGCGTTTGCCACCAGATTCTGGCGTGGCACATAAATCATCCGCTAGTAATACGGCAAAAGCTTCGTGCCCAATGATTGGTTCACCCGTCAAAATGGCATGGCCTAAACCTAACATTTCACGTTGACGCATAAAAATAAAATCGCATGAATCCATAACATTACGGATATCGGTAAGATAAGACTCTTTGCTGGTTCCCTGGATTTGCTGTTCCAATTCAAAGCTGGTATCAAAATGATCGGCGATGGCTCTTTTTCCTCGCCCAGTAATAAAACCCATGCTATACAATCCGGCTTCCATCGCTTCTTCTACACCGTACTGAATCAAAGGTTTATCAACGATAGGTAACATTTCTTTCGGCATAGCTTTAGTGGCCGGCAAAAAACGTGTGCCATAGCCGGCGACGGGGAAAAGACATTTATGGATATCAACTTGTTCGGTCATGAATAAATCCTTAACTTTGAAAATACGGGGATCAGCGATTGCTCAGCCAGAGGCTTTGATAAGGGGACAGCTGAATTTCACTTTGCCAAGATTCGATAACATTGCCACTGATAAGATCATGCCAGTTATCGGTGGCCACCAGATTGAGATCGGCAATGCGAAGTATTTGAGCCTGATCACTGATATTAAATATACAGAATATGCTTTGTTGACGATCAATACTTTGTCGCCAGAAGCCAAATAAAGAATCACCCATTTGTAATGTATATTGCGTGGCATTCGGATGAAAAGCAGCTTGTTGTATACGAAGTTTAATAAGCTCAGTGAGTTTTTGATAAACCATAGAGTGATTATTTGTTGGATGTTTTAACGCCGCCCGAATGGCTGCATCGTCCCATTGATGACGATTAATAGCGCGATTATGTTGTTGTTTCTCCAGCCGTTGGTAATCATTGCCGGAGGCTAACAGGCTATGAATATAAATTCCCGGTATACCTTCGAGTGCCAGCATAATTGCATGGGCACAGATAAACCGGGCCTGTTGCCATTGATCGGGGCCTTTTAATGTTCCTTGCAACGCATCAAATAGCGAAATATTGATTTCATAGGGTTTTTTAATACTATTTTCAGCGGCACGCCAGGAAATTTCACCACCAAAACCCTGCATGGTTGAGATAAGAGCGGCAATTTCACTATCAGTTAACAGACCTTCGGCAGGCCGCAGGCCAATACCATCATGTGATGCAATAAAGTTAAAGTAGGCAGTACCATTTTGCGCGGGAGGCATACTCATAAGCCACTGGCGTAAATAAAAACAATTACCAGTTATTAGGCTGTTGAGTAATAGCGGTGGTAATGAAAAGTTATAGATCCAATGGGCTTCATTGGCGTTGCCAAAATAACTGAGATTTTCCCGGTTTGGGATATTGGTTTCAGTAATGATCACCGCATCATTTTGAGCTTGTTCAATCAATAAACGTAGTAATCTCACTAACTCATGGGTTTGCGGTAAGTTTAGGCAGTTAGTGCCGGGCTGTTTCCATAAAAACGCCACAGCATCAAGTCGAAACAGGCGTATACCCTGATCCAGATAAAATCGAATAATTTTTACAAAGGTTTTAAGTACTTCGATATTACGAAAGTCAAAATCTACCTGTTCGTGGCTAAAAGTACACCAGACATGTTTAATACCATTAGCCGTTTCTGTCTCTCTTAACAACGGTGTGATTCGTGGGCGGACTACTTGCGATATCGGTGTATCTGCCTCACAAGTATAAAAATAATCATGGCCCTCACCGTGACCGGCGATAAAATTCTGAAACCATTGGCTGCTACTTGAGCCATGGTTAATCACTAAATCTGCCATCAGTCGGTAATCTTTGGCGATAGCATTGATATCCGACCAATCGCCTAATTCAGGATTGACCTGAAAAAAATCCTTCACCGCAAAACCATCATCACTGCAGAAGGGAAAAAACGGCAGGATATGTACCGTATTAATACTCTCTGCAAAATAATCATCCAGAAACCGTTTAAGCGTTTGCAATGGTGCTTCATCGCTTTTCAGAATGCTATTACCGTAAGTAATCATGGCGATATCATTAGCCTGCCATTTATTTTTATACGGTTGAGGAGACTGAGCTTCGGGGCTGACTTGCATTATAGCCAATAACTCATTAGCTAAACTAGAAAGCGTTTGAGAGTCTTGGATTTCGCCGTAGACAGTCGTCAGATGATAAAGCACATTTTGGAAAACCGCTGGACGCTCGGGTGTTTGTGTCATTACTTAGCCCCTAAGCAGAATATTCCAGATAATCATCTTCCACCGCCTGATAGATCCGTTCGAAAATATCCGGCAAGGCACTTTGCACCCGATTCCAGCTAGGGATAAAAGGTGTTTCCATCGGGTTGTCCAGAAAAATCTGTCCAGCGTCCATGATGTTACGTGCAAACATCTCTACTGAAGCTTCTTCCTGGTGAATATCAAATTTCAAACCATTCATCACTGCATCATTTCGATAGGTTTCCACAAAATCCAATGCAATACGGTAATAGGTAGCTTTAATACTACGAAAATGTTCAGGGCTGAAAACAGTCCCTTTGGTGGCAAGTTTTCGGAATAGAGCTTTGGAAATATCTACTGACATTTTTGATAAACCGCCTTGCTGATCGTCGGTAGAAAGATCCTGATGTTTGTGATCATAAATATCGGCGATATCGACCTGACATAGTCGGTTATTGGCGTAGTTTCGATGCATTTCAGATAACACACCGATTTCCAGACCCCAATCGCTAGGGATACGGATATCACTTAATACATCACGGCGGAAGGAAAACTCCCCAGCTAATGAATAACGAAAGCTATCCATATAATCGAGGTAATCACTTGGGCCCATGACCTTCTTAAGTGCTCTCAAAAGTGGCGTGATTAATAAACGATTGACCCGGCCATTCAGTTTTCCGCTTGAAACTCTGGCGTAATAGCCTTTGCAAAATTCATAATTAAACATCGGATTAGCGACGGGATATATTAATCTGGCCAATAGTTCGGTGTTGTAAGTAACAATGTCACAATCATGCAATGCAATTGATTCGGCTTTGCCTGAAGCTAAAATATATCCCATGCAATACCAGACATTTCGGCCTTTACCAGCTTGATGTGGAGCCAGATTCAAAGCTTGTAATTCGGCATCAATCGCACTTAACCGTGGTCCGTCGTGCCACATAACCCGATGATGTTGGGGCAAATCACTAAAAAAACCTAAAGCATGTTTAAATTCATCGGCATTGGCTCGGTCCAGCCCAATCACAATTTCTGATAAATACGGGACGGTTTTTAATTGCTGAACAATGGCGGGCAGGGCTTCGCCTTGCAGCTCCGAAAAAAGAGAGGGTAACAATAACCCCATGGGACGTTGCTGGCTGAACTGCACCAGATCTTGTTCTAAATCTGCCAGATGTCGATGTGTAAGATTATGTAGTGTCGTGATAATACCGTTCTGATGAAAGTCTGCCATGGGAGCCCTTTGTTATTAATGCACTAATGCTGTGCCTAGGTGGAGCTGCTGTAAGACTTGCTGGACACCTTCCGCCCAACCTCGAGGTCCACAATGTGCTGCCTGCATTACATCGTGATGTCGTTTTAATAAGGGTAGTGCGTTCACTGGAGATGGAATCAATAAAGCCATATCAGCTGTTTCCAGCATGGCCACATCGTTTTGACTATCTCCAATTGCCAGACTGGTAAAGCGTTTGTCTGGACAGAAATTTTCATAAACCTGTTTAAGCCATTGGATAGCTTTGCCCTTGTCACATTGTCCTGAAACATGCATGAAGCGCCCACCTATTAAAACTTGTGCGCCACGTTTTCGGACTTCTTCTATAAATTGTTTTTGCTTACGCGGATTACCATGCCAGGCCAGAGCTTCTCCATATTGTCTTCGTGCTGCACGCGCTGCGGCATGCACATCCAAACCGGTCATGGCGATAATGCCGTCAATACCCGCTTGGGCAAACGTGGTGAAATCATCATTAAATAATGGTTCCACCGATTTGATAATGGATTGCCAATGGGAGCGTGGTTGAACAAATTCTTTTATCCAATACTTACCACTGGTTTTAGTATCAGTTGGCTGGTTAGAAAAATAATTCACTGGAATAAATACTGCCGCCCCATTTTCACAAATAAAGGGATGTGGGTTTTCCAGTGATTCACTTATTTGTTCAATTTCAGACTGGGTTTTACTGCTGACAGGAATAAGTGGTATTTGCAGCTGTTTAAGTCTTTCCAAGACGGGATCCGCTTCATCGTGACGATAATTATGATGATCCAGCAGACTGCCATCCAGATCGGTAAATACTAACAATGAGGCCTTGGGGCATGATGCTCCAGGGGGGGATTGTTTCGGACGTTTCAAGGCCACGATATCTCTTTCCATATTAAGTTCAAAAACATAATCCATTTGTTCCGGTAGTGTATCCAGACAGTGTTGGGTCACACGTTGATAATATTGAATAAACCGCGCGATATCATCGGCATTCATAATTTTGTTTTCAGTTGAGCTGACGACTTGTTGCAGTTTTTCTTCCTGCTCCAATCGCCAGTCATAGATACAGTCAAAATTAGGTGCTTTAAGCATGATCCAGCTATCCACTCTTTGGAACAGGGCTTGATATTCCTGCTCGAGTTTTTGATTTACAAAGTGTCGCCAATAAGCATCCGGATCTTCACTTTGTTCGAGTTTATTGATTGGAGTGGTTAAGGCTTCTTCAGGTTGAGGACATGCACCCATGCACCAGCCTTCCAATACAATAAATTTGGGTGCGCTTTCTAATACTGGCCATTGTTCAACAGGAAAACGATCATCGTGTGCTTTATCAAAACGCGGTATGGCAATGTTTTTTCTTTGTGAGAGTAATTTGTCCAAGGTCGATAATGCCAGTTCAACATCATGGGTTCCTGGTACACCTCGAGTAGCCAATAACGGATGAACAGTATTGGCTAGGTCGACTCGTTGTTGATGAGTTAGATAGAAATCATCCAAGGATAAGGCAATTGCAGATTTATGGTGTTGGGTGGTTAATATGTGAACCAAACATTCAGCTAAAGTACTTTTGCCTGAACCTTGCGCACCATGGATGCCGATGATTATGGGGCGTTTTGCTCCCTTTTGGTGCAAAACCAATTCCTTAACGACCTCAGCAAACCAATCATCAATTTGTTGTGCGTATTTAGCTGATAGCTGATGCGCGCTTAGGAAATTCTGAATGTTTGTAGAAAGATTGACCATCACCATTGCCTGTTCCAATCGATATTGAAATTCCCTGACGCAAGTTTCATACCGGTATAGGGAAAAACTTCATGTTGGTATTAAAGCAGGGTCTTTTTAGCGTTAGCTTGACGGGGTTGGCTTAGAACTATCCAAAGAAATCAGTGTGAAAATTGATTCGTAAAATTTGAGACTCAGATTGATTAGATTGTTGATCTGTTTCAATTGAGCCGTTCTGATCGGAAAAATTTACATTAGCTAGGATTTTATTTAGAGCGTGTTTTGATTAAGGCTATAAAACTGTCAAAAAAAGGGTAAACCCGAAGGTTTACCCAAAGCTCAGCACGCAGCGAGAGAGAACGAACATGCACTGAAGAAAACTACAACTTTGTTATTGCATTAACGATGCCAAAAAATTAAATCATTTAAAAACATATGGTTAATGTTTTTGATTGGGGTAATGAAAGATTATTCGCACCACAAAACAGCAGCTTTGCACCTCAGCAGCGCATTCATTTAGTGATGCAGGAATTTTTCACGGTTTTTTGCCAGTCATATCTAATTATGAATAACAGCTGAGATGGCTATAAATGAAAAAACTGATTGTTATTTTATTTTCAATGTACTCAAACTTGCTTGTGGCAGCAGATATGCAAAGTTCACAAAGCTTAATCACGGATTGTTATCAGGAATGGCAAAGCAGGGGATGGACCTTGGGCGAAGATCGACGGCCCGCTGCAACTATTGTTGGTTTTCGCGAGGGCATCATGCGTATATGCGAAGTCCGCACAGAATTATTTTTGCAGGGGGCAGATGTTTCTCCCTATATACAAGGAAGGCTTCGTGACCTGGCTCCTTATGTTTTTACAGCAACGAAAGAAGATATCAAGCAACGAATCTTGCAGGTAAATGATCAAACTGGCTATCCTGCAGAGTCAGGCT
>NZ_MCRI01000061.1 GCF_001720165.1 Methylophaga muralis
CTGAAACATATCGTTTATTTTTTATTACGCCACACTGGCGTTTTTTTATTGTTGTCATTGCTGGCCGTCATGACGGGCTGTAGTACAACTCCGCCAGTTCAGACTACTACAACAGACCGTGCCCAGCTCCCCAAACCGACAGTTGAAGCTTTTTATTACGATGAAATCCAGGCCATGCTGCTGCTTTATCAACAACATGAAGCTTGGCAAGGCACACCTTATCGCCTTGGTGGAGTGAGTCGTTCTGGGATTGATTGTTCCGCTTTTGTGCAAATCACCTTCCGCGAATTGTTTAGCGTGGATTTACCTCGAACCACCGATCAGCAATTAAGAGTGGGTCAACCGATTAATCGAGCTCAACTACAATCCGGCGATCTGGTGTTCTTTCGTAATGGGCGACATGTCGGTATTTATGTGGAAGATCACAAATTTTTACATGCTTCCACACTCGCGGGGTAATGATTTCCAGTTTAAAAAACACTTATTGGTCTCGAAACTTCTGGCAGGCGGTCACAGTACGTCGTTGAGATAGCTTCGCTAACTACTGGTTGCTGATATCATAAGCACGATTTCGCATTCGATAGCCGAAAATTTCAACTGGTTTAAACGGCTTTATATGCGATCACTCATTATCAGCGGAAAACAACTGTGACCAAAACTGCAGCATTGTCTCAACAAGAGTATCTGGAAAAATGTAAAAGTGCTGCCGGCAAGGGCAATGCAATTGCACAAAACACTCTAGGTTTTCTCTATCTCAACGGTCAAAGCGTTGAACAGGATTATCAGCAAGCAGCAAAATGGTTTCGTCACGCTGCCGACAATCACTATGCACCTGCCCAATTTAACCTTGCCATCATGTACAAACTTGGCCAGGGTGTTGAACAAAATCACACTGAATCGATTAGATGGATGCAGCTTGCTGCCAACCAAGGTTATGCCGAAGCACAAAGTAATCTTGGCAATATGTATTACCAAGGTTTAGCAGTGATGCAGGATTACCAAATGGCTTATATGTGGTGGTCTTTAGCTGAACAAAATGGTGTTGAAGATCTTCAACATATCAAAGCCGTTTTAATCAAAAAAATGACTGAAGCCGAAATTAATCAGGCCGAACAATCTATTAAACAATGGCAAAACAAGCAATAATCACCAACCCAAAATCGTTAATTACCAACGATACTTCGACAGATTGATTTTATTGCCATTAAATTCAATCCCTTCTGTTTGCAGTAAGCTTTTTTGCCGTTGAAAAGCTGCACTGCCGACCGGAAAAGCAATTTCACCTTTGGCATTAATCACCCGATGCCAAGGCAATTCAGAATCATCGGGAAGTTGTTTTAATGTCGTGCCCACGTAACGCGCATGACTTGGATAGCCACAAAGTATGGCAATTTGACCGTAGGTCGCGACTTTTCCCTCAGGAATTAATGCCACCACCTGCCAGATAATTTCGTTAAGTGTTAACTGATTCAAATGACTTTTCTCACTCTCTATCGTTTAACTGCAAGCTTAAAATCTTTCTCATTGAGCTGTTGTCTATTGAACTCAACGACAAGTTTCATCACACTGACAGCTACGCCAGTCTCCGCACTACGTTAAGGAATATTAATCATGCTAAATGTTTTTCGTTCATCCATGTTTTTTGTCAGTGTCGTGCTGTTTAGCAGCAACGCTTTGGCAGAGAAGCCTAATTTGCAACCCGGACTTTGGGCATACACCAGCAGTACGACCATTGAGGGCCCGATGAATATGCCACCGCAAAAGAACAGTAATCAGGAATGTCTGACACAGGCACAACTGGATAAAGGCATCGATGTGTTGAATATTCCGAAAAGTTGTAATGTGACACAGGCTGATATCAAACGTGACCGGGTTGATTATGCCGCGTCCTGCAACATGGAAGGCATGACAACGTTGTTTAAAGGCTATGCCACCTTCCATGGAAATCGTCTCGACGGCAAAATGAGCAGCGATATGAATACGCCGCTCGGCCCGATGGTCATGAAGACCGACTATCAAGGTGAACGAGTTGGTGAATGTTCACCTTAAGCTATAGATAAATAAAACGAATGTTTTAGCCATTCTGATTTTATTGTCAGGACAAACACCCCATTTTCAACACAATCTGCTTGAAATGGGGTGTTTTATTATCCGCATGGCAAACTATTTAACAGGCCATTATCGATAGCTTAAATAAACTCTTCCGTCGTTTCCTCTTCGTATTAAAATCACTCAACCCATTGAACTTTTTGCTAAAACAAATGCCTTTTGCTATAGCTGGTTGAATTCCAACTTTCCGGTTTCAGGGAGGTGGTTTGATGTGGCGTTTACTGTCGATATTGTTTGGCTGCATTTTCATGATGCCAGTTCACGGCGTTATCCATGGTGAACCTATGCCCATTGAGCAGGTTTCAACAGGCCAACTTCATGTTGAGCAACTCAAATGGTACGGCGGCACCAACACTCAGGTGACTGAACATGATGAATGTAGTTCGGTTGTGGTTGGCACTCACCCCCTCACTGTTTTAACTGTTTCCCATTGTTTACGTGATTCAAAAATAAACCCGATTACCCGAACTCCCGTGGTCAAAATCTTTTTAGGTAGACCCGTTCCGGCTATACGTGCTGCACTTTATAATCGGTTTAATGATGTTGAAAACAATCTCGCTGCCGATCTGGCTGTTTTGATATTTGATGGTGATGCACCCGAAGGCATTGAGGCGATTCCTGTCGTTAATTCGCTAAGTGCTTCTCAAGCTTTGTTATGCGGCTATGGTCGTGGTATTGATGATCATCAGATTGAGAATCCACGTTGCGCCGTCAAACCGCTGTTATCCGCTGAAGAAGACTTTTATCAGTTTGTCCCACAATTTTATGAACAACTCGATCCACTATTACACCTGCAATTTCGTGCCCAGTTTTTAGCTAAACACGCGATGATAAGCTCCCCCTCAGCATTGCTAGCAGTAAGTCGGGTGCAAAATGAGCGCTATCAATTTGAGTTACCGATGCCAACTCGAGGAGATTCCGGCGGGCCGTGGATCGTTAATCTGCAAAATGGCCAGCAAGGCGTAATCGCTCTGACCAGCTTTGTCGAAACCTTCTATCGTAAAAATAAACAATGGCCTTTTTTTAACGAAAATCGTGCTCCGCTGATGGATTTTCCTTATGCCGCCTTTGGGGTTCGCTTGGATACCGTGGAAGCTCAAGCCTTATTTACTCGGGCGCGACTTGAAGGCGCAGATATCCATATGTTGTCAGAGTGACATTGCCAACTAGACAATATCTTGCAGGCTATTAAGCTTAAAGCCTTGCGCCAAAAATCAATGCTAAGCTATCACTAAACTTACCGTAAAGAGAGTAAAAAATGACACTCGCAAATATCTATCAGCTGACTTTTTCCGGCTTGTTTTTCATCTTGCTGACCTTACTGGTGCAATGGTTTATTGCCAGTAAAACCAAAGCCTCACAAGCCGGTGCCATACCTGGCAAGATTGCTGAAAATCTTAGTCATGATTCGTTTGTGTTCAGAGCTCACCGCACTTTTATGAACTCATTGGAAAATTTGCCACTGATGTTGGGCACCACCTTTATGGCTATTTTAATCGGCACTAATGCATTATGGACCGGCGTGTTTATCTGGATTTTTGCCATTGCCCGAATTATGCATATGGCTTTGTATTACGCCATTGCTACCGAAAAAAATCCCAGTCCAAGAACCGTGTTTTTTATGATTGGCCTGCTGGCTAATGTAGCCTTATTACTGCTATGTGGGTTTGAACTGTTTAGCTAAATTCACTTAGTTAATATTGCCTTCGCCAGGACTGTACTTCGTAGAAACCACACTATTGGCAATAAGCGTGTCACATTTCAAAACACCGGAAACATCAGTCAATGGTGTATCTACTTTTAGATTAGATGCCGCCAAACTTAATCGATTGGCTTGCAGCGATATTTTGCTAGCTGAAATACTGATTCCACCATCTGCGGTGAAAGTCACTTGTTGCCCAAAGCTGGTGACAAAAGTTAACGAATTATTCTCCAATGCGAGTGTGATCTCAGTTTCGGCATTTAAGGCAATTTTTAATGAACTATTCTGCTGTTCGGCATCGAATGTCGCTGACTTTTTCCGATGTATCAGCAGCGCGTCAATCTTTGAATCATCTGCTAAATACATCACTTCATCACCTATCGAATGAATAGCTTTTATTTCCACAGCACCCAGCGGAAGATTATTTACCTTGGCCCATAATTGTTCACCGGTGGTAATTGTTTGGACTAGTACGCGTCCTTGTTGTAATGGGTCATCGATAGATACCACCAAACCGCGATGTAACGCTAAACTGCTTGCCATATCCGACTCCTAGTTTTGATAATCCAGTTATCGTGAATCATAGGCTTTTTCAGATAAAAGCAAAGACATCACCCAAGCTTTTTCGATTGAATCTATAAGCTCCATTTTTTATCAGCAGACAATCGCATAGGGTTTGAAATAGAATTTTCATAACACTTAACAGTGAGAAATGCAGTGATACGAACTTTTCGAGGTAAACAACCCAAATTAGGCGAACGGGTTTGGGTCGATGACAGTGCTGTTATTATTGGTGATGTCGAAATCGGTGATGATAGCTCGGTCTGGCCGCTAGTATCCATTCGTGGTGATATGCATCAAATCCGCATTGGTGCACGCACCAGCATTCAGGATAATTCATGCTTGCATATCACGCATGCCAGTGAGTTTAATCCTGAAGGCCATCCTTTAACCATCGGTAATGATGTCACGGTGGGTCATATGGTGATGTTACATGGCTGCACGATTGGTAACCAGGTGTTGGTGGGTATGTCGTCGACCATTTTGGATGGTGTTGTAGTAGAAGACAAAGTGGTTATCGGTGCAGGATCATTGGTGCCACCAGGGAAAAAACTCGAATCCGGTTATCTGTATCTCGGCTCACCAGTAAACAAGTTCGACCGCTAACTGAGGCCGAACTGAGTCATTTTCACTATGCCTGCCAGAATTATGTGAAGTTAAAAAACGAATATCTGAATAACGATGACTAAGCCGCCAGTTGTTTAAGACGTTCGCTGATCGGCTCCTTCTTAGTTAATAGTTTCTGAATATCTGTTGATTCGAATTCAACAATCTCGATGCATGACTGAGGAAAATTATCCGCCAACTCATCCTTCAGCATCGCATCAGCAGCATACCTGGCCATATTTACAACTGCTGCCAATTGACCAGCTTCCTTATCAGTCGACGGCGTTTCAAGATGCTGAATTGTCTCAATGACCAAAGCCGGCATACGCCAGCGAATAACGATCATCTGCGAAACGGTCAGCCAATATTTATCTTCCAGCTGATGAACAATTTCATCACTCAAAGGCAAAGTTCGTTGCGCAGCAACATCAATCAGCGTTTGCAGCACCGCTGGGCGACCAATTGAATGAATCAATCCCGCCAGAAAAGCGACTTCGACGTTCACATTGCAATGGCTGGCAATTTCCTTAGCCCACAATGATGTCGCCAACGCCTGCTGCCAGATGTCAGCTGCATACTCCTCATAGCCCGGGGTATTAAATAATTTCGCATTGAGTACGGCGCTAATGGCGATTTCACTGATAGTTGTCATACCCAGTCGGGCAATGGCTTGTTGTAGTGAGGTCAGATTTGCCATCGGGGTATAAGCCACCGAGTTGGCAATGCGCATCACATGGCCAGCGAGTGACGGATCACTTTGAATCAACTGTGCCATTTGACTAGCATCAGATTCTTTATCATTTGCCAGCATAAAAGCTCTATTTGCTACTTCAGGAAGAACAGGAACCTCTACAAAGCCCTCTGCAATTGCCTGATTTAATAGATCTTCCAGTTCCGGTTCTGCGTGCTGATTATCTTCT
>NZ_MCRI01000062.1 GCF_001720165.1 Methylophaga muralis
ACCATGCCGCTTGTACTTCTGGATGTGCGTTATTCCAAGCCACATAAGACCCAGCTTGCAAATCGTATGCTATCAAAGATGCAAGCGTTGAGTTATTTTCCTTCTGGTTATTTAGACGAGCAAATTCCATTGCGTTAAGGCCTTTAGCATATGCATCACGCATACCTAAAATTAATTCGCCTATATCCGTGATATCGCTACGGAGATTAGGATCGTTTTTATTATTCATAATATTCTCAATTAATTTAGCAAATCCCAGCTAAGAGGGGTCCCGTCCTCAACACTTTGATTGATTACCATTCCTAATACTTGGTCTAAAAATTTTATGGGTAGCCCTAAACCGGGTCTAATGGCGCGTAAATTCTCTTTAGTTAGTCTATCGCCACGTTTAATTGCTTTGACAATGTACAAGGACCTACGAAACTGCAGCGATTTTTTCTCCGATTCGGTGGGCCCGTACTTAATATTGCCTAATGCTTGCCATGCTCGTTCTGTTTCTGTCACAAGTTGTGTTATTTCAGAGGGTTCCATAGAGAAGGTGCTGTCAACGCCACCATCGACTCGATTCAAAGTGAAGTGCTTTTCGATAACAGTTGCCCCTAATGCAACGCTAGCTAGTGAAACACCAACCCCCATCGTGTGGTCCGATAGACCGACTTGGCAATTAAACATTTCCCTCATATGTGGAATCGTATTTATATTTGTGTTCTCAGGTGTAGCGGGGTAAGTGCTGGTACACTTCAGTAAGATTAGGTCTTTACATCCTGCTTCTCTAGCAGCGCACACAGTCTCATCCAACTCAGCAAGCGAGGCCATGCCAGTGGAAATGATCAAAGGCTTGCCTGTCGAAGCAACGCGGCGGATTAAAGGAAGGTCGGTATTCTCAAATGACGCTATTTTGTAACAAGGCACATTCAATGACTCAAGGTAGTCCACGGCAGTATGATCAAATGGTGAACTGAAAGCGATAATTCCAAGCTCTGCAGCTTTATCAAAAATTGGTTTGTGCCACTCCCAAGGGGTATATGCCTCGCCATACAGCTTATACAATGACGTGCCAAACCAGGGACTTTTTGGATCGCTGATATGAAACTCACGTTCATCTTTATCCAAAGTCATCGTATCAGGAGTATAGGTTTGTATTTTAAGCGCATGCGCTCCAGATTTTGCAGCTGCTTCTACAATTTCAAGTGCACGTGAGAGCGACTGATTATGGTTGCCTGACATTTCTGCAATTATGAATGGCGGATGATTCAAACCAATCTTTCTAGTTCCTATCTTGATTGTAGTGGGGCTCACAATTTCATCCTCTTAAAATATGTACTTGATGCATGGGTGTATCCATTATTGGTAAAAAAATGCTTAGATCTGCCGTTAGTTGCTATAACTTCAGCATCAATTTGATCTATCTCAGGGTGTCTGCTCTTTAACCAGTTCTCCGCTGTTTTCAGTAGATTCGAACCCATACCAGCATTTTGCATTTCTGGAACCAGATAAATAGAAATCTCGGCTCTGCATCCATCAAAATCAAAACGAATAACACCTACATCTTTTTTGTTTAACCGCCCAATCAATAATTTGGCATTTTTTTTAGATAATAATCCTTTGAACCACTTTTTATGCTCTTGCCATTCAATAGGTGATGAATTTCTGGAAACCTCACGGATTGATGAATGATTTCTCCATTCATAGACTGATTGCATATCTTTCTGCTCCGCTTCTTCCAGGACAATCCCAAGTGGGCACATGATACTGGCAACGCGACCAGCTCCTTTTGCATCGACAAGCTGCATACCCAAGCTCGAAAGATTTTTACGCAGCAATGGATTTCCCACTAAGGCCATAAAATGCAGTTTAATTTCATCAAAAAGTTTGGAATTTATCTCTGGCGCATAAATAACACCCGCCTGCGCAGCATCATTTGTTGGTTTTTTTTGATTATTAGCTACAGAAAAAGTAATTGTAGGTAATCCTAGAGCACATCTTTCCCAAATGGTTGAGCCACCGGCGCCAATAGCTATATCAGCATTGGCAATTAATGTAGCCATGTTGTCCGTTTGTACGTGACAACAATAACCCAGCTTGCTGCACTCTTCGATAATTTTGCTTTTATTTGGATGCTGACTACCAATCACCACATCGACTTCAAAGACAGGATTAGAAATCGTAGCTAAAGCTGAAATTGCGATAGAAGTGTAGTCTTCTGCATCTATCCCACCAAAGAATATCAATACCCGTTCAACCTTATCACTTCTCTTTTGCAAATTACTTCGTGCTTCTTGAAACTGCTTTCGGAGAAGTGCGTATCTTGGGCCGAGTAAAACTCGGCAACTTCCAAGGATTTTACCTTCGTAACGTTGATTCATATCGCTATAGAGATTTTGATCAAGCAACAAATCGCAGTCATGAGTTCGATCAGCCAGATCGTCAATCACCATAATTTTTTCTGTGCTACTTCGAAGTTCACTTTCCCATCTATAATCCAAAGCATAGTGGTCAACTATAATCCAGTTCCACTTTTCGCCCGATAACACAGAAGAGGTAGCTTTTGCGTCTTCATGCTGAGAACCGCCTAGCCAAGAAGCATGTGTTATTTCATCAACTTCCAAAGGTTTGCTTTTATAATCCAGCCTTCTAAACTCAAACCCTTTTTCTTCAAGCATGTCTGTATAAGTTTCAGAAATATGGTGAGAAATGAACACTACAAAGGCTCCCTGCACCTTTAAATGTTCAGCCAGGGTTAGGCAACGCATAAAATGTCCCGAGCCCATATTGAATGAGACATCGACGCGTATGGCGATTTTCATTATTGGATATTACCGATATAGTTTCGACGCACTTGAATTCCGGCAGCTTGCATCGCCAACTTCGCGCCTGCGGGAGTTTGTTCAGTAAAATGGAATATACTTGCTGCAGCTACTGCAGAAGCACCAGCTTTCTCCACAACATCAATCATATGCTGATAATTACCCGCTCCCCCAGAGGCAATTACCGGAACATCTACTGCTCGTGTAACCGATTCAACCAAAGCTAAGTCGTATCCCATCATAGTTCCGTCTCGGTCAATTGAGGTCAGAAGAATTTCACCGGCACCTCGATCAGCTAATTCTTTAGCCCAATTGACAACATCTTTGCCTATATTTATCGATGCGGAATGACTGAAGCATCCGTAATTTCCATTATCAAGTTTACGTGCATCAATGCTGGCTACAATACATTGTGAACCAAACCGAGCAGCAGCGGCATCAATAAGGGCCGGATCAGAATAAGCTACTGAGTTAATAGCAATCTTGTCTGCGCCAGCGTGGAGGAGTAAAAGCATTTGTTCCAAATTTTTAACGCCACCACCAACTGTAAAAGGGATTGCACACTCTTCTGAAAAATCACTTACTGAAATATGATCTGGTGCATCACCTGTTTGTGAGGCGGTAATGTCAACTAAAATTAATTCATCTACATCACGTGCGTTGTAAACTTTAACTGCAGGCAAAACTGGCCCAACTCGTCTCCAACTATCAAATCCAACACCTTTGACGAGACCGAAGTCCTTCCATAATAAAGTAGGGATCACTCTTACTTTTAACATGGCATAAAATTCATGAAATTTTTCAAAAGTTGCCTTCCAGCCTTTGAACTTTTTTCAGGATGAAATTGGCAACCAAAAATGTGATTGTTTCGAACAACAGCAGTTATATTTGTTCCATAGGTTGCGGTTGCAATTATGTTTTCCTGTGAATCTGGGACGAAAGCATAGCTATGCACAAAATAAAAATCAGATGAATCAGGGATAAAGGTAAATAAATCATCTTGAGATAGATAATGAACTTCATTCCATCCCACATGTGGGATGCGTAAATCACAACCTAGCTGATCCAGCCGCATCACTTTACCGGGAATTAAGTTAAGACCCTTGGTTACCCCACCTTCTTCACCACTGGTGGCAAGCATTTGCATACCCAAACAAATTCCTAGTAATGGCTTTTGTTGGAGGATAACCAAATCATGTAAAGCATCGACCCAGCCATCCTCTACTAAACGTGTCATACCTTCAGAAAAAGCTCCCACACCGGGCAGTATTATTCTATTAGCTTCGTATAAAGAAGTTGGATGATCGGCAACAAACACCTTAGCTCCAAGGTCTTCAAATGCTCTACGGACCGAGCTTAAATTACACATGCCGTAATTTATAATAGCTATTTTCATTGATTATCGTAATTTAGCTTTTCAAGATTTCCGTCTTTATCTTTGATTAGAGCACCTGAGGCATCTCGCTTGAAGATTTTCTTGTTCGTGAAACGATCACAGATCTTGATAAACTCATCTACAGTCATATCCATTGGCATGAGGATTTCCTCTAAAGGTTTTCCCAAGTATGTCCATGGAAATTTACCATCTCGAGCTTTCACAATCTCCATGGCATCCTGTCGAGTAATACGATCACGTCGAACATGTAAACATGCGATATCCGTTGCTCGCGAAAATCCAAACTTTAGAAATTTGAAATAATCGTGAATGCCAGTTTGATGATTATCAAGATTTTCATAATTCACCATTGATCCTTCTACAGTCTCTTCAAATGAGGTAAAACCGTTGGCCTGAGCAATTAGTGCGTTAGATAAGCCATCCCAAGGAAGGTAATGCCCTAAAAATAGTCCAGTCACCCCTACTCGCTGCAACTCTTCATCATTCGGGTATTGATATGGCAGCAAATGTTTAGGCTCTATACCGTAGCTCTCTGTAAGGTCTGAAACTCTAAGTCCTAATAAGCCACCAAACTCTTCGAGCCAGCGACGAGTTAAAATATTGTTTTCCGAGGCAGATGCGGGGCCACCGTATTCGTTTTGTGAGTTTTCACCCCACACAATTAAGGGCACATTATATTGAACGGCTGCACGCACCGGGATAGTAAAAATCCCAACATGCTCTGGCCATGAAATGTCACCGACTTCTGTCAATCCAATACGATTTAACTTAGCCCTAATGATAGGGTTAGGTGAAAATTCTACATAGTCGACTCCAAGTCGCTTAATGTTCTCTATGTTTTTTCGACCAAGCGCGCTGAGATCGCAAGTAGTTGATGTAACACATAGTGGATTCAAACCAAGTTGCAGCATACGAATAACTTGATAAGTGCTATCTTTTCCGCCGCTTACAGGAACGATGCAATCCCAATGAGTTCCATTTCTACGATATTTTTCCAAGAGTCCTAGCAATTCTTGCTTACGCTGGTCCCAATCAACCTCTTTCCTTTTTTCATACGCACGACAAGCGTTACAGACACCTTCAGAATCAAGATGAAGATCTGGTTTGGTATGTGGCATGACACAATGAACACAGTATTTGAGCATTTATGACCTCTTTTCCATCAAAAACCAAGTAATGTCGTCCTGCGGAAAAGCCGGATCACGTCTATATGAAAACCCGTAATCAATCAAAACCAAATCAGAATATTTTTCCATTAATTCACCAGCGAAGTCGCGTTTAAACAACTTATCTGAGTGGCCACGATAATTGATCGCAACAGGAGATGGATTGTA
>NZ_MCRI01000063.1 GCF_001720165.1 Methylophaga muralis
GCTTCAATTAAAAATCGATGCAGCAAAACAATTGCTTGAGCAGATAGCTGCTGATTATAGTCCTGCGATTCTCGCCACCAGTTATGGTGCTGAGGATATGGTGTTGATGGATATGATTGCCAAGTTCGCACCTCAAATCGGCATCTTCACTTTGGATACTGGTCGGCTGCCTAAAGAAACCTATGAATTAATGCAGCAGGCAAAACAGCATTATAACCTTGAGGTTGAGGTTTATTATCCCGATACCCTGAGTATTGAACAGTTTGTCACTCACAATGGGCCGAATGCATTTTATGACAGCGTTGAAATGCGAAAACAATGCTGTGGCATCCGCAAGGTTGCCCCGTTAAATCGTGCTTTGGCTGCTAAAAAAGCCTGGCTGACCGGCATGCGCCGCTCTCAATCCGTCACTCGCAATGAGTTGCCGGTTTCGGAATGGGATGCTGACCATGAGCTACAAAAATTCAGTCCACTGACGGGCTGGTCCAATGGCGAAGTATGGAAATATATCCGCGCTTTTGATGTTCCATTTAACGAATTACACAATCAGGGTTATGCCAGTATTGGCTGTGCCCCATGCACTAGAGCGATTACACCGGGCGAAGATATTCGCGCGGGTCGCTGGTGGTGGGAAAATCCTGAAACCAAAGAATGTGGCTTACACGTAAAGGCTAAGTAACAGAGAAAATTATGACTGAAAAACAACTTAC
This sequence comes from Methylophaga muralis, assembly GCF_001720165.1. Lineage (GTDB taxonomy): Bacteria > Pseudomonadota > Gammaproteobacteria > Nitrosococcales > Methylophagaceae > Methylophaga > Methylophaga muralis. Next base: position 711 of record NZ_MCRI01000063.1, read on the forward strand.
ACACTTAAAACAACTCGAAGCCGAAAGCATTCATATCATGCGTGAAGTGGCCGCTGAGTTTGAAAATCCGGTCATGCTATATTCGATTGGTAAGGATTCTGCGGTCATGCTGCATCTGGCCATGAAGGCATTTTATCCTGGCAAGCCACCATTCCCGTTGATGCATATTGATACCACCTGGAAGTTTCAGGAAATGGTCAAGTTCCGCGATCAGCGTGCCAAAGAGCTGGGACTCGAACTTATCGTACATACCAATCAGGAAGGTGTCGACGCAGGTATCAACCCTTTTGATCATCCTCGCTATACCGACATCATGAAAACTGACGCATTAAAACAGGCGTTGAGTAAACATGGTTTTGATGCGGCCTTTGGCGGTGCACGCCGTGATGAAGAAAAATCTCGTGCCAAAGAGCGGGTATATTCGTTTCGCGATAAAAACCATCGCTGGGATCCCAAAGCACAACGTCCTGAGCTATGGAATATTTATAACAGTAGAGTAAATAAAGGCGAAAGCATTCGTGTTTTCCCGCTATCGAACTGGACAGAGCTGGATATCTGGCAATACATCTATTTAGAGCAGATCCCGATTGTCCCGCTGTATTACGCTGCCGAGCGTCCGGTCGTTGATTACAATGGTCTCACCATTATGGTCGATGACGACCGTATGCGTATTCCGGAAGGCCAGCAAATCCGTATGGAAAAAGTACGTTTCCGTACATTGGGCTGTTATCCATTAACCGGAGCAGTTAAGTCAGATGCCGATACTTTGCCTGAAATTATTCAGGAAATGCTGTTGACCACGACATCTGAGCGGCAAGGTCGTGCGATTGATCACGATGAGGCCGGCTCGATGGAGAAAAAGAAACAGGAAGGTTATTTCTAGTTTTGATGTTGAGGGGCTGCGAATCCCTCATCAAGCCGCTGAATAAATTGAATTTGATGCTCAAATTAATGAGCATCTGGACCCCGTTAAAGATAATTAAACCAGGCACTCAACATGACATATGAAACTGATGCGCTGATCGCGTCCGATATCGAAGCCTACCTTAAGCAACACGAAAATAAGGAACTGCTGCGTTTTCTGACCTGCGGTAACGTGGATGATGGTAAAAGCACTCTGATTGGGCGGTTGTTACATGACTCCAAAATGATTTATGAAGATCAGCTTGAGGCAGTAACACGTGACAGTGTTAAATCCGGAACCACAGGCAACCAGGTCGATCTGGCCTTACTGGTCGATGGTCTGCAAGCTGAACGTGAGCAGGGTATTACCATAGATGTGGCGTATCGTTATTTTTCAACGACCAAACGCAAATTTATCATTGCCGATACACCTGGCCATGAACAGTACACCCGGAATATGGCTACCGGCGCGTCAACCTGTCAGTTGGCAATTATTCTGATCGATGCCCGTTATGGTATGCAGACGCAGACACGCCGGCACAGTTTTATTGCTTCATTGCTGGGTATTAAACATATCATCGTGGCCATTAATAAAATGGATTTGATGGATTTCAGTGAACAGGTGTTTAACGATATTCGTAAAGCCTATAGCGAATTTGCCCGTGAACTGGAAATCGAAGATATTCATTTTGTACCGATGTCGGCCTTAAACGGCGACAACGTGGTGAACAGAAGTGAAAACATGCCTTGGTATCAGGGCAACACAATGATGGAATTGCTGGAAAATATTGAGATCGGTAAAGATGCCAATACCCAAGATGCACGTTTCCCGGTGCAATTTGTCAGTCGACCGAATCTGAATTTCCGCGGTTATTGTGGCACCTTATCTGCCGGTATCCTTAAACCTGGTGATGAAATAACGGTATTGCCATCTGGCAAGGAAAGCAAAGTGAAAGCGCTGGTGACCTATGATGGTGAACTTGATTATGCGGTTCCGGGTGAATCCATCACCGTTACCCTGCAGGATGAAGTGGATGTCAGTCGCGGCGATATGATTGTGCATCGTGATCATCAACCACATGTATCCAGTCGTTTTAAAGCCATGGTGGTGTGGATGACGGAACAACCTCTAATAGCAAATAAGCAATACAACATTAAGGTTGGCGTTTCTGACAGTACCGGCGTCATGACGCAAGTTGATCATCAGGTGGATGTAAATACTCTTGCTCATAATCATGTGACTGAGCTGAAACTTAATGAAATCGGCTTATGTGAATTTTCATTGAATAAACCCGTTGTGTTCGACGCTTACAAGCGTAACCGAACTACCGGTGCATTTATTATTATCGATAGGCTGACCAACGTAACGATTGGTGCTGGTATGATTACTGAAGCCATTACAGGTATTACCAATGAGGCAGTGGCTGCAACGGATTTTTCAGCATTTGAGCTTGAATTAAATGCTTTAATCCGTAAACACTTCCCACATTGGGATGCCAAAGATATCAGTGATCTACTGAAATAAACCAGACAAATCAGGCCGTGCTCGCGGCCTGATTTTACCTTACAGCTTATTGTGTAAAATCTATCGAACCCTCTCTTTTGATTTCAATTAAATCCTGCTCATGGTTTGCTCCATGTTATTGAGGCCTGCGTACTGTTTTGGCATCGTAACGAAAATTGTTAAAGTGACTTTGTAAAATTTTTGCGAATTATGTGAACCGGTTTTAGTAGCAAGCAGTGATTTAGGTTACATTCTGCGAAACCGGGATGGTGAATAATGAAAGAACAAGCAGATTTTCGAAAGATTGGGTGTGGTGAATGTTTAAACAGTGGCTTGCTGGGCTTTGATTTTTCAATGGCTTTCCAACCCATTGTTAACACTACCGATCAAACGATTTATGCGCAGGAAGCTTTGGTAAGGGGTGTTGATGGTCAAGGAGCTGCACATGTTTTTGCCAATGTGAATGACAGTAACCGCTATCGCTTTGATCAGGCATGTCGAGTCAAAGCAATCAAACTTGCTGCAGAACTCAACATTGATTCAAAACTCAGCATCAATTTTATGCCTAATGCGGTCTATAAACCCGAATTGTGTATACGCACGACATTAGAAGCTGCTGAAATCTATAATTTTCCGATTGAACGCATTATTTTTGAAGTGACGGAAGGTGAGCAGATAAATGACCATGTTCACCTGCAGAACATTATTCAGTCTTATCAACAACAAGGATTTTCAACAGCCATAGATGATTTTGGTGCTGGTTATGCAGGACTAAACCTGCTGGCAAATATGCAGACCGATTTAGTGAAGCTGGATATGGCCTTAATACGCAACATACATAATGATAAAGTCCGGCAGTCCATTACCCGCGGTATCATTGCTTTCTGTAAGGATTTAAACATTACCGTGATAGCTGAAGGTATCGAATCTGCAGACGAACTTTATGTTTTGCAAGAAATGGGCATTGAGTTATTTCAGGGATATTATTTTGCCAAACCAAGCTTTGAATCTCTGGCAACGCCGACATCAGATTGGTGGCGTTGATAACGCCTGATGCCAAAGCTGTCGTTTGGTTTCAAAACGCATAGCAGCATGTGCTGGGCTGGTTGAAGGAAGTTTGTGAAAAATCAATGAAATTTCAGCTGCCTCCAATTGTTTTATCACATAACGTTTGAAGACTTGTTCCGCTTTGCCGCCATTAAAATAAATCTGAGTTATTGATGGATGCCTCTGCAGAAAATCCACAAAATCATTGGCAATTATCGTTTCTGTTTCAATATGCTGATCCAGACTTCCTTGGCGGCGACAACTTTTCAAAACATCCCACACAGCAATCTGCTTTTGTATTAATAAATCACAACGTTGTTGATAATCTAAGTTAGCTGATTCACCAAACAATGAGGTCATGATGGGCCAGAATGCATTGCGTGGATGGGCGTAATAACGTTGTTGTTTTAACGACTCCATGCCTGGCATCGAGCCGAGAATAAGAGATTTTGGAGCTTTGCCGACAATAGGTGGAAAGCTGGTAGCGAGTTCTAGCATTACTGATAAAGTCTATCCTGATGTCTTATCCAGCCATGTGGATGACGGTTAGCTGGATCATGATGGGTCCAGTGAATTAAGCCACCTTTATCATTCCAGATATATTCGCCGTAAACGCGGACTTCGTCGCCTTCTCTAATATCATCAATTCTTGGTGCCAAATCGATATTGTGAACAATTAACAGGGTTTGGCTGCTAGGTAATTCAATAATAAACCGCTGATGTCGACTGCCTTCATTATCATCTGATAACAGCCGGATTACCGTGCCGGACACTTCAATCTGAACATCGCTTTGCCGCTGTTCAAACAGCTGCTCAACACTGCCAACAGGTGAAGAGACATTATTTTGCGGTTCGGGATCATAAAAGCTGCCCATAAAGATCAAAATGGCAAAGCCAAATAGGATCCAGATGCGTTGTTGCATACGCGTAAATTTCGACATTCTTGATTTGCTCCACAGCTACTCAATCGGATGAGTGGTTGTTTTTCAAATAGGTGACATTTTCAAATGATAAACTTTTTACCATTTGACCCTAGCAAAGGTTTTGATCTCCAGCAGTATTGATTTTTAGATTCATCAAAAATTAATGATTGTTAGCGATGATAAAGAATTATTGATTAAATTATTCGGCCTTAGTGGATTATTTTCTCATCGAGTAATATCAATATAGCCATTTATAATTTCCTGTTATAAGCCAGCAACGTTATAATAGGCGGTT
>NZ_MCRI01000064.1 GCF_001720165.1 Methylophaga muralis
TTGTGTCATCTGGTGGATTTGTGAGCTTATCTTCATCAGCAATAAGTATTACTTTATAACCCTCCTTTTCAACAAAATAATTTATGTACCCAAGAACTCTGTTTAAGTCCATTGTGCAACGCTCAAGATCATCAAAAACAAGAATATAATTTCTAGTATCTGTCATGTAGTGAGCTAATTTGATACTGGGTACTGTTACTTCTGCGGAAGCGTCATGCTTTCCATCACCATCAAGATCAATTTTGAGTGAGCCTCTCAGAACGCCCTTTGCAATTCTTCCAGCTAAAACCATTTTTTTGCTCGATAAAAATGGATTCAATATTTGGAAAAATTTTGTTTCAATATCTTCTGTGGAGGTAATTCCATACAGACTGACGTATAAGAAATTGAGAGTTTCCTTCTGTTTTTTCAATTCAGCTATACAATCTTGTACAAGATGTGATTTACCGCTACCCCATGAACCAGCAATAAATAATGCATATTCTGGAACTACATCTAAGTTGCAATAGTAGTTGATGAACTCTTTAACATGAGAGTTTTTGTCTGACATGTTGCCTCCGATAAATTTGCATCAGTACAAGGGTATATTTACAGGCCCATTAAATATAATGTTAATGGAGATTTAAATATCTCCTTCATAAGCTGCTAATCTACTCAATTAAAGATTAAATAAATAATTAAATGAAATACACGGACCTAAGAGACTTCATCACCAACCTGGAAAAACAGGGCGAGCTAAAACGCATCACCACCGAGGTAGATCCTCATCTGGAGATGACGGAGATTTGTGATCGGGTATTGCGTGCTGGTGGTCCGGCGATTCTGTTTGAGAACCCTAAAGGCAGCAAGATTCCAGTATTAGCTAATCTGTTTGGTACGCCAAAACGTGTGGCATTGGGCATGGGTGAGGATTCTGTTGAGGCATTGCGGGAAGTCGGCAAGTTACTGGCTTTTTTAAAAGAACCTGAACCGCCTAAGGGCATGAAAGACGCCTGGGATAAGTTGCCAATCTTTCGTCAGGTTTTAAATATGGGCCCGAAGGTGGTGAAAAAAGCACCTTGTCAGGAGCAGGTGATTGAGGGCGATGCTATTGATTTGGGGGAATATCCAATTCAACTGTGCTGGCCGGAAGATGCTGCACCATTAATTACCTGGGGTTTGGTGGTGACTAAAGGGCCGCATAAAACTCGGCAGAATCTGGGTATTTATCGGCAGCAGGTTATTGGTAAAAACCGGGTAATCATGCGTTGGTTATCGCATCGTGGTGGGGCGCTGGATTTTAAAGAATGGCAGCAAACGCATCCTGGCGAACCGTTTCCGATTGCAGTAGTTCTTGGCTGTGATCCGGCCACTATTTTAGGTGCCGTGACACCTGTTCCAGACACGCTTTCTGAATATGCATTTGCTGGCTTGTTACGTGGCAGCAAAACTGAATTGGTGAAATGTATCGGTAGTGATCTGCAGGTACCCGCCCATGCCGAGATTGTGCTGGAAGGCTTTATTTATCCCGATGATATGGCACCGGAAGGACCATATGGCGATCACACTGGTTATTACAATGAAGTGGACAGCTTCCCGGTGTTTACCATTGAGCGTATTACCCAGCGTAAGAACCCGATTTATCACAGCACTTATACTGGCCGACCACCCGATGAACCGGCGATTTTAGGGGTGGCATTAAACGAAGTGTTTGTGCCGATTTTGCAGAAGCAGTTTCCTGAGATTGTCGATTTTTATCTGCCACCTGAAGGGTGTTCATATCGTATGGCAGTGGTCAGCATGAAAAAACAATATGCCGGTCATGCCAAGCGAGTAATGATGGGCGTCTGGTCATTTTTACGGCAGTTTATGTATACAAAATTCGTGATCGTCGTCGATGATGATGTCAATGTACGCGATTGGCAGGACGTAATCTGGGCGATTACCACACGGATGGATCCGGCTCGGGATACGGTTTTAATCGAAAACACACCGATAGATTATTTGGATTTTGCCTCACCCGTTTCGGGTCTTGGCTCCAAAATGGGTATGGATGCCACTAATAAACTTCCCGGTGAAACCAACCGCGAGTGGGGCAGACCGATTGAGAAAGATCCGGCGATTGTTGCTCGGGTTGATGCGATTTGGTCAGAGTTGGGATTGGATGAAGAAGACTCAACCCGGTAGTTGAATACCGGCAAACGCTAACAGATTCAATATCGCCATCATGATCAACAGCCATATGGTGATTTGCATACCAATAATTCGTCGGGGAATGATGGCTTTGCTCACACCATTGGCGTGAATCAGTCGACCGATGATAAACAGGCTGCCCAGTAAATGGATTAACCAGGCTGGGCCTTGGCTGAGTTCTAGGAGTAATAGCAGCAGCAGACCAATCGGCAGATACTCAACAGCATTGGCATGAGCCCGAATCGCAGCAAGTAAATCCTGATGTCCACCATCGCCCAAAGCCACTTTATGATGTCTTCGCAGACTGATGACATTAAGAGCCAAAGCGACAATCAACAACGCCGCCAGTGCGGCATAAATTCCGGTAATCATAGTCAACTCCTATAAACCGTCGGTATTGGATTCCACCCAGCGTTCGCCACTCTGATTCTGTTCTTTTTTCCAGAACGGGGCTTTATATTTCAGCTCTTCGATTAGCCAGTTGCAGGCATCCAGAGCTGCACGGCGATGGGCTGACCAGCAACCGATTAATACAATTGCTTCACCGGGAAACACTTCACCAACACGATGCACGATCAGACAATCATTTAACGGCCAGTCGGTTTTAGCCTGTTTTTCTAATTGTTCGAGATAACGCTGAGTCATGGCGGGATAATGTTCCAGCGACATGGTTCTAACGGTTGCATCATCATTATAATCACGCATAGTTCCGATAAAGCTGGCAGCTGCACCATCTCTGCCTGCAGGCATCTGCTGGGAAAACTCACTGAGCCATTCATAAGGCTGAAAGTCTTCATCAAGTATATGCGTGGCCATGATTAACCTCCGGTCACGGGGGGGAAGAAAGCGACTTCATCACCATCATTCACCAGGCTTTGCATATTGGCGTAGTCAAGATTGACGGCGACCAGTAAGTTATTCGGTGGTGTGGCTGATTGCGTTGCCAGGTCCCAAACTTCGGACACAGTAGAGACCTGTTCTACCGTGGTCTCACTCTGTCCCAGACTTTCTCGCAGGCTGGCAAAAAATTTGACTTGAATAGACATCTGGTTGATTGTTCCCGGATAAAAACATAAGGATAACACCCCAAATGGCAGAATTAACCCATTTTAATCAGGCCGGTGAAGCGCACATGGTCGATGTCGGCAACAAAGCGGTGACACAACGCAAAGCTGTCGCCAGTGGGCGGATTGTTATGTTGCCGGAAACTTTGAAATTGATTGAGCAGGGCAATCATAAAAAAGGTGATGTCTTGGGTATTGCCCGCATTGCCGGCATTATGGCGGCCAAACGCACCTCGGATTTAATTCCGCTTTGTCATCCGCTGGCACTAAGTAAAGTGACAGTCGAGTTTGAAATTGATGCTGCCAATAATGCTGTGAATTGTCAGGCTGAAGTTGCTACATCGGGCCAAACCGGTGTGGAAATGGAAGCACTTACTGCGGTGCAGATAACGCTGTTAACTATCTACGATATGTGTAAAGCAGTAGATCGCGGCATGGTGATAACCGATGTTTGCCTGCAGGAAAAAGCCGGTGGTAAATCTGGACATTGGCAACGATCTATCTGAAGAAAGTTCCATCTTCTAACATTTAATTTTCAAAATTAAGTTTGAATTCAGTATCAATACTCTAAACTGCGTATAGGAATTTTTCCTATGTTCGTGAAGGCATAACTTCCCGAGCAGTTCAACTTAATGCTGAGTTCAACTATGCCCCATTCGATTTTAAAATTGTTTTTCGTCGTGTTTCTCGCTTTGCCGCTCGTAAGCCAAGCCTCAGAATTACGTTTGCTAGTTGATATGCTGCATGAAAATGGCATGGTCAGTGAAGAACAATACGGTCGCTTGCTGGCAGAGCTGGAACAAAACCAACAACAGTCAGCTAAAGAAAAACAGGAAATCGCTGAAAAACTTGAATTAGCCACGCAACCTCCCGAAGTAGAAGTCACCACCAAAGGTGGCTTGCGGGTAAGAACAACCGACGGTGAATTTGAAACCCGACTGCGTGGACGCTTGATGATTGATGCCGCAGATTACATGGGCAAACCAGAAATGGGTGATGGCACCAATATTCGCCGCGCCAGATTAGCCTGGACTGGTCGAATGTATAAAGATTGGGGTTTTCAACTCGATTATGATTTTGCCGACGGCGGAAAATTGCGTGATTCCTTTGTCTCTTATCTGGGGTTTGAAGATACACGCTTACGTATGGGGTTGATGGAAATCCCATTCCAGTTGCAATACCGCAGCAGTTCCAGTAACTCGCAATTAATTGAACGTAGTTTGCTGGGTGCCTTTGGTGGTGATCGTTACATTGGTGTGATGGCCGATACCAAAAAACAGCACTGGACCGCAGCAGCAGGTTTGTTTGGTGAAACAGCAACTCGGCAGAATCCGATTGTGGATGAAGGTTGGGGCGTGGGTGCACGTTTTACCGTAGCGCCGATTAATAACGAAAAAGATCGTCTGCTACATTTTGGTATCGCTAGCATGTATCGCAATGTCGAAGATGTCGGCGTGATCGAATTCAGTGATGAACCGGAAGCCCGCGTTGCCGGCAACAATATTGTTGATACCGGCGATATTGATAACACCAAAAGTTTTACCCGTTACGGACTTGAGTGGGCAATGATTCGTGGTCGTTTATCAGCACAATCAGAATATGTATTGACTACCGTTGATCGTAATAATGCTGAAAATCTGCAATTCAGTGGTTGGCATTTTCAAACTGGATTCTTCCTGACCGATGACTCATTAAATTATGAGCGTGGCGACTTTGGCAGCCCTTCACCTAATAAGCGTTTAGGCGATGGGGGTATCGGTGCCTGGGAATTAACCTTGCGATACAGCAGCCTCGATTTGAATGACAAGCTGATTGATGGTGGTGAAATTCAGAACATTACTTACGGTGTGAACTGGTATCCGGTACCGATGTTGAGATTTTCGGCCAACTATATTGATGTACTAAATGTCACAGGTGGTGATAATCATGGAAAAGAACAACGTATATTCCTGGTACGCAGTCAGTGGGCTTTTTAGGTCAAATATTACAATTAGCCAAAGCCCACTGAGTGTAAATTATAGTTTGCA
>NZ_MCRI01000065.1 GCF_001720165.1 Methylophaga muralis
TGACAAAATTTAGCTTTATTAACGCCGCCAAAATAATTTTGTAGAGCTTTACCACACTGCTGAAGTCTTGCTGTTCTATTTATGCGTGATGAAAAGAAATAAGCTCTCACAATTTACAATACAATGAGTTATATTCATTTCCTAAGAGATGCTTTCGATATTATCTACTTCAGCTCCCAATTTTTTGTTGATAAATACAGTCATTTCAGCACATTATTAACAAATGAGCGATGAAACCGAAAACACCAGTCAACAAATAAGAAACGTATTTTTCGTATCGGATCGAACCGGTTTAACGGCCGAATCTTATGGAAAATGCCTATTAGCCCAATTTCCAGATATTGAGTTTGAAACAATCACACTTGCTTTTGTCGATAGCAAAGAAAAAGCAGAAGATGCTCGAGAGCAAATTAACTCGCTTTGTGCCGAATCGGATCTACCACCGTTGGTTTTTAGTACTTTAGTGAATAACGAAGCCCAACAAATCATCGAAGACAGTGATGGTTTAGTGATTAGTTTGTTTTATAACTTTATCGGTTCAATGGAAGGCTTTCTTGGCATTCAAGCTTCACAAAAGGTAGGGGTTTCACGAATATTAATAAGTGATACAACCTATCAAAAACGTTTGGATGCGATTGATTATGCGTTGACCCATGATGATGGTATCCGTCCGGATCAATATGAAGAGGCGGACGTCATTCTCGTAGGTGTTTCGCGTTGTGGTAAAACACCAACCAGCTTATATTTAGCGATGAACTTCTCGCTTAAAGTAGCTAACTATCCATTAACTGTCGAAGATTTGGAGGCAGAGGAGCTGCCGGAATATCTGAAAATTCATAAACATAAACTTGCCGGTTTAACGATTAAACCTGTACCGCTGAGCCGAATTCGTCGTCAACGTCGACCTGATAGTAATTATTCCTCTTTGGAAATTTGTCAGGCAGAATTAGATAAAGCAATGATTATGTTTGATAAAATTGATATTCCAGTATTTGATACTACGAATACTTCTATTGAAGAAATATCCAGTCGTGTTGTTCGCACTCTGGGGCTTGCGCGAGAGCGCATCCGCGAATCAACCATTACATTTAACAAAACTAAAAATTTAAGGTAGGTGTCATGACCGAATATGTAATTCCACTCGATAAATTGTGCATGAATGATGTCGGGAGAGTTGGCGGGAAAAATGCTTCTTTAGGCGAAATGTTACAAAATCTAGCACCTTTGGGTGTAGCCGTTCCAAGCGGTTTTGCAACAACGGCTGACGCTTATAGAGAGTTTTTACAACATGATGGGCTACAAGGAAAAATAAACGATTTATTGCGTGAACTGGATGTAGACGATGTTGTTGCACTGCAAAAAGCAGGCAAAACAATCCGTGAATGGATCATGACTATCCCGTATCCAGAAGAAATGGAAGCAGCAATTGATGAGGCTTATCGTAAATTAGAACAAGAGTACGGTACTTCGACCAGTTGGGCTGTTCGTTCATCAGCGACTGCCGAAGATTTACCAGATGCATCGTTTGCCGGACAACAAGAAACCTTTCTGAATGTTTCAGGTTTAGACCATATCAAGTTTGCCATCCGCGAAGTATTTGCTTCACTATTTAATGATAGGGCAATTGCCTATCGTGACCATCAAGGCTTCGAGCACAGTGAAGTTGCATTGTCTGCCGGTATTCAGAAGATGGTGCGTTCTGATATCGCTGCTGCTGGCGTGGCTTTTACCTTAGACACAGAAAGTGGTTTCCGTGATGTCGTGTTTATCACAGGTAGTTACGGCTTGGGCGAAATGGTGGTTCAAGGTGCAGTTAATCCCGATGAATTTTATGTTCACAAAACCACATTAAGCGCAGATCGTCCGGCTGTATTACGCAGAACATTGGGTCAGAAAGCCCTGAAAATGGTTTACTCGGGCGATGCCAAATCACCAGTCAAAACAGTTGATGTAGATGCCGAAGAACGATTACATTTTTGTTTGAGTGATGAAGAAATTGAATCATTGGCCCGTATGGCGATGATTATCGAAAAGCATTACCAAAGACCAATGGATATTGAATGGGCTAAAGATGGTAATGATGGCCAGATTTATATCGTTCAAGCACGTCCGGAAACAGTTGAAAGCCGTAGCGTAAATGTCACAGAACAATTCATTTTAAAAGACAAAGGTGAATTGCTGGCTAGAGGCCGAGCCATTGGTCGGAAAATTGGCAGTGGCCGGGTGAGACTTTTAACTAGTCTTGACCAAATGGATCAATTTGAAGCTGGTGATGTATTACTCACTGATATGACCGATCCAGATTGGGAACCGATCATGAAAAAAGCTGCTGCGATTATTACCAATCGCGGCGGCCGTACTTGTCATGCAGCCATTATTGCGCGTGAATTGGGTATTCCTGCTGTTGTAGGCTGTGGCGATGCCACTGAAAAAGTCGCTGAAGGCATTTCTGCAACGGTTTCCTGTGCCGAAGGTGATGAAGGTTATATTTATCAAGGACTTCTGGATTTTGAACACCGTGTTCAGTCCTTAGACCAAATGCCTGAATTACCGGTCAAGATCATGATGAATGTGGGTAATCCTGATCGTGCATTTAGCTTTTCCCAGCTTCCTAATGATGGGGTTGGTTTGGCTCGACTGGAATTCATTATCAACAATATGATTGGTATCCATCCTAAAGCGTTAATGGCTGCTGATGAAATGGATGCGGAAGTCCAACAAGTCATTCGCGAAAAAACTACCGCTTATGGTGATCCAGTAGAGTTTTACATAAGTCGTATTACTGAAGGTGTTTCTACCATTGCTGCTGCATTCCATCCGCATAAAGTTATTGTGCGTATGTCCGATTTTAAATCGAATGAATACGGTAACCTGATTGGTGGTGCGCAATTTGAACCACACGAAGAGAACCCGATGATTGGTTTCCGTGGTGCGGCTCGTTATAGTTCTCCAGAATTTGAAGCTTGCTTTGAATTGGAATGTGAGGCGATTAAGCGTGTGCGTGACGTCATGGGGTTAACTAACGTTGAAGTCATGATTCCTTTTGTTCGCACCTTGAGCGAGGCTGAAGCTGTAATCAAAATTCTTAAAAAGAATGGTTTGGAACGTGGCAAGAATGGCCTGCGTTTAATCATGATGTGTGAGTTACCTTCAAACGCAGTACTTGCAGATCAATTTCTGGAATTCTTTGATGGCTTTTCAATCGGCTCTAATGACATGACTCAGCTGACACTAGGCTTAGATCGTGATTCAGCCCAAATTGCCGCTGCATTTGATGAACGTGACCCTGCGGTATTGGCGATGCTGGAAATGGCAATTAAAGCCTGTCATAAAGCGGATAAGTATGTCGGTATCTGTGGACAAGGCCCTTCAGATCATCCTGATTTGGCAGAATGGCTGCTTGAGCGTGGCATCAGCAGTATTTCATTAAATCCGGATACTGTCGTCAGTACCTGGCAGGCATTAGCTAAATAGTAAAATTTGCTAGCATCAATGACAAAAACTATGGGCCCTGCGGGGCTCATAGTTTTTTTATGGTGCTAGTTCAGAGTTTTTTTCGGCAATACGTTTACAGAAAATTCAGTCCAGCTTTAAATCCACCGAAGCCTCTCCGTAAACTACCCCGTTGATAAGTATCTCTATGCTATGGTGACCACTGTAATATTGCCGAGTGGTCAATTTTAAAAATCCATGTGACTTCTTCAAAGAAATGCTTTCTCCCGCCAATAATGTGATGTTTTTCCATTTATAAACTTTGGCGGTGGTCTTACCATTGCTTTTGACATGCCAGACTCGATAATCCACCACCAGTTCTTGTGCCTGGCTTGTTTTAGAATTGATTGATATCTGCATTTCCAGCTTTTCACCTAACTTAACTTGTTGCCCGGTTAATACGAAATCAACATTTACCGCTGGCTTCTCACTGTAGCCCAGTAATGGGAACACCGCAGGTTCACCCGCCTTAATCAGACTTCGAAGCCCGTGGCGGACAATCCAGCGGCGTTGTAATGTGGGATTTTTCAGCCACTCGCGACATAAATCAATTACACGCTGAGGATTATCTTTACTAATATCGTTTAAATTATTGGCAACGGATTTTTGAACATATTTGCTTTTGTCATCTTTCAGCTGGTTGAGTAAGTCAAATACAGGCTGCGGGTTTTGTTGTAACGCTTTTAAATGCCCTCCCCAAGGCAGTCTTGGTCGCATTCCTTCTGATGCAAGTCGCCGGACATGTTCATTTTCATGCTGACACCAGAGCAATAATTCTTTATAGGTCAGCTCAAAGTGCTGCTCTATATAGGGTCTGATAGCAAATTCTGCAGTAAATAAGGGCGTCAGGTGCTTCAATAAATCCAAGGCTATTTCAGGGTGCTGCAGGCCATGTTTGCCAGCGTAATCAATTAACGGCCATGCCATAAAACTATGCCATCCCTTTTCGATATTCTTGCCAGGCCAGTTATCGGCAAGCTGTTTAAGCCATTGCGCATTCACTGCATAGTCGTCATCCAATAGCGTATCCAGAATCTTACTGAGATGATTGACTCGGGTTTTCAGTGGCATAGATTCTAAATTATCAGTCGCCTGCTTTACGAAATCATCTGCCACAAATCCAGCGTGATATTGCTGAATTAATTCAGCTAACACTCCAATCGAATCAGGATTGATATGATCTTTTTGTAATGGTGGTGTATCGGATGCAGTAGACGGTTCGGAACTTGCCATCTGAATTACTCACTTTTGCCAGACATAAAAAAACCGTGGCTCGAAAGCCACGGTTTTTATTTTACGGTATTACGGAGAGAATTAAGCTACTTGTGCTTTTGCTCTTCTACGCATTGCCATAAAGCCCATCAAACCAGAACCGAACAACCATACTGCTGCTGGTAAAGGTACTTCAGAAGGCATTGAAGTGAATTGGCCGATTAATTTAGCTGTTGTACGGGATTTTTCTGAAAGAAAAATTTCGTCAACAAGTTTGATTCCATGTTTTGTATGGATACCAAAATCTAGTCAATTGAAAATAATAATCCGTACCCTCATAACTCATGAA
>NZ_MCRI01000066.1 GCF_001720165.1 Methylophaga muralis
CAGTTAAAAATCAAGATGATGATAAAGATACAGATGATAGAACTAAGATGTTACCGTTGAACTGATGCAAACTTTCCTGGTTCTTAAAAAATTAATTTACATCAGATTCTAATCAAGAAATTTAAATAATGATTTCCTTATCAATCGTCAGTCATGGACAAGCCGTGTTAGTCCAACAATTATTAAATGATCTGGAGGATGTCGATCCTTCAGAGATGATTAAGGAGGTGATAGTAACTTGCAATCTTCCTGAAAGGATAAATTACTCATTTAAAAATCTGCCATTAAAACTGATCAATAATCCATTACCAAAAGGTTTTGCTGCAAACCATAACGCTGCGTTTGAACAATCGATAGGAGACTATTTTTGCGTTCTTAATCCAGATATTCGTTTGATTGAAAACCCCTTTATGGCGTTGGTTGAGAATATGCGCGATTTGAAGCTGGGTATGATTGCGCCTTCAATAGTTGATTTGGATGGACAGCTTGAAGACAGCGTTCGAAGATTTCCGACAATTAGTCGCTTAGTTAAAAGGTTATTCACCGGTAAACACGATATTTACACCTTTACGCAGACGGATGAATTGTTTTATCCAGACTGGGTAGCTGGAATGTTTATGTTGTTTGATAAAGCAGCTTATCAGGCAGTTAATGGCTTTGATGAAGGCTATTTTCTTTATTATGAAGATGTCGATATCTGTGTGAGACTATGGCAAAAAGGCTTTCCTATTGCTGTATTACCAAAAAGTTCGGTAATTCATCAGGCTCAACGACAGAGCCATAAGCAGTTAAAATATTTACGTTGGCACCTGGGTAGTATGCTTCGCTTTTTTATCAAGCACAGCGGTGGTTTTGCCCAAAACCTTCACGCGAAATTAGGAAAGTGCTTTTAATGGATTTAGCTAAAGCAAAGCAAGCTAACGTTAGTTCTGTCTATCGAGTAAACATACCGAAAAACAATAACCTAGATCTCTTACGTTTCAGTTTTGCTTTTGTTGTTTTCCTTGTCCATGCTTACCATTTATCTGATGTTGCAACTTTATCGATATTCAATAGCATTTTTTCAGCAAAAATGGCTGTTGAATGTTTTTTTGTGGTGAGTGGCTTTTTGATCTTTATGAGCTACGAACATTCCAGTAGTTTGAATAGATACTTTGAAAAGCGAGCCCGACGGATATACCCAGCCTATTTTTCCGTGGTATTGATTTGTGCCATATTTGGCTCGTTACTAAGCACTTACAGTTATTCAGAGTATTTTCTCAGTTCTGAGCTTTACCGTTACCTATTTGCTAATTTGGTGTTCTTGAATTTTATTCAACCAGATCTGCCAGGAGTGTTTTCAGAAAATTCATTAGCTGCTGTGAATGGCGCGCTGTGGACCCTTAAAATCGAAGTCATGTTTTATTTAAGTGTGCCGATCTTTGTTTGGCTGTTTCGTAAGATTGGTCTGTGGCAGGGACTGACACTTTTATATTTTGCATCGTTTATTTATAGCTTTTGCATGCAACTACTCATTAACAAGCATGGTGGTATTTTTATTGAATTACAAAGGCAGCTTCCCGGTCAGCTGATGTTTTTTATTGCTGGAGGAGCTCTGTATTATTCGTTTAATTTTTTTAAAAACAACGCGACTTTGCTCTTGTTAATCGCCATAGCAGCTTATGTCTTTGAGAGTCTGTTTCAAACTGGTCTTTATATGCTGCAGCATTAGCCATCTGCGTAGTGTATTTTGGTTTTGTTTTCAAATACCTCGGTAATTTCGGCAAATATGGCGATTTTTCTTATGGTATTTATATTCTGCACTTTCCAATACTACAAACATTTTATTGTCTTTCAACTGTTTACTGTATCGCCTATTTTAGCGATGCTTGTCACAACTATTGCGGTTCTACTCGCAGCTTATTTTATGTGGCACGGGGTAGAAAAAAAGATGCTAAATAAATCTTCACATTACCTGACGTCATTAGACGAACCAAGGAACAAATATGGTTACTGAAAATACACTGAAATGTTTTAAAGCCTACGATATTCGCGGCAAGTTGGGAGAAGAGCTTAACCCAGATGTCGCCTATCGAATTGGGCATGCTTATGCGAAACATCTCAATGCAAAAAAAGTGGTTGTCGGCGGAGATATCAGGCACACCAGTGAGCCGCTTAAGTTGGCTTTGGCTCAGGGCTTGATGGATGCTGGAGCTGAGGTTATAGATATTGGAATGGTTGGCACAGAAGAAATTTATTTTGCGTCATTTTATCTGGATGTTGATGGCGGTATTGAAGTAACAGCCAGTCATAATCCGATGGATTACAACGGTATGAAGCTGGTAGGTCGTGGTGCTTTGCCGATAAGCGGTGATAGTGGCTTAAATGATATTCGTGATTTGGCTGAGAAGTTCGTTTCACCTTTTGATCAAGCCGCTGACCTATCAACACTTGATGCAAAGACGATAAACAGTAAAAAAATGGATTTCAGCTTTCATTGGGATGAGCAGGATAGTTCACAAATTCTTACTACCAGTGAAGCAGCTTCATCGACTGAAAAGTCCCCGCTTGAAGAATTGCCGAACAAAGCACTTTATCATCAACAATCCATTTTGGATCCATATGTTGAGCATCTACTGACCTATATCGACCTGACAAAACTTAACCCGTTAAAACTGGTTGTTAATGCGGGTAATGGTTCGGCCGGGCATGTCATTGATGCGATTGAAAAACAGTTTAAATCAGCTAATGTACCCGTTGAATTCATCAAAGTGCATCACGAAGCGGATGGCAGTTTTCCTAATGGTATTCCCAACCCATTATTACCCGAAAATCGTGCAGCAACTGCTGATGCAGTAATTAATAATAAAGCGGATATGGGCATCGCCTGGGACGGGGATTTTGACCGGTGTTTTCTGTTTGATGAAAATGGCCGCTTTATCGAAGGTTATTACATTGTCGGGTTATTGGCTGAAGCCTTTTTACTCAAATCACCAGGCGAAAAAATCATTCATGATCCACGGCTGACCTGGAACACCATCGATCAAGTTGAAGCGGCGGGTGGCAAACCCATTCAATCCAAAACGGGCCATGCTTTTATTAAAGAACGTATGCGACTGGAAAATGCGGTTTATGGCGGTGAAATGAGCGCTCACCATTATTTTCGGGATTTTGCCTACTGTGATAGCGGCATGATTCCATGGTTGCTGGTAGCTGAATTAATCAGCGTAGCAGGTAAGCCTTTATCTGAACTGGTCAATGAGCGTATGGCGAAATATCCATGCAGTGGTGAAATCAACTATCGAGTAGCAGACGTCAGTGTCATTCTCGATAAAATTCTGAAACATTTTTCTACAGAAAACCCAGTGATTGATAGAACTGACGGAATCAGCCTGGAATTTCCTCAGTGGCGATTTAATCTCCGTTCTTCCAACACAGAACCACTTTTACGTTTGAATGTTGAATCTCGGGCCGATGAAGCGTTGATGAAAGCGAAAGTGGTAGAAATTGAACAGTTAATTCACGGCTGATGCGAATCTTTGTTACTGGTGCGACAGGATTTGTCGGAAAAGCTTTAGTGACTCAATTCGTTGCTGAAGGCCATCATGTCGTTGCGGCAGTTCGAGAGTATTCGAAAGTATTACCGACTAAAGTTGAGCAAAAACGGGTAGGTGATTTTGGCTTTCTGAGTGAATCAAATACTATCATCAATGCTCTTGATAATATTGATATGGTTATTCATACAGCGGCACGTGTTCATATCATGAAAGATAGTTCGGCTGATCCCATAGAAGAATTTCGGAAAATAAATGTATACGCCACTGTGGAACTTGCCCAGCAAGCGGCCAGGGCGGGGGTAAAAAGGTTCATTTATCTAAGCTCGGTCAAAGTTAACGGTGAATCAACAGATAATCGACGGCCTTTTAGTGAAACAGATGATCCCGCTCCTGAAGATGCCTATGGACAATCAAAGCTTGAAGCAGAAAAGTTATTATTGGATCTTGCTAAGACTACATCCATGGAAGTTGTGATTATTCGGCCACCACTCATCTATGGTCCGGGTGTGAAAGCTAACTTCGCCAGTATGATTAAAATCATTAATAAAGGTATACCTCTTCCTTTTGGTGCTATTTCCAATCAACGATCCATGTTGGCTATTGATAATCTAGTGAGCTTTATAAGGCTCTGCATGACGCACCCTGCAGCAACTAATCAGGTTTTTCTGATTGCTGATGGGGAAGATGTTTCTACAACGACATTGTTGAGACTGTTAGCTGAAGGGTATATGCGTCCACCAAGACTAATACCTGTTCCCCTATCTTGGATGAATTTTTTTGCCAAACTTATTGGCAAACAGATGATCACTGATCGTTTGTTTGGCAATTTGCAGATCGATACTAGTAAAGCCCGAGAGTTATTAGGGTGGAAGCCAGTGATCACCATGAAACAACAACTTAACAAAATGGCTAAGTTAAATAGAAACTCTTCCTTTCAAAAACATTAACACGAGTATTTCATGACCCAAGTAGTTATCCGTTTACTGGATATTGTTTTTTCTATGGTTGGATTATTGATTGGTTTGCCAATTTTATTAGTTCTGATCGTTGTTGGTTGGTTCGATACTGGCTCGCCCATTTTTCGTCAGCAAAGGGTAGGTCGCTATCAAAGGCCTTTTACATTGGTCAAATTTCGCACCATGCAGAAAGATACTGCCCATGTCGCCAGTCACCTGGCAAATGCATCATCAATTACTTCCTTTGGGCGTTTTCTTCGCAGAACCAAGCTAGATGAATTGCCTCAATTATGGAATGTATTGAAAGGTGAAATGAGTTTGGTTGGTCCAAGACCATGTTTGTTCAATCAAATTGAATTGATTGAGGAGCGAGATACAAGAGGTGTATTTAAAGTAAGGCCAGGTATCACCGGTTTAGCTCAAGTAAATGATATAGATATGTCGACGCCAGAATTACTGGCAAAAACAGATGCTCAGATGATTCAGAACATGAGTGTCATGTATTATCTAAGTCTTATCCTTCAGACGGTTTCAGGGAAAGGGACGGGCGATAGAG
>NZ_MCRI01000067.1 GCF_001720165.1 Methylophaga muralis
GGATATTTTGCTGTGCAGATTTCTTTATCATGCATGTTTGCAAGCTTTGAATGTACGGATAAGAACACAAACGAAACAAATAAGCTGATTGTTACTTCTCTGCCACCCCAGCATCTAAAGCTATTCGTACTTTAATAGCTAATTCTTCACGACTGTAGGGCTTAGAGAGCAGCATAACGCCCGGATCCAACCGCCCATGATGCACAATAGAATTTTCAGTGTAACCGGAGGTATATAACACGCGTAATGATGGTCGCAATTTAACGGCTTTTTCAGCAATATGCCGACCATTTAATCCTTCTGGTAAAACAACGTCGGTTAACAACAAATCGATGAATTGATCAGACTCCAGAATTTCTATCGCCTGCTGGCCATCGTTCGCAGAGATGACTTGATAACCAAAAGCCGTTAATTGCGAGACAACATAATCACGGACTAAAGCATCATCTTCGACAACCAGAATATGCTCATGCCCCGGAAGTATTTCACTAATGGAAGGTTGAGTGTTTCTGGCAGACGAATCATTAGAGGTAGCAATTGGTAAATACAGTCTGACAGTAGTGCCCTGTTCTGGCTCAGAATATATATTTACATGACCGTTACTTTGTTTGATAAAGCCATACACCATCGCAAGACCCAAACCAGTTCCTTTATCTTTTGGTTTTGTGGTGTAAAACGGTTCAAACACTCTCTGGAGCTTATCTGCAGCAATACCACACCCCGAATCTGAAATGGCAATAACGATATATTCACCTGCATCAATTTGATGATTCTCAGCATATCTATCGGGTAAATGAGTATTTTGAGCTTCTATAACAATGCGTCCGCCACTAGGCATCGCATCTTTAGCATTTAGGGCAATATTGAGTAATGCATTTTCAAACTGCCCCGGATCGACCATCACCTGCTGCAAATTATCATCTGCATGAAATTGAATGGAAATCTCAGCGCCTAACGCCCGCTCTAGCAAAGGCCACAGCTGTTTAATTAATTGTTGAATGTTGACCGGTTTAGGATCGAGTGGTTGTTTTCGGGCAAAAGCCAGTAAGCTGCGGGTTAACTCAGCACCACGATAACCAGCTTGCAAAATCATTTCGGCTAACGGTTTAAGCTTGTTTGATTCTTCAAGCGTCTCAGTGAGAATCTGTGAATTACCGATAACCACTGTTAATAGATTATTAAAATCGTGTGCTACCCCGCCCGTGAGTTGGCCGACAGCTTCCAGTTTTTGAGATTGACGTAAACGATTTTCCAGTTCCATACGATCTGATATATCTTGAAAAGCACCGTGTACACCAATGATCTTACCTTTTGAATCCCGGACAGCTTCTCCTGATGTACGTACCCATAGAGGCTCACCAGCTGAATTAATAATTTGTAATTCAGCATCATAGGGAGTCCCCTGCTCATAACAAGCGGTAAACAGTTCTTTGATTCGAGCTTGATGCTCGGGGATGTAAAAAGAGAGTCCCTGATCAAGTGAGGGCGAGAAGCCCAATGGCTTTCCATGAATTTTAGCCACCATATCTGACCATTTGAGCTGATTAGTCTCCATATCCGCATACCAGCCGCCGAATCGTGTGATTCTTCCGGCGATTTCCAATAAATTAGCCTGCTGACTCAGCTCGGTTTGTTGTTGAATGATATGTTTTTTGGAAAGATCTTTTTGATCCAGTAAAGCATTAAATGCAACGGCAAGTTCAGCCATTTCATCTTTACCGATTACCTCAGCCCTGGCTGTTTCATCACTGGCAGCTATTCTGGTAATCGTGTTAATAAGATTTCGGGTAGGAACAGCAATTCGTTGATACATCATTCCGAAGGCGATTACACACAAAATGCCAAAAACCAGTGCGGAGAATATATAAACAAACAGAATTCGGTTGATATGACTTTCAATAATTTGCTGGTTTTCTTGCATTAACTGATCTATCGCACTCTCAATGGCAATGCCATGATCTGCAACCTGATTGATAATTAGTCGAGATCTCAAAGGTAAGGCTAGTGGATTTAGACTTAAGTCATTGTTTATAAGATTACTATTTTCGGGCGGGGTATGATAAGCATCTTCCATCGATTGAATTAATTGATCGATATGACGTATCGCCCGTTGAGCATTGAATTTACCTTTTTCTAATGCATCAAGCTGCGCCTGGATGGTCCGTGCATCATTTAAAAAAAACCTGCCATAACCTGTCATCACCACGAAAAATCAATAAATTATCGCTGCCGACTGATAAGGCATCGATTTTATGTTTAATGGCACCAAGAGCATTCAGTTCATCGCGTTTAGATTCGACTTGGCCGTAACTCCAGGCAGCCAAAACAATAAGAAAAAATAAGCCTAGCAAGCATGTACTGATAAATAAAACAGATATCTGAACCATTTTCATGGCAAGGTCTCTGTAGAACTTACCGTTGGAATTTTTACTAAAAACGGTTTTATTGTCTGCATGGGTTCAGGAGCGAACCACGAAGTCACATCGGTTGGTTGATCAGATCCTGGAAAATGATGGAGTTTTGCCCACTGGATACCTTGATGTAGCTCTGCAATTAAAGCCCAATTCAGATTTAGCTGGTGTAGGCCAGGTTGGTAATTAGTGTCGGCATATTGGTCTTTATTGGCATGCTCACTATAAATCAGCATCTCTTTTTCAGTGTCAGTCTGTATAAGGTTGATAGCTTGCGCATAAGCTTTTAATATTTGCTGACAATAATAAGGATTGTCACGCACCATTTCTCTGGTGGTGACCAGTAACCATTTAGCACTATATACATGACTGCCTTCAACTTGCTTCAACTGGCCGTCATACTGCTGCATAAATTGGTTTGTCCATGGCTGCCAAACGACAATGGCATCAACCTCACCATTTTGCAGAGCTTCTCCTAACTCAGATACCGGTAAATCAATAATTTCTACGCTACCCGGCGTTACTTGATAAAAAACTGAATATAACCACCACAAATATTCAGAATTTGTACCTTTAGCTAAACCTACTTTGCCGCCTTTCAAATCATTAACTGTTTGGATGTCTCTACCTTGCGTAGTTAATATCTGATTCACCTGTGTTGAATGTAACAGATTGCCCAGAATAACCGGTTCATTGTCGGATAACTCATTACCTGCATTAGCTAATTTGTCGAGAATAAAAGGGGTAGAAGACATTAAAGCGAAATCGACTTTACCAGCACGCAAATCATCAAGATTTTGCTTCCCGGAGTCTGTAAATGAGACATTAATCGTTAAATGGTTTTTTTTCAAAAAGATTATTTTTGCTGGCGACAAGAGTAGGCAAATCACGAGGTAATTTACCCCTGCTAATTTTAAAGGAAGGTCATCAACATTTTCGGACGTGCACGCTGTGATGAGAAAGATGAGTGATATTAATAAAGTTTTCAGGCCCATCATTTTTTCCATCATTGGTTTGAATGATTATTATCATTATGGCGTACCAAAAGCTCAGGACTTTAATTATTTAACAGACGCATTCCTGAAATTAATCCGAAAGAAATCATTCCTCTGAGCTATAGCAATGATGAAACTGTTCGAGAAACATCCTCAGCTCCTTGTAATATTTCATTCATTACCGACGATACTGCATTAAGTTGATCATTGCTGGCCATTGCACGCTCTTTAACACTATCCATCTTTAACGTCACATCACTCGTCAACTTACGGTTTTTTCTGACAACTTCTTTGATCTCATCGGTTGAAGTACTGGTTCTTGATGCCAGTTTCCTTACCTCGTCAGCAACTACCGCAAAACCCCGTCCTTGATCACCTGCACGAGCAGCTTCTATAGCTGCATTTAACGCCAACAAATTGGTTTGCTCGGCGATATCATTGATTGTTGAAACAATGTTTTCGATATTTTTTGATTCAGCGTTTAATTGTTCAATATTTCCTGAGGTCTCAGAGACATGCTGCAATATGATGTTGGACATTTGCACTGATGTTGTAAGCAACTCCGCACCATTTTTAGCAATTTGTGCAGTTTCTTCAGCGGTAGAAAATGACATTTCCGCAGCACGCATCACTTTATGATTTAACTCGATTTTGCTGGTAATGTCGCTGGCAAACTTAATCACTTTTACCACCTTACCAGTATCGTCAAATACCGGATTGTAAGAGGCCTCTAGCCATATGGTCTTCCCTGAGGCATGTTTTCGCTCATATTGGCCGGTAAAAAAATGTCCCGAACCGATTTGTGACCAGAAGTTGGGATTTTCTTCGTAGAATTGGTCAAAACAAAATATTCGATGATGTTTACCGACTACATCTTGTAATGAATAGCCAACGGTCGCCAAAAAGTTTTCATTAGCATTTAAAATGTGTCCATCCCCCGTAAACTCAATTATGGCCATGGAACGGTCTAATGCACTGAAAGCAGCTTCAAGATCGCGTCTTTTGTTATCCATATTGGTTACGTCAGAAGCTATTTTAAAAATAGCAGTCACTTTGTTGTCTTTGTTAACAATAGGAAAGTAAGTTGCTTCCAACCAAAGCGCGT
>NZ_MCRI01000068.1 GCF_001720165.1 Methylophaga muralis
ACTATAGCTTCAATATCACATTTCCAGCAGCATCATTATAGTGAGTCTACGCTGGCTGACTATGGAGTAGTCCCCCGCCCTTGCTCTCTGGTCGTTAACCACCGACCGAGTAGCAGCTTGATATATCCGGCCATTTATCGGCCTTGATGGTCGTGTAATGTTGCCAGAAAGCATTGTCGATGGCTTTCAAGCTGGCGGCGGTTTCTTCTCGTCGGTATCGTGCCAAGTGTGACGGACCGCCGTTATAAGCGGCATAGGTTGCCTTTATCAAATTGTCATCACCGCCGGGCTGTTCGTGCTCGCCTTTACGGATCGCATGATCAATCATGTAATAGGTCAAAATTTCGATGCCGGCGTTCACGTTGTAGTCGACCTCATTAACCAGGCGGTCAAGATCGTAGATCTTGCGCCAAACCCGTCCGTTGATCTGCATCATGCCCACTGCTCCACCGGATGAACGCAGCACTTGGGGCTCGCTACTCGAACCGACGAACTGACGCCAGCAGGATTCTTTCCATGCTGTGGCACGAACCAAAGGATCGAGTCGCTCTGTCATTCTGTCCGGCAAGCGATCGTTTTCAGCCAGCCAGGCGTTGGACTGTTCTTCCAGCAAGCTGGCGACCAGATCAAGGTATTCATTAAGGTTATCCCGTTGCGGGACTAGCCCCTTTAAAGCCTCAGCCGGAGGGATACTGTCGGCATGAGCGTCCGGAAAAAACCAAGACCCTAGTCGGCTAAAACCATCGGAGATCTGTCCCGCCAATTCTACTGGTGAAAATACACCCTCGTCTCGGCCATTTAATCCAAACAAATCGCGAAACTCCGGATCGACCTCCAGTGGCAACGGTGTAAAACTCGGCGGCGCCGATTCA
This sequence comes from Methylophaga muralis, assembly GCF_001720165.1. Taxonomy (GTDB): domain Bacteria; phylum Pseudomonadota; class Gammaproteobacteria; order Nitrosococcales; family Methylophagaceae; genus Methylophaga; species Methylophaga muralis. The sequence goes on from NZ_MCRI01000068.1 coordinate 873, forward strand.
GCGAGCAGCAAGCGAGCAAGCCTGCGCAGACCGTCACGGGTGATTTCAAATCCATACTCAGGCCCGAGGGCGTCAAGAGCACGCAGTGCGTCACCACCCGCAATAAACGTAGCAAGCTTGAAATCAGCCTCCAAGCCTGGGGTCTTCAGACGTTCAAGTTCGTTCATAAGTGGCCGCAACCGATCCCATGTCGTCAGGAAAAGTTCTCGAACCGGATCATATTCGGGATCATCGATCGTCAGCGCCTCAGCAATCGCGTGTCGCGCGTCCAGCAGCACGCCGAGTAACTCAAGACGTAAGATACGGGACTCCGTCGAGTAGGCCAGCGCCGAAATAATGGTAGTCAGAAAGCCGTCTAACTCATCTTCAAGAGTTTGCCACTGAGCCAACTCGCTGTCGTCAAAAGTTGGCTCGGGCGCTAGAACGTCGGGTTCAGGAGCACGAACCTGGAAAGCCAGCCAAGCCCTGATGCCTGTTTCTTCAGTCTGGAGGCGGGTAATATGAGTTCGCTGAATCAGGGACTGCTCACCACCTTGCGCACTACCCTGACCCAACATTTGCACGATCAATCCATCAAGGCCGTTCAGTGGTCCGGCCAGGTCAATTTGTACCCTCCTCATGCGCGGCAGCACCAGCGCATCGGCAATGAGCTGAGCTGGTTTGGTCAAAATGCCGGGGGTACTATCCGGGCGCGACAATTCGATCGAATCAGGTACAAATTCTATGGCCTGTCCCGATGCCATAACCTTGGGAGTCATTTTCAATGCAAGACGGCCCTGCCATGGTTTAGGTCCCCGGCATGCACCGAGCACGAAGCCACCGGTAGTGGCAGTTAATGCCATGCCCACAGACAATTGGTCACCATCGGTCACCACCACCATATCAGACAACTCAACCCGGTTGCATGGGTCGTTGCTAATTGTGCTTTGGCCATTCTCATCGAAATCAAGGACGCGACTGATCGCCGTCTGGAGATGAGCGGTTTCAGCCAGCAAAGGGATTTCAACTTCACCCGCTGACAGCGCGTTCGAACTGTACAAGACGAAAAGCAGCCACCCAATATGTTTCATTCGATGTTCCAATGGTTAAAAGCGAGATGATTTAAGGTCAGAGCCCAATCCAAATGCTGACCTGTAATATTATGCCGTGCTTTTAGTTGAGTTTAGAAATTAATTGGCGAACCTCGTCAGAACGTAGTGGCCTCACGAGACGATCCACTTCCGTGCCATCGTGCAGCAGTATCAAAGTCGGCCAAAGCTTTACCTTGAAAGCACGGCCCAGTCGTTTGCCCTTTCCGTCATAGATTTTAATATGGGGTAGTCCTGAATGTTCAGTTACGACTTCGTTTATCGCCGAACTTGCAGCCTGACAATGTCCACACCAGGCGCGCCAAACTCAAGTAAAACTTCACCGGAAGACTCGCCAATTTGTTCAAATGTAAATGCTTCTTCTGCGTAATCAGAGTTAGAACCAATATCACTGGTTTTCATTCCTTTTACTCCCCACTATAAATTACCAAGAATAATCACAAGGGTCAGAATCTGACCTTTTGAATTGAGCCGGATACGGAAGCTTTGCTCATTATTTATGTTGAACGACTACAAAAACGTCAGGAGCATTTTTTAACGCAAGCCCTGAATGAGTGATATACAGCGATGTATATCACAAACTGTATTCCTCACACCTTGATTGGTGTAATTTCAGTTACAACAACGGCGGCTATGGATAGATTAACAAAACCTAGTTTTCATATTCTGTATCGATAGATGGAGGGTTTCGCATGCTGAGATTTAATAGCTGGTTGGGAGCAGTATTGTTGGCTGCTACGGGTTATGCAATAGCAGATGAGCAGGCCTACAAAGGTCAGAATCTGTTGCAGAGCGGAGTTGATGTGTTGGGCCAGCCGCTGGTCTACCCAAGCGGAACACCTCGTGTTACCTCAGATATCATTACTCTGGCACCGGGTGAAGCTGGCAAGCCGCATATTCATCAGATCCCGATGTTTGCCTATGTGTTGTCCGGGGTAATTTCGGTGGATTATGGCGACCACGGCGTGCGCACATACCAGCAGGGCGAGGCATTGCTGGAAGCTCAGAATGTGGTGCATTTTGGTTTTAACCCCGGCAGCGAACCCGTAAGCCTGCTTGTGGTGTATGTCGGCAGTACCGAATTGTCTAACGCTGAATTACCGTGAAGCCGGTTTAGCTCAAAGAATCAAAAGGCAATTAAATCAAATTGGCTGCCCCCGTGATTCATAGTAATTTCTTTTGATTACATCTCGCCAAAAAGCCCGTAAAAACGAATTAGATCTTTACTCGTGGTGGAAGGTACAAGTTAACTGATGTTAATGCTCTCTATGTGAAAAGTATGAAAATATGGGTTATCCGTGGGCCAGACAAAATCGGTCCACATCCATTCAAAACAACGAGGGGGATATTCATGTTTAAATTTTTGGGCAGTGTTGTAGGTATTATTTTTATTATCGGGTTGCTAGTCGTGATCGGCCTTTTTGCGTTGATTTTTTTAACCCTGTTTTATGCTCGGCTTTCAAGGTATCAAGGGGTAAAGTATCTCAAAACCAAATACTTTGACCCTTTTGGTTCCGCCCCCGCCAATAGCTATTTCCAACCCTGAATCCATTTTTCCTGGTTTTTTAATTCCGTCCAGTTAATTGAATAGAGCTTCTTAGAAATAATCGCTTCCAATTTGCATGAGGTAACTAAGCCATCTTCGGCAAACTCGATATCTGATACTAGGAAATGCTTTTCTCGCTTTATCGGATTCACCGCTGTCCATTTACTGTTATGTAGCTTAGCTGGGTTTATTCGATTCATAGCAATGCCTGGTGACAACAAGTTAACATGACACGATTGTAAATAAACTCCCGCCTGAGCGTTTTCGGGTAGCATTAAAATACCTTACATAATGACTCTTCATCGGCTGCATAAATAGTGGCTTAGAGTAAAATCAAACACTCTGACCACATTGATTCTATGAATAATCAAGTTGGCTGACCCCTTGATTCTTCATATTAAAACAATAATAAAGGACAGCTTTATTTTGAAAGATGCGATGATCCATCCGGTAACCATTCAATATTTAGCTCACCGTCGCCAAACCGAACTACTCCCTCCTTTTTAGGAAGTTCATTACATTGACCTCTGTAGCTAATGAAGTTGTCGAGAAGTTCAATCAAATGCAACTTAAAACCTGATTCTTTGGCCTGGTCGATCATAGTTTCTTCCAGCGTCCAAGTTCCATGGCTCATACGATTTTCGTCGTCAGCACAAAAAATCAGTTGGCCTTTTATCTTCACTATCTCAGAATATTGCTGGGCAAGCATCCTTAAACGAGTACTTTCAAAGTTTTTATCGAAATTCGTCATTCCACTTCCTTAAAATCTCTTTTCTATCGGCTTAACACATAAGTCGACAGGCTTATCCACCCTAATGCTTAAAATTAAGCTAAGGGCTTTGTTTGATCGCTTGCGCTTAACGTAATGTTGTGGTTATTCA
>NZ_MCRI01000069.1 GCF_001720165.1 Methylophaga muralis
TGCAGCAAATTGCTCAGTCGAAGATTACACATGGAAGATAATTAAACAGATAACTATATAGTTTGCGCTTTATATCAAGTTTGCTGACCCCTTGATTTTTTTAGGCAAAATTAACCTCCTGCTTAACGCCGCGCTTACCGGCAAAGTTGGCGCGCAGTGGAAAATTTGTCCGAGTACAGCGCTATGTTATACGCATTCCTTTTCATGCCACGACTTCCATCATTTCTTGGTAGTGCTTTTCGTCCAGTTCATTTATCCACTCAAAAATATCTGAAATGACTGTAACTCCTTCACCAATTAGGTTTTCAACAAAGTCTTCATTTGTTTCAATAAGGTCGTTATGTGAATACTCATTAATGAACTTTCGAATCTTTTCTTTCCCTTCGTCTTCAGGATTCTGGCTTGCTGAAACAGCCGTATTAAACAAGTTGGCGAAGTTTCCCCTATTCTTTGGGAATTTGAAGGATAAAAATGATTCAAGTAACTTACGGGATAAATTGGCGGCAAGGAAATGATCATCCGTTTCGAGGGTCTGTTGATTTTTTAACGAATACAGGCGTGAGAATATGTAGTGATACTCTGAATTATATAAAGTTAGTGCTGATTCAGCGTCTGTATAAGTTGAAGTTCGTGGCACTTCGTTATTTGCCTTAACAACATAAAAGTTTGCGATATTTTGATTGTCGCGTTTATTCTTTCGCGAAATCCAATCACGTACCAACTTGAAGAACGTAAAGTTATGGGTAAGAACAAACAGTTGCTTTGCTTTTTCACAATTAATTTTCATAAATGAATAAGCGTGAAAAAGATGGTTAGAATCGAAACTTGAAATAGGATCATCTACAACAACAATAGTGTCTTCGATTTTGTTGTCATTTTCTTTCAATTTGGTTATGAAGTAGACAAAAGCAATAGCCGTTTTTTCGCCTTCACTCAAATTCCCGTCAACTTGTTCCGAATGGTTCCGAAGTATTTCATACCCTTTTTTAACCGGATTAAATCGAAGGGATAATTCGCTGCGACCAAGGAACTTATGAAGTGACTCATTAAACTGGTCAGCGCCCATGCCTTCATTTGATAGTGAATCTTCGAGCGTTCGGATTTCAGTGTTTCTTGCGTTAATAGTTGTTTTTAGCATTCCATTTTTGGCTTTTCGATCAACCACTTCCTTTTTCTTATCGTGATAGCCGAATGACTTCACTTCAGTAGTTGCATAGTGAAGTTCAAGTTTCTTTTTGGCTTTGTCAGTTTCTTCCTTGAAATTTCCTGACTTATGATTGTGCTTATCAACAGCCGCGCTAATAGCGGTCAGAGAATCGTTAAACGCCTGCACGGATGATTCACTGATAGCTTCAACTGTTAGACCAGTTTCAAGCGGATTAGCTATCTTTTCTTTGAGTACAGTGTGCCAAGCTGTTATTTCATCGTTCAGGTCTGTGATTGCTTTTTCCAACGCTGTACATGCTTGGCTGTATCCATTTTTGAATTCGTCGTAAAAGTCGCTTGTTGCTGGTAGCGTTGGGGGCTGAATATACTGACCAGAAAGCCAACCATCTGCGCTTTCAAGTCGGGTTTGAAAGGCTTTGTAATCGTCGTTAAAGTGAGCTTCAAGCTGTTTGACGCGTTCATCTGTGATGATGTTGCCACAAAATTCACACTGATTTGTATCGTGACGCTTATGAAGGTCAAGACCAATTTCAACCCAAGACTTTATATCACCGAGTTCAACAAGCCGCTGAATAGTTTGACTAACCACACTGGTTTTCAAAAGATCGACAAGACGTTCTTTGGCTTTAGTGAAGGTTTCTTGATTAATAGCCTTTTGATTAAAGATGATCGGGTACTTTTGATCAGGCTTGGCAGCGTTTGTTAATTCAACAATTTTTTGATCATCAAGAAGTTGTTCGTCTGACTTGCTTGCTTCAAGGTTGTCGTTGATAAAGGCTTCAAATTTTCGCTTATCGTAATTAAGGTAGTAGCGATCTGTAGTGTCAATTGACTGAAGGCTTGTCTTCACGTGTCGTGCGCTATCAGTTCCGAACTTCGAAACTGCGCCTTCAAGTCTTCTTATTTTTTCATCTTCACTAGTGTACTTTTTATTATCTGCTTCCTGTTCTTTTTTTAGCTTTTCTAGCTTTTCACGCTCTTCAATCTTTTCTTTATCAACAAGTAATATACTTTTTACAACGCTATCCCATGATATATTTTCGTCAATAAAGTCATGGTTAAAGGTGTAAATTTTTAGGTCAGAACCCGCCACGTTCGCTTGTGTAATTGGCGCGCCATTGTCAATGCTTATCGTGAATTCTGAAGATGGGAATTTACTTGAAGTCGTGTTATTTCGATACATCGAAACACACCCGAAAGGGTAGATTTTCCGCTTCCATTCCACCCATAGAACAGATTGTACTTTCCGAAATCTTTAGCGTTAGTGTTCGTGTGATTTTGGAAAATACCGAATTGCTTTAATTTTTGTATATTCTTTATTGACATAACATCCCTGATCTAAATTTCACTCCGCTTTAGATTTGCGTATAACGCCAAGCACAGCACAGGGGCGGCCTTGCTTGTAGCGCAGCGGAAATGGCGTCCAGTGCCGAAGGCACGAACTGCTGCGTTTTGTTAGGCATGCTTTGCTCCATACTTCTCATAGAATTTCTTCATTCCTGGACAGTGTGTGACAAAGAAATTGCTCATTGAGGACACCGGATTCGCTGCGTTCGCGGACACCCGACACGCACGTTCGTACTTTTCAGCTAGCCCCAGTGCCTCAATCCATGCCATAAACTCTTCATAAGAGTTTGGTTCTGATAATTTTTCATCCATCGCCTTAGCGCAGTTGATAGACATTGCTATTAATGATGAAACGTCTTTTAAAGTAGGGTTTCCAGCCTCGAAATGCCTCAAGGTTAACGCTGGATCCAGATTCTTGTATTTCTTAGCAATTTCTGAAGTTGCTTCTTTAAACTGTTCTTTTTGAGCGTTGCTAAGCTGAGCATTTGAACTGTGGTGAATGATACGATTGCGCCAATGAATTATAACTAATGGGCCAATAACCAAATCAGTATCAGCAATACCTAGGCGATCCGCGAGTCGCCAAAAACGCTCTGCCTTGTTCGCGTCTTTCGGAATATCCAGGTCGCACACAGGTAGCTTTAATAGCTCATTAACGTACTCAGATAGCTCAGCGGCCAGGAATACGATTGAAGACTTCAGGACGTATGCGCGCGCTAAACGGCTTGATGACTTTGGATCAGTGGGGTTCCATGAGACATCTAGGGATTCTGGCTTTTTGCAAATCTCAGTTTCAACACCCGCCAAGCCTACTACAACAGTATTGAGATAATGGACAGTTCTCCCAACCGAGTCGAGATAGCGCTTAAGAGCAGGGGTTTTCATCGAACTGGCGTGTGGCCGGGAATCGAACCCGGACTCCGGCTTTGAGTGAACAGATTTAATCGGCCGGCGTTTACCATTAACTTCCACACATTGATCCTCAATTGCCTACGCCCGCCACAACGGTTTGGGCAAAAATGGTGACAGCTTGACCAAATCCGCTTGCTGGCGCTTGTTATACGAGCTTTACTCTGATATTGGAGACAGAGAAAACTTATTTTCAAAAGACTCTGTGCCTTTTTCTACATTTTTTTGTGTTCCGAATTTCCACCCTCTTTGAATGATGCACTGATCCGCTGGAGCCTCATCTGCAATAGCATATTTTCCTTCACCAGGGTGTTGATGTGATTTGGCAATTAACGCAACGTTTACCCTTGTACAACATTTCAAAGGTTTATTTGAGCGCCATTTAACTGAATCACCTCTATAATGTTTACCAAGTTGACGGTCAATAACTTTAGTTCCATCATCAAAAACAAATTCGCAAACGCCGTATATATAAACCTCCCAATTTCTTGGCGTATCATTTAATATCTCGACCGTTGCCTCATTATCATTTAAAAATGAAACTGATACTTCTGACTCTAATTCTTCAAACAATTTACTATCACTCATTTTACTCTCCTTGGTTATGGGCTATAGCCCGAAATATACACAGTAGTAGATAAATTCGTATAACAGTCTGTTAATGAGGTATGGGATCTCATAATAATTATTAGCGTGAATGGTTTATAAATTTGACAAACCCCACCAACACGAATT
>NZ_MCRI01000070.1 GCF_001720165.1 Methylophaga muralis
CCTGGAAAATCCAGGCTGATTATTATCTGAAGCAGTGGTGCGGCCAATGTAATTGTATTTATCGTGTTTCAAAGGAGTTCAACCTGATGTCTAGTCCAGAACATAAGCAAAAAATTTGGGAAATGATAAAAGATATTAAAGTCGGCATGCTGGTCACACTTGATGATGACGTACCGCGTGCCAGACCAATGCATTTAGTTCAGGATGCGTATGATGGCACCATTTGGTTTTATACTCGTCGCAGTGCCGAGAAGGTCACTGAAACTGACCGTGATCAGGATGTCTGCCTGACCTTTTCTGACCAGGATGAAGGTGTGTATGTCTCACTGTCAGGCAAAGCTCAGCTAACAAATAACCAAGCGTTGATAGATAAATATTGGAATCCGTTTATTGCAGCCTGGTTTCCTGAAGGCAAAGAGGATCCCGAGGTCGCCTTACTGGAAATCAAAGTAGAGATGGGTGAACACTGGATGTCCACAGAGAGTAAAGCTTTCCAGCTTTATGAATTTGCCAAAGCCAATATCACTCACACCAAGCCGAATATTGGCGAAAATGAAAAGTTTGGTGGCTAGGAAATGTTTTTTAGAGCAAAGGGCCATGCTGCATTGAGTTTCATTTCAATAAGTCTGGCCCTTTTTATTGAATTCGACGTAAATTCTCACCAATGACCATCGATAAGATAAAAAACGTAGGTTGGGTAGAGCATGGGAAACCCAACAAATCCAAAGTGTTATTTCATTTATTAAAGTTGGGTTTCATGCTTCAACCCAACCTACGATCCTCTCAAGCAACTGCTCCAAATCGCCAAAATGACCATCGCCGCGGGCAGGAAGGGTAGGGTCAGAGATAATAACAATGGATAACTGCAGCTCTGGAACAAGAACCAGCATCTGACCACCATACCCCCGAGCATAGACTGCTTTATGACCCGCATATTCAGTCAGAAACCAGCCATAGCCGTATAAATCACCTGAAAAGGGCGATAAGCCACGAGGCTCCCAGGAGGTTTCAAGCCAATTTTGGCTGACCACTTCCTCACCATCAATTGTTCCACCATTCAATACCATGTCGCCGATCCGAGCCAACCCAAGCGGACTCATTGCCATATCGTTACCGCCCATGTAACGCCCTTGTGGATCGGCGACCCAGGGTGGAATAACGATATTAAGCGGATTACCTAACCAGTCTTGTGCCAGACGATGCAAGCTGTGCCCGGAAGCTTGTGTGAGTGCTGCACCAAGGATATGCCAACCGCCTGTGGAATAGATGAAACGACCGCCAACACGATCCACTAATGGACGATTCAAAGCATAGTCGACCCAATTGTTGCTGGAGACCCATGCCCCATAATTCCTACCTGATGTGCTATCCAACCCGGTCTGCATAGTTAATAAATGTTCGATAGTCAGATTGTCACGATCATCGTCAAAAGCTGATTTTCCTAGCAGAGGCAATACACGTTGATCAGGTCCCTCAATCATGCCACGGTCAATGGCGATACCGGTCAGCAGTGCCACAATGGTCTTTGAAACCGACTTGATATTAACCGGTGTATCCAAAGCTGGACCACGAAAGGCATTAGCGAATAACTGTTCACCATTTTGATGTATGACCAGGGATTGCAGCTGATCAAGTCGTTTTGCCTCATTTGCGATCGTCTTGAAATCAGGTTGTGCCAGAGCGGTACCATTGGTCAGGGCTATCGTTAATATTGCTGTGAATGTGATTAAGAGCTTTTGCAGGGAGATTTTTGACACGTGTAAATCCTATTTGATTTTGAAAACGATCAATTCATCAGTAGGACTATTCATCAATCTAATAATTTAGTTGAATTCAAAAAAAGACAAACAAATTAACATTCACCCATATCCAGATCATTCATCGTTTCACCAACACCCCAATCACTTGAAATGATGCCTTTCTCAATAAACCGGTGAATGCTGGAATAAGGCCAATCAACAGCCTTATCGACATAACTATGTTTCACCGGATTGTAATGAATGTAATCAACATGTCTTTGATAGTCCAAATCATCACGGATTAAATGCTCCCAATAACGGCGTTGCCAGATGCCGCGTTCTCGTTTCGATTTTCGGCTTTGATTGATGATTTCGTGTTTGGGTAATAATCGAGAAAAAGCTGTTTTGATTAACATCCAGCGTTTGGCAAAATCAGAGTCGCCCGGTGGTAAAGTCCAGATTGCATGTAAATGATCGGGAAGTATGACCATGGCATCAATGTGAAATGGATGTCTCTGTTTTACGGTTTTGATACATGAACGCAGGGTATCAATATGATTTGTCAGCAATGTTTGTTTGCGGTTCAGTAGATTAACCGTAAAGAAATAAGTGGCACCAGCCACATCAGCACGGCGATAACGCATCAATCACATTCCTTGTGAAAAATTAATGGTAGGTTGGGCTGAATTTATGAAGCCCAATAAGCGATTTGTAATTTTAGTTTATGATGGGCTTTTATGTCATATTTGAAAATGTTGGGCTTCGTGCCTCAGCCCAACCTACGGGCTAATTTATAAGATAAACAAGGATGTATCTATGGAAAAGTATGAACGATTATTAAAAATGGCTGCTTCTGTGGTGGCTATTACAGTGCCATGTATATTGTTATCAGGCTTTAGTTACCATTTAGGGCGTATCTTTACCTTTGGGTTGAGTTACGAACTTATAAATAAAGATATGAGCGATGTACTGGTTGAAAGCTGGTATATCGGCGTTGTAGCAATTGCATGGTTACTTTCTAAATGGACATACTGGCTTGGTTTTTTTGTTTTTTTTAGTCATTATTGGGCTGATTTCTTTTTTTTATGCACGTTATGCAAAAAAAAAGTGGCAAAGATTGGTTATTTGAAGAAATAAGTAAAGAAAATCAAGGCAGGAAAATTTTGGGTATTACACAATGGCATTGGTGTGTATTAGGTGAGATGCATGTTGAACTCTCATCTTGGTTTTATTATCCACTGGTCATTGTTTGTTTCGTGGGATTATTAACCGCTTTTTCCATATGAAAGAGGGAAAGCTGATGCTGAAAAGCAAATACAAATATATGCAGAGTCAGGCTGTAACCATGAAGAAAAAGTCGGCCAATGTTCTTATTTAATTGATACCAAAAATCAAAAATAAAATCATTGCAACAGGCATTCTTATATCAGCGAATCAAGATCGAATTGCTATTTTTAATGATGAGCTGGAAGTTTGGCCTTTACTAGATAGTTATCTTATTAGAAAGCAAAATAACGATTAAAAATTCTTTGTCAATGCTTCCTTACCCCCCCTGTTTCAAAAATCCTATAAAGAAGATTAATTTGGTAGGTTGGGCTGAATTTATGAAGCCCAACGGATAGGCTAGTTTTATTGAACCACCTTGAAATGTGAAAGCATTTTTATGATTTGGATTGTTGGGCTTCGTACCTCAGCCCAACCTACCTTGCTTAGATCTGTACATATCGCTCAGCATTGTCTTGGCAATGTTTTCTTACTTCCTTCAGCCACAAGTCATACCAGTACCAAGTTTGAGCAACTTGAACGCCAAACCCCTTTGCTGGGACTTTTGCCTCTTTTGATTTCCAGAGTATGGTGTGCTGATATTGTTTGAAATGGATATAACCTTCTTCTTGCATAAGATCAACAATTTGCCCTGGTAGATATTTTTGTTTTTCTTTCTCTTTTATTAACACGTACTCTTTGTTTAGTTGCTCGGCTTCAGGAGAGTTCGCAGGTAGAAACTCAATTACTTTATCGGCTTGTC
>NZ_MCRI01000071.1 GCF_001720165.1 Methylophaga muralis
AGTCATCGTAATGTTTAACAAACCGAAACTACTTTTACAGTAGCACGACGATGTCTAAACGCCAATTTTGATTCCAATTAATAAGGAAGGGCTGATTTTGCAAATATTAAGTTCCTAAGTACTCACATACCATATACGTATCGTTTTAAATATGTAATTTAACATAATATACATTATACGAACTTATGAATCGGCAAGAAATTTAGCAGAACTCACCCAAAAATCAGTTTCGATAGATATTCCGATAATCTGTGTTATGACAAAAGTTTGGTTTTATACGATGGTTCAGAATTTAAAATCTGAGTGTTTTAACCATACAAACCCCACAACATTTTAAATTCTGAAATTGTTACTCATTGGGTTCATCTAAACACAGATGACCTTGAGTTTTTAATTAGGCTTTGGTTTTTAATTTTTAATCTATCTCAGCAGATGTCTTTTCAAATTACAGTAATGACAAATAGCGAAATATTCGATTGATTAGTGGCGTCAATGATACTGGCTATTTCGTAAAATCAGGACGAGCAACTGTAATACGATAGCCCGCCGACCTCAAAAAACTCGAGGGGCTTGAGCATGTAAAATTTCTCCTCAACCTCTTTTGATTGCTCTTCGTATGGCTTGGTCATGATTTCTTGCAGTTCTCGAATTAGAGAGTAGTCCCCCGCCGCCGCTTGCTGATAAGCCGGTGCCACGAACCATTCCCGCAAACTGTATTTCGGGTTCATCAGTTTCATCTTTCTAGAGAGTTCATCAAGAGTATCGGTTGTGTTGACCCTAATGATCGCTTTCCATTTATTGAGCCATTCTGACCAGCGATTATTCATCCGTTCGGGGTTTAGATTATAGTTGCGGTTCTTGTAAAAGCTTTTTTTGAGTGGCTCAATATCGTCGGGCACTGATGATAGTTCGCGAAAGAAAATGGTGTAATCAACCGATGTTTGCATCATCAGCGATACCAGCTCGTTAAATAGCTCTGTGTTAAAAGTATCTAGCCCAAGTTTGGCTGCCCACATGTTTTCCATTTGCAGCTGCATTACTGATGCAAAGTTGCTTTGAATTTCGTCGAGCTGTCGTAAACTGTCCTGATCTGAAGTCAGCAACGGACGTAATGCTGTACAAAACATTTGAAAGTTTTTTTCCGCTGCAACTGGTTGATTCAAAAACGCAAAGTGTTGACCTCCCCCCGTCCATGACTGGAAGTATGGATCAAATAGTTCGCAGAATCCAAACGGGCCGTAGTCGAGGGTGAATCCACCTGCAGCACAATTGTCGCTGTTGAAGTTACCTTGGCAATAGCCGACGCGGATCCAATTGGCAATAAGCGATGTCAGTCGGCTTCGGAACTCGCGTGCGAGCAACAATACTTTTTCAGCAGTGCTCAGGCTTTGGTCAATGACGTCTCCATACTCACGATCGATAAGGTGCAAGACTATCTGCTCCAGCTCTTCCATTGCTTGTGGATGATCGTTGTTACGGGCACGGCGACCGAAAAGCTCAATTTGTCCAACCCGAATGAATGACGGTGCGACCCGTGTCGAGATAGCTGCTGGCTCCAATATAACCATATCTGGATCCTTCGAACGTGAGCCTTCTGAGTACCACGGACGCTTTACTTTCTCAGTTTTTGACACATACAGACTCAGAGACCGTGAAGTTGGAACCCCGAGCGCGTGCATATGCTCCTGTGCCAGAAACTCTCGAACACTTGATCGCAAAACAGCACGTCCATCTGCGCCGCGGCAATATGGTGTTCGGCCCCCACCTTTTAGCTGCATTTCCCAGCGATGACCATCAATCACGGTCTCTAGCACCGAAATAGCACGACCGTCGCCGTATCCGTTGCCAGTCTGAAACGGACATTGCTGTTTGTATTCAGTGCCATAGATAGAGAGTGCATAGCCAGTCGCCCACCCAAGCTTACGCATCGGTTCCGGAACATTTGTCAGGTCGCCGGAGAACACGCAGATGAAATCGGCTGACTGAGCCATGCTATCGGCGAAGCCCAGTTCGCGAAACAGGTTTTTACTGTGCGTGACGTACTCGGGATTTTCGAGTGGCGTGGGACTGACCGGGACATAGTGGCCTGAGAAGACTTGACGAGGATAGTGATCGACTCCGTTGGATGTCGCGTCAGGATCAGCATTGAGCGTGTCCATAAACGAGTAGCTTGCCAACCTTGCAAGATTGTCGAGATTGGAGATGGTTTCCATAGAATCAGTTTGCTGGGGCGGTCGGTTAATCATAGGTTTCCAGATGAGGCGGGAATAAAAATGTGGCTTCCCTGAAGCGTGTTCAATTGCAATGGATGTTTGCTCGATTGCGGCGCAAGAAATATGAGTATAACTTAGGCTCACGGTTTCAGTTCCACTTGGAAGGATTCAGATCTCTGACAGCCGCCTTATATATTGATACTTAACTTTCCTTGCCGATCCAAACAATAGAAATTTTCCAGCCTGGTAATCAATTATCAAACACCGTCAGAGTGCAATGTTTTTGCAAGTCATTGCTATCTAATAGTTAGATGACTGTTTTATGGATTGTCTTACAAACTTGATCCCAAATGTTACCGTAGTAAGTATCAACAAAACAAAATGAGTTGAAATTACCGATGATCCCCCTATCTATTCTGGAACTTGGCCGTGTGCGCCAAGGCTCTGACCGCCGAACGGCTCTCAATGATGCCCGGACATATGCTCAGCAAGCTGAGCGTCTGGGATACAAACGCATATGGGTAGCGGAGCATCATAATATGCCTGGTGTTACCACTGCCGCCACCTCCGTTGTCATTGGCCATATCGCTGCGGGGACTAGCAGCATTCGCGTTGGTGCCGGTGGCATCATGCTGCCTAATCACGCGCCATATGTGATTGCTGAACAGTTCGGGACATTGGAAGCATTGTTCCCCGGCCGTATTGATCTTGGATTGGGCCGCGCCCCCGGTACCGACCAAATGACCTTACGTGCCTTACGACGAGATCCGGCCAACGCAGATAATTTCCCGCAAGATGTGCAGGAATTACAGGCTTTTCTTGCCCCCAAGGGAACCAACCAACGAATTGAGGCCGTGCCCGGTTCGGGGAGTAATGTGCCTATTTGGATATTGGGATCCAGCCTATTTGGTGCACAACTGGCTTCGAGCCTGGGTCTGCCTTATGGTTTTGCCTCTCATTTTGCGCCGCAAGCACTCCATCAGGCGCTTAACGTCTATCGAAACAATTTTAAACCTTCGGCACAGCTGGATAAGCCATACGCAATGGTCGGAGTCAATGTGATTGCGGCAGATACTGATGAAGAAGCTCGTTACCTTGCAACATCACAGCAGATGTCCTTCACTGACCTCTTTCGCGGTACCCGCGGCTTGATGCAGCCACCAATTGAGGATATAGAATCGTACTGGTCGCCACAGGAAAAGGCCCAAGCAGGACAAATGCTAGATTGCAGTGTAATTGGTAGCCGTGAGACGGTAAGTGATGGTTTACAAAAGCTTATCGAGAAAACAGAAGCGGACGAGCTAATGATCGTCTCCGATATCTTTGATACCGCAAAGCGGCAACGTTCTATCGAAATTACAGCCCAGGCAATGGCTTGAACGCCTAAATACTCGTTAACTTTTTCCTAATGGTCC
>NZ_MCRI01000072.1 GCF_001720165.1 Methylophaga muralis
ATTACTGGGTCTGTTTTGTTACGGCATGAGTATGGTGTTTTGGCTGTATGTTTTAACGAAAGTTGAAGTGAGTCGTGCTTATCCTTTTGTCGGACTTGGATTTGTTGGCACCATGTTATTTGCTCACCTTTTATTGCATGAGCCGATTACAGTTCAAAAGCTGGTTGGAACTATGCTTGTTGTATCGGGTGTTGTTTTGCTCGCCCGGTAGCTAAGTTCTATTACTTGTGACGATATTTAATAAGGAATCATATGAGTTATCTATTAGTCTCGCCTTGCCGTAATGAATCTGCATATATGCGGATTACCTTGGATAGTGTGGTCAATCAGACGGTGCAGCCAGATTTGTGGGTAATCGTTGATGATGGCTCTACTGATGAAACGCCAAATATCCTGGCTGAATATGCAGAGCGATATCCGTTTATCAAAATCATCACTCGTGAAAATCGCGGGCATCGTAGTGTTGGGCCTGGTGTAATCGAAGCGTTTTATCATGGTTATGACCAAGTTGATGTTTCACAATTTGATTATGTCTGTAAGTTTGATTTGGATCTGGAATTACCCCCTAAATACTTTCAAGTTTTGATCGAACGCATGCAACAGAATCCACGCATCGGTACATGCAGTGGTAAAGCTTATTTTCGTGATAAAAAAACTGGTGAACTGATAAGTGAAAAATGTGGTGATGAAATGTCGGTGGGAATGACCAAGTTTTATCGTCGCACCTGTTTTGAAGCGATTGGTGGGTTTGTTCGTCAAGTGATGTGGGATGGCATTGATTGTCATAAATGCCGACAAATGGGTTGGATTGCTGTCAGCTGGGATGAACCGGATTTACGCTTTATTCATTTACGGCCGATGGGCTCCAGTCAGCAAGGCATCTTTACGGGTCGTATGCGTCATGGGTTTGGGCAGTATTTCATGGGTACTGGTTTGACTTACATGACAGCATCTTCAGTGTTTCGCATGCTTCATCCACCGTATTTTCTTGGCGGCGCTGCAATGTGGTGGGGCTACGTAAAAAGCATGTTGCAACGCAAACCACGTCTTGAAGATAAAGCACTCGTTAAATTTATTAATAAGTATCAATGGCAATGCTTGTTAAAAGGTAAAGCGAAAGCCACAGCAGAACTGAATGCGCAACAGGCAAAGGTATGGGAACAACAATATGCCTGATAAGGCCGGCGCTTCAATTAAAATTGCCTATTTAGCACCTGAGATTCCGGCACTTTCTGCCACCTTTGTCTATAACGAGATATTAGAGCTCGGCAAGTTGGGGATGGAGGTTAAGGCCTTTTCAGTGCATCGTCCTGCCCATATTGCTTCTGAGTCTTCGCTGACAGAATTAAAAAAAGCGGTTTTTCATTTGTATGAAATATCAAAAGGCCAAGTTGTCCTGGATAATTTCAATATGCTTTTCCGAAATCCAATGGGTTATCTAAAAGCAGCGACTAGATTAATTGGTGATATTTTCCGGCAGGGTGTTATTACACGTTCAGCGCTGGGGCTGGGCTATCGCTTTTTTTATGCTGCGACTTTGGCTAAACAATTAAAACAAGCCGATGTTCAGCATTTACATGTGCATTTTGCACATATTCCAACAGATATTGCGATGTATGCTGCGCCAATGGCAGGTATAGGCTTTAGCGTGCAAGCCCATGCAAATGATTTATTTGAAAGACGATGGTTGCTAAAACAAAAGGTTTCACGTTCGGCCTTTTTCGCCACAATTTCCGAATTTAATCAGCGGTTTTTGGAGAACTTGCAGGCTGACTCCAGTAAAATCAAAATTATACGTTGTGGCGTGGATCAAAACTGGCAACCGCCTCTTAAATCATCCAAAATCAATGAGATTTATACAATTGGAACGGTTGGTCGATTAGTCGAAAAAAAGGGTATTGATACGCTTATTAGTGCTGTCTACAGACTTGTTGAAGATGGACGAAAGGTTCGTTTAAAGATCGCAGGTAATGGTCCACTTGAAGCAGAATTAAAACAGCAAGCAGTTTCGCTGGGTTTGGCTGAAAACGCAGTAGAATTTGTGGGCGCTTTGCCCCATGACGAGGTGGCGGAATTTATCAGTGATTTAGATGTATTTGTCTTGCCTTGTAAACAAGATAGTAATGGCGATATGGATGGCATACCTGTCGTGTTGATGGAAGCCATGCTTTGTGAGATTCCCGTTATTTCAACTGAGCTTTCAGGAATTCCAGAATTGGTTATCAACGACATTTCTGGTTTAACTGTTTCGCCTGAGAACGCTATCGAACTTTCATTGGCAATATCTAAATTAATGGATTCACCCGAGATGAAATTTCGCCTTGTCACTGGAGGCAAAAAAAGAGTTAAAGATGAGTTTTTGTTGAATAAAAACGTCGCGAAACTTTTGTACTTAATTCAGTCTTCAATAAACGCTGGGCAGTAATAATGAAACCTTCTGAAGCAATGCCCCGTATAACTGTCGCTCGAAAAAAATACAGCCTGATGGGGCTGCCTTTTGATGCCGTATCCCTCAATGAAGCTGCCGAAGTTATTTCAAAATCCATTGACCAGCGAATTCCTTGTTTTCTATCCACACCAAATCTGAATTTCACTGTCATGGCACAAGACGATGCCGATTTTTATAATTCAGTTATCCAAAGTGATTTGGTGGTGGCTGATGGGATGCCGTTAATTTGGGTAGCAAAATTACTCAGTTTGCCAATTTATGAACGAGTTGCCGGGTCCGATTTGTTTGCTTTTTTATCGGAGCAACCACGTGAAAAAAAGATACGAGTGTTTTTCTTTGGTGGTGAAACGGGGATTGCGGAAAAAGCTCACCATGAATTGAATAGAACGAGCCCTGGCATGGAGAGTTGCGGTTTTTATGATCCGGGGTTTGTGACAATTGATGAAATGAGTACCGATTCGATGATTGAGCATATCAATGCTTGTGAACCCGACTTTATCGTTGTCGCCCTTGGTGCTAAAAAAGGACAGCGTTGGATAATGCATAACCGGGAAAAGTTAACTGCGCCAGTTATTAGTCATTTAGGTGCCGTTATTAATTTTGTGGCGGGTAGTGTGCAACGTGCGCCTGCAAAATGGCAACGTTTCGGACTTGAATGGGTATGGCGAATTAAGCAGGAACCGAAACTTTATAGACGTTATCTAGGTGATGGCTTACGATTTTTAAAGATGCTCGTAACCCAAACACTCCCTCTAGTGTTTTATTCTAAAAAGTTACTTAATAAAACAGATGCTAGTAATGGTCATGTTTTAGCTGATACATTACCGCCTCGGGAAAAATTCATGGTTTCTCTTAAAGGCAGTATTGCCTCTGAGAAGATGAATGATTTAGAGAATGTACTTCAGTTAGCACTATCAAGTGATAAAGATGTCATTGTTGAGGGTGCAGAATTACAATTTTTAGCAATGGATACGATTGCCAGATTA
>NZ_MCRI01000073.1 GCF_001720165.1 Methylophaga muralis
CGATACAGAGCTTTATAGCCGGACATTATTTTTCATGAAAGCGGATATAAATGAGATGTCTCGTGCGTAAATCATTTGATTGGAAAAAGGCAGTGAAATTGTTGGGCTTCGTGCCTCAGCGCCAACCTACCATAAATTCTCGTTCACACGCTCCTGCGTGGGAACGGACTCAAGCTGTAAATCTTACTGACGGAGTTGTAAAAAGTTCATTTCCTGAGAAGCCAAAACGTTGGGCTAAAAACCAACACGCACGGCCAGTAACCATCTCCACGGTGAATTCTTAACTGGCATTGTCCTTGCGTTAATTACTGGTAGACAGCCTCAGCGCTTAAACCATCAATAGGTTAGCGCTTAACTTATCAGGAGACCTACCAATGCAAAACTCATCAACACAAGATAGAAACTCCCTGCAGGGCAAAAAAATTGCGTTTCTCGTTACCGACGGCTTTGAACAGATCGAATTAACGACGCCCTGGGAGAAAATCAAGCTTGCAGGCGCCGAAGCAGAATTAATAGCTTTGGAAGAGGGCAAAGTCCAGGGTTATCACCATCTCGACAAAGGCGATGCGTTTCAGGTGGATAAAAGCATCGCTGATGTATCGGCCGACGATTATGATGGTCTAGTACTGCCTGGTGGTGTAGCCAACCCGGACGCATTACGAACAGATCAAAATGCAGTTGAGTTTGTCCGTGCTTTTTTCACCGAACAAAAGCCTGTGGCAGCTATTTGCCATGCCCCCTGGACACTAGTAGAAGCAGACGTACTTGATGGGAGAACACTTACATCATGGCCAAGTCTTCGTACTGATATTCAGAATGCAGGTGGCAACTGGGTAGATCAGGAAGTAGTAGTGGATCAGGGGCTGGTGACCAGTCGGAAACCAGATGATCTCGAAGCGTTTTGCAGCAAAGCCATTGAAGAATTCGCCGAAGGTAAACATTAATACCAGCGGGCTTGATTAGCCGGATTCAAGATCGAAAGGGGGGCGGGTTTATTTTAGTTAATTAAATAAATCTGCCTTTTTGAAGTTAGTTTTCTCGTTCTCACGCTCCTGCGTGGGAACGGACTTATAGAATTTACGAAACCCAACAATCTCCTGAAGATTGTAACAATCGTAGCTTTGATTGATTCTGAACTTATGGATTACTAATAGGGTGAGTCCCCGCTAATAGACCTGCAACACTGAGGTCTTCGTCGATATCCGGCCAATGAATTCCTTCACCATCGCCAAGTAGCTCCCAGTTAGCAAGTTTTTCTGAAGATGCAGAAGATAATCGGGGGAACCAAACCAATGGTGCCGATACGGTGCGACCATCAGCTAAGTCAACAACAATGGCTACATCAGTGAAGTGCACCTTAATTGCTTGAGGATGAAGCTCAACTGCCAAAGTACTCATTCCAAACCTCCATAAAAGTTTCTCTATTTTGTATAACCAATTCTTCAAGTTTTCTAAGCTCTTTTGGCGAGAAATGTATTGAACTAGCCAATGTCACAGGTCTCAACCAAAATTTAGCCAACATTCGCTCTCTCTGAATATGTATATGGGCTGGCTCACCGCTTTCATTACTAAAAAAGAAAAATCTGTATGGCCCGATCCGCATTATCGTTGGCATATTCATCCTTAACTATTTATTCAGCTCAAATCCATTGATACTTTTTAATGAGGCTGTTGACCTCATAATAATTATTAGTGGGCGGCCTTTCAATTCTAGATTTCTTTAATCACCCTTGCCGGATTGCCACCAATCACCACGTTGTCACCAAAACTTTTTGTAACGACAGCACCCGAAGCAACCACAACATTATTACCTAGAGTCACACCAGGATTGATCGTTGCGTGACCACCAATCCAGCAGTTATGTCCTATGGATACAGGTTTACCATACTCTAAACCATTGTTTCTTCTAATCGGGTCTATGGGATGTGTTGCGGTATAAATCCCCACCTGAGGTCCTAAGAAACAATTATCACCGATTCTAACTGCAGTAACGTCTAGGATAACGCAGCCAAAGTTGGCATAAAAATTTTCTCCAACATGTAAATTCACGCCGTAGTCGCAGTTGAAAGGTGACTCAATATGAATCGAATGACCAGTACTTCCAAATAACGATTTTATTATTTCAATTCTTTTATCCGCATCACTAACGCTGGTTTGATTGAGTTTTTCAGTAAGCAAGCGAGCCTCAAGACGTAACTTCAAAAGCTCATCGTCATTCGGGTCATATAATTCACCTGAAATCATTTTTTCTTTTTCTGTTATATATTTAATGGTGTCTGACCCTTTTGATTTCTTTGGTTGAAAAAGAAACGAACTCCCCAAGAAGAAGCAGTAAACCCTCTATTTAATCGAGGGGCCAGACATTTTTGAATCTTAATAGGCAGTTTTTGTATTTCAAATGCGTCTGTCTATTTGATTCCATACCATCCGCAAATCATAAACGCCTGAAAAAACCTTATCGGCACGTCAATTCCAGTGTGTTTTAGCAGGTGTTCAGTTTCTGTTGGTGAGATAACAGAAAGCATTTCGCGAAGTTGCATGGACAGGTTCGCCAGTGATTCCGGAGTGGCTCCCATCATCGATTGCACTGCTTCCCAGTTTTTTAACATGAATGGAAATTCGGCTGAGTCCAAATCAAAGCTGATTTCAGTATTAACCAAAAATCCATTAGTGCGTAAGCGACTATACATTGCCTGATAAAAATTCAATCTGTCTTCACGCTTCACGAAGTGGGCAACCAGAACACTTAACACCGCATCAAAGCTTTCACCTTCAGGAGCGTCATCAACGTATCCATGAATCAGTTCACAGCGATCCTGCACGCCAGCTTCGACGAGTCTTTCACGGCAAACATCCAGCATGCCGATAGACGGGTCGACGCCAACAAATGTCCATTGAGGAAATGATTTGGAAAGTGAAATTATCTCGGCGCCTGTGCCAACACCTACACAAAGAATGCGTGCCTGAAGTGGAGCATTTTTTAAAATAAGCCTAATCAGAAAATGCATATTATCGGCAATTGGGGCCAGCTGCAGGTTTCGCTCGTCATAAACCATTGCACCATTTGTAAAATGGTCGATCACAGGGGAGTTGGAGTTCATTCTAAAAGCTCCTGTTAAATTTTGATGATTTATTCGTTTGATGAGGTTTAAGTATGTGCTTTGTAAATAGGGTAGAGGTTGAGACTTTTCAAGGGTGAATGACCCCTTTGGTTTTTAACTTAATGTGTTGTCAGAAAAATACTCTTCAAACAAACCAAGATGACTGAAGCATCAAACACTCTGACCC
>NZ_MCRI01000074.1 GCF_001720165.1 Methylophaga muralis
TGGGTTTTGTTTTATAACCATTATTATTTCTTCTTCACTCACCGCCGATGAATTACCGGTTACCGAAAAATTGGTCAATACACTTTCTGAACTTGCCGGCGGCCCCCATGCTGGCATTCGTTCAAATCATGCTAAAGGTCTTATGGCGTCAGGTTATTTTGAAGCATCGAAAGAGGCCTCTGATATTACCTATGCACCGCATTTTAATTTCCCTAAAACAGACGTAGTGGTTCGATTTTCAAATGCCAGTGGTGTGCCCGATATTGCCGATTCAAGTCCGGATGGTTTTCCAAAGGGAATGGCAATAAGGTTTATGCTACCTGAAGAGGAATACACCGATATTGTGGTGATTTCGGTAGAACGATTCCCTGTGAAGAATCCGGAAGATTTTCTGGAATTATTAACAGCGATTAAAGATTCTGCCAATGCACAAACGAAACCGACACCAATAGAAGCCTTTCTTGAGCAACATCCTGAGACGCTAAGCTATGTGCAATTAGCCAAACCAGCTCCAATGAGTTATGCCTCTGAAAAATTCCATGGCATTAATGCATTTGAATTTGAAAATGAACAGGGAAAAACAGTTTATGGACGTTATCTGATTACGCCATTAAACGGTCCTGAATATCTTTCAGATGAAGAAAGAGAACAAGCTGCCAACAATTATTTGTTAGATGAGTTGCCAGTAAGATTAAAGGATGATGGTGAAGCCAAGTTTATTATTGCCGTGCAAATTGCCGAAGAGGGTGATGCAATTACGGATCCTACTGTTGTGTGGCCAGCAGACAGGAAGATAGTTGAGCTAGGAACATTGACGCTGACTGAGATGATGAAGGACGCTGCAAGTTACGAAAAAGCCAATATGTTTAATCCTTTGGCTCTTCCAGAAGGCATTAGCCCAACCAACGATCCCATTCTTTTAGCTCGTCCAGTGAGTTATGCGATTAGTTTTGGCAGAAGATTAAATCCCTAAAAAAAGCTTATAAAAAAAGGCTTGAGTTAAAGTTAACTCAAGCCTTTTTTATTGCTAAATCGAAAGTTTTCCCTGAACCAAGCCATTGTGTAATTTGAAATAATTCAAACAATCAGATTCTGCTATCGGCGGGCTGTAAAAATAACCTTGGAAAATATCACAGCCCATTTCGGATAATGCTTCAAGTTGCTCTTTTGTTTCAACATATTCGGCTACCACATGTACTTTTTGTGCCTGGCCCAATGAACATATTGTTCTGATGATATCGGCATTGGTGTCATTGAGCAGGACATCACGAGTAATGGAACCATCAATTTTGATTGCATCTACCGGAAACCTGCGCATATATAACAATGACGAGTAGCCCATTCCAAAATCATCCATTGCCAGATTCACACCGGTATCGACAAGCTGTTGCAGAATAATATCGGTCAAATTTGTATCGGGAATCTCAGATGACTCGGTGATTTCAAGCTCTATTTCGTCAGCGGTAATACCATATTCATTAATGTATTTCGTCAAATAAAACGGTAAATCTTTGTCTGTCAGCTGAATCGGTGAAATATTTACAGCGATAGTTAATGCCTTATAACCAGACGTATTCCACCGGGCTTTGCAGGCACAGGCCTGTTTGATGACCCATCTACCCAGCTATTTATCAGTTCACTGTCTTCTGCCACTGTCACAATTACAATCGGTGAGATCATGCCATATCGCGGATGAGTCCAGCGGAGCAGGGCCTCAACACCAATGATATGACCTTGACGGTCATGTTTAGGTTGATAAACCAATGACAGCGCGTTCTGCTGTATCGCCAGCTGCAAATCAACCACCAGATCTCGGGCGATCATGCCAACCTTATCCTGTCTGGTAACAATCCTTTGTCTGTTATGCCCCTCCTTGATAATCAGGTCCGATGCCTGTTGAAATGCTGCTTTAGTTTGTTGTTGACGGCTTCTTTCGGCCCTTTTCACAAACGGCAAATAACATATTGTGCTGATAGCAATTAATAGCATTTGAAACGCCACACCACGCCAGGATTCTGTCAACATCCAGCCGGAAAACAAAGCCGGAGTTGTCCAGCTCACTTGCACAGAATCCAAAATATGAATTACTCCAAAATGTACTGCGGACAGCGTAATCAACATCAAAATGAATGGGACGAGAATAAACGGGATTAGATAAAAGGGATTTAAGACAATCGGCAGCCCGTAGATCAGGATGTCATTGATATTGAAGATAGAGGGCACAACAGACACTTTGGCAATTTTGTTCTGGGCACCTTGACGAGTAACAATAAAAATAGCGATTAACAAACCAAGCGTCGATCCAGAGCCACCGATAGTCACAAAATTATCGAATAATGTCCTGAACATGAGATTGGTATCAAATCCAGCGCTGGTAGTCGAAGCTAATAAAGCTCCATCTGCTGTTCCCAACAGAACAATTCCACCATGCAGACCGAAAAACCAAAACAACTGATTCGCAACGATAAAAAATGAGCTTAATATCCAGTTTCCATTTCCGTCAGCTAATACCCAGTCGATAATTAGCTGAGTAATATTAGGAAAAGGTGGAGTAGTTGCCAGCAAGATACCGACAGCGAAAAAGAGAATACCGCTAAGAATGACTGAAGGGGTTAAACGCATCGCATGATAAAACGTTGTATCAGAATCAACCGGCAGGTTAAGTAAATCAAGATAAGGGCGTTTTACAGCAAAAATCATCAGCTCGGCTGAGACTAAACCAATAACAATGCCCAAGAAAATAGCGCCGACACTAAATTCCATAGGGGATAGGTTAGGCAATGCGGTAGTAACAATCAGGAAATTTATGATGGCACTGATAGCCACCATTAAAGGTGGCGCGATTTCACGTTGTTTTGTTGGCCTGGGAAGTCGATAAATCAATTGGGCTGCTACCACGGCAGCCAAGAACAGCCCAAAAAAGTTAAATGCCGTATTGATCATTTGTTGTAGTGGTTCACGCCATTCTGCGCCAAACCACTGATCCATAGCTTGTTGATAAGCTGGCCAAGGTAAATTAATAATTAATTCAGCGATTACTCTAAGGAAGGTGAGGGGCAAAAGTGCAACAAAACTGTTTCTTGTCGCTATCATCCATAAATACAGTCTTTGCTTCAATCTTGGCTCCTTTAAACCAACTTGTTACTTCTAATAATGCGTCAGATGAATGGTCTGTAAATGCCCGT
The DNA here is from genome assembly GCF_001720165.1 of Methylophaga muralis. GTDB lineage: Bacteria > Pseudomonadota > Gammaproteobacteria > Nitrosococcales > Methylophagaceae > Methylophaga > Methylophaga muralis. The sequence continues at coordinate 3,186 of NZ_MCRI01000074.1, forward strand.
CAACTGTAAATTTTCGTAAAGCCCAACAGTCAGTGATTTTGCAGGAAATTGTTTGGCATTGCTCATTTATCGGG
>NZ_MCRI01000075.1 GCF_001720165.1 Methylophaga muralis
GCAAATACATATAACTCAATTTATTTCGGGTTATATGGTCAAGTGAATAAGCGCACATGGTGGATGCCTTGGCGATAAGAGGCGATGAAGGACGTAGTAATCTGCGAAAAGCGTAGGGGAGCTGATAAACGAGCTTTGAGCCTACGATATCCGAATGGGGCAACCCACATACTTTAGGGTATGTATCGTTAAGTGAATACATAGCTTAACGAGGCGAACCCGGCGAACTGAAACATCTAAGTAGCCGGAGGAAAAGAAATCAACCGAGATTTCCCTAGTAGCGGCGAGCGAACGGGAAACAGCCTGCAAGTAATATTTAACGTTTTAGTGGAACAAGCTGGAAAGCTTAGCGATACAGGGTGATAGCCCCGTACACGAAAAAGCGTTAAAGGTACTAAGCTTGCGACAAGTAGGGCGGGGCACGAGAAACCTTGTCTGAACATGGGGGGACCATCCTCCAAGGCTAAATACTCCTTATCGACCGATAGTGAACTAGTACCGTGAGGGAAAGGCGAAAAGAACCCCGTTTAGGGGAGTGAAATAGAACCTGAAACCGTGTGCGTACAAGCAGTAGGAGCAGACTTGTTCTGTGACTGCGTACCTTTTGTATAATGGGTCAGCGACTTAATTTATGTAGCGAGCTTAACCGAATAGGGGAGGCGAAGGGAAACCGAGTCTTAATAGGGCGACTAGTTGCATGGATTAGACCCGAAACCTGGCGATCTATCCATGGTCAGGCTGAAGGTTGGGTAACACTAACTGGAGGGCCGAACCCACGTATGTTGAAAAATGCGGGGATGAACTGTGGATCGGAGTGAAAGGCTAATCAAGCCAGGAGATAGCTGGTTCTCCTCGAAAGCTATTTAGGTAGCGCCTCATGTATCACTCTTGGGGGTAGAGCACTGTTTGGGCTAGGGGGTCATCCCGACTTACCAACCCCATGCAAACTCCGAATACCAAGAAGTGCAATCATGGGAGACACACGGCGGGTGATAACGTCCGTCGTGGAAAGGGAAACAACCCAGACCATCAGCTAAGGTCCCAAAATTATGGCTCAGTGGAAAACGAGGTGGGAAGGCACAGACAGCTAGGAGGTTGGCTTAGAAGCAGCCACCCTTTAAAGAAAGCGTAATAGCTCACTAGTCGAGTCGGCCTGCGCGGAAGATGTACCGGGGCTTAAGCCATATACCGAAGCTATGGATGCCACACTTTGTGTGGCATGGTAGAGGAGCGTTGTGTAAGTCTGTGAAGGTGAGTTGAGAAGCTTGCTGGAGATATCACAAGTGCGAATGCTGACATGAGTAACGATAAAGGGGGTGAGAGGCCCCCTCGCCGAAAATCCAAGGTTTCCTGCTCAACGCTAATCGGAGCAGGGTGAGTCGGTCCCTAAGGCGAGGCAGAAATGCGTAGTCGATGGAAAACGGGTTAATATTCCCGTACCGGTTGTTACTGCGATGGGATGACGGAGAAGGTTAGATCAGCCAACGGTTGGAAGAGTTGGTTTAAGTGTGTAGACGTGCTTTATAGGAAAATCCGTAGAGCTTAGTTGAGGCATTATGACGAGTCCCGTAGGGGATGAAGTGATTGACACCATGCTTCCAGGAAAAGTCTCTAAGCTTCAGGTAACAAGCGACCGTACCCCAAACCGACACAGGTGGATGGGATGAGAATTCTAAGGCGCTTGAGAGAACTCGGGTGAAGGAACTAGGCAAAATAGCACCGTAACTTCGGGAGAAGGTGTGCCCTCATTAGGTGAAGCGACTTGCTCGTGGAGCTGACGGGGGTTGCAGTGAACTGGTGGCTGCGACTGTTTATTAAAAACACAGCACTCTGCAAACACGAAAGTGGACGTATAGGGTGTGACGCCTGCCCGGTGCCGGAAGGTTAATTGATGGGGTTAGTTTTCGGACGAAGCTCTTGATCGAAGCCCCGGTAAACGGCGGCCGTAACTATAACGGTCCTAAGGTAGCGAAATTCCTTGTCGGGTAAGTTCCGACCTGCACGAATGGCGTAACGATGGCCACACTGTCTCCACCCGAGACTCAGTGAAATTGAAATTGCGGTTAAGATGCCGTATACCCGCGGCTAGACGGAAAGACCCCGTGAACCTTTACTACAGCTTTGCACTGAACTTTGAACCTACTTGTGTAGGATAGCTGGGAGGCATAGAAGCGAGAACGCCAGTTCTTGTGGAGCCAATCTTGAAATACCAGCCTGGTATGTTTGGAGTTCTAACCTCGGTCCATTATCTGGACTAGGGACAGTGTATGGTGGGTAGTTTGACTGGGGCGGTCTCCTCCCAAAGAGTAACGGAGGAGCACGAAGGTACACTAAGTATGGTCGGACATCATACGGTTAGTGCAATGGCAAAAGTGTGCTTGACTGCGAGACAGACACGTCGAGCAGGTACGAAAGTAGGTCATAGTGATCCGGTGGTTCTGAATGGAAGGGCCATCGCTCAACGGATAAAAGGTACTCCGGGGATAACAGGCTGATACCGCCCAAGAGTTCACATCGACGGCGGTGTTTGGCACCTCGATGTCGGCTCATCACATCCTGGGGCTGTAGCCGGTCCCAAGGGTATGGCTGTTCGCCATTTAAAGTGGTACGCGAGCTGGGTTTAGAACGTCGTGAGACAGTTCGGTCCCTATCTGCCGTGGGCGTTGGAAATTTGAGAGGAGCTGCTCCTAGTACGAGAGGACCGGAGTGGACGTACCCCTGGTGTTCGGGTTGTCATGCCAATGGCATTGCCCGGTAGCTATGTACGGACGGGATAACCGCTGAAAGCATCTAAGCGGGAAGCCCCCCTCAAGATTAGATTTCCCTGGACTTTAAGTCCCTGAAGGGCCGTAGAAGACCACTACGTTGATAGGTTGGGTGTGGAAGTGCAGTAATGTATGAAGCTAACCAATACTAATTGCCCGTGAGGCTTGACCATATAACCCCAAGTAAGTTGGGTGCGCATAAGCGACAAAACCTTTACTTCCCGAATTAGCTTGCCTGAAAAGCAAGCAGCCAGTTATGCCTGGCGGCCATAGCGAGTTGGTCCCACCTGTTCCCATCCCGAACACAGAAGTGAAACAGCTCAGCGCCGATGATAGTGTGGGAGTTCCCATGTGAAAGTAGGTCACTGCCAGGCTTTATATAATAGAAAAGGCCACTCCGATTGGGGTGGCCTTTTTTTTGTCTTGAAGGTTT
>NZ_MCRI01000076.1 GCF_001720165.1 Methylophaga muralis
GGAACGTAAGAGATGAAAGTTTTAGTTCTTGGTGGTGCCGGGTATATCGGATCACATATTTGCAAAGCCCTCGCTTTGCTAAATCATGAGAGTGTAGTTGTTGACAATCTTAGCACTGGGCACCGTGAAGCGGTTCGATGGAGTCGCTTTATCGAGGCAGATATTCTTGATTCAACTGCGCTTATAGATATTTTACAAAACGAAGGCCCGTTTGATTTGATAATGCACTTCTGTGCCAAATCACTGGTAGGCGAGTCTGTGCAAAACCCCGCAATTTATTATCGAAATAATGTAGCCGGCACCTTAAATCTATTGGATGCGATGGTGGCAACGAAGCATGAAAGACTGGTGTTTTCATCAACTGCAGCAGTTTTTGGAATGCCAGAAAAAGATTTGATCGATGAACAACATACTCGTTTACCAATTAACCCTTATGGCCAATCAAAAAAAATTATTGAAGATGTATTAAGTGACTATCATCATGCATATGGTATAAAGTCCGTTGCATTACGCTACTTTAATGCTTGCGGAGCCGATCCTGATGGTGAGGTTGGCGAACGTCACGAGCCTGAAACACATTTAATTCCTAATATTCTTAAATCTGCTACTGCTGGCAAAAGTTCAGAATTGAAGGTGTTTGGTGATAATTATCCAACCCCAGATGGTACTTGTATTCGCGATTATATCCATGTGAATGATTTGGCATTAGCGCACATTTTGGCTGGTGAATATTTACAAGAGAATGATGGTGCGTTTGCATTTAACCTCGGTAACGGAAATGGTTTCAGTGTTTTGCAAGTGATTGAAGCCGCCAGGGACGTTATAAAGCAAGATATTGTGTTTTCGATTGAACCCCCAAGAGCGGGGGATCCTCCTATTCTGGTTGCCGATTCAACCAAAGCAAAACAGATTCTCGGCTGGCAACCGACTTATAAGGATATAGAGTCAATCATCGCTACGGCGTGGACGTGGCATCAAAACGAAAAGTTTTAGTAAGGATAGCTTGAAATGATTCCTGTCATAATTTCTGGTGGTACCGGTACACGTTTGTGGCCATTATCAAGAAAGAACAAACCGAAACAGTTTTTATCTCTGTTTGGTGAATTTTCATTATTTCAAAACACAATAAGTCGTTTGACAGGGCTGGAGAATATTGAGGCTCCATTAATCGTCTGTAACAATGATCATCGTTTTATGGTTGCCGAACAATTACAAGCGATCGATCTCAATGCGAAAGATATTATTCTAGAGCCATGCGCTCGAAATACTGCTCCGGCAATCGCCTTAGCGGCGCTTAGAGCACTTCAGACAGATAAAGATCCATTACTTCTGGTATTGGCTGCAGACCATTTGATACAAAATGTTAAAGCTTTCCATGCAGCTATTGAACAAGCTAAAAAACTTGCTGAGCAAGACAAGCTAGTGACTTTTGGAATACAGCCACAAACTGCGCATACTGGCTATGGTTATATTGAAGCTGAAGAAAAAAACGCTCCAAGTAAAGTTAAGCAATTTGTTGAAAAGCCCGATTTAGCAACAGCAGAATCTTACCTGGCTGCTGGAAACTTTTTTTGGAACAGTGGCATGTTCCTGTTTAAAGCATCTACCTATATAAACGAGTTACAAAAACATTCCCCTGAGATGGTGAGTGCTTGTAAAACAGCACTTGAAAACTCAATTTCCGATCTCGACTTTATACGCGTTGATCCCGAAGCATTCGAACAGTCTCCAAGCGACTCAATTGATTATGCCGTTATGGAGAAAACCACTAAAGCAATGGTTGTCCCATTGGATGCTGGCTGGAGCGATGTTGGCTCATGGTCATCGCTATGGGAAACCTTCCCACAAGATGAAAACAATAATGTGTTAATTGGTGACGTTATAATTGACTCAGTAAAAAACTCCTATATTCACAGTGAAAATCGCTTGGTTACTGTGCTTGGTTTGGATGATGTCGTAGTGGTGGAAACGCATGATGCCATCATGGTGGCTCACAAAGACCAGGCCCAAAATGTAAAAAATATTGTTGAAGCTCTTAGTAAGCAAGATAGAAAAGAAGTCCATACCCATCGCAAATGCTATCGACCATGGGGTAGCTATGATTCAGTGGATATTGGTGAGCGCTTTCAGGTAAAACGGATTACCGTAAATCCTGGTGCTTCATTATCTTTGCAAATGCATTATCACCGTGCCGAGCATTGGGTAGTTGTGAGTGGAACTGCAGAAGTCACACGAGATGAAGAAGTCATGTTATTGGGTGAAAATGAGTCTACCTACATTCCCTTGGGTAGCGTGCATCGATTAAGAAATCCTGGCCGAGTTCCTCTGGAAATTGTTGAAGTGCAATCTGGCAGCTATCTGGAAGAAGATGACATTGTTCGACTTCAAGATAGTTATAACCGTCAATAATAATCAAACGAGGTTCCGCGGAACAATCTATGGCTCAAGGTAAAATCAGACACTACGATTCTAAAATAAACGCTATTTCAAGACTGATAGATAGCGCAATTATTTTAGTGACATTTTTGGCGTTAATGGATTTATTTGCCATTGAATGGCAGCCCAAACATGTCTGGTCATTGTTATTTGCCATAATTCTGTTTCATTTCTTCGCTGAGTCGCAGGATGCTTACCGTTCGTGGCGTGGGACTTACCTGCGTGATGAAATTACCGCAGTTTTATTTTCCTGGGGAACCAGCATTGCAGTACTGGTCGCTATTGAACTAATTGTTATCAATGAACAGACTTATGCTGCACCATTTCTAATCATTTGGTTTATAGCCACTCCAATAGAATTAATTTCCTGGCACGCCATTGTTCGAATGGTATTAGGAATAATGCGATCTAAGGGGCTTAATACTCGGCGAGTAGCCATTGTGGGAGCAACAGATCTTGGTTACCGATTAGAAAAATCGTTTGATGATATGGAGTGGACTGGCTATCGCTTCAATGGTTTTTACGATGATCGTAAACCAGCACCTAACAGGCGCTTGGATGAGGGCAAAGCCATTGTCGTAGGCAGTATTGAAGAACTTATAAACGATTGTAGAACCGGTAAAATTGATGTTGTGTTTATAACTTTATCATTAGCCGCAGAAGCACGAATTCGGCTTATGACTGAAAAACTAGCTGATACTACCGCTTCAGT
>NZ_MCRI01000077.1 GCF_001720165.1 Methylophaga muralis
GTAGGGCATCCACATAAGTTTTGTTCTTTATCTCCTCAAAACTTACACATGAAATAAAACATATGAATAAAGTGATAAATTCTATACATGTAGTGGATAAAATATATATTTTATGGAGAAATCTATGCATATAATGACCGATATTTATACAAAACATATAAAACGAGTATAAAAATGTCTTATAGCCTCACAGAATTGCCGTTAGATAACATTGCTCAATGGGAGACTAGGGCTGTTTTAAAGAAAACTGCTGAAGCACATCGTTATCTTGCTGAGCTCAAAGGAGTTGCTGCGAGCATTCCTAACGAGGCAATCCTGATCAATACACTCTCCTTGCAGGAAGCGAAGGATAGCTCTGAAATCGAGAATATCGTTACCACTCATGATGAGCTTTATAGGGTGGGCTTGTTTGAAGAAGCTGTCAGCAACCCCGCAGCAAAGGAAGTGCAGGATTATGCCATTGCTTTACGACAAGGATTCCAAACAGTTCGCCATCAAAAACTAATCCGTTTGGCAGATATTCTGACTGTACAGCAACATCTGGAAAAAAATAATGCGGGGCTAAGGAAGCTACCTGGTACTGATTTGAAAAATGCCCGAACTGGTGAGACCGTCTATACGCCGCCACAACATCCAGAACAAATTTCTCAGTTAATGAATAATCTCGTGAACTATATCAATGACGATAGTTTATGTGACGCCGATCCTCTGGTGAAAATGGCCATTATTCACCATCAATTTGAGAGTATTCATCCGTTTTACGATGGTAATGGCCGTACAGGACGAATTATTAACATTCTCTATCTTGTCGCTAAGGATTTATTGAATTTGCCAGTGCTGTATCTGAGTCGATTCATCATTCAGCACAAAGTCGACTATTACAACCAATTGCAACAAGTCAGAGACACCGGTGATTGGGAAGCCTGGCTGCTGTATATGCTGGATGGGGTGATTGAAACCGCGCAAAATACAATAACGTTAATAACCGATATCAAACGATTGATGCAGGACTACAAACATCAAATTCGTGCTCAATTACCTAAAATCTATCGACAAGAACTTTTGAATAATTTATTTAATCATCCCTACACAAAAATCGACTTTGTCATGCAGGATTTAGATGTCTCAAGGATCACTGCAACCAAATACCTGGAACAACTTGTTGAAAAAGGGTTCTTACACAAACAAAAGGTTGGTCGAGGGAACTATTACATCAATGCACCGTTATGTGCTCTGTTGACTAAATGATTTGCCAATAGATGAGAAACATAAAGTTACGTTACGAGAGCATTGGATCTCTTTGCATGAGGAATTCAAGAATCATGTCTTACCAATGTTTAAATAGTGCATGCTGGAGTCCACCAGGTTGGTACTCACCTCAGAGGTAAATCAGAAGTACTGTTTAAGCTTTTTAAACTGTTAAAAGAGCGCGTGCAGTGAATAACGACTTTATTCACCGCATAACTTGCTGTAAATAAAATTGTTTTTGCGGCAAATAACACTTACTATCACTGCATAATTTGCGGTGATTAATATGTGGATATATCAAGATAACAACTGGCCTCATTTTTCATGGAATGCTGACAAACTAGCTACCAAGCTTGCCGATATTCGGCACCAGCAGGGACGCTTGCTTGGCAGGATGGAAGGACTTGGTTTTGATTTAAGAAGAGAGGCGAGTCTTAGAACATTAACCAGTGATGTTGTGAAATCCTCAGCTATTGAAGGCCATGATCTGAATCCTCAGGAAGTACGTTCATCCATTGCCCGACGGCTGGGTATGGATATAGCTGGATTGATTCCTGCCGGCCGTGATGTAGAGGGTATCGTGGAAATGATGCTCGATGCCACGCAGAATTTCTCTAAGCCATTAACAATAGAACGTTTGTTTGATTGGCATGCCGCTCTTTTCCCTACAGGGCGAAGTGGCATGCACCGTATCACAGTGGGTGATTGGCGGTTAGCCGAGAATGATCCCATGCAAGTTATTTCCGGTCCGATAGGCATGGAAAAAGTTCATTTTGAAGCGCCAAGCGCTGACAAAGTTGCAACGGAAATGACGGCTTTCATCGAATGGTTTGAAAACAAAACGGATATTGACCCGGTCATCAGGGCAGGCATTGCCCACCTATGGTTTGTCACCGTGCATCCTTTTGAAGATGGTAATGGCCGGATAGCCCGAGCGATTGCAGATATGGCTCTGGCAAGAGCAGATGGTATCCCTGAACGCTTTTATAGTCTTTCCAATCAAATTGAGTCTGAACGAAAACAATACTACGCACACCTTGAAAGACAACAACGTGCATCGCCAGAAATTACAGAATGGCTAAGTTGGTTTTTAGATTGTTTGGGTCATGCCATTGCAAATGCAGATAAAACACTAAGCAATGTATTATTCAAAGCGCGTTTATGGGAAAAAATTAACCAAAATCCAGTCCATGAACGGCAACGCAATATCATCAATCGCATGTTGGAAGAGGACTTTGAAGGACATATGAATACCTCCAAATATGCCAAGCTTGCCAAATGCTCTAATGACACGGCTTTACGCGATATCCAGGATCTGGTGGCAAGAGGGATATTTATACAAAACATCGGTGGTGGTCGAAGTACCAGCTATCGATTAACAGAGCAGTTCGAATAGTGAATTGAAGTTCAAGAAGTACGACCCCTTGATCATTTTTTGGTAATGCATTGAATGGACTTGAAAATAATTTTTTGGTTCAACGAAACCAATTCTAAGATAAGGGAGATGCGGTATTGGATGCTGCTTGAAATGAACTGGGACTTTGCAAGTTTAAAATGTTATCAAGTAACTACTTCTTATACGGTTATTATCAACACTCGTCCTAAGGGCAGAGACAAAATTTGACTCGTTTTGCTTGTATATTGAATGTTTTCTATGTAGATCAGAAAAGATGTATTTTCGATCGATTAGGTGACCTTTTAAAATAGCATGCAGTATAACTGCATACTGCATTGACAGATGTCCATACAAT
>NZ_MCRI01000078.1 GCF_001720165.1 Methylophaga muralis
AATGAATATGTTGAAGTTGTACTGGCCGATATAAATGGTGGTTTTTCCTATGGAAATAATCTGGCAATCAAATCCGCAGTTGAAAAATACCAGAATACTCCTAAGTATGTTTGGTTATTAAACCCGGACACCAAAATTCTAGAAAACGCATTATTAAACCTGTTCAATTTTTTTGATGAACACCCCAAGGCCGGGATTTTGGGGAGCCGCTTAGAAGGTGAAGATGGAGAGCTACAAGGATCTGCATTCAGGTTCCATACGTTAAAAAGTGAACTTTTATCGGGTTTACGTTTAGGAATAACAGATACTTTATTTTCTAAATATCTTGTCTCCCCAAAAGAAATTCCTGCCGAGCCTACTCAGGTTGATTGGCTTGCTGGTGCAAGTATGTTAGTTAGGTATTCAGTAATAGAAGATATTGGATTAATGGATGAAACATATTTTCTTTATTATGAAGAAACGGATTTTTGTCTCCAAGCGCATAAGTTTGGATGGCAATCTTGGTATGTACCTTCCAGTCGCATTATTCACTATGTTGGACAAAGTACCGGTGTTGTAAGTGGTGATAGTCTTCGCCGCCGCCGTCCAAAATATTGGTTTCAATCACGCCAGTATTACTTGATAAAGAACCACGGGATTATCTATACAGCCCTAGCGGATCTATCTTGGGGCGGCATGTTTACTGTTCACAAGGTTTTAGATTTTATTCGCCTTAAGTTTCATAATGATGCTAAGTATTTGTGGCGTGACTTCTGGCGCAACAGTATTTTTCTGTCATGGCTAGATAGGAAGCAGGATGTTTGAAAATATCAAACAAGATTGGAAGGCGAATTCGAAATCAATCAATCATGCAGGATTTCGTACATTACTAGTCTATCGTTTTGGTCAATGGCGCATGACGATAAAAAACAAGTTTTTAAGGGCGCCGATGGGTTTTCTCTACCGGCAGATGGAAAAGCATGTTCGATTCAAATATGGAATTGAATTACCATATACAGTGGCGTTAGGTAATAACATAACTTTTGAACATCAACACGGGATAGTGATTCATGGCCAGGCCAAAATAGGGGATGGCTGTATCATCAGGCAGGGTGTCACTATTGGAAACAAAAGTCTTGAAGCTCCTTTTGATGCCCCCTCAATAGGGGCGTATGTAAATATAGGTGCTGGGGCCAAAATTCTAGGAAAAGTCCAAATTGGTGATCATGCGGCCATAGGCGCAAATGCCGTAGTGACTTCTGATATACCTGACTATGCTGTGGCAGTTGGCATTCCTGCCAAAGTTATCAAAATAAAGTATCCAGAAGGGCAAGATCTATGACGGTTTCTGCTGAACAAGCTGATTGGAGCCGAGAAAAGCCTCGCCAATTTTGGGATCCATCCAGAAAACTCATAACGAGTATCCGTGATTATCAAGCTTCAAATCAAAAAAGCGGATTTATTTCCAAATTAGTAAAAAAACTAGCGGTTTTACGGTACCGATTTTGGTCTGTTATTACAGGTGCAGATATTCCATTAACTATTTCGATTTCAGGTGGCATTTTATTGCCGCATCCTAATGGAATTGTGCTTCATCCAAACTCTTATATCGGTCCCAATTGTTTAATTCATCAGCAAGTAACTCTTGGCGTGAAAAGAGGAAATGAAGGTGCACCGAAATTAATGGGGCACGTTGATATAGGTGCAGGAGCCAAGATTATCGGTGATATAACTATCGGCAAACATTCACTGATTGGAGCCAATGCTGTAGTTACAAAAAATGTCCCTGAATATTCAATTGTTGCTGGGATACCTGCAAAAATCATCGGAAGCACGGCTGGAGTTATTCATAATGACTGATCAGGACTTGTTCTCTCGTGCCCACCTTAATATTGGTGCTGTGGTGATTGGTCGAAATGAAGGCGAACGTTTAAAACAGTGTTTAAATTCATTAGTCAACGAGCTTGAATATATTGTGTATGTTGATTCAGGTTCTACAGATGGAAGTGTTGCTCTGGCGCAAGCAATAGGTGTGGTAGTCGTTTCATTGGATATGACACAACCCTTTACCGCTGCTCGTGCAAGAAATGCTGGCTTGGCTACATTGGTAGAGAATTATTCATCTATTGATTACGTTCAGTTTGTAGATGGTGATTGCGAGGTTCAGTCTGGGTGGATTACAAAAGCCAAAGATTTTTTGGATACTCATCCGGATTTTGCTGCAGTGTGTGGACGTCGTCGAGAACGATATCCTGATGCCAGTATTTATAACCAATTATGTGATATCGAGTGGGATACACCGATTGGCGAGGCTAGAGCCTGCGGCGGGGATGCATTATTTCGTTTAACGGCCCTCCAGACTGTTGATGGATACCGTGAAGGTCTTATTGCTGGCGAAGAGCCGGAGATGTGTTATCGCATGCGTCAGTTAGGTTGGAAGATTATGCGATTAGATGCTGAAATGACATTACATGATGCGGCTATGACGCGTTTTGGCCAGTGGTGGAAGCGTAATCAACGTGCAGGTCATGCCTATGCAGAAAGTTATGCATTGCATGGAAATGATCAAGAACATTTTCGTAAGAAAGAAACACGCAGCATCGTTATTTTGGGCGTTATTAATCCCACTTATTATCATTCTTTTATCTGTTATCGAAGACGATTTAGTTATCTTGTGGCTATTGTATCCATTGCAGATCTTAAGATTAGCTTTTCAATACCAAGAAAAACTTGGTTCGTTTTATCTTGGGATTATTTTATGCAACTTCAAATGTGCTAGGTAAGTGGCCGCAGTTTATGGGCGTAGCAGCTTTTCTAAAGAATTATGCTCACGGGAAGCAA
>NZ_MCRI01000079.1 GCF_001720165.1 Methylophaga muralis
ATATCACAATAAATCCAAAAGCTGAGCTTATAAGTTTAAGCGGGAATACAGCTTTTTCAAATCCTTGCTGTTTTATTCCAGCAATGTTCCAATTCACACCGATATTTTCTGAGCGATAATAATCGACAAATCGTTTGGCTAATCTTTTTGCAAAGATTCCAGGCTCTTCTTTAATATGTTTAATCGCTTCGGATTTAAAATAATCTGCCCGTTCTGTTTCTGAGTCAAAATGTAGATCTTCGGGTAGAGGCATGTATTCACCGGTAGAGTCAGGATTGTTTCCCATCCAGAAGACTGGCCCACCATTGGTTGATATCAACACTACTTCGCCGAACAAGTTGTAGTTTCGGACAGCCCAGGGCGTAATCAAAATTGCCATTGTTAAGAGTGTTACCATGGTCGCGCTAAAGAATTGTTTGAAGTTAAATCCGCGTAAAAAACTCAATCCAATCAAGATAAATGGGATTAATAATGCAATTGGCCGAACGTAAGTGGCTGCTACAAAAAAAACAGAACCAAGCACCCAGTTCAAAAGGGTATTTTGTGTGGGGCGGTACCAGAAGAATAAGCCAAGTAATACAAATACATTAAAAATAGTCTCACTAGCTAAAATGGTCGTAAACTGAATTTGAGAGGGCCATATTGCGTATAGAATACCCACGATATATGCCGTGGGTTCATTAAACCAAAGCTTGGCTAATGACATCATTAATAATAGTGTGAGAATCCCTACGACAAGATTAAAAACTGTAATGGCATGGAATGATTCACCAAAAATGCTATAAAGCAGTGCATAAATTGCCGGCGTGCCAACAGGCCAATATGCAGTGAGATTTCCAGCAGGAAATGCATAGCCATTTCCATTACTAATACTCTTGGCAAATTCGTGATACATTACCGAATCAGAGAGCGGTACAACGGGGATCAACCACAGCCAAAGCAGGCGTAATGCTAATGCAACGAGAACGATATATAAGGTGTTTTTAGCATAAGTTGAAACCATTATATTTTTCATCACGTCGTTACGTCCCTGTCAAAATAAATTCAATCGTTTTATTGTAGACGTAAATTGATTAACGAGTAAAACAGAGAATCTAATATGATTGTCGATAAGGACATGTTGCCAATTTTTGTGGACCTGGATGGCACGCTTATTTATACAGACCTGCTATTAGAAGTCTGTTTAACGTTTTTAAAACAAAACCCATTGAATATTTTTTTATTAATTGGCTGGCTAGCGAAAGGGAAGGCTAATTTAAAACACAAACTTGCTGAGCGGGTGGACATTAATGCTGCCACACTTCCCTATAACCAGGACTTCTTGGGTTTTCTCAAAGAGCAACGTGAGCAAGGCAGAAAGTTATATTTGGCAACGGCCAGTCATCAAAAATATGCCGATGCCATCGCTGAGCATCTAGGGATTTTCGATGGCGTATTGGCGACTTCTGCCACGTTTAATATGAAAGGCGAGAATAAATTAAAACATTGCCTGGAAGTTTCACCGAAGTTTGCCTACGCTGGCAATGAGACATTTGATTTCTGCTTATTTGATAAGGCTGAAGAGTCATTTTTAGTCAATCCCACTGCTGCTGCGTTACGCTTATCAAAAAAGCGCCCTGTGACACGTATTTTTCATAACGAAAATAATACATTTAAGACGCTCCTAAAAGCCATGCGAGTCCATCAATGGCTTAAAAATATGCTTATTTTTGTGCCTGTTTTTGTTTCATCACTTTATCTTGATTTGGCTGTTTGGGGTGATGCAATAATTGGATTTTTTTTATTTTCATTACTAGCATCTGCCACCTATCTGCTTAATGATTTACTTGATATTGAAGCTGATAGAGTACACCCCAGAAAATGCCTAAGGCCCATTCCCTCTGGATTATTATCGATTAAACAAGCTGTATTGCTTGCTATGGGGTTATTTGTTGCGACATTGATTGGCTCGTTACTTTTCACCAATACCGCATTCCAATTATCGATCATGGCTTATCTTGCTTTAACGCTTTTATACACATTTGTCTTAAAGACTTATGTTATTGCTGACGTTATTTCACTGGCCAGTTTATTTACAATTCGTATCATCGCCGGAGCCATGATTATTGATGTCGTGCTCTCATTCTGGTTATTGGCGTTTTCGATGTTTACTTTTTTCAGTTTAGCTTTGGTCAAGCGCTGTGCTGAATTGAAATTATTATCAAAAGTGAATAAAGATAAAGCTAGTGGTAGAGATTATCAGGTGGAGGATTACTATCTGATGCAAAGCTTCGGTGTGACCTCTGCATTTATTTCTTTATTGCTTGTGGCATTTTATGTTCAGGTCTCCATGACTAATGAAGAATATTCATCACCGTTATTGTTATGGGCCTCGCTGCCTGCTTTTGCTTATTGGTTTTTACGAATGTGGCTAAAAACCAATCGAGGAGAAATGCATGATGATCCGATTGTTTTTTTCAATTAAAAATAAAGGAAGCTTGGCGACAATTAGCTTTATATTAATCATTACCTTATTGGCTAAACTCATATGAGTTATCTCACGCTTTTAATGATTTTGGTCAGTGTGATGTTGTCCGTTGCCGCTCAGTTATCTCTCAAAGCGGGGATGGGGCGTTTAATCTTACCGGACACTCTACTCTCGATAGAAAGTGTCTTTT
>NZ_MCRI01000080.1 GCF_001720165.1 Methylophaga muralis
GAGTGCCTTTCAGCCACTTGGTGCCAATAAATAGAGTTGAAAGATTTTATTCTGAATACTTTGACAAGCTTTTTTAAGATGACAATATCTCAGGTGTTTTAATAGTCGTATGGTTTATTCATATCTGATTTTATGCCCATATTGCACTTAAAGAGATATCTGCCAGAATTTTATTTGCCAATATTCAATGGAATTCCTGGCTCACCTCAGGGTCATAATTTCACTCAGATAAGAGTTAAATAAGATGAACGATAAACCCATCGTTAACATGCCAGAAGATGACGAACCAGACTTTTCTCAAGCAGAAAGTCTTAAAGAACGACGAGATTTGATATTGACCCACAAAGAGGCTCAGGCTGGTAGCCGGATGATATGGCTGCTTGTGGTGAGGAAGATGTCGGGGCGGGTTTGGAGTTTTTAGTAACTGAAGATGATCATAAAAAATAAACTTTTGTTACAGATCTGATTTTTGCATTAAATCCCCCTACGTCCCTGTCTTGATTTAAACAATTATCTATAGAGGCTCGTCAATGTCATGTTTTAAAAGATGATGCCTGTGAGCTTCGAGCTTAGCCTTATTCGCTGGATGAAATACCCAAAAATACGCCATGCACATAAGAACAAAAGATATAACGGTGGTTAACGTTCCTAACCAATCTTTTGCTGTCATTAGGTCAACATTTGTCGCAAAAATTGTTGTTAATATTTCAACCATTTTTTCACTCCTAATGAGTAAATGTTTTCTTTATGAACCCCTCTAATCGGTTTTAAATTAGCTCTGTTGAGGAATTTGATTATTAGCTGAAATAGTCTTCGAAGAAGCCTGGCGAATAGTTCTAATGACATTGAACAGCATTAGCACAGCACCACAGAAGAAGATAAATCCACCAAAAGTACGCATGACATAGTAGGGATACATTTCCGCGACGGATTCTACGAAGGTATAGGACAGATTTCCGTAATCATCATAAGCACGCCACATCAATCCCTGCATGATGCCGGCGATCCACATCGATGTTATATAAATAGCGGTACCGATCGTTGCCATCCAAAAATGCAGATTGACCAGTTTTACTGAGAACATTTGGGTGTTCCACATCCGTTCGGTCATATGGTAAATGGCACCAATCGAAATCATCGCCACCCAGCCTAATGCTCCTGAATGTACATGTCCGATAGTCCAATCAGTGTAATGAGACAAGGCATTCACTGTTTTTGAGGACATAACCGGTCCTTCAAAAGTCGACATGGCATAAAAAGCCAGAGAGACGATCAGAAAACGCAAAATATAATCGGTACGTAGCTTGTTCCATGCACCACTTAAGGTAAACATTCCGTTCAATGCCCCACCCCATGAAGGAATGATCATGGCAAGTGAAATGGCTGCACCTAAGGAACCGGTCCAGTCCGGTAATGCCGTGTATTGCAGATGATGTGCACCGAGCCAGACATAGCCGAACGTTAATGCCCAAAAGTGAATTATTGAAAGTCGGTAGGAATAAATCGGGCGATTAGCTTGCTTGGGTACAAAGTAATACATGATGCCTAAAAAGCCAGCTGTGAGAAAAAAACCTACGGCGTTATGTCCCCACCACCATTGAACCATTGCATCCTGAACCCCGGCGAAAACAGAATAGGATTTCCACATGCCCACCGGAATCGCCAGGCTATTGACCACATGCAAAAAGGTGAACATGATTAACAGGGAGAGATAAAACCAGTTGGCGACGTAGATATGGCTCACTTTGCGAATGGCTAAGGTCATCGTAAAGTTAATTAAGAAAGCGACCCATACAAAGGCAAGCAGGATGTCCATCGGCCATTCGGCTTCATGATATTCCTTACCTTGGGTTAAGCCGAGTGGCAAGGTAATAAAGATGCCGAGCATATAAATATTCCAGCCCCAGAAGGTAAACCAGGCTAATTTGTCGCTCCATAATCTGACATGGCTAGTGCGCTGCACAACATAAAATGCGGTTGCCACCAATACCGTTCCAGCAAAACCATACAACACCGTGTTGGTATGCACCGAGCGTAAACGGCCAAAGGTAATATAAGGAATATCGAAATTTAAATCGGGCCAGGCCAGTTGTGAGGCGATAAATACGCCGACTCCTGTGCCTATCACAAGATAGATACAGGCCATGACCATAAAATATTTTACGATGGAGTAGTTATACCCTTCAGCTGAATCGACCATTGACCTTCTCCCCGTAAAATACTTTGACTGCAGTATCCTCACAAAAAAGGAGATGGATTTAGCTTCTATAGAAACTAACTTTCCATCTCCCGTTTATTTATTCGAGCAAGGCGACTTCTAACCATTCTTTGTGGCGTCGTTCATCGTCCAGGTGAGCCATCAAAATAGCTTGAATAGGTTGAGGGAAATCTTTTTTAACTTCTTTCTCATAGCTTTTGTTGGTGACCTCTTCATTCATCAACATGGCTTTCAGGATGGTTTCATCACCACCTAAATTAGCGATGACCACTTTGCCTTTGGTAAGAATGACTTTCATATCAGCACCATCTGCAGGGGAACCACCCTCCTGACTTACCAGCTGACTCAACGCAGCAATATGATTTTGGTGATCTTGCATAAAGTTAGCTAATT
>NZ_MCRI01000081.1 GCF_001720165.1 Methylophaga muralis
CGGTCCAAAGTGAATCAAGAACCGCTGTTCTAAAATCCTGAATTGTATCTATTAGTTTTCTATTATCTAGAGGATGTCCAACACGAGACTTTTTTTCTTGAAGATAATCTTCAATTTTCAGTTCAAAAGTATCTAACTTACCTTCAGGTACGAAAATAGTTGCGTATGTTTTATCCGCTCTTTGGACTACGTTAAGTAACTCAATACCATGTCTTGCGTCAGCTAAGCTTTCAACTGCCAGATCTATATCAGGAAAACTTTTAAACTCTACTTGGATACCAATGGGAGAGGTTAGGTGCTCAAGCTCTTGAGATAAAATTTTATTTTCGAAGTCACTTCGTACTTGCGAGAGATTTTGCATCAGATTAGCGCCATGTTTTTGGCGATCTTGTTTGGGAATAAGTGGTTTTTTCCCACCCCCAGTCGATGGAGAAGTGTAAGATTCAGAGGTGGCTACTGCTCTAAAGTGAAAATGTTGTTTTACATCCTTGTTCTCTGCCACTATGAATCCTTAAACATGCAGTTTATGAGACATTCTTCTTCGGTCATCAACAGCAAGACATAACATTTCAAGGGTGATTTTCTCTTTATCATCAATCAAGTAATCTTTTATTGCATCTTGTGCAGCTAAAGTTACCTCAGCATTACTAAGTCCATGAGCGAAATCAGCTAGTTTTGCCCATGGAAATTGTCCTTTAACATACTGTGATAACCTTGATTTGAAAAGTGACACAATTTCTGACTTGGTTGGTAAATGATATTTGATTACATCATCAAAACGTCTAAACAAAGCGTGGTCTAGTATTTCCACATGATTGGTTGCGCAAACAATCAAGCTGTTCGAGACATCCTCTTCCAACATTTGTAAAAAGCTGTTTAATATTCTTCTAGCCTCCCCAACATCATTTACAGATTGTCTTTGGGAACCAAGCGCATCAAACTCATCAAAGAAGTAAACCCCCCTAACATTTTGGATAGCATCGAAAATTTGTCTCAATTTTGCAGCTGACTCACCCATAAACTTTGTGATGACGGCATCTAATCTGACTTGGAATAATGGGTATCCTAATTCTCCAGCTAAGATTGACGCTGTATATGTTTTACCTGTACCTGGCGGTCCAGCTAATAGTATTTTTCTTCTTGCACTTAATCCATGGTTTTTAAGTTTTGCTAAATGCCGTTGCTCACGAACAATTCTAATGAGTTTATCTTTAACATCTGTAGAAGTGACAAGATCAACAAGTTTAACTTTAGGACTCGTAGCATAAAGTAGCCCTGTAGAATCTTTAATGCCCTTCGCAATGGATATAGGTGTTGAAGTTCTAGATTTTTTTGCTTTTTCAACAATGTCACGAAGCTCTAAAGCTAATTTTCCATGACCAATTTTTGCTTCATGCGCTGCTACTTGCAAAGCAATAGACAAAAATCTCTCTTCATCACCTGTAATGTGCGATTTCAAAAGAGCTTTTATTTGTTCTGAGCTAGCCATTTTTATGTTTTTTCATTTTCTTAGTTGGTGTTTAGTGATTGGGTTTTTAAATTAATATAATTCGAAGTCTACTCTAAATATTCAAATTAAAATATTTTGGAATGAGGGGTATCGTGTTTGTTATGAAACTTTAATACGTTGAACAGTAGATACTGAAATCCCTAAATGAGCCGCTGTCTTTCTAATTGATATACCACTAGCCAACACCTCCAATACCTTTTCACGGTTAATCTGTTGAGGCCGCCCTTTGTATTTTCCAGCTTGTTTAGCTTTATTTATACCTTCTCTCTGACGTTCTAACAACATGGAACGCTCGAACTGGTATACGGCCCCAAGCACTCCCAGCATAAGCTCCTGAATAGGGTTCTCCTCCCCTGTGAAAGTCATGTTTTCTTTGTGAAACTTAATACTGACACCTTTGCTGTTAAGTAACTTCACCAAGTTGATCAGGTCTTCAAGGTTACGCGCCATACGGGATATATCATGCGTGTGTACTTCATCGCCTTTCCTGACAAAATTGAGTAATGCTTTAAGGTTTGGCCTGTTGGTATCTTTACCTGAACACTTATCTTCAAAAACTTCATCCAGTTCAACCCCGTCAAGCTGACGCTCTGAGTTCTGGTCTAAAGTTGATACCCTAATATAACCGACACGCTTCACCGTGTAACACCCCTGTATTCATTTAAATCTAAGAAGTGCGCAAGATATCGTATTCATAAACCAAAAACAACTTATTTGAATACGTTTATTGTATTCACCTTGACTGTATTCACAGGGTGTACTTAAAAACACATAATGTAACTAAATTGAAACAT
>NZ_MCRI01000082.1 GCF_001720165.1 Methylophaga muralis
GTAGTTTTACTTTCCGCTGCTCAACCAAAAATTTGCAGTATTAATGCTTGCTCACTGGAGTAACAGAGTTGAAGTTAATTATTTCCATCTTATTGGTGTTCTTTACCCAGCCTGCTTTTGCCTTGTGTAACGGAGGGGTTACAGTCACATCCACTCTGGAAATTACAGCAAGTTGTGATGGGGGAAATGTAAAAGGGCTAACGCTTGATACTGGAGCCGATGTCACTATTGCTTCAGGCGTCACCGTGTCAAACACAGCGCCTTTTGGCGTTAATGGACGTTCAGTGGTTATTTTGGAAACATCAACCTCAGCCAGACTGGTCAATTATGGGTCAATTTATACCCATAACCAATGGGGATTGTGGAACAAGCCCGGGGGTAATGTTGATGTAGTCAACTTTGGGCAAATCACCGGTGTGGTCAGATACGGCATCAGTAATCAGTCAACAATCACTTCTTTAACCAATGTCGGCAGCATTACTGGTGGTTTTGGAAGTATAGGGAATGCTGGAAGTGCCTCAATTCCGGTCTTCAATAATTTACAAGGTTCACTTACATCCCGCCCGGTAACAATTGTTGGTAACTTACCCAATAGTTACAACATCATTATTAATAGTCCCACTAACTATGGTCAATTATCCGCTCCGGGCACCGGAAATATGGCATTTAATATTTATGGGAATACGGGAACCACACTTGTTTCTGGCGTGGCTGCTTCAGTGGTTTCTGAGGGAAGATATTTGAGTGTTTTGCAAAACTTTACAACATTAACGGATGTTTCAGGCACGACCGGTTCTTATGGCAGTTATAACTATAGCCTTGTAGCGAATGACTCTATTTTGAATGCCTGGGATTTATTATTTGAATTTGTAGCCCCTCCCGTTTTTGTAGGCCCGTCAGTTATTGATACACAAGTCTCAGTCCAATCTTTAGCATCTGACTTACGCGGTGGATTCTCTCAGCAACTCATCGCCACTAACTTTGCCAACATGAATACTTATGACTGTGATTTGTTTGATACCAGAGG
Organism: Methylophaga muralis; assembly: GCF_001720165.1. Classification (GTDB taxonomy): domain Bacteria; phylum Pseudomonadota; class Gammaproteobacteria; order Nitrosococcales; family Methylophagaceae; genus Methylophaga; species Methylophaga muralis. The sequence continues at coordinate 1,028 of NZ_MCRI01000082.1, forward strand.
TTTTTGTGTCTCGGTTGGTGGCCAGCAGACCTATGTTGACAACCCCAGTACTCACGAAACTTCAGCGGTCATAGTGGCAGGTTATAAAGCCACACCTACCCTGCGCTTTGGGGGCTTTTTAAATCACAATCTCAATACCAACACCGTCGCAAGTGTGGATATTTCAAATGCGAATCCACTGATGGGAATATTTATCGTGTGGAATCAAAATCCTGACCACTTGGGTTATCAATTTAAAATCGCCAATGCCTACCAAGATAAAAATTTAACCACCACCCGCGAAATCTTGAATAGCTCAGAAGCCGGTGTTGGTGACACTTCCATCAATACACAAAGCTATGTAGGTGAATTGAGTTACAGCTTCACGGTGAATCAAGCTAGAACCATAGTTAGGCCTTATGCAGCTTTACGCTATACCAAAATCAAACAAGATGGCTATACAGAAGAAGGAGCTATCTCATCACCTTTGACCTATGCCGCTCTTGAAGATCGTTCAACCGTTGCTTTAGTCGGTATGAAGCTCAATCAAAAACTTACAGAGAAAGTGAATCTCACTGGTAGCGTGGGTATTGAACATGATCTATCTCACTCCGTAGATGACTTAACCGCGACCGGCGTCAGTGGTTTAACCAGTGAAAATTTTAACGATGAACTTAATCGTACTCGTCCGGTTGCGAGCATAGGTGCATATTTCAGTCCTGCGAAGAATCAAAGAATTTCAGCGGATTTTTACTACCAGCAACTTCCATTTCAAAGCACTGGGTCTGCTACTGCTTATGTGCATTACACCATTGGTTTGTAATTAATGCGGCGTAATTAACTGTTATGGGAGCGAGAAACTATGTTAGGTAGGAAGCCTAACAATTTTATTCTGCCTTCTTTCCAACCAAACGATACCAGTCAAAAGACATCTCAAATCCCCTCATTGTTGTATTAAAAAAGATAAGTTTTAGTGCAAAAAGTGATGGATTTTCGCGTAAGGTAGGTATAT
>NZ_MCRI01000083.1 GCF_001720165.1 Methylophaga muralis
ACCAGAATAATTTAAATTTAGATATTTCTGAAAACAGAAATTAAATAGTAATGTTGAATGATTACAATATATCAGTCCAATAGTGGTTAAATCTAAATAGTTTGCTTAGTCAGTTCTTGAACTTCACAGGCAATTACTTTAGCTTAACGTCATCACTTTTTTCCACAACAGTTTGATAAGGATCTCGTCAATGGCTGTAAAAAGTCTTATAAGAAAATGTTTATTTCCAGCAGCCGGTTATGGCACACGATTTTTGCCTGCTACTAAAGCTATGCCAAAAGAAATGTTGCCAATCGTTAGTAAACCATTGATTCAATATGGTGTTGAAGAAGCCATGGAGGCAGGAGTCAGTCAAATTGGTTTTATCACTGGTCGTGGTAAACGGGCAATTGCTGACCATTTCGACACCAGTTTTGAATTAGAACATCAGATCAAAGGCACATCGAAAGAAAAGTTTTTAGATGATATTCGCTATCTAATGGATAACTGCGAATTTGTATTTATGCGCCAACGTGAAATGCTCGGTCTGGGTCACGCAATTTTGACGGGTGAACCCATGATTGGCGATGAACCTTTTGCTGTCATCCTCGCAGATGATCTATGTGCAAAACCTGATGAAGGTGGTGAACGTGCACTTAGTCAGTTAGTGGCTCTATACGAACGTTATCGATGCAGTATTGTGGCTATTGAAGAAGTACCCGCCGAAGAAACCCATAGTTATGGTGTTATATCCGGTGATGAAATTGCCCCAGGTATTTATCAAATCAAAGACATGGTAGAAAAACCCAAACCAGAAGAAGCGCCAAGCAACCTGGCAATTATTGGTCGCTATATTTTGACGCCAGAAATCTTTGAATATCTACGTAAAACCAAACCCGGTACCAATGGCGAAATTCAGATCACCGATGCTTTGCGTTTGATGGCTCAAGAACGATTAGTTTTAGCGGTTAAATTCAAAGGTCGTCGCTTTGACTGCGGTAGCGTTGAAGGTTTTGTGGAAGCCACTAATTATTATTACGAACACGAACATTTGAATAAATCAGCGTAGTGCAAATAAATCACCATCATCGCTGCTGATATAAAGCGTACCGTTATCGACAAACGGTGATGCAAATATGGCCCACCCTGAATCAAATCGCCAAATTTGCTCACCGTTGTTTATATCAAGTGCATATAGAAAACCATCCATTGAACCTATATATACCTGATCACCTGCTATTGCCGGAGAGGAAAATAACACTGCCTGAGCGTCAAATTGCCAAAATGGTTCTCCACTCTCCTTATTTAAGGAAAATACTCGGCCATCTGTTGCAGCAAAAATAACCTGCTGATCTTTCAACGCAGGTGAAGCAAACAATCTGGATCCAGATTCAAATGTCCATAGCGGCTTACCGGACTCTAAATCCACAGCAAATAACACTCCGGCATCATTGCCTACATAAAGCAAATTATCTGCTGCAGAGATGACTGGTGATGCATCAATGGCAGCGCCAGTGTCCAAGGTCCAGATCCGTTCACCGTTAATCGAAACTGCATATAAAGAACCATCATCGCTACCGAAATATAATTGATCTTTATGCATAGCAGCCGATGAATCTACCTGTCCCTGAGTTTCAACAATCCATTTAAGTTCGCCACTATGCCGGTCTATTGCGTAGAAATTGTGATCAAGACTACCAATAAAAATCGTACCTTTGGCAATCAGTGGAGAAGCAAACACTCTGTCTTGGGTTTCAAATGTCCATAAAAGATTGCCAGTAAACTTATTCAAGGCATAAATATTTTTGTCGTCACTGCCAAATACTAGCTGTTCTTCTGCAACTGACGGAGTAGAAAAGATTCCACCCCCAGTAACAAACTGCCATTGCTCTTCGCCCGACTTCTTGTCTAATGCCAGCATCCGGCCGTCAAATCTGCCTGAAAATAATAAATTACCACTACCAACTGGTGATGATGAAGCGCCAACATCCGCATGATAACGCCAGAGAGTTTCAGGTTTTTGCTGTGGGCCTTGA
>NZ_MCRI01000084.1 GCF_001720165.1 Methylophaga muralis
CCCTAAAGATTGATTACATATCTGCATTTGACGATGAAGCAGCATTCAGTGCCAGAAGTTGTCTCAAAAACGCATTAAGACTGATATCAAAGAAGTATCCTGATGTACTGACAATGGAACAAGATTCATTATTCCGTCAAGAGCTAATGAATAACATAGAGGCGTTAGATACAGAACTCAAAGCTTTTGATGCTTTTAAAAGAATTAACCTTGTTACAATCACAGGAAGAGCGTACTTCATCTAACAGTGTAGAGCACCGTCATACAGAACCAGTTTCTATTATGAAACGGTGGTTCAGATTTCTGTTTACCTAGTCATATTCAACTACTATTCCAGTCTAATGGTTTCCGCAGATTGTCCCTGTGAGGTAACTGATGTCATGCATCTTTGTACTGTAATGCTGTTCCAGTCTTCGAGATAAATAGGCTGAAAAGATCTTCTGATGGACGTTGCCAGCTATGCATTAAAGCAACTATCACGGCTCTGCAACCATCACGCTAGTGCAAGTGTTGCAGTCACTTGTCGGATATGATCTGATGCTGACCTTCATCAACCAACTGAAGGAACAACAATGGAATTACCCTTCACCAAACAGCTGTTTGGCTACAGTGTGTGGATAGGTGTCATGATTTGTATGGCATCAGACAAGCTGCTCGACACTGCGCACGTAAGAGAACAATAGAGAGGCGTGGCTGTTCGGACGGTTACATATCGTCATCAGTAACGAGAGAGCCTACTACTAGCAAGACAAGCAAGAGACTCAACAAATACCCCCCATGCCACTTCCCTTTTATCTTAGGCGGGAGGCCGGTACGGGGGAAGATCAGCCCAGCGAACACGTAGGATATCAGCTCATAAATTTGTCAGGAAAAATCTCTGGTTGTTTCTGAAGTTGTAATCTATCACCATCATTATCGTTAAAGATCACAGAAACCATTCTGATCGCTTTTCTCTTGCTCGTAATAGGGTTGCCTAGGTTGAACCAAGAAAGATCGACAGACGATCACACAGAGCGTTTAAAAACGAAAAAATAACCCCTGATCACAAAGCATCATTGATGCCTTACCGAGAGACGGTTTAGGTGAACAGGGGTTTGGGTTATGTCTTACTGAAGTTATCATTCCAGTACACGTTCAGTAATACTGATGCCATGTACTGGAGTAACACTTCTGTTTATTTATCTTAGTGATATTGGTTGATAGAGGGCACTTACGATAATCAAATAAAAACGATACTTAACTTAAGATTCTACTTAAGTAACACTTAAGTTATTACTTAAGATAACTTTACAGAGAAACTTCAGTTTTTGCCCCCCTTACCCCCCACAGCATCATATTACAAGTACTCCAGTGCCCCTATAAGGCACCTTCATCTTAACCAGAGGTTCAACGGAATAGCGTCTAGTAGCTTGTTAATTCTACTTCCGGTTATTCCGAGGCATAGCGTTAGTCCCAGTCCCACCTGGGCGCACTCCTCTGGATAGCTTCAACTTAAAGTCATAGTGAAGGGTAAGGGAGACAAAAACCTTAGGTTACTCTGTAAATGCACTTGGCCTTTACGTCGAAACTTTCAGATTGCACGGACTGATAACGTATAGTTTCCTATACATGCCGTCAGCAGTCATGTGTGACTACTGCCCCCGGTCGAACTTTGGTAGGTTCTTCCAATGGTGTGTGGTAATTTGTGGATAACTGCAATATGCACTTGATTTTAAAACGAAATACACCTAAATACCACATCCTCTGATATTACCAATTTGCGAGAGTCTCGAAAGCATTTACTTGACCTCAGAAGCGTATTTAATTGTCGTAATTAAATCTATTACACTTCGGTGATTTCTAATCTCTTTCCAAGTGAGACCAAAAGTACCACCCAACCACTCAATACCGTATTCTTGTATTGCCATATTATAAATCCATGCCATAGCCTTCACCGTAGCCTCATCAATTTTGCTGACAAGCGCAATCTCGCTTAATGTCAAATCAGCGTCTGATATAACGAGCC
>NZ_MCRI01000085.1 GCF_001720165.1 Methylophaga muralis
GCCAGAGTATTTGCTCAACTTAAATCTGTTGTTTTCAATTGTTAACGTTCCAGAACAATCCGATAACGCACATCGCCGTTACGCAGTTTTTCAATCGCTTCGTTTATCTGCTCAAACGGATACATTTCAATCACTGGTTTCACTTGATGGCGCTGGGCAAATTCCAGCATTTTGTTGCAGGTTTGCATGCTTCCGGTGTCTGAGCCGGAGATACTTCTTTGCGCTTCTGTCAGGTTAAACACTTTGATATCTAACGGTTCCATAGTTGCGCCGACAAAGTGCAGTCTCCCTCTGGGTTTTAATTTACTCAGATATAGGTTCCAGTCCAGTTTGACATTGACTGTAGAGAGAATCATATCGAATTTTCTGGGCAGTTCTGCCATGACGGCTTCATCACGCGAGTCAACACTGTAATGAGCGCCCATATCCAGAGCTTCCTGTAATTTGGACGAGCTGGTAAATGCCGTGACTTCACAGCCCCAGGCTTGCAGAAATTGCAAAGCAAGATGCCCTAGTCCACCAATACCAATAACGGCTACTTTGTCGGTTGGTTTGGTCTCAAATTGAATCAGAGGATTAAATACAGTCAGTCCGCCACACAGCAAAGGACCGACTGATTTTAGATCAATGCCTTCAGGCAGACGAATCACGCTATTGGCATTTGCTCGTACCTTATCAGCAAAACCGCCATGATGGCCGACGATGGTGGGCGTTAAATCTGAACAGATGTTTTCGTCGCCGTTATGGCATTGTTCGCAGGTTTCACAATAATCTGCATACCAGCCTAAGCCAACGGTTTGGCCAACACTCAGGTTGGTCACAGCAGCACCAAGCTGACTTACTATTCCCACAACCTCATGCCCTGCCACAACAGGGTATGAGGACATTCCCCAATCATTGTCGATAATGCTGATATCACTATGACAAATACCGCAATAACGCACCTCAATCTCAACCTCATGATCGCCAATCGGGCCGGGATCATATTGATAGGGGGTAAGTTTGGCTCCTGCTTCCAGTGCCGCATAAGCATTAATCATCAGTTGTCCTTCAAGAATCAGCAAAACGAAATCGTTGCTTAATTATATTGCTGCATCTCACTGGCAATTATCTGAAAATGGCAAAATTTGCTGATTACTTGTTTCTATGGCTGCTACCCGCTATCTTCTGCACACTTGATTTAAGGAAACCAAGATGAAAGCGCTTTTTCAATCTTTATTTATAATGATTTGTTTATCAGCATGTGCAGCTAACCATACGAAGGTTCCAGATGACGTGATAAAAGTCAGTCAGCCTTACTCAGGCACTCAACCAAAGGCTCTGGATACTGAACGAGCTGATCGTCAGGCACTAGAAATTTGCCGAGATCGAGGTTTTACGGGTGCCGAGCAGCTTGGTACCGAGCAACAGGTTTGCGCTAAATATACCGGTTGGTATCAATGTTTTTATCATGAGGTTGAGCAGCAATATCAATGTACCAACCATTAATCCGCCATCGAGAAAATACTTAAGAGCAATATAATCAACAACGATTCTTCACTTAACGAAGACTCTTTCCAGAAGATACAAAAAAGCCTCATCAGCTAAGCTGATGAGGCTTTTTTATGTGAGCTTAAGTTTTACTCAGCTTCTTTAACGATTTGTGCTTGATGGAAGTTTTCAATACCCATTTTGTCGATTAGGCTTAGTTGAGTTTCCAACCAGTCGACATGTTCTTCTTCAGATTCCAGAATTTTCTTGAATAAATCACGAGTCACGTAATCTGCAACTTGTTCGCAGTATTGAATACCTTCTTTCAAATCTGGAATAGCGTCCATCTCTAATGACAGATCGGCTTCAAGCATTTCACGGGTATTTTCACCGATACGTAAAGCGCCGAGTTCCTGTAAGTTTGGCAAACCTTCCAAGAATAAAACTCGCTCGGTCAACGCGTCAGCATGTTTCATTTCATCAATTGATTCATGATATTCATGCTCGTA
>NZ_MCRI01000086.1 GCF_001720165.1 Methylophaga muralis
GTGGCTGAAAGGCACTCACTAATTAGTAGCGCTACAGTTTTCTTGATAATTACAGCGGTATGTAAATAGTTTATGGCTTCTAAACAATGAGTCGCGTTCTACAACAATCTTCTGCCCATTAAATTTGCTGTATGGTATTAAGTTAAGAAGCTCTCATATCATGCAATTCGAGCAAAAATGTCACGTTCTTCTCTATATCTTCAAATCTTGAATAATTAAGTCCCTTTATTTTAGAGGCCTATTATTACTATCAGAGATGGTCGTGATGAGCGCTTGATTCTGCTTATATGGAACAGACACCTTTTTTAAAAGGAAAATATCATGCGTAAAGGTACTGCACTCGTCGTCGGCGCCACCGGTATAACTGGTGGTAATTTGGCTTCCTATTTGGTTGCCAGCGGATGGACGGTATTCGGGCTTTCCCGCCGTGCGACGGAACAGAGTGGAGTGATTCCAGTCACCGCGGATCTACTTGACGAGTCGGCCACAAAAGAAGTCTTGGCAGGACTGCCGATTACCCATGTTTTCTATTGCACATGGATCCGTCGTGATAATGAGAAAGCGAACATTGAGGCCAATAGTGCCATGATGCGTAACCTGTTCTCAGCGCTTGAAGAAGCCGACCTACAACACGCATCACTGGTAACGGGTACTAAACAATATCTCGGTTCATTCGAAGCATACGGTAGCGGTCGCACTGAGACGCCGTTTCGCGAATCCGAACCACGTGTTCCCGGCGACAACTTTTACTATGCGCTGGAAGATGTTTTGTTCGAAACCGCCGAGCGTCAAGGCTTTTCCTGGAATGTGCATCGTCCACACACCGTGATTGGCTACGCTAGAGGCAATGCTATGAATATGGGCACAACGCTTGCCGTTTACGCCTCAATTTGCAGAGCAACAGATAAACCATTCGTATTTCCCGGTTCACAAATTCAGTGGAATGCTTTGACAGATATGACCGATGCACTGGTTCTGGCACGCCAGATGGAGTGGGCCGCAATAACTCCAGGTGCAGCAAATCAAGCATTCAATACGGTCAACGGTGATGTTTTTCGCTGGAGACGCATGTGGCGAGAAATCGGTGAGTATTTCGGTCTTGAAGTCGCGGACTGCCCTGAGACTCCTCAGCTACTGGAAACACAGATGATTGGTGCCGATACAACCTGGCGTGAAATTGCTAAAAAGCATGATTTGATTGAGCCCGACATTAGCAAATTGGCTTCCTGGTGGCATACCGATGCAGACCTGGGTCGGGATCAAGAATGCGTCAACGATACGACTAAGTCACGCGATTTTGGTTTTGATCATTTCCGCGAAACAAGAGCTGCATTTTTCGATCTGTTTGATCGTCTGCGTGCTGAGAAAATAATTCCCTGAGCTCAAAAGTTTGATAAGTCATAAGCCCGATAGGTTTCAGTAACGCAAGGTTATCGTTGAACAATGCTTATTAGGAGCTACATAGAATGTATCTCCCGGCTCACTTCAACAGTGAAAACCTTTTTTACGATGAATTTGGAAAAGATGACGGCAAACGATTGGTTTGGAACTGTCCTCACCATCCTGTCTTTTGTATTGATGTGCTGTGCTTATTTTGGGTTTTCCATCCCACCAATAAACACTCAATAGAAGGGCATAGGTATCATTTACTGACACACGATAAAGATGAACCGATTTAAAGATTCATTGGAAATTCTTCCCCTAGAAACTCCTAATGCTTAGCAACAGTTAAGATCAGGATTGGTAAAAATCGATTTCGCCGGTCAAAGCGAAGCAGATCATCATCTCAAACAATACATGCTGTATAGCTGCAAAACCAATAGTTAATCAACAACCGTCATCTCAACAAACACACAGCTTTTAATAGCAATCCCAAAAGTCATACACACCAAAAACACTGAA
>NZ_MCRI01000088.1 GCF_001720165.1 Methylophaga muralis
TCATCTGAATAGTTTGCTTGAACCTGAACAATCAAAATCTGCAAACGAGCTCAAAGCGATATTTGATAAACATCATAGTGATAAAGGAGCTGAATATAACTCATATCATTTACTCTACAGCATGATATTAGCGGATCGATCAGCTATAAAAAATGTGTTTGAAATTGGATTGGGTACAAACAATACGGATGTTGTGTCAAATATGGGTAAGGAGGGAGCTCCCGGTGCGTCATTGAGAGCGTTTAGGGAATTTCTGCCTCATGCCGAAATTTTTGGTGCTGATGTAGATAAGCGCGTGCTTTTTGAAGATGAAAGGATTCGTACATTTCACGTTGATCAAACTGATGATAAAACGTTCGATTTACTGAACCAACAATTACCTAATCATTTCGATCTTATGATAGATGATGGATTGCATGCGCCAAATGCAAATGTCAGAGCACTGAATTTTTTTCTTTCACATATCAAGGTGGGAGGCTGGGCCGTTATTGAAGATATTGGTGAACCGGCTATACCTGTATGGGAATTAATCGGCTCAATCTTGCCTGCTGAGTTTGAAAGCGCGATCTATCGAACTGAAAAGGCAATCTTATTTGCTGTAAAACGAGTCAATTAGTTTTTGGATCTACTATATTCCAGAATTCAGCTTTAACGGCTGCATTGGTGAAGCTCAACTCAAGTTTGTCATTAAGTCTGCGTATAAGCTGGTTTGTTTCGACAGGTGACATCTCATAGCGTTTGATCATTAAGTTTGCCAGCTGCTCAGGATGACCAACCTCGAAGCCTTCTGTCACGTCTTCGATAGCTTCGGTATTGCCGCTACATAAGCTTGCAATCGGTGGTAATTCTGCTGCATATGCTTCAAGCAGAGCAACAGGCAAGCCCTCTCGGATAGAGCTCAATACGAAACAATCGAAAGCCCGTAGATATCGAAAAACTTCTGGTACTTTTCCCAGAAAAGTTATCTTCTCTTGAAGATTAAGTTTTTCAACTTGATGTTTTAATGCGCTCTCTAAACGTCCGGCGCCTGCGATATACAGTCTGGCTTGAGGCATCTGGGGCAGTGCCAACGCAAACGCATTTATTAACGTAGCCTGATCTTTATCCTCATGCAACCGACCTACATTAATGAAACAGTATTCTGTTTCTGAGATTGCCAAGGCTTTTTTAGCCGCGGATCGGTCCAGCAATGAAGCTCTCAGCGTTTCAAAATCTAATGAGTTGTAAAGGTGAACAATCTTTTCTTTTTTGATAAAGGGCAAGGACTTTCTGACATCGTCACGAATGGCTTTTGAAACTCCAATAAGCGTAAGATTTTTGCCAAAGAATCGGATATAGAGTTTTCGAGAGAGGCGTTTAAAGTTGCCATCAATATGGCAAACGCCAAATACCTGGATGTCTTTCAACTGGGTTGCAATAAAAATAGCCCGATATCGATGGGCCACAATAAACTGAAACTGATATTGGTGATGTAGTTTTCTGATCTGTTCTGTCAGCTTTCCTTTAAAACCACCAAGTTCTTTATTTGTCGCTTCCAAAAAAATGACTTTCTTGGCAGAAACTTCATTTTCAATGGCAGGATCTTTTTGACCTTTCAGGAAGACAACAATTGCATCATGGTCAGTATTGTTCAAATAGCTTGCATATTCCTTAGCAACACTCAAAAAAGGAGCGTTATAGTCATTGCATAGTATCAAAACATTTTTTGCGTTCACTAAAACCTCA
>NZ_MCRI01000089.1 GCF_001720165.1 Methylophaga muralis
TCGTACTTCTGAGAGATGTTTCTGGAAGACACTAAGCACGAGACAATTTCGTTTCGTTATTAAAGCCAAACTTGTCGTGAGGCAAGGTCGGAAAGCTACAGATCTTCATAGTTTAATTTTGAAGATGGCTGGGTTGCATTGCTTACTTTTTCTATATTAAAGGATATTTTATGAAAAAAGCGATGCTATTTTTTGCAGCTTTATTGTTTTCAATAGGTGCTAATGCAGCAAGTATGAATTTGGTTGCTGATAGTGGTAAAGGTGTTGTAGCTCCAGGTGCGGGTTCAGGTAGTGCCTTATTTGGTAGCTCAGCACCATTTGCTTCTGGAGCAGAGATCAATGATGTGTGGTCTTTAGATGTTACAGAAGCGGGTCAATGGTCTTTCTCTATTACAGCGAACTCAGGCCAAGGACCTTCACCAAGTCCATTTACAGCTTCATTAGCAGGGAATACTTTTGATATTCTTGGATCAAGCATTTTGTTTAGTTTGTTTCTGGATGTCGGTCAGTATTTCTTAACAGTCGAGGGCTTATCTGGTCATACCTTTACTGGCTATGATTTAGCTATCAATGCAGTTCCTGTACCTGCTGCTTTATGGTTATTTGCACCAGCACTGATGGGCTTTTTCGGTTTACGCCGTAAAGCACAACTTACTGCTGCTTAAGACCTAAAAAGTTAACAATATTGTTAGTTTAAGGAAAAGGGAGCTTCGGCTCCCTTTTTTTTGACAAATTAGAGTGTTATCATCGGGACTGAAAGTAAATTATAGCCACGGAGAAGGACACATGAAAAAGCTGCTCAAGTCATTTTGTTTCATCACAACTCTACTAGTTTCATCGGTCATCTATGCTGATGATGCATATACACTTAATGCCGGAGATCAACTGTCAATTTCTGTATGGAATGAAGACGCATTGCAGCGTGAAGTGGTTATTCTTCCCGATGGTACCGTGTCATTTCCACTCGCAGGTCAGTTAAAAGCGCAAGGACAGTCCGTTTATGATCTCGAAAATGAGCTAAAAACCAAATTATCCGAATTTATTTCAGATCCTGTCGTAAATGTCACAGTAAACGCCGTTTCTGGCAATACAATTCACATATTAGGCAAGGTATTACGTCCTGGTTCATTCTCCATGAGCCAACCTTTAGACGCTATGCAAGCACTAAGTTTGGCTGGTGGTTTAAATACGTTTGCTGAAGAAAACAATATTATTATTTTGCGACGCAATGGCGAGAAACAACAAATACTTCCTGTACATTATGCCCGCATCAAAAAAGGCCAGTCCTTAGAAACTAATGTCATGTTAAAAAGTGGCGATGTTATTATCATCCCTTAAACAGCTGGAAATGAATTTTTCTGCATGGAGACCGCATGAAATATAAGGTGATGATCCCCTCTATTTTGGCATTAGTTAGTCAATCAGCATCATTGTTAGCGGCAGAATATATTTTGGGTGCTTCGTTCTCACCAACACTAAGTTATGATGATAACGTACTCCTAAATGAAGATAGTGACAGTAGTTTTAAAACGCAGATACGTCCAACATTATCTTTTAGTCGCTTAAAAGAAAACTCATCTTTGTTATTCAGTTCTGGGTTAAATGTGGAACGTTACACGGAATTAAAAGATCTCGATC
>NZ_MCRI01000090.1 GCF_001720165.1 Methylophaga muralis
ATTATTTTTATATGTTTATGACTCTAATTGATCATTTAAAGATTCCTGGAATTTTGATTTCCAGTGTATTTTTTATTATCGCATGTCAGTCCGCGAATACTAACCGAATAATTGAAAAAAATAGTCCTTATTCCTATCAGGAAACTTTAGAGAATCTGGATATTGCCATTTCGGAATTTAACTATCGGATCATTCATAAAAGTGAAATTGGCTCGGCAATCCAGGAACGCGGTGATGAGGACTTTCCACTGTCTGTTGTTATTAGCTTTTGCAATATCACTTACGCCAAACAAATGATGTTGATTAACGAACAATTAATTAATGATATGCCTTGCATCATTACCGTTCGTGAGAGTGAAACTGGCGTCATTATTGGCACACGTTTAATGGATGAAAAAGTGGCTGATAAAGAACAGGCAGAGTTTGCGGCAAAAATTAATGATAACCTTATAAAATAATGGAGGCTACAGTTTTGTAGCCTCCATCAATTCTGCATTAGACTTTATTTACTTACTCTTAATCATCCTTATGAGCACGCTTAGCTGGCGTTGGGCTCACATTTTCCAGTGAAGGAAGATTATATTCAGCAATAATCGCAGTTATTTCATCCTGATGTTTATCGATAAACTCATTTAATAAAGCATTCCAGGCTTTATTAGTGCGGCGTGTACCCATACCAAAACTAAATACATGCGCCTGACCTAATTCATTTAAAGGTTGAACGGTAATTGGCACATCTGAAACAGAAGCTTCATAGCCAGCAACAGGGCCCCACATCGGGATGACATCAATCTTCCCTGCAGCTAAATCTTCTATCGCACGACCGCCACTGGCATTCACATCACCACTCATTAATTGGTAATACTGAATTCGATCGGCTAAGCCCATATCAATAATAGGTTTGGTAGATACAGCACGATCAAACAAACCAATTTTCAAAGGACCATGTTTTGCATCAACTTCTTTAAGATCGGCTAATTTAGTGATCTCATAGCCTTCTCCACTACGGTAAGCGATTGCTTCAATTGAACTGAAATAGGGTTTTGTGGGCATCATCGGACCACCATCTTCGGGTACACTCATTGCCAAATCGCACATATAGCCAGCACGTTCAGGATGCTCTTTTTGAATAGTATTTCGCGCAAATCCGATTCGCTGCGGGAACCAGTAATATTCCACTGGAATTCCTAATTCTTTACCTAACAATTCTGCAATTTTATTATCGAAACCTTCCTTGTTCTTATTTGAATACGGCATATTGTGCGGATCAGCGCAGACCCTTAATACTTCTTGTCCAGGCAAGGGTTTCAAATTTTCTGCATTGACTGCAAACGATGCACCCACTAATGCAGATGCCAAGATCGCCATTTTCTGTAGCTTTATCATTCTCTCTTCCTTATTTCTTATGGGAATAAGTGTGACACTTCGTATACCGTTTTTGTTCAAAAAAAACCCGGCATCTTTTTAAGATACCGGGTTTTTTGGTCTAACTTAAGTATATTTTTTAATACACTTAATGGTCTTACAAGCTAAATACGCTCAGAATACCACCCAGGTTAGTCCAGCTAGACAGTGCACGATAT
>NZ_MCRI01000091.1 GCF_001720165.1 Methylophaga muralis
GGGTTTCTGACGCCTTTGACTCAAACAATCCGAGTAGATTTCTTATCGCGAATCATGTCTTGTATAAGTGCGACATCGATCTCAGATTTACCATCAGCAAACGCATAAACCATCGCAAAATCACATAGATTATTGATACGTCGGGGAATGCCTTCACTATAGCAATAAATCATGGCACAGGCTTCATTGCTAAATATCTTCTTAGATACACCCGCAACTTCAAGACGATATTCAATATATTTCTGAGTTTCTGGGTAGCTCAGTGCTTTTAAATGAAATTCCACGCCTATGCGTTGTGCAAATTGCACAAGTTCTGGCCGATTTAGTTTTTCAATCAGCTCAGGTTGCCCGGTTAAGACTAGTTGTAAAAAAATATCCGAATCTATGTTTACGTTAGATAACAAACGTAGTTCTTCTAATGCTTGAACAGATAGGTTTTGTGCTTCATCGACAATTAAAACGACCCTTCTACCCTGGGCATGTTGTTCAACGACAAAATTAATATAATCTCTATAGCGGCCCGCATTATCAGTTGCTGTGGATTCAATTTCGAGGGAATCCAGTACCCAAGTCATCAATTCACCAAACGACTCATGGGTATTATTGATGAGCCCTATAACACAATCATCTTCAATTTTTGATAGTAATACTCGAATAAGAGTAGTTTTGCCTGCACCAATCTCACCTGTAACCACAGTAAAACCGGCATGGCTCATTAGGCCATATTCCAACATAGTTAAAGCTTTTTTATGATTAGGGCTTAAATAAAGAAATGCTGGGTCAGGGACCAGGTTAAAAGGCTTATGTGTTAAACCAAAGTGTTCTGTATACATAAGTTAGTAATTTTGATGTTCAGGATGATGCGCTGCTTTATTTACTACCGTACCCAGTAAATGTGAACCTTCAAGTAACTGTAAAGATTTGGTTATATTCGATTCTGTGTTTTTACCATCTTCAAGCACTAGCAATGTGCTGTCGAAATATCCTGCGGACAATAAAACATCATCAGTTTGCAATACTGGTGGCACGTCAAAAATAATCATTCTCGAATCATACTGTGATTTAATATCTGCGACCAAACTAGCCATTTTAGGACTGGACAACAATTCTGCAGAATCGTCTGCACGGCCAAGGCCAGGCAGAATGACCAGACGTTTTACACCTGGATTCATTAAAACTTCGGATAGCTCGTAATCACCTGAAAGATATTCGCGTAAACCAATTGAAGGCTTTAAACCAAAATATTTACTGATACTTGGATTGCGTAAATCCATATCGACTAGAAGTACTGTTTGATTAAGTTCCATTGCAATTGCTATAGCAAGGTTTGCAGCAATAACTGACTTACCTTCCCCTGCTGTAGGTGAGGTAATTGCAAGTGACTGCCAACGATTGCTTCGCATTTTTTTGAGAACTTGGGTACGCAGCATTCTAAAAACTGCTGATTGGGGGTTATTGTAGAAACCCGCAATAATTCGATTTTTTTCCAAGGTAGAATTGGGTACATCAATCACTTTCGTTTTTGAATAAGAAATTTGATTCTAGTGTATTTTCAGCTAATGGATCTTCAACACGCTCTGA
>NZ_MCRI01000092.1 GCF_001720165.1 Methylophaga muralis
AACGATCAACGAATGCATTTAACTTGGCTATTTGCTGCCAAGTTAGCAGGTTGTCGTTTTATATGGCACCAACGCACGGTCTGCCCATATTTTCGTTATGGCGTTTTTTCACTTTTTGCAGATAAGGTTGTCACTATTTCTAATTTCTGCAAACACAATGTGTCGAAATTTATGGCAGATCGTGCACAAATTATTGAAAACCCGGTCAATATCGATATTGACGTCTCTTACACTTTAACTAAAAAAGCTTTGATTCATGAAATGAAGCTGCCTGATAATTCGGTATTTATTGGCTGGTTTGCAAATTGGATAGAGCGAAAAAGACCCATAGATGTTGTTGAGCTTGCAGCATTGGCAAAGACTAATAATTCTCAACCAATGGTTTTCCTGATGTTCGGTGAAGCGCGAGAACCTTTAAATACTGTTGTTATAGATAGAATTTCCGAGCTTGGTCTTGAAGATCGCGTTTTTGTTATGGGTACACGTTCTCCAATTGAGCCCTATATCGCAGCATGTGATGCACTGATTTCCACTGCAGAAAATGAAGGTTTGGGACGAACTTTAATTGAAGCCATGTTGTTGGAAACACCAGTTATAGCTACGGCAAACGGGGGACATACAGAAATTATTATTGATGGAGTCAATGGTCGACTAGTACCTTTGGGGAATACTGAAGCCATGTTACAAGCGATAGCAGAGGTGGTAAAATAATCCTGAGAAGACGAATAAAATGATAGAGCATGCTAAGGAAACGGCTATGTCAAAATATTCATTAACTTCTCATGTCAACGAAATGCTTCATATCTACAAATCCTTATGAAACATATTTGCATCTTTATCCAATCTCTCGCCAATGGTGGAGCTGAACGCGTTACCGTTACATTAGCTGGTTATCTATCGGCAAATTCGTATCGCGTCACGGTCATCACGATGACTGATGATAAAAATGATTTTCACCAGTTACCCGAAGGTGTTAACCGTGTTTCTTTAGCAATGGCATTTGAGAATAACGGTTTCAGAAAGTTAACCGCCAATATTGAACGTATTCTTATACTTCGAAAAAACATTAAATTCCTTCAGCCAGATGTTCTTATCGGCATGATGACAAACTCTTCTGTGATGGCCATTCTGGCTTGTATTGGATTGCAGACAAAAGTCATCGTTTCAGAAAGAAATTATCCTGCCCGAAAAACAGTAAGCTCATTTTGGAGTTGTTTGAGAAAGTTAACTTACAAGCTGGCAGATGGTCATGCTGCTCAGACAGATAAGACTCTAAAATGGTTGCAAACTCATACAAAATCTCGAAATGTTCATGTTATCCCCAACTCTGTAAAGTGGCCAATCACTGCACATTCTCCCATCATCGATCCTGATGAGTTTGTAACAGTTGAAAAGAAAATTATTTTGGCAGTCGGAACCAAGCTTAAGCAAAAAGGCTATGATCTTTTATTGGAGGCTTTTTCTGAGATATCTGATTCTTACACTGAATGGCAACTGGCAATAGTTGGTATTGATAAGGAG
>NZ_MCRI01000093.1 GCF_001720165.1 Methylophaga muralis
AATACTGGCTTATCAAACATCGGTACAGGCAAAGCCATTGATTGATCAACGTTATTCAGATAATGGTGATGGCACGATAACCGATACGAAGACCAATCTTATTTGGCAGCGTTGCAGTCTAGGCCAAACTTGGACAGGTGAAACCTGTGCAGGATCTGCCGATGGTTATAACTGGCCTTCAGCGATGAAGCAGGTTAAAGATGGTTGGCGACTGCCAACAGTAGATGAGTTAGATACGTTGGTGCTCTGTACCAGCAACGAACGGAGTATATCTCGTTCATATGAGGGTATAAACAGCAGATGTTCTGGCGATTATCAAGAACCCACTATAAACACTCTCGCATTTCCCAAAACGCCAGAATATTTCTTTTGGTCGTCTTCGGAATATGTTGATGAGAATGGTGGTCATAACGGCTGGGCCATAAGTTTCCGACATGGCTTAGTTGGCCCCTATCACAGTAACTTTATGCGTGATGCCCATGTGCGCTTGGTGCGCGACCTGAGGAAGACTCAATAATTACTCAACTGGCAAAGCTTATACCTGCCCTATGACTATGCAAGGTCTGCCATGGGGTCATGTATAAGCTCAGCGGCGAATACAGCACCGGCTTGAACATGGCCACCTGCAAGATGCTTTCAAGCAAAGTATGTGGCCTCAGCTTTTACTTCGATGAAACTGGCATGACTTGGAGTGCCACACAAAATTCTGCTCTGCTGGAGGAGTGTAATACCCGCTGATATTCAGCAGAGATTTCACATTATGGTAAGCATAACCAAGCCTGTAAACTTTGGACTCAGCTCGATTTTTTTAGTGAATTAAGAAAATTTTAATCCTTACCACGACAATATTCTAAGAGTCTGCAAATGAAAGTTGTAACGCTTTTTATTTTTTTACTAGCTTCATTAACCAGTCTCCATTCGGCTGAAATGCTTCTGACATGGGAATCAATTGAAGAAGGTGAAGCCCAGGCAGAGGAGTGGGTTAACTCTTTGACGGAAGGTGAACTATTGGCTTTGGGTAACATGACTCAACAGCCTGAAGAGCTGGAGTTCGTTCGCGCTTTTTTTCCTTATTTGCTTCCAGAAAGTTTTTTTAATCGAAATATGGAGCTAACTTGTTATCCATCATTTCTTGCCTTTCAAAGTACCAAGGATCAGGAAGGGTTTAAAGCTTGGGAGCAGTGTGTTGGAGAACTATGGAGGGATGATCCTCCGGGCCTGATCGCTCGAGCCATCAAAGATCTTAAACCTTAGTTTTCACCAGAAAAATATTATCGAATCATTGAATAACGCTATTCATTAAATAGATGAAGCACCTAACTATTGTGAGAATCTCAAAGTTATCTAATAATGGCCTGAGGTCTAGCCAAAAGATTTAAGGGCCGTACTGCTAAATCACTTTACCGGTCTGAGTACGATAAGT
>NZ_MCRI01000094.1 GCF_001720165.1 Methylophaga muralis
TGCATTATGAGCTAGACCACACTGCTTTTTTTATCACCTTTAAGCCATTTAATTTGGCAAACAGAGGGATGGAAAATCAATGGAGTATGACCCCATTGATTTACTCATAAATCGTGCTCTTTAAATAAAGTGGTTAACTTTCCAAAAGATTTCTGGTAGTTGACATCGCCGTTACGCAACAGCCCTCGGACATCGTCTATGAAATCCCATAACACTCGCCTCCAACTAAAAGAGCTTTGATTCAATGAGTCCTGAAGAATCAGAGTAGAGGTCAAAATTGTGTTCGAGATTACCGTGATCTGCGATGGGAACCTAGGCGATGGCTGAAGCTTTGTAATAGCGTAAAAGTCTTTCTCACCATTATTGGCCATAGGATGGACGTGGGTCGAGGCATAGTCATAACCATATTTATACAGAAACTCCATTCCCATATCTTTTGCAACATCTTCTGCTCTCGGGCGCCGCCAGGTAGGCTTGTTTTTTTCCAGAGCTTTGATGCGTGCCTTTTGTTCTTCACTAATTTGATATTCCCAGCCTACAGCCTGATCTTTGAAGAGGTCATCGCTTTTTACACGGTTCTGGCTCTTGTATTGCTCGAAAAATGACCAGTCATCGAAGGCGTGAAAGTCGTCATTCACTCCGAGACTGTGCAAATGAAACATTCTATCGACCAAGGCTCTATGTATAATCCAGGCATTTTGAATGTCGCCTTTATCCCAAAGGGAAAAAACGCTTTTAAGCGTCATTGCTGAGCGGGCAACGAAATTCCTGATAATTATATTCTTGGTGTCACAGTCGTATTTGGCTAATGAAGAAAGCACCATTACAGTGACCGCATAGAGTGCATCTGCGGCAGCTCTGTACGTCTCAACAGTTTGATACTGATTCTCAGCCATACTTTTTACCTACGCCCGCATTTTTGACTGGTTTGAAGCGTAGAGGAAAACCAATCCGACAACATGCGATTGTTAGAAAATATCATGACGGGCCAATCTCCCATAATACAGAAAGCACTGTGTACGAATCGTCTTTAGAAAATGAATTATAATTTTTAGCGACATAGAGCATTAGGTAAGGAAGAAAATAGTTATGTAAAACCGCACTCCCAAGGCTTGAAATGGTTTTTCTGCCAAATCGAATTTCTGAAAAAACTTCCTCGTCGAACAAGCCCTCCGGTATGGGAAACTTAACAACAAATTGCTTAATATTTTCAAGTTCAACCCAAGCGTCAATCCTTTTTGAG
>NZ_MCRI01000095.1 GCF_001720165.1 Methylophaga muralis
AAGGCAAAATTTGAACGTACAAAACCCCACGTAAACGTGGGCACCATTGGTCACGTAGACCACGGTAAAACTACCCTGACGGCAGCAATTACGAAAGTAATGGCTGAAGCATCAGGTGGTGAATTCAAAGATTACGCGGATATTGATAACGCACCGGAAGAAAGAGAGCGCGGCATCACCATTGCGACAGCGCACGTTGAGTACGAAACACCTAATCGTCACTACGCTCACGTAGACTGCCCAGGCCATGCTGACTATGTTAAAAACATGATCACAGGTGCAGCGCAAATGGACGGCGCGATTTTGGTGGTTAACGCTGCTGACGGTCCGATGCCCCAAACCCGTGAACACATTCTGTTATCACGTCAGGTTGGCGTACCATACATCATTGTTTACTTGAACAAAGCAGACATGGTTGATGATGCTGAATTGATTGAACTGGTTGAAATGGAAGTCCGTGAGTTATTGGACAAATATGATTTCCCAGGTGATGACACCCCGATCATTGTTGGCTCAGCGTTGAAAGCATTAGAAGGCGACACCAGCGAAATTGGTGCACCTTCAATTCACCGCTTAGCAGAAGCAATGGATACCTACTTCCCAGAGCCGAAACGTGCCATTGATGGTGCATTCTTAATGCCTATCGAAGACGTCTTCTCTATCTCTGGTCGTGGTACCGTTGTAACCGGTCGTGTAGAGCGCGGTATTGTTAAAGTTGGCGACGAGTTAGAAATCGTTGGTATCAAAGACACCCAAAAAACCACCTGTACAGGTGTTGAAATGTTCCGCAAATTACTTGACCAAGGTCAAGCGGGCGATAACGTTGGTGTGTTGTTACGTGGTACTAAACGTGAAGACGTTGACCGTGGTCAAGTATTGGCTCACCCAGGCACAATCAAACCACACACCAAGTTTGAAGCGGAAGTGTACATTTTGTCGAAAGACGAAGGTGGTCGTCATACACCATTTTTCAATGGTTACCGTCCACAGTTTTATTTCCGTACCACCGACGTAACTGGTGCATGTGAATTACCAGCAGGTATTGAAATGGTCATGCCTGGTGATAACGTTAAGATGGACGTAACCTTAATCAATCCGATTGCGATGGAAGAAGGTTTACGTTTTGCTATTCGTGAAGGCGGCCGCACTGTTGGTGCTGGTGTCGTTGCTAAAATCG
>NZ_MCRI01000096.1 GCF_001720165.1 Methylophaga muralis
TGAAAAAGTCGTTGATAAAAAATCTGTAGATAAAAATATGACCAGCGTTCCGGTGTTCCGTGAAACGTATGAGTCAATCATGGATATTAATGGTAAAAGAGGTTTGTCCATAATTATTCCTTTAGTAAAAGGACTATCGGCTGATTAGTGGAACGATCTAGCAGTGGTGGAGGCCCTAAGAGACGCCGATACTTTTGCCGGTCTTGTTGAGGGCATGGAGCTCAAACTGGTGTTGCCGATACACAGAGCATCGCCAGAGAAATGTCTTAGCATTTTTTCCTCTGTATCTTGTACGAAAGCCGCGTCAAGATGATCTGCATCGTGTTCCTCGTGCTGAACTACTACCAGAAGACATCTTATTCGCTGCCATGCGTACTATTGTTTTAAAGATTTCGTTTCCAATATTAGCCAGCAATTAGCTGACAGTCTGTGCGTCACCGTACATCGCTCTTAATTGGGCTCATCAGTAGTGCATCAAGGGCAGGTTTTGGGGTTTAGCCACATATCCAAAAACGACTCGAAATCAGTCGGTTTGTTTATACGAAAAAATCATAAACAAAGTATATAAAAATTGTGATGGCTAACAAATCACGAAAGCAAGTGGTAACAGATGCAAGGAAAAGGTCCCTACTAATAAATGGTTTATTGGGTAAACTTGCAACCTGGATGACTATTTAGTGGTTAGTCGTTGTGGGTTTTGATTTAGGGGATTGTAATGGAGCATCCTGTTTCAGGTGTTTTTCTCGCGAAATTTATATTTGAGATAAGTGATGTTCGTTATATTTGCACTCACGCCGAGGGCAATATTGATTTACTGACAGGTTGTTCACCCGAAGAATTTTTAGCTCAGCAATTAAAGCTTACAGATTTGTTTCATCCAGCTGACGAAGATATTGCTGTTGAACTATTCTCTAATACTTCTGCTTATGTAGATAAAGCGTTTACTTTCCGGCTTATTTCTCCCATTGAAAGCAGAGTGATTATTGTCAAATCCGTAAGTAACAAGCTAGTTGATTCAACGGGTCTTCACAGACTAGAACTCAGTTTGTTCTTTTCTACGTCATCAGAGCC
>NZ_MCRI01000097.1 GCF_001720165.1 Methylophaga muralis
CTGGAATAGTTTGTTCGTTGCCTATGTCGGCAATAATTTCTTCGGGTATGTTTGGTTCAAAGACACTCTCCTGCTCGGTCTCAGGCAAAGCAGATCCAGTCTCAGATGTTCCAGGTTCAGTAATAATATCTTGGGTTATGTCTGTGTTGTTTTTAACAGAAGAAGTATTCTGTTTTTGTTGAAGAGTACGTGTATTTTCGGTTGACTGATTAGCTCCAATTTGAAGATTATCACTTGGGCTGGAATTGGAGTTGGTACTTGAACCTCCTGAACTAGAGCCACCAGAGCTTTTTTTGCCACCTGTAGAAGATGATGTTGAACTTCCTTGAGTGGATTCAGCAGAATAAGTAGTTGTTGGGGCGTTATTCGACTCAACTATTTCTGCCTTAGCGACGGCTATATCGTTGGTATTAGTAAATTCTGTTACGGCTGTATTTTCTGAAGGTTTGGGTTCAGTTACAGCTGATGGTACCCAAGTAAGATTTTCTCCAGCACATTGTTGCTGGGAATAAGAACTTATTTGGGTATTTAACTTATTAAAATCAGAAGCTACATTTTGTTTTGCTACATCGTATTTTGTCCAGCTTGATCCCGTTTTTATAAGTATAAGATCACCATTTTCCACTTTTTGTGTAGCGATGGCTTGCTCTATATTTTGAAATGCAACAATCTGTTTCGGTTCATATGGGTTGCGTAGATTGCCTAGATTGTAATTATAAATTTTAGCCAGCTGATCGCTGCCATTTCGTTGGGTTTACATACAATACTCTGGAAGAATTTAGAAACGTAGTGACTATGCAGTCTGCTTGCACTAGTCCACTCAAGAAGAATATGGAAATCATGCCCAAGAAATTATGTAGTTTGGCATCTACGTCACCCCTCTGTATTTGTGATGT
>NZ_MCRI01000098.1 GCF_001720165.1 Methylophaga muralis
TGTTCACTGCAACAGAATACGCTAATGATAGACCTGTACTTTCTACTGGTGATAGTAGTGATTATTATATTCAAAGTGTCTCTGTTAAAGAGATAACTGGAATGCCTGGAACCTCATTCGAATACACTGTGACTGATGAATCTAATAATGATAGTGCCTCAGTTGAAGTAGTAATAAGCTCTGGTAATGACACAGTAGTTGGCAATGAACAGGACAACATCATAAGTGGTGGTCCTGGTAACGATATTTTAACTGGTGGAGCTGGCACAGATATCTTTGTCTGGAACGCTGGTGATGAAGGTGTCGCTGGAGCTCCTGCAATGGATATCGTAACTGACTTTAATATTGCGGAAGGTGATGTTCTGGATTTCTCTGACATTCTGGTTGGTGAAGAATCGGGTAATCTGACGGATTTCATTTCAATTACAGAAGATGGTTCGGATATTGTGATTGAACTCAAACCCGATGCAACTGATGTGACACAAATCGTTACGCTGCAAGGAAAATCACTTGTCGACTTAGGCTTGGGTGGCTTTGATACATCAACACAACAAGCTGAAATGATTAATAAACTGGTGCAAGACGGTCATGTGAGTGTCGACAGTTAAAATCAATTACCAAGCTTTAAAACAACAAACCCGCGTTAAGCGGGTTTGTTGTTTTTATTAACTAATTATTACCAGCAACTTGCTTCACCAGCATTTCTTTGTCCAACTTCATTGATAGTCATCGTGCCACAACGGTCACCAGTTTGACCACCTTTTGGAACAGCTCTTAATGTGTAAGAGCTTGCTCCTACATTTTGCAGGTCAAGGTCATAGAACTTGGTATTGCCTATTTTTGGTGATTCATCAAAAGGTAGTGTTTCAGAAGTGGCACCAGAATAGGTAAACCGTTCAGTGTAATAACGCTCCATATAGCTTGAAAGCTCTAACAAATCAGCCTGAGCATTCGTTCTTCGAGTTTCTCTTACCTGTTCTTGATACGACGGATAAGCAATCGCAGCAATGATAGCGATGATAGCAACCGTAATCATCAATTCAATT
>NZ_MCRI01000099.1 GCF_001720165.1 Methylophaga muralis
TAAAGCATTTTGCGTCGTCTGCTTTTCTCTGAAGCAGTTAAAATTAAGGGGATGACAACTAATGGGGCTTTACCGACCACCCTGGAAATATTTGAGTAACCACGTACTCCACCAAAAAACATCTCAATGATAAATGCCAAACCGACTCCAGCACCTGTGGATGCAACAAATCCCATTGCTAATAATTTAGGTCGATTTGGTTTTTCTGCTGAACTTGGTACTTGGGGGGGCTCAATAAGCGTGAAGCTTTCACCTTTATTTTCAGATTCAAGCGTTTGGGCGAGTTCTGCCTGAAGTTGCTTAGCACGCAACTGTTGATATTGGTCCAATTTGTTTTGATGATCACGTGTTAGATCCATATAAGCACGTTGGACCTGATTAGTTTGTACTACTCGACTTTCAAAATCAGCTAATTTAGCACGTAGTTGTTCCTGACGACTCCTTAAGCGGCTAATCTCACGTTGTGTAGCATCAATTTTAGCTTGAACTTCAATATACACAGGATTTCTGCTATTTGTATTAACTGAAGTAGAATCCGCTGATTCTGTTGGAAGCTCTTTTAACCGCTGCTGTAGTCTGGCGAGATTGGCTTCTTCAGCTTTAACATCGGGGTGCTCACTTGCATAACGTTGTTTAAGGTTTTGGAGATTAGTCTGTACAGCAGCCAGTTCAGTTTCAACCGACTGTCTTTGAGACATTGTTGATCCAACCTGCGCTTCTAATGATGCAACTTCACGTTTAACACGTTGTAAATCTGGATGGTTCTCTGAGTAACGACTTTGCATAGAGCGCAACTCAGCCCTCATACGTTCTAAGGCCACTTGCTCAGGAGATGCTTGTGGTCCAACAACAGTACCAGGAGTATTTTGCTGTGGAATCATGGATAATTGCATAGACATGGTAGTTATCTGATCACTTAATACCATTATCTGGTTTTCCGCTGCCGCGATTTCTTGTTGTGTGTTCTGAACCATGCTTAAATTAT
>NZ_MCRI01000100.1 GCF_001720165.1 Methylophaga muralis
GGATGATGAAAAGTTAATCGAAATTATCCATCAAGAAGCGCCTGTTACGACTGGTAACTTTGCAGAAGTTGAAATAAGAATTCTAGGTTTAATATCAGAGCTGTTACCCCATGAAGCATTAACCGCAAGAGAAGTTGCAGACTCAGTTGGTTGTACAGTTCAGAAAGTTTCAGCTTGGGCCGGAAAAGTATTAGGTAAAAAAGGTGAAATTATTATAGATAAATCACATAGCCCGTATAAGTATCATACGGCTGAAATATAAAAATTTCTAACAAGACGCTTAATCAAGGATGCGCTAATGCGCGCCGCTTAGCCCGGCTTTATATGGAAGGTGAATGAATAAAGCAACACGACCAAGTGAGATCCGAAATGACGAGGAAATTGTTCTATCGGTCCGGCAATGGGTTAAGACTTTTGTGATGGAAATGAATCTATGCCCATTTGCTAAGCATGAGATGCTGAACAATCGGGTGCGCTTTGCTACCACAAGAGCGATAACGGAAGAGCAATTGTTAATGTCACTGCAAGACGAGCTGGAACTGCTCAATAGTGAGCCGTCAGTTGAAACTACGCTGCTGATTCACCCACATGTATTGCAGGACTTTTATGACTACAATCAGTTTTTGAGTAATGCCGATAACCTCCTTTTGGAAATGGGACTGGAAGGTACCTATCAGATCGCCAGTTTTCATCCAGATTACCAATTTGGTGGAACAAATCCGGACGATGCAGAGAATTATACAAACCGCTCTCCCTACCCCTTGTTGCATCTTATTCGGGAGGCGAGTCTTGAGCGAGCTATTGTGGAATATCCTGATGTCGATCAAGTTCCAATACGAAACGTGGCGCTAATGAATAGTCTGGGACACAATAAGCTGCAGGCACTATTTGAGAGCCTATTTAAGCTTTAGGGAGCTGTAACTTTAG
>NZ_MCRI01000101.1 GCF_001720165.1 Methylophaga muralis
AGCTTATTCTTGAACTAGTCTGTCTTGAAATTAAAAGCATTTCATTCATTTTTTCTACCAGCTGTTCATCTTTTTCAAATAGCTCACCGTTGACTCCATTAGTAATTAATTCTGAATTACCGTCAACATCTCTCACTACTACCGGGACACCAAGGAATAATGATTCTAGGACTGCTCTCGACATGCCTTCAGATAAAGATGGCAGTACCATGATATCAGCTGTAGCCAGAATAATATGCGGATCGGTCTGATAGCCATAAAAAATAACATTGTTTTCTATGCCCAGTTTTTTAACATATTTCTCTAATTCCTCACGCTCCTTACCATCTCCTAAAAGGTGTAATGAAGCCTGGGGGTGTTTATTTAAAATCGACTTAAAAGCAGAGAGCAAAACGTCCACTTTCTTTCTCTTTGTGAGAGAGCCCAAAAACACAAACACTGGATGTTCGGCCCTTTGATGTGAGAGTTTTGGAATTAATGGAGCCTCATCTATAAAGTTTCCAATGACAATAGCCTTACGAGCAGAGTATTTATTAATCTGCCTCGCCATGGACTGTGTCATTGCAGTTACATAATCGAAGCGACGTAATATCCAGAAATGTAATAAGGCAAGAAAAATACCCCCAAAGCCATAATCCATTCGATAGCTGGATATTACGTCGCTTCGATTATGTAACTGCAATGACACAGTCCATGGCGAGGCAGATTAATAAATACTCTGCTCGTAAGGCTATTGTCATTGGAAACTTTATAGATGAGGCTCCATTAATTCCAAAACTCTCACATCAAAGGGCCGAAC
>NZ_MCRI01000102.1 GCF_001720165.1 Methylophaga muralis
AAACAGTGAGAAATCAACCAATATGTAGTGTTTTTTTGCTCGGAATAATGCTGCTGATAAGTGGTAAAGCATTTGCTGCTCCGGGCATGTCGGAAATTAATAACGAGTTATTCGATAAATCACATCTGAAAAATATTGATCAGCCAGGCGTGCTGAAATATGAATTTTCTAAAACCAGTTTTGTAGATGGGGATTACAACGACACGATCGATGTAATAGTCAAAAATATTCGTAATACAGGTCGGGCAGATACCTATTTTGAATTTTTTACCGGTCCCAACAAACGTCCTTATCAGGAACGGCTGGATCAACGTGGTAACAGTGTTTTTGTGTTGTTTCTGGAATATGACGTTCATGAAATGAAGCGTTTAACCGGCGGTGAATGGCGTTATTTCCAACGCTTAATCCGATGGTCTTTTGCTGAAGGTGCGGATAAAAAGCAGGTTGAAGTGGACTATAACGGAGACAAAGTAAAGGCATGGCAATATACAGTACAGCCTTATATTAAAGATCCGAAAAATGACCGTTATAAACTGTATTCTTCGAAATACTATATTTTTACCTTATCTGAAGAAATTCCCGGTGAGATTTATGAGATAAAAACCGTGGTTCCGGATGGCAAAACCTGGAAAGAAGGCGAACCAGTATTGGTGGAAGAAAAAATTACCTTTATTGGTTTTGATCCAGAGTAAAGAGAATTACTTTGATGACTAAGTTTAAAACGGGCCTTCGTGCCCGTTTTTTT
>NZ_MCRI01000103.1 GCF_001720165.1 Methylophaga muralis
AAAGGAACCTCACTAATACCTGTTGTAACACGCAGGTCATAGTTACTTCCAACAAGTGCATTACCGATGAATATGTTAATTACATAATCAGTCATTGCTTCTAAACGCCTATGTGTACTCAAGAATACCTAAAGTACCAATTTTTATGATGTCTAAACCAACTATTCCACCATTAACTAAAGAAACTGAAGTAAATGTAGAAAGTGGATTAAACGTTAAAGATAAAGTTGCAGTAGTAGCTGTATCACTTGATAGTGTGAATGAGTCAAATAATGTAGCACCAGTCGCTATGGACGACGTTGCTGCAGTAACTGTAGTTCCAGTTGAAAGGCCCACAGTTCCCGTGTTTACAGCATCACCGACTAAAGTCAAAGAGGCTGCACTAGCGTTAAAAGACAATAACAAGGCTGCAAAAAATAGCATCGTTTTTTTCATGATAATTTCCTTTATGAAAAAATTTCACAATGCAACCCGGCCATCTTAAAGTTTCCTTAAAGATCCGTGGCTTTCCGACCTTACCTCGCGGTAAGTTTGGCTAGATTATCGGGAACAACATTGACCCCGAGGAATTGACTCTCAGAAACTTCTCTTAGTTCATCATTCCTGCATTTAGATTACCTAGCGTTAGATAATTAAGTTCAGGAAAAGAAATTACGTTGAGTTTTTAATCCATGAGAACGAGTCTCAGTATCTCATCTAATAGACAGCGATGTCA
>NZ_MCRI01000104.1 GCF_001720165.1 Methylophaga muralis
TAAAGAAAGATTCTAAGATCAAGGTTTTTAACATTCTTGGTACTAGATTGAGAAAGGAATTTTTTTTATTTGTCCAATCATTGAAGCTGCATTACAAAAAAAGAATGACGGATCCCAAAATCTTCAAAACGGATGTTCCCGAGGAGTTTCGCAAAGTTTTTTTCCACTTCATGTTGATCCCGAGTCTTCAACGATGGTTTTGAGTCCTTGGCATACTAACCAGCTTGCTGTAATAGAAGCATTAGCAAAATCGATTCCTCATGATGCAATATTGGTTGTAAAAGAAAACCCCGCGATGCTAGGGCTTAGACCAAAAGATTTTTATGAAACTATCTGTTCTTTCCCGCGAGTAGTATTAATTAATCCTTATTCAAGTGGATTAAATTGGATAAAAAAAACTGACATGACCGTTGTGATAACAGGTACAGCAGCTTGGGAGGCCTTGCGCTTGAAGAAACCAGTAATAGTAATTGGTGATTCTCCTTTTTTACATGTTGGTGAAGGCGTAATTATTGAACCTTGCCTTTCAAACTTAAATATAGCTATACAAAATGCATTCAAAATAAAACCAGCTTCTGACGAAGCAATAATCAAACTTCTTTGGCGGCATTAAAAAGTGTGTCCTTTAGCTTTCAATCATCAATCATTTATGGAAATTATTTGAAGCATTCTAAGCAAGACAGAATAAAGGCAGTTGAAGATGTCTG
>NZ_MCRI01000105.1 GCF_001720165.1 Methylophaga muralis
TTTATGAGGCTTTAACTCGTCATAACTATTTCCCCAATCAAAAAGAGGGGGCGCGAGAATTACCACCTTGCTTTTCAACGGTAAGTTTTACACCAGAGATTGCTGAATTATTGGCAAAATTAGATGAAACATCCGCCAGTGGAAGAAGAAAACTTGGTTATGATCAAGTTTCTTATGCAGTAACTAGACATAACAATGTACCCAGAACCTTAGCCTTAATTCATCCTAAGGCCTATTCATTACTCGTTAAGCAAATTCATGATAATTGGGAAAACTTAAAATATATTACAGAGAATGATCGGAGCATTATAAAGCCGCATAAACACATTGATGGTCGAATGCTGGTAATGAATTATGAAGATATTTTCTCAAAAATTGAAGCTGATCTGAAAAGCAGTTTTGGAAAACGTTTTAGAGTTAATTCTGACATAGCTAACTGTTTTCATAGTATTTATTCTCACTCAATCCCATGGGCAATTATCGGATTTGATGTGGCAAAAAATAACATGACTTCAGGTAATACACACTGGTCAGATGATTTAGATATCTTCATCAGAAAGACTAAACGAAATGAGACTCAAGGTATTGCTATCGGACCAGGTACATCAAGTGTCATTGCAGAAATAGTGTTAAGTGCTGTGGACAAGGAACTGGATGAAGAAGGATTTGAATTTAAACGTTATATTGATGATTATGTTTGTTTTTG
>NZ_MCRI01000106.1 GCF_001720165.1 Methylophaga muralis
GCTTTACGGCGTAAACCAAAAAGCCTAATAATGCTGGAGCAAATAACCATAATGCAGCTGGAACTGGTACTTCACTGATACCACTGTCCAAACGCAAATCGTAGTTACTGCCAGCAGCACCACGACCGATCATTACAGTGATCACATAGTTTGTTGCAGCTTCCAACATCCAAGAATATTCGACAACACCCAGTGAACCGATTTTAACTATATCTAATAATGTAGTCGTAACACCGTCAAAAATTGAAACCGAAGTTCTGTTAGGGATTAATGGATTAAAAGTCAGAGACAACGTTCCAGTCGTGGCAACATCAGAAGAAGCAGTAAATACATCATTAATGGTTGCACCACCGATACCACCAGCACTCCAAGCTGAAGTAACAACTGAACCTGAAGCGATTCCAACTGTACCGGCATTGGAATCTGCACCAACTAATGATAACGAAGCTGCGTTAACGTTGAACGAGAACAACATGGCTGCAAAAAATAGCATCGTTTTTTTCATGAGAATTTCCTAATGATTATGAAAAAATTTAAACAATGCAACCCGGCCATCTTTAAAGTAACCCAAAGATCCGTGGCTTTCCGCCCTTACCTCACGATAAGTTTGGCAAGTCATTGATTTATACAACAACTTTTCCAGATTTCTCTGGAAACTGGTTGTTAGAGTGAG
>NZ_MCRI01000107.1 GCF_001720165.1 Methylophaga muralis
CGAACTCGCCATTCACCATTTATGTATTTTACAAAGATATGTTTGGCATATAGGCAATTATGCTGATAGTGATGTTGATGCATTAACCTTAAATTTTTGGCAACTTCGGTTAGTAAACTATGCTTTTGTTGGCGATCAAGATTTAGTGAAGCAATATGCAATGGCTGATAATCAGTTAGTGCTTTAGTGACCAATATCGCCTTTGTGCCACGTTGTCCAAAGAAGATCGTTTTAAGTGTCGGAATGTTTTTTTTGGTCAACCGCTTGATATTGCGGTATTCCTTACAAAAAGTAGCCTGACCTTTAATAGGATGAAATAGCGTCTTACTGACATGATTTTCCTGGCGCTTGATGAAGACATCGACTGCGTCTGTTTCAAGTTGAATGGGCTGCCTAATAACACCGCTCCATCCGCCTCGGCGAATGTTTGGCTCTTCGAACCAATTGGTATAAAGATGCATAGTGAGTCAAAGCTAAGATTGTTACTTTCGGAGGATGATTCGTGGGTAAAAATCAATTTATATACCGCCAAATTGTCAGTGTAATTAATTTGACTGTGAGAATATTGCATAACTAAGTGATTATTCAAGCTATTTGTAATAATTTTGTCATATTTGTTTGTATTATTTGGGATCATGCAATTATTTAGGCAGTTTTTTGC
>NZ_MCRI01000108.1 GCF_001720165.1 Methylophaga muralis
CGGGCAGACTATCACTGTATTGATCACGAAACTCTGCAATTTCTCTTTCTGTTTGCTGAACTTCTTTTTGCATTCGATCGCCTTCCAACTTAAGAAAGGCAGTTGTATCTTGAGCACGATCTGTTCTGGTTCTCACATTTTCGTTTAAAAACTCTGTCACCAATTCATTAGCAACCTGTTGAGAAACTTGTGGAGACTTATCAAGAAAAGAGACTTTAAAAGCAATACTGGCTCTTTTGGCACGCCCACTAACCGGATCCGTCACATTGGCCTGAACAATATCAACTTTAACGTTTTCTTTAAAAAGGGCGACAATTGGGGCAGTAGTTGGCGTTTTTTGGCGTTCTTCGGAGTAAAGGTTGTATTTATTCACAATCTGCATCACCCGTGTCGTAGTCATTAAACGTTGCTTAATCACTTCGATACGTTGGTCAGCATAGCTGGTTACGGTAGTTCTAATGAGATCCTGTGGTATTTCCTGTGACTCAATTAAAATTAAGCCTTCTGATTTATATGTGGCCGGTAAGCTATACGTTACTAATACCGTAATAGCCATTAATAAGAGTGCGGGAATTAATATCCAATATTTCCGACGCCAGAAAATTTCCAAATAATCTCGGAGGCCTTTTA
>NZ_MCRI01000109.1 GCF_001720165.1 Methylophaga muralis
ACTTTTAATCTGCTTAACTCCAGATGGGGTATGATTATCAGGGAATACACTGTCGATCAGTATTTATGAAACACCCTTTGCAGGTATTGATAGTGCTATTAAACGCATAGAAGATATTGTACTGAGCTTTTTGATACTTTGTATTGATTGCCATTCCAATGTTATTGATTGCTATTGGAATAAAGGCAACCTCTAAAGGCCCAGTATTTTTTAAACAAACGCGTTACGGTATGGATGGCGAAAAAATTAAGGTATGGAAGTTTCGCACCATGACGGTCGCTGAAGATGGCGATAAGGTCATTCAAGCTAAAAAAGACGATCAACGGATAACGCACTTCGGCGGTATTTTGCGTAAAACCTCGCTTGATGAATTACCGCAGTTTTTTAATTCGCTAGGTGGTTCAATGTCAATCGTAGGACCAAGACCTCACGCAGTGGCGCATAATGAAGAATATAGGGCAAAAATCCAGGGTTACATGCTTCGGCATAAAGTTAAACCAGGAATCACTGGTTTAGCACAGATAAACGGCTTTCGTGGCGAGACAGATACGCTAGATAAAATGGAAGGCAGGGTTAAGTACGACCTTCAATATATCCAGACATGGACACTACTTCTCG
>NZ_MCRI01000110.1 GCF_001720165.1 Methylophaga muralis
AACAGTTTATTAAGCAACATGACCTGCCTGAAGGCGTGAAATTGGAAAATGCCTATTTCTGGTCACCATCCCAATCTGCATTTATAAAAGAATGTCTGGCTTTAGACTCCGATTGGGCTGAAGTGGTTGATCAATTAAACGTTCAGTTAAGGCAATAATCCTGCTGCCAAGGTTTGTAGTATAAGCACTTTAATTTCATTAGCCTTGTTGGCCGCAATGGACCTTTTTATTTTATTAACCAATACCAAAAAGCGTATCCAAAACCGGTAGCTAAGATAATCCAGCAAGCAACTATTACAATGGCTGCGTAACGATTTTCGGGCAATTTAACGGGGTTGGTTTTGGCCTGAGTCAGACTATCTCGCCAAAGTTCATCAGGTACCATTTTCATAGCAATATAAATTCCCAATGGCAAGATAAGCAATTCATCTAAATAGCCAATAATCGGAATAAAGTCTGGAATTAAATCAATCGGGCTTAGTGCATACGCCACCACAATAACAATCAACCACTTTGCACGCTTAGGCATTGCTGGATCTTTACTCGCTATATACAAAGCCGACAGCTGAAGCTTCATAGTTTTTAGCAA
>NZ_MCRI01000111.1 GCF_001720165.1 Methylophaga muralis
TGGCTATTTTCCACATTCTTGGATACAGCAATATCGCAGTGGAGGATTTCGGGCAATAGTTTTTATGGGGCATGGTTTACTAGTTGCTTTTTTCTTGGCGATTGGACTCGCCTGTCTTGCCGCTATGAATAAGATAAAAGTTCGTGTACTCACACGTGTTGATATAAGCTACTTCTCATTTTCATGATTACTGTATCGCTATTAATGAAAAGTCTCGCTGCCTTCATTTTTGGCGTTTTTATGTTTTAATGTATACATACTCACCGCCTAGGTTGACATCCATAGCGGCGTTAGCGATTGCAATCGTTTTTGTTACATATCCAGTTACCAGTGCAATGAAAATTTTTCCCCATGAAGATGTATCTAATCTTGCTGGTATGATCAGTCTTGACCGTCAAGGTTCACTTCTCTATCGCTTTGACAATGAGACACGTTTGCTTGAGCATGCAAGTCAAAAACCACTATTTGGCTGGGGTGGTTGGGGGAGAAATCGCGTTTATGACTCTGAAACCGGAGAGGATATTACGGTTACAGATGGTAAGTGGATAATTACACTTGGAACTCGAGGTTGGGTTGGCT
>NZ_MCRI01000112.1 GCF_001720165.1 Methylophaga muralis
TGTAGCCGCCATGCCAAAGAGGGTGAAAATTGCATGTATTCGCGATCAATATTATTAATATTGTCCGCTGTTTGTGTTTTCTTGATATGACGTATTGATAGTGAGTGACATTGTATCACTTAGGTCTCTGCGCCAGTTTAAACTTATTCTATCCTGCTCATTTACAACACCTTCACCTGATGGATTGAGTGAACGGCCCAAAGTAAAAGTCACATTATTACTTTCACCTTCATACACAGATGAAAAACTAAATAACGAGCCAGAGCTTTCATCTGTAAGGGTTGGCCCCACTATCGGGGTAATTTCATTTTCTAATGTGCGATAACCAACTTGTCCCGAAAGAGACCATTTTTCACTTAACAGATAACTACTCGTCACCGCAAAATTATATGTATCGTATTCAGACCGCTGATTACCACTGGATTTATAATTTGCATAAGTTAAAGCGAGACCACCAGTTAATCGCTCAGTTATCGAATGTTGCCAACCTGCTGTTATTGAATGTGTTTTGTTATCGTTAAAACTTGTTCCGTAGCGAATTTTGACTCGAGTCTGAA
>NZ_MCRI01000113.1 GCF_001720165.1 Methylophaga muralis
GTACCACTTAACAAAATGACTAAGATATTGCAGTAAAACATATCGAGTGTCATATTTACGGTGTTAGTAGTTGAGATTCGTAAGATAAATTTGCCTGAAAAAAATTCTCTCGTTAGACAAACACCTCAGTCGTACTGCCGTATGGTTACCACTGTACCAAATTTCTAGTTTGTAATGCTTGAACCATTGGATTGTAAGCATAAATAACGATCAGTTAATACTAATATAAATCCATCGTCTGACTTAGTTGATATGAGTTGCAGTAATATAAATTCCGTAAATTTAATTAGCTGGAGATTACTCAGGTTTGACCTAGTAATTGTGCTTAGACGTTCGATAAGTGAAAATGCGGCATAAAAAGCCCGACGTTACCGCCGGGCCAAAAACCCTCTGGGGGGCAGAGGTGTTTTTAAAGTGCATTATATAGCCTCTTATTAACTAAGAGGTCAACAAATGTTAATTTTATGTTGGAATATTTATAGTGAAACTGTTCACAAATTTAAAGTAATTGCGTTTTTTTGAACCGACAT
>NZ_MCRI01000114.1 GCF_001720165.1 Methylophaga muralis
TTGGTCGCGTTGTTTTTATGGACTTAACTGGTTAAAACAAAATGCGCTTAAAGCTGATTTATTTGTGGCGGATTTATTTACAATACCGCCTAAATTTTCCGCGACATTTTTTAGCTGCTTAACATACTTATGGGTGTCCATTCTCAATTGAGCTTCAACATTCCCAAGCTCATATATTGGTTCAAATAATATTACAGCTCTTCGCGCAACACGAAGTAATTCTTTTAGCGCTGCTTCCTCACGACCACCATTGGGTTCAAGCGAATGGGAAGTATAGATAATATCCACACTTGAATCAGCTAATGGGATTTCAAATAAATCCGCCACAAATAAATCAGCTTTAAGCGCATTTTGTTTTAACCAGTTAAGTCCATAAAAACAACGCGACCAACTAATATCAAATCCTAATACTTTGGATGGAAAGTTAGTTAAATGCTGAACTACCCCAGATAAGGTCGTAGCCTCTCCGCAACCGACTTCAAGAAGAGAGCTTGAACTATCAATGTAGGGATT
>NZ_MCRI01000115.1 GCF_001720165.1 Methylophaga muralis
CACGAACTTCATATCTGCGAAGCGGGAAAGAGAAAGGGAATAGGCAGAAATACAATAGCTCATCTTTTAAAGCTTTCACTTCCAATTGAATTGGTTGTTGCCAACGATAATTCCGCCATGCGCTCGCTTATTTCCAATTTTGGTGCAGTCGTAAAGTATGAGCCTAAAAATGTGAAAACATATGTCATTAAGCCTAGAAATCTAAGTTGTGATTATTTCAATACCTAACAAAAACCGGCAGTCCGACAGCCAGCACTCCACACTGTCTGCGGCTGCGGTGTGCGTTATGCATTAGTTTAGGAGGAAAAATTGCTGAAACAGGTCTTATTGAAATGGCTTCTTCCCAAATTGGTTTCAAGAGCATGCGAATCTCGAATTCCAAGATCTGGATAGGAGGGGGAAAAGGTGAACTGTTTTGTGGTTGCCTTAGATCGCGATGAACAGCCTTTCTTTGTGGCCACTAACTACGA
>NZ_MCRI01000116.1 GCF_001720165.1 Methylophaga muralis
CGAAAATTTATCGTATTTCCATTGATTCATCGGCTCTATAACAAAGTCGATTTAGTCATCAATCAATGTTATGCCATGCAGGAAGAGTTAATCAGTCTTTATCCTCAAATTAGCTCGAAGTCCGTTGTTATCTATAATCCTGTTAACAGTCGCATCCATGAAGCTGCAAAAGATATTGCTTCAACATCCATTCGCAAACATCACTATTTACTCTGTGTGGGCCGGCTTGAGAAACAAAAAGCGTTTCATTTGGCTATTGAGAGCTTTGCCATTCTTACCAAAGATTTTCCAGAACTCAAACTGAAAGTTGTAGGAGAAGGA
Source organism: Methylophaga muralis (assembly GCF_001720165.1). Classification (GTDB taxonomy): domain Bacteria; phylum Pseudomonadota; class Gammaproteobacteria; order Nitrosococcales; family Methylophagaceae; genus Methylophaga; species Methylophaga muralis. The sequence goes on from NZ_MCRI01000116.1 coordinate 322, forward strand.
CAACTAGAGAGTGAATTGAAAATGCTGACGGTAAATTTGAATATTCAGGATCGAGTGGATTTTGTTGGTTATCAAAAGAACATGATTCCCATTTACCAACAGGCAAACGCTACCGTTCTTACATCTTTATATGAAGG
>NZ_MCRI01000117.1 GCF_001720165.1 Methylophaga muralis
AACCCGATATCGATACTAGAATTGTCTATGTGAGTTCTAGTGAAGGGGATGATAGTCTAGCGAAACCCTATAGTGGTATTAGCATTACGAATCCATTTAATCCGACTAATATACAAGCATATAAAACAATTGAAAAAAGCATACGCACAAATCCGAGCAGGGAAACCAGATTGGATCCTCTTTAAGAAAGGCGATCATTTTGATTTAGTCGACAAGATGTGGCTTAAATCTGGTAAATCACAAAATGCACATATGGTATTTGGTTCATATGGTGATGATAATGCTAAAAGACCTATAATTGACTCAAATACTTCTAGTGTAATTCAAGGAATTAAAGACCCGAGTTATATCACTATTATCGGCATAGAGTTTTATGCTAGTGGAAGAGATCCTAGTTCACATAAATTTGTTGATTGGGAAAAAGGTCCATCTGCCATAGCAAGTGTGGCTGGCAAAGCT
>NZ_MCRI01000118.1 GCF_001720165.1 Methylophaga muralis
CTGGCATAATTGATGCGCAACTGGTATCTTTATGAGTTAAAAAAGAATCAAGTACGAGGTAATCATGTTCAAAAAAATCGATGAATTTTTGATGCAAAAATTTCCGCACATCATCTTGCTCTTTACCATTTTCTGGTTGGGTTTAGTTGCTATCGGCTGGTATTTATCCAAGTAAAAACTGCTGGTTTAAATCGCCGGTCAAACGATGTAAACCACACTCGAGTATGATTTGATCCAGATCAATGTCTTCTAGCGGGGTCAGCATGATAATCAACAACGGAAACACACTATTTACCGTTGTTTTGGAGATTTATCATGCACAAATTAGAAGAATGGTTAATGGAACACTTCATTGAGTTCATTATAGTTATGTCACTGGCCTGTATCGGACTGGTGGCCTATGGTTTACTGATGTCCTGACATTTTGGGTTGAATTGCTAAGCCAAAG
>NZ_MCRI01000119.1 GCF_001720165.1 Methylophaga muralis
CCAACTAACCATGTTTGCATGGACTACGAACCATTCGAAGTTGAATACGTAGCCGGTCAACCATACGTTGGTGCGACATTGAGCATGTACCCACCAGAAGGCAGCACGCACTTGGGTAACTTCATTGCTTGGGATGCTCGTGAAGGTAAAATCGTCTGGTCAAACCCAGAGCGTTTCTCAGTATGGTCAGGTGCGTTAGCAACTGCCTCTGATGTTGTGTTCTACGGTACGCTGGAAGGTTACCTGAAAGCAGTTGATGCCCAATCAGGTCGTGAACTGTGGAGATTCAAAACAGCATCAGGCATTATCGGTAACGTTAATACCTACAAACACAACAACAAACAGTATATTTCTATCCTGTCTGGTGTAGGTGGTTGGGCTGGTATCGGTATGGCTATCCCAAGTTTAGAAAATGATTCAGATGGTCTGGGCGCAGTTGGTG
>NZ_MCRI01000120.1 GCF_001720165.1 Methylophaga muralis
TTTACCTGCCAACCTCTTTTAGCTAAGGCATTTGCCAAACTTACACAAACGCCTTCTGCACCACCACCACCAAGTGAGCTGATGAAAAATACAATGCTGTCTTTCTTCTCAGCATTTTTATTTGCCATAAGCACAGGCACAGCCTTCAATTTGCTTAGTAATAGGTGGTTTATATTGATTCAATCAGATCACACCATTTAATAAGAATTGCGTTTTCAGAAAAATTCTCGCGAACAGAAATTGCATTTTGAGATAGCTTGTTACGTAAACCATTGTCATTAATTAATAGACTAATCGCATCGGCCATGTCGTCAACATTTTCTGGGCTCACTAAAAGTCCATTTTGGTTGTGCTCGATAATGTCCCGTGGACCTGTATCACAATCAAAGGCAACACAAGAGCAAC
>NZ_MCRI01000121.1 GCF_001720165.1 Methylophaga muralis
ATTGCCCGCTTTTGCTGGCTCACTGCCAGAAAGCAGCTTCACCAGCAAAACCGAACAATCTGAGAAAAAGCCCTTTTTGGGGTTAAAGTGGAACCGAGTATGCCGAAAGGGGCTATAGCTCAGCTGGGAGAGCGCCTGCCTTGCACGCAGGAGGTCCGCGGTTCGATCCCGCGTAGCTCCACCAACCTTTTTGATACGAACAACCAATCTCTGTCTAGGTGAATAGATACTTCAAAGTGAGCTTAGTAAGTTTATTTTAAAGTGTTTAATACACTGCTCTTTAACAAAACGGGAAGTAAAGTAAACAAGGCGCATTATTGTGTTGTCGTGAGACACGGCAATAATGCACGTAAAGAAACTTATGTA
>NZ_MCRI01000122.1 GCF_001720165.1 Methylophaga muralis
CTTGGCTTTTAAAGCCGGCTCATTGCCTAGCGGCAACTTTGCCGACTTAAAACCAACCTGAGAAAAAGCCCTTTTTGGGGTTAAAGTGGAACCGAGTATGCCGAAAGGGGCTATAGCTCAGCTGGGAGAGCGCCTGCCTTGCACGCAGGAGGTCCGCGGTTCGATCCCGCGTAGCTCCACCAACCTTTTTGATACGAACAACCAATCTCTGTCTAGGTGAATAGATACTTCAAAGTGAGCTTAATAAGTTTATTTTAAAGTGTTTAATACACTGCTCTTTAACAAAGCGGGAAGTAAAGTAAACAAGGCGCATTATTGTGTTGTCGTGAGACACGGCAATAATGCACGTAAAGAAACTTATGAC
>NZ_MCRI01000123.1 GCF_001720165.1 Methylophaga muralis
CTTTACCTGCCACTATACCATGCGCTAACTGGCTACCTTCAATACCGATAATAAGGTCAGCATTAAAAACTGCTGCGTACAGCTCATTGATGGGTGTTGTCTCTGCAATATATGATGAGACATCATAATCTTTACTGAGTAAATCTAATAAATCGCTTTCATTAGCAAGGTGACGCTTAACTGCTGACTGCCCTCTTTTTAGATAGACCACGCTGGGACGATGATGATTTTTTTGACCTTTGAATGTTAATAATGCAATTTTTTCTTTATATTTTTTAATATATCAATAAGAAAGTTGAATGTTGCCATCCTTCGTACATATCAGCGTGATGTATTTTGCGAACGGACTAAAGTCGACT
>NZ_MCRI01000124.1 GCF_001720165.1 Methylophaga muralis
AGATATTTTTTCGGTGTCCCGTAACTGAATCTAGCCATGCCCCTTGAGGAGTCTATGGAGAGATTATTTCGGGACACGTTTATTTTCTTAATAGTCGTTCAACATGACTCTAGTAATTAACATTATTGTTGATGTCATACTCTCAGATAACGCAAAACTAAATGATAAATTCAATCTCGATAAAAAAACGGATCCAAGCAACCTGGTTATAAATTCTTTATCAGCCTGCATAGGTCAGCAGCAAATCCTTTTTTCTAACGCTTTGAATAATTATTGCCCGTTATGTGTATTAATGACTTCGGCAATCTTTCCCAACATGCATTTAAAATGCAGAATATGTCACCTTTCTG
>NZ_MCRI01000125.1 GCF_001720165.1 Methylophaga muralis
TGCGTAACTCTGTGGCTTTATCTTTATAGCCTTGAAAACTCTCAAGGTTAATCACCTTAATTCGATTATCGATTTCCGCATCAGCACCCGAGCCCCCTTTCAATGTAATGAGAGTGACATCATTTGTAAAAATGGCCTGGTTTGCAAACGCAATCGCACCTTTAATAGGTCCTGTCGGAATTAAAGATGGAATAACTAAAAAAATCATTTACAGGTGTGTTCCGCATTAGGTTTTTGATTAAAAGATTATGGTATCAACAGCACTTTTTCATATAGAACTACAATATTTTCGATACCGTATTTATCTGTATTTTGTTGAACTTTTTCTGGTGAAGGCGGG
>NZ_MCRI01000126.1 GCF_001720165.1 Methylophaga muralis
TTTAGGTTTAACAGGTGTTGCAGGTACAGCTAGCAGCATTGCCTGGATTTTATTTGTTGTGGGTTTAGTGCTCGCACTCATATTTTTTATTACCGGCCGCAGACCACCACTATAAAAAATAAATCACCTTTAATTAATTAAATTTATAAATCAACAATAACTTAAAAATGCTTAGATCCTAAGATTATTCAGTTATTGATACCAGATGAAAATGAAATAACCTTCACCCCAACCATTTATATTATTTTGACGGATTCCGTTCAAAATAATTTAAATGGTTACCTTTGACACTGTCCGATTCTCGGATGGTGTCTTTTTTTGGGTGGCTATATATAT
>NZ_MCRI01000127.1 GCF_001720165.1 Methylophaga muralis
AAAGGTTGTTGAAACTTACAGCGATGCAAACGTAACATTAATTAAACAACCCAATAAGGGGGTTAGCGCTGCTAGAAATACCGGTTTTGCTGCAGCTAATGGGATATTTACTATTTTTCTTGATTCTGACGATTGGCTTTCTAATGATTTGGTTGAGAATCATATCATTTCATCAAAAAAATGGCCTAATGTTGATATTTATTGTTCTGATTTCAAAAATTTTAATGATGAAACAGGAGTAGAAGAATCAATAATAAAGTGTAATTGGCCCGCCACTCCAGGTACTCCTCTAGAGCTATTTTTGCTTCAACCCCCACCTTTTCCTGCTTGTGAAAT
>NZ_MCRI01000128.1 GCF_001720165.1 Methylophaga muralis
AAATTCCCGCTCTAAAGCCGCATTCCCATTGAGGCTAATAATTTCTGTTTGTTGGCACAGCCATTGCTGACCTAGTACACAGTTACAAATAACTAATGATCTATGCTTGTTCCTGAAATTCCGGAGCAGGTATTAATGGGATTTACTGAATGTCGTCTTTTTCATTCCTAAATTCATTGATTAAGTGAGCTTTATTAATATTTTGAGGAAAGAAGTTATGACAGAACTTGTTGATGCGGAAGAAATTATAAAAGACCTGAATGATCTTATTGAACTGGATTATGACGCGGTTGCAGCCTATCAAGCAGCGATAGACAGGCTTGAAGATAAAAAAC
>NZ_MCRI01000129.1 GCF_001720165.1 Methylophaga muralis
CTGCTTTGAGAAAGTCATTCGACCGCCCCGCATTTCAAGATGATTTTTTACATGAGCGAAATTACGATGATTTTGAAAATGCTTTAGTGTTGATGAAAGCTTTTTTAAAGACAGGTTTCCTCTACGATAACTGGTCTAGAAATCTTGTTTTGCAAACTGTCCCATCTAGTATGATTGGAGATGAAAGCTATCAAAAATTTGTTTGTAATCTTGAGTCAAAGTTAGAGAGCATTTATCAGTCTTATCTCAACGATAAAAGAAAGCAAAAAACCAAGCCTAAACAACTAATCGAAAGGGCTGGGGATTACAATATAAAGAGACGTGGTCTGATGG
>NZ_MCRI01000130.1 GCF_001720165.1 Methylophaga muralis
AAATTACTCAAAGCCGAGTTGGCTGAAATTCGGTATCAATATAACGAACTTGAAAGTCTCATTGATTCCATTGATGCTTCTGTCGCCACTATACGATTTAGCCCAGATGGAATCGTTGAAGCCGTCAACGATAACTTCTTAGCGGTTATTGGTTATGATAAATCAGAAGTTATTGGTCAACATCATAAAATTTTCTGTGATTCCGATTATGTAAAGTCTTCTGAATATAAAGGATTTTGGGAAGATCTACGTCAGGGTAAGAAAAAACGGGCACGTTTAAACGTATTACTAAAACTAAAAACGCGCT